>NZ_JAHXYK010000003.1:0-662306 GCF_019970005.1 Lysobacter sp. ESA13C | reverse complement strand
TGCGCCTCGAACCACTCGTGCACCAGCCGGTCGACCGGATACGGCGCGTCCGTGGCGTTCCACGTCTCCACCACCAGTTGCCGCTCGGCCTCGGGCAGCAACCTCAGCGCCGACACCGGACGCTGCGCATCAGTCACCATCTCGCGCAGCAACGTCCGCCAGCATTCGATATAACGTTCGATCGTCGTCGCATCGAACAACGCGCTCGCGTACTCGATGCCGCCGGCGATCACCTCGCCTGCATCCGAGAGCGATAGTGTCAGATCGAGCCGCACGAGCGGCAGCAGCGGCTCATCGACTGAGTCCCGCCAATCAAACAGCACCTGGAAGATCGGGTTGTACGACAGGCTGCGCTGCGAAGCGACCAGTTCGACGACCTGTTCGAACGGCAGGTCCTGATGCTGCTGCACCTGCGCCGCTCGCGACTGCACCTGCGTCAGTAAAGCCGACACCGTTTCCGCGGCACGCACATCGATACGCAGCGCGAGCGCATTCGAATGCCGAGCGCGAGCGGTGGCCGGCATGCCGATCACGACCTCGTCCTGGCCCGACAGCCGACTCAGCACCGCCGCCCAGCTCGCGAGCAGCGTCACCCCCTGCGTCACGCCATGCCGTTGGCTCAAGGCGCGTACACCGCGCGTCAGCTCCTCGTCCAGACAGCAACGCACGAAGCCGCCTGCATTCTCCTGCAGCACCGGCCGGGGGCGATCGCCCGGCAGCGCCAGCAGGTCCGGGGCACCTTCAAGCGCCAGCTTCCAAAAAGAAGCCTGCGCCTGCAGCGCGTCGTCATGCGACCACTTTGACGGGTGACTGGAAGCGTTCAAGATCGAGTTCGACATTCGACGAGATCCGGGCGAAAGCAAGAGGGAGAGCAGCTACCGCTCTCGAGAGGGCGCTTCATGATGCCGCCGGCGGCACGAGCTCGTTGCGCAGTAACAGCTGCACATCGGGGCTGCCCTCGCCGGCTTGCACGCATGCGCACAAGTATTCGTGACGCAATATGCGTAGCAGCGCCTCCACGGCCGCTTGCCCGCCTGCGGCATACGCAAACGCAACCGGCCGACCGAAGAACGCGACGGACGCGCCAGCCAGCCGTGCTTTGAGCACGTCTTCGCCGCACCGCAGACCGGAGTCGATCGCCGTGACGCCGCCACGCGTCGCCGCGGCCACTGCCGACAGCGAATGCAACGATGCAGCCGCGCCGTCAAGCTGACGTCCGCCATGATTCGAAACAACTACGCCGTCGCAGCCCAGCTGATGCGCACGTCGCGCCACAGACGCTGACTGAACACCTTTGATCAATAATGCGTTCGGCCAGCGATCCCGCAGCGTCGCGATCAATTCCCAATCGATGATGCCGCCGGTCTGGCGCGCCATCAGCGTCGCGAGATCGTCCGCATCATCGGCAGGGACGCGCAAATTGGGAAACTGCAGTGGCCCGTTCACGAGCTGCGCGAGACCCCAGCGCGGACGTGCGACCACATCGATCACCGTCCTCGCGCTCCAGCGGAACGGGATAGACAGCCGGTTGCGGATATCGCGCAGCCGCTTGCCGACCATCGGCATGTCGACCGTTAGCATCAGTACCGGACAGCCGAGATCCTTCGCACGGTCCACCAATCCGAACAGCAACGAGCGGTCCTGCGGACAGTACAATTGCAGCCACGGACTACGGCCCGCTGCGCGCGCAACGTCCTCAAGCGATGTGTTCGCGACGGAGGACAGCACGTACGGGACGTCGCAGGCTGCAGCTGCGCGCGCGATGGAGATGTCCGCGCGCCCATCGATGATCCCCAGGCCGCCCATGGGCGCGATGCCGAACGGCGCCGCATACGATTGGTTGAACAACGCACAACGCGTCTCGCGTGCCCTCGGATGCAGCGGATCAGGATGGATTTCGGCGTCGGCGAATGCCTGCACGTTGCGCGCCGCGGCGGCTTCGCGGCCCGCGCTTCCGTCTATGAAGTCGAACGCGAAACCGGGCAACCGTCGGCGAGCGCTGCGACGCAACTCACGAAAATCGTGGACATAATCCATTGCACCTTAATCCCAAAATCCGACTCGGCCCCATCCATCAGGCACCGACCGGTCGCCGCGCCAGACGGCCGTGCACGAACCTGCTGAAACGATCCACGCCGTGGATGATCTGCTCGTCCGAAACATTGCTAAAGGCCATCCGCACGGACGCATTCTGCGTACTGTCTAGAGCGAAGTACGACATCGGCATCGGAATCACGCCGAACTCGCTCGCGCACCGCTCCACCTCGGCCTGTCCGAACGCGAAGGGCATTTGCACAGACAGGAAGAAGCCACCATCCGGACGATTCCATCTCACACCGCAGTCATCCGAAAAGGCTTCGCCCAGACATTTAAGCAGCAAGTCGCGGTTCCGCCAGTAATGTTTGCGCACGGGCTCGACCATGCGCTTGAGACTGCGCCCCTCGGCCAGCAGCACGCCGCCGACCAGCGCTTGGTTGAGCTGGCTGGTATTGACGGTGGCAAAGCTCTTTCGCATCCCCAGCCCTTCGACAAGTTCGCGGCTCGCGTCCT
This sequence comes from Lysobacter sp. ESA13C, assembly GCF_019970005.1. NCBI lineage: Bacteria > Pseudomonadati > Pseudomonadota > Gammaproteobacteria > Lysobacterales > Lysobacteraceae > Lysobacter > Lysobacter sp. ESA13C. The sequence goes on along the minus strand of NZ_JAHXYK010000003.1, from coordinate 659,756 downwards.
CGTCGCCGAACAGCGTCTGCGGCACGACAAGACAACCGACCCGTACCGACGGGCAGAGCGACTTCGAATACGTGCCTAGATAGATCACCACACCGCGCCGGTCGAGCTCGGCCATGTTCGGGGGAGCCGCTTTCTCAAACCCGAACATCCCGTACGGGTTGTCCTCCAACACGACGATGCGATGCTCGTAGCAGACGTCAAGAACCGCGATGCGCTCTTCGGCCGACATCGTCGCGCCAGTCGGATTGTCGAAGCTCGGCGTAAGGTACAGCGCGCGCGGCCGTTTTCCGTGTCTTTTCAGCATCTCGACGGTCTGCGCGACCGCGGCAGCGCATTCGCTTATCCCGCCGGGCACGACCACTTGGTCGATGCCAGCCAACGTCGCGGCGCCGGTGACGCCGATATAGGTCGGGTTGCGCGAGAGCACGACGTCCTGCCGCTCCGTGCATAACGCGCTGATGCACAGGCTCAACGCTTCCTGGCAGCCGGCCGTGACAATGATCCGGCCCGCGTCCGCATGGATTCCCTCGTCGCTCGCAAGCTGCGCCGCGACCAAGTCGTTGATGAAACCGTTCGTGCGGCCGTACTGCGCAATTTGGCGCGCGACTGCATCGGCATCGCGGCCATCGCGGACGGCCAGATGCTCGATGAGTCGGGGGATTCCGCCGAGCCAGGCATCGAGCTCGAAGAAACCATCCGCAGGGCGGCCTGAAGCGAACGAAATCGCCGACGGGTAGCGCTCGGCCACCTCGTTGAGGAAATTCATCACCGACAGGCGGGCATAGCTCCCTTCGCGCGCGGCGCGGCTACCGGACGACGATGATTCGAGCAAGGCAGTAGTGGTCATTGTGCGGATCGGCAGATGGTCTCAATACGCACCGCTGGCCTCGAGCTGCTCGAACAGCGACTGGACGTTGCCGTCGACGAAGCCCTCCTGCGAAGGATCGCGCTTGATGAGCTCGAAGGACAGTCCGGAATTCAGGCAGCGCGACGAGAATGCCTGCGTCAGCCCCGCCCCTTCGATCACCGATGTATCGAATTCCATTCCGCGCGCGCTTAGCTCGCCGACAGTCGAATGCACGTCGTCAACCGCAAGCGCGATATGCGCGACGCCTGGACCGAATTCGGCGATGTAACGGGAAACCTGCGATTCGTCTTCGGTGCCCTGGCAAAGCACGAACTTGATCCCGTTGTGTTCCATCTCGGCGGAGATCATACCGGTGCGCGTGCCTTTCACTTCCCTGCGCTGGATCAGCGCGAACCCGAGTACGTTCGAGAAGAACGCGATCGCCGACGGCAGGTCGCGCACGGCAATTGCGATGTGGTCGACGCTTTTGTAGGACAGAGAGCCCTCTAGGCTCATGCTGTTATTCAAGTTTCCACTCATAGTCCCTACCAAGCCTGAGGCAATTCCCTAGTTTCAAAGCTCGAATCCGCAATATTTGATCGACACTCCGATCGAAATGGGTGTTCGAGAACTTCCGCCAGCAGGAGGCGGGCGCACGATAGCAGCGCAGAGCACGTCATCGGATCACGCTCAAGCATGCAAGCCGCATGGGCAATACATGCAACTGGCATACCCCACCATGTCGGCCGCGCTATATCACGACGACATCCTCGGCATGCGCATTGCGCAGCGTGTCGTTACAGACCTCGGTCACGGCACCCATGAATTTCGCCATCCACGAGGAGCCGCTGACAGCGGGCTCGCGCAAGACCGCAGGATGCGCTTCCAAGAAACGGATGGCGTCGGCTTGACTGAGAGCGTCGCGGACCAGTTGATCATAGGTGGCGGCACGACGCTCATAGGCCTCGCGGGTCTCGCGCGCACCCGTCACCGCATGCGGGACCTGCTGGCCGAACAACAGGACGTCGTGCCCGAAGGAACCGAAATTGATGGTGCCGCCGACACTGAGGTCGGCTGTCGAATAGCTGAGCGCACCGAGTTCACGGAACCGCTCCACCAGATGCTCGGCGCCTGCCAGGTCGGTACGGCTCCGGCAGGCCTTCCAGAACTCGGTGTCGCGACGCGTGTTGAAGCGGTAATGGATAGCCAGGAACCCTCTGATGTAGTCCCACGCGTCCCCGATCGCCTCGTTCACCACGCGCGCGGTCTTGGCCGACAACCGGCCTCCACTCTCCGCCAATGCCATGGAAAGGAGCAACGACTGGCGGCAGATGACGAACAGGCCGGTCGACTCCAACGGTTCGACGAAGCCGTATGAGTTGCCGATTGCGGCGACGTTGCCCTTGATGAACTCTTGGTGACGGCCGGAGCGGAATCGCACCTTGCGCACTGGGCCTAGGCCGGGATAGACGCGGCGGAACTCTGCCTCAGCGTCCTCGTCCGAGACGAATTCGGAGGAGAAGACGTAGCCCAGATGATCCTCGTCTCGCATCGGGATTGTCCAGGCCCAACCATTGTCCATGGTCTGCGCGCGGGTGTAAGGCTTGATGGTGCCGTCGTGCGCGGCGGTGCCGAACAGCGCGCTGTCGGTCAGCAAACTGGAACCGTACGACCGGAACGGAGAGTTCATCGTCTTCTCGAGCAGCAGCGACTTGAAGCCGGTGCAGTCGATGTAGAAGTCGAATTGGTGGCGCTTGCCGTCGGTATCGACTGCCGACTCGATCAGGCCGTCAGAGTCCAGCTCGACGCTCTCGATCGTGCAGTCGACGTGGGTGATGTCGCGAGACAGCGCCGTCTCGCGCAGATAGGCAAGGAACCGCTTGTTATCGATGTGGTACCCGTAGGGATACAGCGACTCCAATGAGAACGGCGGCTGCGACCCGGTCTTGACGACGAGGTGACGGTGCTCGGACATCAGAACCGACTGCAACGTGCAGCGCCGAATATGCCCGTCGTACTCCTGCGACTCGGCCGTCGTGCCGGTGTCGAACGGATAATTGAAGTAATGATCTTCTTCCGTGCCGCCCCAGTTGAAGCGGATGCCGAGTTTGTACGTCGGCTGGACCTTTCTAAAGAAGTCCTCGATGTCGAATTTCAGCGTCTTGAACAGGAACGGCGGGAATTCGGACGTTGTGGCCTCACCGACGCCGATCACGGGAATGCTCGACGACTCAAGCAGACTGATCTGGACGTTGGGGAGATGTGCCCGGAGCGTAAGCGCAGCGAGATATCCGGCACTTCCTCCTCCCACGACGCCGATGGAACTTATCGTTTCGGTTTCATGCATGACGACTAACATCCTTGTTTGAGTTGCTGCCAACAACGATCAAGTTTCGGCATACGTAATTCGAGTATAGAGGCCAAAACGACAGGCCGCCAGTGTTCTGTGACCCAATCATTGGACAGCGCGACGGGACTGTGGGATGCATACTCGAAGCGTCGGCTGCAGTCGAGACCTCAGACAAGAATGGCCGTTAGTGCACCCGCCCCACTTCGTCAGAACTGGCGTTCCATGCCCCTTTGAAATATAGGGCGCGTACCAGCATGGAGTGTGCCTCGATAAACGGCCGCACGACCCTGCCATAGGCTCCATGGAGACACGTGGCTGAACAGCCGCGTCCTGAACACCTTGAACAAACCCCGCAGTTCGTTCTCCAGGCACACCTGGCCAGCACTGCCCTGCTGCTGGATAGCAGCACGCGCACCTAGTGTGCTCCATGGCCCTTCAGATGCGTCGCATTGCACCAGCCTCCAAGATCTGGGCCATGCCGCGCGCATCATTGCGATCGGTCTTGTTGCGTGCTCCCGGTCCAGGACTACCGTTTCTGGTTCGCAATGGAACCGGCCCGCCCTACTGGAGGTCTTCTTGACGATCGCGCCCCCGTGAGGAACGCGTATTGGCCGGAGCTACCCCGGGGATTTCTGGGCGACCCCATTACTAATGGATCGACTGCTGCGACGATTCGATGAAGCTAGCTTGGGCGAACTGATGCCTCGGGCAATCGAAGACAGGCGGGCCGAACCCGGGTTCTTCCAGGCGCTGCTCTACGCCACGATCTATGCGCACGCTCCACCATGACCACAGTCCGAGATTGCGCTTGATTCAGTTCGCTCTGCCCAGGCCCGTTGGCCCAGCCGTTCTTTAGCTAGCGAGAGCAGGCCGTGGCTGCAACGGGCCTCGTACAGATTGCCGCGATCCTGGGCTGTAATTTACTTGAACTGATCTGCTAAGCCGCGTTGATGCTCAACCCCAACGGCACGTCGTCCACGCTCGACCCCGAAGAAATTGCGATGCTGCTGGACCGATGGTAGTTGGCGATCATTGAGCAAGTACAATCGGACTGACCTTCGCCGCAGCTCAGCGTGCCGGCTCAGGCACCCGCGCGGCTCCTTCCGTCTCCTCATCGAGTTGTACGCCGGACCGGCTTGCTCGGAAGCCGCACACTCGACGGAAATCCGTGCGCCATTCGCTGCTGCCGGGGTCGGCTTCCTAATCGGGCTCGCCGTAATGTCGGCGGATGCTGAACGAACCGCCCGCGCGACCGCCACAGCACTGCAATCGCACTGCGAGGGTCACGCCAAGCGCAGCGTGGACTTGACCAAGTTCGAACCCCGTTATCCGACTACCTGACTGATCGTCTTGAGTACCGCCCCTTCATAGCCGTAGATTGGGCGAACACTAGTAGCGCTGCGGCGAAGACCGTGAATTAGGCACGGGGCTATGCTCCGCCTAGGGCCCCCCCTTTCCGGGAAGGGCAATTCGGGAAGGGCAATTAGCGATGCGCTCCAAGGAAGAGCCACCCAAAACTCGCCATGAACGCTCGACGCAAAGAGGAAAGCTTGCTATCGAGAACGGTCGAGAGGAACCGTTTTACTGCTGGAACCGGCAATACAGTAGGCCCTGATCACAGACTCGGCCTGTTGAACAAACCTCACAGCTTCGATGATGAAGTTCATCGGCGTGCGTATTCTGATGGAAACGAGATACCCAACCGCTTGGCTACGAAAGTGGCGCAGCGATCCGTGCTCCCAACGGCTTCCTTACTTAAGGGCCCAATCCATGCACTCCCCAAAGTATTTTCGAAGCGATTTTCCGGCTTTCGAAATAAATTGCCGCGAACGTTGCGATTATTGATTCGCTAAAACTGAGTCGCTACGCCGCCCTCGGGACGGACACGAACAACTCAGCGGGGCTGGCCGCAGCAGCGAATCTCTGCCATTGAAGCCGAAGCAAGGCGTTAGATGTCATTGAATTTCTAACTTTGACGGAGGCTCTGGGTCCAACACCGAAATGGCCCTCCCGTTGTTCAGTGCCAAGCCCGGTAAATTTGCAGTCAAAAAATCACTGCGAGCGCCCTGTGAGCGCACTGCCGCCTGCCTGAATACATCTCCAACAGGAAAGCATCAGAGGCGAGTAAAAGATGACCGCGTTGATGCCGCGTGCCACGGGATTCCTTACATATTGCCGGGGAACGGCCGCGATGATGGTTTATAACGGCCTCCCGGCCATCGGCGCCGGGCGCGGTCGGGCGTGGGATTTGTCCGATCCGGGAGACCGGCGGCGCGACGGACGGGACGAGATGAAGCCGTCGAATCGGGGCGAGAGCCTTGACTGGTCTGGCTCTGGCAGCCACAAGCTATCGGGTTGGGGCCAAAGTGGTGACTGGACCAGCCGAACTCTCCTGCTCCGTCGAGCGGTTTCCGTCTAAGAGCCCTGGACCTGCCGCGGAAAGACAGCCCGGCCACGACCGCGGGCGGGAAATGCAGCCTCATCCTCTGCGGCTGGAAGTGCCGCACAGGGATGCAGCGGGTCGCGGCTTACACCGCTCCTACAGGGACGACCGGGGTCACCGCGAGGTTGGAGCGGCGCGGTCGGAGCTTGTGACCAAAGGAAATCCGGTAGGACGCCGCTCCTACCCTGAACGCACCGGCGCACCGAATCGATCAGGCCTGAAGGCCCTCAGTGCGCGGCTTCGGCCTTGGCCGCCAATGCGGTCTTGTCGACGCTGAGTTTGCCGGCGGCGTCGAGGGTAGCGGTGACTCGATAGGTGGTGCTGCGTTCGTAGTCGTTGCTGTAGAAGGTCAGCACCTTGGCGTTGCCGTTCGGCTGCAGGGTGGGCGCGTACGAGCTGACGCCGGACTTGCGGATGCGGCGGATCGCCGAGGGCGCATTTTCGTCGACCATGACCCCGCCAACAGCCGCGAAACGCGAGACGACCTGGGCCCACCATTCGGCCGGGGCGTTCTGGCCGCAGCTGCGCAGCACGGCTTCGGCGCCGTTGGCGCCGCCGGCCTGGGTGCCGCTGACCAGCGAGCCGTCCGGCAGGACCGCGTAATCGGCCGGCTGCTGGCCGGCGCGGGCGCGGTTGGAGACCCGGAAGAAACGGCAGCCGGCCAGGTCCAGGGCCTGGGTCGAGCCGACTTCGATCTGGTCCTTGCTCCAGCCGTGGTCGCGCAGCGCGGCGGCGCTGACTTCGGCAACTACATCGGCGCTGGTATTGGCGTCCATCGCAATCTCCTTGCTGCAAGCGGAAGTAGCGGTCGCAACCCACCCCAGGAACAGTACCCGGAGGATGCCACCGGACAGACTCAGTTGTCCCGGTCTCCGGGCGGCACCGAGGCGGCAGGATCGGACGGCTTGGTCTTCCATTTGCTCGTATCGCTCAGGACGGACTGATAGTTGCTCGCATCGACCTTGAGGCCGGTCAGCTGGCTCAGGGTATCGAAGATCTTGGCGGCTTCCTCGGGCTTGTCGAGCGCGCCGTCGGTGTCCCACCACCAGTCTCTCTGGATGCCGTGAGCATAGTCGGCATAGCCGCCGCTCGGGTTAAGGAAATATTCCCAACGGTCCGCCGCCTCTTCGTTGCTCGGCGGCTTGCCGTTCTCGGCCATGTAGCCGACGTACCAGGCGCGGTATTCCTCGTTGAGGTAGTCGAAGGTCTGGTCGGTCTCGTCGCCGTTCACCAGGTGGCTGACCTCGTGCGCGGTGGTGTTCTCGATCACCGCTTCGGCGTCGCTGCCGCTGACCCGGTTGTTGTCGGCCGGCACCTTGTTGGCGTTCAAGGTCAGGGTTTCGTCGTCGGCGTAACCGTAGGTGGTGTTGCCGCCCTCGTCCGGGATGGCCTTCCACTCGAGCTCATAGTCCGAATCCGGGGAGAGGAAACGGTTCAAGGTGTTGTCGATGATCGCCCGATCGCCGCTGTCGTGCTGCGACAGGTGCGCGACCAGCTTCAACGAACGCTGCTTGTCGCCGCCGTCCTGGTCCTGGAACCACTCCTTCTGCAGGGTGCGCTCCATGTTCGAGACTGAGCGCGAATCCGGATAATTCTTGGCCTGGCTCAGCACCGCGGTCTTGTCGCCGGCCGAGAGTTCGGAGAATTTCTTGTCCTCGATCAGGTCGTGCAAGGCCTTCGGCAAGGCCGTGTCGGTGGACTTGCGGCCGGCCAGTGCGTCGGTGATGTTCTTCTGGTCGGCGGCCGGCAAGGCCTTGAATTCGGCCGAATGGGTCAGGGCGAATTCTTCGAGCTTGGCGCTCTTCTGCGGCGCGGTCAGCGCCTGGAACGAGGGGTCCTTGATTTGCTTGAGCAGATCGTTGGTGGTCCCCGCATCGCCCTTGGCATCGCGGAAGACCTCGGCCGCCAGCTTCTTGTCCTCGGGCGACAGGGCCTTGAACTCGGCGGAGTTGTACAGCTCGCTGCCGGCCTTGTAGCCGTCTTCCTTCAAGCCCTTGATCAGGTCGTTGAGCTCGCCGGGGTCGCCGGTGCGGGCCAGTTGCAGCGTGTCCTTGACCTGCTGCGGTACGCCCGGGTCGTTGAGCGCGGCGATGACGTCGTCCTTGCTCGCGAACCCGTCCGAGCGCCCGCGGCCAGCCGCGGTGTCGAGCAATTCGCTGGTGTAGTTGCCGTTCTTGATCGACTCCATCGCGCCGGTGACGTCGCCGCGGCCGATGGTGCCGTCGACTTCGCCCTTGCCGGCGCCGACGTCGAGAAAGCTGCGCACGGCCAGGCTGCCGAGCACGTCCTTCGCCGCCTGCTGCTGCTCGGGCGTGAACTTGTTGTCGACGTTGTCGGCGACCGCCTGCAGGTCTTCCTGGCTGATCTTGCCGTCGGCCTTGCTCGGGTCGCCCTGCCTGGCGGTATCGAACACACCGAAGTCGCGGTCGAGGACTTGCGTGGTCTTGACGCCATCGATGGCCATGATCGTTCTCCGACACGGGGGATAGGCGGGCCCTTCGAGGGAGTCGCCACGAATGCACGCAGCCTAGTCCGCGCTCCCGGCCCGGTTCCATTAGGGCTGACCCTAGAAATGGCCTGCCGAACGGGGCCCAGACCAGGGAGCCAATGTCGACAACGTGGTCGTTGTCGCGGTCGCGGCCGGCGCATTCGATGGGCGTCCGGCCCGATCCGGCCGCTGCGGTGGTGAGTCCGGTTGTCGCAGGCGCGCCGGCGCCATCGGCCCGCGGGCCGGCGACCAAGCCGGCGGATCGGATGAACGAGGTTCGGCACGACAGCGCTCCTGCTGGGCCGCCCAGGCCGACGAAGGTGCGGCGAACGGATGCGGGGCATACGGGCATCGCCACCCAGCATGTGGGGAGCCTCGGGCGAGGGCCGGCAGCAAGACCCCTGCGGCGGCCGCCGCCCAATCCCTGCCCTATCAGGCACTTAAATCGTCTCGCCGGGCCAGGCCCGCCGCGGCATCCGATGGCGTGGCGACCGAGAGGCAGGCCTGGGAACGCATCCGAACGCCGCGCCCCGGCCGCAGGATCGAGCGAAGATCGCGGCGAATCCAGGCCCCTGCCGGCTCCGCTGGGCATTCGGCAATGCCTGCCGGACCACGGCCAAGATCATTGGGAACTTCTCCGGGACTTCGCGGCCTGCGACGCAGGCTTAAGCTCGACGGCGCTCACACTCTATAATCGCGATTCCAACCACTCGGCCGTCCCATGCCTCCCAGCGCCACGACCATGTCCGTCGCCGATTTGGCGACCATCCAATCCCTGGCCCGTGACGACATGGCAGCCGTCGATGCGCTGATCCGCCGACGCCTGTCTTCCGACGTGGTACTGATCAACCAGGTCGCCGAATACATCGTCGGCGCAGGCGGCAAGCGCCTGCGGCCGATGCTGTTGCTGCTCGCCGCCGGCGCCCTGAACCATCGCGGCCCGGACGCGCACCAGCTCGCCGCGGTGGTCGAATTCATCCACACCGCCACGCTGCTGCACGACGACGTGGTCGACGAGTCCGACCTGCGCCGCGGGCGCAAGACCGCCAATGCGGTCTGGGGCAACGCCGCCAGCGTGCTGGTCGGCGATTTCCTGTATTCGCGCAGCTTCCAGTTGATGGTCGAACTCGACCGCCTGGAAGTGATGAAGATCCTCGCCGACACCACCAACCAGATCGCCGAAGGCGAAGTGCTGCAGCTGCTGCACGTGCGCAACCCGGATACCGACGAAACCGCCTACCTGCGCGTGATCGAGCGCAAGACCGCGGTGTTGTTCGCCGCCGCCACCCGCCTGGGCGCGGTGCTGGCCGGTGCCGACGCCGAAGTGCAGCAACGCATGCACGACTACGGCATGGCCCTAGGCTATGCCTTCCAGATCGCCGACGACGTGCTCGATTACGCCTCCGATGCCCAGACCCTGGGCAAGAACCTCGGCGACGACCTCGCCGAAGGCAAGGCCACCCTGCCTTTGATCCATGCGATCGCCCACAGCGACGACACCACCCGCGCACGCCTGCGTGCCGCGGTCGAACACGGCGACACCGAAGCCATGCCGGAAGTGCTGGCGGCGATCCACGCCACCGGCGGCCTCGACTACAGCCGTAAGCGTGCCTGCGATTACGCCGCCGCGGCCGAAGCGGCATTGGACGCGCTGGAAGAGAACGACTACACCGTCGCCCTGCGCGGTTTGGCGCGGTATGCGGTCAGCCGCGATCACTGAGTCGCGGCAGTTGCGCTATCGCAGTATTTGCATTGGAGAGGTGCCCCCTTCCCCTGTAGGAGCGGCGTGAGCCGCGACCGCGGGACGCGCAAAGGCGACAACGCCGACGTCGCTCATCGAAGCGGCGTACTTACGCGGGGGTAGGAGCGGCGCAAGCCGCGACCACGAGACGCGCAGAAGCCACAACGCCGATGCTACCCATCGAAGCAGCGTGCTGGCGCAGGGTAGGAGCGGCGCAAGCCGCGACCGCGCTGCAACGGTCTCGCTGCGTGTCGCTCAAGCAACATCAAGATCAAACGCCAAAAGCTTCCGCCACTAAAGCGGCGGGTTACTTTCTTTTGTCATAAGCAACAAAAGAAAGGTAACCAAAGAAGTTGCTTTTCTTTGAATCACAGGCCCGCACGAGCGATGCCAACGCAGGGATTTTTCATACGGGACATCCCTATCCCGATGAAAAACGGCCCGCATCCATGCGGGCCGCCCTCCGGGTCTTCGATGGCCTTCGCGAGTTTGAGATTACGCACAGCAACAGCAACAGCAACCCTACAGCCATGGCGCATCAAAGGGTAGGAGCGGCGTCCTACTGGATTTCCTTCGGTCACAAGCCGCGACCACGCAACAACAATCGCCCCGCGCCGGTGGCCGTAGATTTGCGGTCGCGGCTCGCGCCGCTCCTACCCTAAGAGCACGGCAGCCATTGCCGTTGCCGTTGCCGTTGCCGTTGCCATATGAGCTTGGCGCAGTACCGAAGTCGCGGGGACATTTGGAGACCCGGAGGGCGGCGCACAGGACGTGCGCCGTTTTTCGATAGGACATGGATGTCCTATCGAAAAATCCCGGCGCCGGCATCGCACTCGTGGCCTGTGCCCTTGCAAGGAGAGCCCTTTTCTTTGGTTACCTTTCTTTTGGGCTTAGCAAAAGAAAGTAACCCGGCCGCTTTAGCGGGCGGAAGCTTTGCTCTTGATGTTGCTACGCTGTCTTACGGCCGGAGACGCCGGCGCCACGACAGGACGCGGTCGCGACTTGTGACCGAAGGAAATCCAGTAGGACGTCGCTCCTACCCTTTAAAGGCGGAGCGGCGGCCGATTACGACAGCCGAAAAGGCGGCCATCGGGACACGAAACCGCCGACGTCACTTCGCGCCGAACCGCTCAGCAAAAAACGCCCGCATCGCCGCGAACGAGCGCTTGGCGGCGCGTTCGTCGTAACGGCAGTTGTCGCCCACCGGATTGTCGGCATCCTCGATCTGCGAGAAGCAATGCACTGCGCCGCTGTAGTTGACGAACTGCCAATCGGCGCCGGCTTCGTTCATTTCCTTCTCGAAGGCGACGATGTCTTCTTGCGGCACCGATTTGTCGGCGGCGCCGTTGAGCACCAGCAGCGGGGTGTTGACCTTGACGCCGTTGCTCGGCAAATGCGATTTGAGGCCGCCGTGGAAGCTCACCACGCCGGCGAGGTTGGCACCCGTGCGCGCCACTTCCAGCGCTGCCGAGCCGCCGAAGCAAAAACCCAGGGCGCCGATCTTCGAGGCGTCCAGCGGTGCGGTCTTGTCCTGCGCCTTGAGCGCCGCGACCGCTTCGCCGACGCGCTTGCGCAAGCTGGTGCCGCCGTCGGCATAGGCCTTGCCGACCGCAGCCTTGGCCTCGGTCTTGTCCTTGGGGCGCACGCTCTTGCCGTAGACGTCGGCGACCAGCACGACGTAATCGTCGCCGGCGATGCTCTTGGCCTGTTTGATGGCGTCGTCGGTGACGCCCATCCAGTTCGGCACCATCACCAGGCCCGGGCGTTTGATCTTGTTGACGTCGTCGTAGACCAGCACGCCGCTGTAGCTGTCGTTGCCGACTTTCCACTCCACGGGTTTGGTCTGCATCGCCGCGAACGCGGGCGAAGCGCACAGTACGAGAGACATCGCGGCGGCAAGACGGCGCATGATCGGACTCCGGGTGGCGTGGGAATGCGCGCACCTTAGCGCGTCCGCCGGCTGCGTGCGCGTGAATCCGGTCGCGCCGCGGCGGCGGACGCGAAGCCGCAGGATCAGGCTATGCCGAGCCCGGCGATGGTGCTGATCGAGTCCGGGTCGAAGCCCGCCAGCTCGGCGAAATGACGGCCGCGCGCGACGTAATCGCGATAGGGGCCGTAGCTCGGCGCGCCCGGCGACAGCAGCACCACCCCGCCCTCGCCGCCGCCCCCGCGCAGCGCGGCCCGGGCTTGGGCCATGGCCTCAGCGAGGTCCTTGGCCGCGGACAGGCGGAAGTCGGACTGCGCTGCGATCGAAGCCAGCAGTTCGTGGATGCGCGGGCCGTTCTCGCCCATGGTCACGATCGCGACCGGCGCCTGCCGGCGCATCGCATCGGCGAACACTTGCCAGTCGATGCCGCGGTCGTGGCCGCCGAGCAGGATCGCGATGCGGCGCCCGGCGAAGCAGTCGAGCGCGGCGAGGCTGGCGTGCGGCGTGGTGCTGATCGAGTCGTTGACGTAAACCAGGCCCTCGCGTTCGCCGAGCTGCTGCAGGCGGTGCGGCAGCGGACGGAAGCTCGCCGCGTGCGCCGCCAGCGGCGCCGCGTCGACGCCGAGGGCTTCGATCGCGGTCAGCACCGCGCACAGGTTGCTGCGGTTGTGGCGGCCTGGCAATGGCAGGGCCGAGGTGTCCAGCACCTCGCGCTCGCCGCGCCAGAGGACATCGCCGCGCAGGTGCCAGCCGTCTTCGCGGCCGAACCAGCGGACCTCGCTGTCGGGCAGGTCGAGCCCGGCAAGCACTGCGTCGTTGGCGTTCAACACCGCGATCTTCGGCTTGCCCGCGGTCAGCAGGCGCAGCTTGTCTTCCACGTAGCGCGCCTGCGAGCCGTGCCAGTCGAGATGTTCGGGGTAGATATTGAGAGCGATCGCGACCTCGGGGCGGGCGCCGCCCGCGGCGACGTCGCCGGTCTGATAGCTCGACAGTTCGATCGCCCAGAATTCCGGCGGCTGCGGCGGGTCCAGCACTTCCAGCAAGGGCAGGCCGATGTTGCCGGCCAGCGCGGTGCGGTGGCCGCCGGCGCGCAGCAGGTGCGCGAGCAGCGAGGTGGTGGTGCTCTTGCCCTTGGTGCCTGTCACGCAGGCAGTGCGCGCATCGGCATGCTCGCCGAACCACAGCGCGGTGCCGCCTATGAAACGGGTGCCCTGCTCGGCCGCGGCCAAGGCCTCGGCGCGATACGGGCTGATGCCGGGCGACTTGATCACCCAGTCGAACGCACTCAGACGGTCGGCGGTGGCGGCGGTTTCGACCGCCAGGCGCGCGTCGTTCAAGCCGCGCGCGTCGGCGGCTTCATCGGCCGAACAAAACAGGGTCAGCGCCAGCTCGGGCAGGCGCGAACGGATCGCCTGATAGGCCGCACGGCCTTCGCGGCCCCAGCCCCACAGCGCGACGCGCTGCCCGTCAAGCTGCGAAATAAGCACGCAGCCGCTCCCACAGGGCCGGCGGCAGACGCTGTTCGTCGTCCAGCACCAGCAGCGGTTCGATGCGCAGATCGTCGCCGCCAAGTTGCGGACGGATCTCGCGCGCGAAGCGTTCGACCAGGGTGTCTTCGCGCCATTCCGGACGCTCGGCCAGCGCCGCCATCGCCGCGCGCGATTCGCGGCCTTCGCCGACGCACTCGAACGGCTTGTGATTGCGGTATTCCAGCAGCGCGTCGAAGCCGTCGGTCTGGGCCGCGTCGTCGAGCAGATTGCGGCCGAAGATGCCGACCAGGCGCGGCTTGGGCATGAACGGCGCCAGCGCCAGGAACACGAAATGGCATTTCGGGCAGACCCCGCACCAGCGGCTGGCCGGACGCTCGCCGAGGATGTGGAAGTTGCGGTTGCAGCTGCTGAAGTGGGTGTCGTAACGATCGGTGCGGGCGAACTGGCGCGCCACCGCGAGCTCGCTGAGCGGGCGCAGCAACGAGTAGTAATGCAGATCGGCGGCGACCTGGTTCTGCACGTAGTCGCCGAACGCCTGCTCGCAGGCCCAGCCCTTCGACCACTGGTGGTTCACCTCGCCGGTGCCTTCGATCAGGCTGCCGTAGCTGGCCGAGCGCTCGTTGGAGAACACCACCTGGTCGACGCCGTGCAGCAGCGCCGCCAGCACCATGATCGCCGAGTTCACCACCGTCACCGGGATGTGGCCGTTGTAGGCGCCCTGGCGGTTGAGCTCGAACAACTGCGGTGCGAGCGCGCGGCCGAGGTTGAGGGTCGGCAGGTCGGTACGCTGGGCGCAGGCGGCGATCAGCTGCGAGCCGCCGATCCAGGTCACGGTCTGCTCGACTCCGAGCGTGCGCAGCGCCTCGATGCTGACCAGCGAATCCTTGCCGCCGCCGATCGCGACCAGGGCGTGCGGCTTCAACCCAAGCGGACCCGCCTTGGCGTCGGCCGGCGCGGCGTCGACCGGGAAACGGATCTTGCCGTGCAGGTTCAGCCCGTTGCGATAAGCGAACTCGCCCAGCCCGTTGACGTAGATCAGCTCCAGCAGCGCCGCGGTCCCGGCATCGATCGCATAGGAATCGATGCGGATGGTCTCGGGCACCGCCGCCTTGTAATAGCTGACGCCGGCGATCAGGTGCAGCAGGCGCAAGGCGCGCTCGACCGCGACCTGACGCGCACCGGCCAGGGCGAACGGCGCGCCCGGCACGGTGATGGTCTCGATCAATTCCGGACCGTCGTCGAAGGCGTAGACGAGTTCGGCGACGCCGGTGGCGGCATCGAGCCGGCAACGCACGAAGCGGAACACGTCGGCTTTGAAGGAACTCTGGGTCGGGATCATGCGGCGGCTCCGGCGGGCGCGGTTGCAGCGATAAACCGGAAAACACGCCGGGCCTGCGACGGCGCCGGGAGATATCCGAACAGGGGTTTGAGTGTGGACGCGCGAAGGCGCAGCGAGGAGGAGACGATCACTCGATCACCTCCTCGAGCGGCAGCGCGCGCAGGTTGTAGGTATTGGCCATGGCCATGCCGTAGGCGCCGGCATCGGCGACCAGGATCGTGTCGCCCTCGGCGGTCGCCGCCGGCAGCAGGCGCGCGCGGCCGAGCACGTCGCTGCTTTCGCAAACCGGGCCGACCACGTCGAAGGTCGCGGTCTGCGCATCCTCGAAACGGCTGAGGTTGTGGATGCCGTGGTAGGCCTCGTACATGGCCGGACGCATCAGCGCGTTCATGCCGGCATCGCAGCCGATGCGCAGCACGCCGTCCTTCTCGATCACCTGGGTCACGCTGAGCAGCAGCACGCCGCATTCGGCGACCAGGTAACGGCCCGGTTCGATGATCAGGCCGTAACGCGGATACGCGGCCTTGATCTCTTCCAGGCCGGCGCGCCATTGCGCCAGGTCGAACTGCGGCGCTTCCGGGGTGTAGGCGATCGGCAGGCCGCCGCCGATGTCGATGGTCTCGATGGTGCCGACGCTGTCGGCCAGGCCAGCGAGGCTGGCGTAGACGCCGCGCCAGTGCTGCGGGTCGTCGATGCCGCTGCCGAGGTGCGCATGCAGACCGCTGATGCGCACGCCGAGCTTGCGCGCTTCTTCGACGAAAGCGTCGAAGCGCGACAACGGCAGGCCGAACTTGGCGGCGACGCCGCCGGTGCGCACCTTCTCGTGGTGGCCTTCGCCGTGGCCGAGGTCCAGGCGCAGCCACAGAGTGCGGCCGCGGAACACCTCGGGCCACCGCTTCAACGCTTCGATGTTGTCGAGGGTGACGATGACCCCGCGCTGCAGCGCCGCTTCGTATTCGTGGCGCGGGGCGAAGCTCGGGGTGAACAGCACCCGCTCGGGCGCCATGTGCGGCACCGCGGCGAACACGCGTTCGATCTCGGCCAGCGACACGCATTCCAGGCCGAAGCCTTCGCCGACGATGGTCTTGAGGATCGCCTGATGCGAGTTGGCCTTCATCGCATAGAAACAGCGGTCGACCGCTTCGGTACCGATCAGCGAACGGGCGCGCTCGCGCACCGTCGCCAGGTCGTAGACGTAGCGCGGCGTGCCGGCCTCGGCCATGGCCAGCAGGCGCTCGCGCTTGCCCTGCCACCAGGCCGGCGCGCGCTGCGGCTTGCCGTGCGCAATCTCGCGCCAGCTCGGCCCGAACACGCTGTCGTCGCGCACCGGCATCGCTCCGCTGCGGATCAGTTCATGGTGCAGATGCGGCAGCAGACCGTCGGCATCGGCCTCGTCGATGACGAAGGTCAGGTTGAGGTCGTTCGACGACTGCGAGATCAAATGCACACGTTCGCGCCCGAACGCCGCCCAGATGTCGGACAAACGATGCAGCAGCGAGCGCATACCGCGCCCGACCAGGGTGATCGCCGCGCACGGCGCGATCACCTTGACCCGGCAGACCTCGGCCAGGTCGGCCGACAGCGCTTCCAGGACGTTGCTGTTGACCAGGTTCTCGCTCGGGTCGAGCGAGACGGTGACGTTGGTTTCCGACGAGCCGATCAAGTCGATCGACAGGCCATGACGCTTGAAGCGCTCGAACACGTCGGCCAGGAAGCCGACCTGTTGCCACATGCCGATGCTTTCCATCGACACCAGCACGATGCCGTTGCGGCGGCTGATCGCCTTGACCCCGGGCACGGTGACCGCGCTGGCGTCGATGCGCGTGCCCGGCAGGTCGAAACGTTCGGTGTCGAGGATCGCCATCGGCACGCCGGCGTCGCGGCACGGCGCGATCGAACGCGGGTGCAGCACCTTGGCGCCGGTGGTGGCGATTTCCTGCGCTTCGGCGTAGTCCAGGCGCGCGAGCAGACGCGCATCCGGCACTTCGCGCGGATTGGCGCTGAACATGCCCGGCACGTCGGTCCAGATTTCGACCCGCTGCGCTTTCAACAAGGCGCCGAAGTACGCCGCCGAAGTATCCGAGCCGCCGCGGCCGAGGATGGCGGTGCCGCCGTCGCCGTGACGGGCGATGAAGCCCTGGGTGATCAACATCGCGGTCGGCTGCGCGTCGAAGCGCTCGCGGAAACCGGTATCGCCCAGGTGGCGGCAATTCACCGACAGCCGTTGCGCCCAGTCGCTGGCGTTCGGCAGCGACACCGCATCGAGCCAGTCGCGCGCATCGCACCAGCCGAAGTCGTGGCCCTGCGAACGCAGATAAGCGTCGCCGATGGTCGAGGACAGCAACTCGCCCTGCCCCAACACCTCGGCCTGCCAATCCAGCGCACGGCTCGCCGCGCGCGGATCGGTTTCCAATGCAATCAATTTCGCCAGGCGCTCGCCGAGCACCGCGTCGGGATCGAGATCGAGCTCGCCGCAGAACGCGCGATGGCGCTCGACCAGGGTCGCGAAACGCGCCGCGAAGCCCTCGTCCTGGCCGGCCGGCGCATACGCGATCGCCTGCAATTCGTTGGTCACGCCCGACAGCGCCGAGACCACGACGAGGACGCGGCGGCCCTCTTCGCGCATACGTTTCGAGGCCAAGCGCCCGATCGTGTCCCAACGGTTGCGGCGGGATACCGAAGTACCACCGAACTTGAGCACCACCCAGCCTGTCGCTTGCGCCACCACGTATTCCTCGGTTGTCGTTCCATTGTCGTAAGGCCCGGCACATTGCCGGGGCAGCTAAACCCATCCGCAACCGACCTGTCCGGCCGGCGCGGGATTCCACACTTGCGGGCTCGTCGCGCCTAGAATCACGCGCTCGCCCGGGAGCCCGGGCACGAAGCGACGATTCTAGTCGAAACCTGCCGGCTCACGAGCGTGCTCCCGACGCCGCACTCCGGGCCCTGCCGCCCTCACCGCCTGTGTACCGCCACCTGCACGGACTCTTCGGAACCCCACCCGAAATGACGCAACGCCGCTATCTGCAACTGGACGTGTTCGCCGACCGGCCCGGCGCCGGCAATCCGCTGGCCGTGGTCCTCGACGCCGAGGGCCTGGACGACGACGCCATGCAGGCCATCGCCCGCTGGACGCGCCTGCCCGAAACCACCTTCGTGTTCCCGCCGACCCAGCCCGGCGCCAGCTACCGCATCCGCATGTTCAGCCCGCGCCGCGAGGTGCCGTTCGCCGGCCACCCGAGCGTCGGCACCGCCTGCGTCGTGCTCGAGGCCGGCCTGGCCGAGCCGGTCGACGGCCATCTGGTCCAGGAAGGCGTGGTCGGCCTGTTGCCGCTGTCGGTCGACGGCGAAGGCGACGCCCGCACCATCGCCGTGCGCACGCCGCGCGCGCGGGTGCTGGAAACCGCTGCGGCCGGCGACCCGCGCCTGGCCGAGACCCTGCGCGAGCTGCCGCTCGGCGTCCTGCCGCCGGCCTTGGTGGACGGCGGCCGGCGCTGGTGGCTGGCCGAACTGCGCGACGAGAGCGCCCTGCGCGCGGCGACCCCGGACTGGGCCGCGATCGGCCGCCTGGCCGAAAGCACCGAAAGCATGGGCCTGTGCGCATTCGCGCGCGCCGACGCCGGCCGGGATTACGACCTGGTGGTGCGCGCCTTCGTCGGTGCGCCGGCGCAGTTCGAGGACGCCGCCTCGGGCGCGGCCAACGCCACCCTCGCCGCCTGGCTCAATCACAACGGCGCCCTGCCCGGCCGCGACGGCCGTTACACCGTCAGCCAGGGCCGCGAAGTCGGCTTCGATGCGCGCCTGCAATTGCGTGTCGACGGCGACGGCGAAGTCTGGTCGGGCGGCCGGGTCAGCAACGTGGTACGCGGCCAGATCGACTGGCGCTGAGCGCGGCGCGCGTGCCGGGCTTCGGCCGTGGCCGCCAGCCCGGCAGCCACGCTCAAGCCGCGCCGGCGGCTTCGGCTTTTTCGCGACGCGCCACCGCACGGCGGCCCAGCGCGACCGCGATGAAAGCCGGCAGGTACATCAGCAAGCCGTAGATCGCCGCCGGTACGGCGATCTGCGGCGATTGCAGCAGGGTCAGCGCGATCACGATCGCCAGGGTGCTGTTCTGCACCCCGACTTCCATGCCGACCGTGATCGCATCGCGCAAGGCCAGGCCGGTCAGCCGCGCCAACAGGAAACCGCCGCCGATCGCCGCCGAACACATCGCCAGCGCGGCCGGGCCGAGTTCCGGCAAGGTGCGCAGCAACAGTTCGCTCTGGGTCACGCTGATGGCGACGATCAACAGCAGCAACAGCAGCAAGGCGAAGCGGCTGACCCAGGGTTCGACGCGCAGGGCGAAACCGCTCGCGTAGCGGCGCAAGGCCATGCCGAGCAACACCGGCACCAACACCAAGGCCGCCAGGTGCATCACGGTCTGGCCGACCGGCAGGCGGATCTCGCGGGTCTCGCCGCCGAACCACTGCAGAGCCAGGTTCACCAACAGCGGCACGCTGAGGAAGGTCACCAGCGCGCTGATCACGGTCAGCGTGACCGCCAGCGCGACATTGCCGCGGGCCAGATAGGTCAACGCGTTGGAGCTGCTGCCGCTCGGGCAGGCGGCGACCAGCACGAAGCCGACCGCGAATTCGAGCGAATGCGGGAACAGCCAGGCGACGGCGAAGCCCAGCAAAGGCAGCAACAGGTAATGGCCGACCAGGCCGACCGCGACCGGGCGCGGATTGCGCCCGATGCGCTGGAAATCTTCGCCGCGCAGGGTCAGGCCGATGCCGCACATGATGATGGCGATCGCGATCGGCAGACCGATCTTGAGCAACACGCTGTCCTGCATGGCGATCTCCTTGAGTTTTCGCGCGCGTCTGTCGTTGCGGCCGTCGTCGGTGCGGCATCGACCGACCGCGGCTCATCCGACGATGAGCGATGGCGGTTGCTGCCGACTGTCGCACATTCGATGCACTGCGGTCGCGATACCGCGTCGCGAGTTCCGCCGCGGGCTTGCGGTTCGCAGGCGTACGCAATCGGCGCCGCACAAACGAAAACGCCGGAACCTTTCGGTTCCGGCGTTCCAGTCGCGGTCGCGGCACACCGTTCCTTCCGCCGCGCCGAAGCCGACTCAGTCGGGACGCACGTCCACGCGCACGCGGATGCGGTCGCCGGGGTTGTGGTTGGTGCGGGTGCGATAGGTCTTGCCGGCGTATTCGTAGGTCACGTCGTAGGCGCTGACCGAACGCTCGCCGCCCGAGTAGTAGTTGCCGCCGCCGGCCGGCACCGGGTCGCAGACCCGCACCGTGCCCGTACGCGGCTCCTGGCTGCGCTTGCTCTGCTCGTAGATGCTGCGGCCGGCCATGCCGCCGACCATCGAACCCAGCGCCGAGGTCGCGTAGCGCGCGCTGCCGCCGCCGACCTTGCTGCCGAGCACCGCGCCGACGATGCCGCCGACCACGGTCGCGGCGGTACGGCCGCCTTCGGTGCCGACCGCGCGGCGCTGGTTTCCGTACTGGTCGTAGTAACTATCGTCGCGGCGCGGCTCGTACTCGTTGCCGTAGTACGAGTCGCCCTGGACGTAGGTCGGGCGCTCGTAGCAGCGCTGGCCCTGGTTGACCGGCTGCGAGCTGTAGTTGTCGAACACCGGATCGACACGGATCACCCGCGCGTAGTCGACCTGACTGCTGTTGTAGTCGCCGACCTGCTGCGATGAGCCATAGGACGAGCCGTACGGCTGGCCATACGACTGGGCCGACGCGACGCCGGTGGTGGCGGCCAGACCCAGGCCCAGGGCGGTGACTAGCAAGCGGTTCATCATGAGCTCCAGGCGCCGACATGGCGCGGGATGGATCGTCGGGCCGCAGCGGTCAACCCGGGCTGAATGCAGCCGGGGGCGTGGCGGTACGGCCTGTGTCGTTTACCTCGCCGACAGCCAGTCGGCCGCCTGCGCGGCCAGCCGGGCGGCGTCGCGCCCCAACAAAGGGCCGACGTGGCTCGGCGACGACCACGGTAACAAAGTCGCGCCGATCGCCGCTGCGAACTGCGCCGACAATTCCGGCGCGACGTCGTCGTCGCGCTGCGAGGCGATGCACAGCACCGGCACCTCCACGGCGGGCATCTCTACAGCCGGCATCTCAACGGCTGGCACTTCGACACCGGCATGCGCCTCGCGCAGCACCGCGCCGGACTCGTCGCGCCAGCGCCGGAACGCGTACAGCACGGCAGCTTCGTCGGCATCGACCATGGCGCGCCGGGTCGAGGCCAGACGCGCATCGCGCCGCCAAGGCACCACATCGGGCCAGTCGCGCGCCGGCAATCGCGCCGCCCACGGCGCCGGCGGCAGGGGGTTGATCAGCACCACCGCGTCGGCCAAGTCCGCGCACAACCAGGCCAGCAGGCCGCCGAGGCTGGCGCCGATCACCGCGCGCGGCCGCGGCAAGGCCTCCAGTTCGGCACGGACCTGGCGCCGGTAGTGGTCGAGCGTGGTCGCGGCCAGGCCCTCGGGCGCCGGCCGCAGATCCGGCGCGACCGTGCCGAGGCCGCGCGAGCGCAGCACGTCCTGCCACAGGTTCCACTCCCAGGCGCCGGCCCCGGCGCCATGGATCAGCAAGGCATGGCGGATACAGGCGCGCGGCGTCATGGGATCGGGCATCGGGTTCGACCAAGACCGACCGCCCTCGTCCGCGACGCGGGAGAAGGGTCGGTGCAAAGACAGGTTACTGGCGGCCTCGCCGAAGCGGCGCGACGCCGGACTCGGCGCCTGCCGGGCGAGGCAGGCCCAGCGCCGCTCCCGCTCGATGCGGGAACGGCCGCCCGGCCCGGCTCAGACCAACTTGGCTTCCAGGCTCATCGGCACCGCGCTGAGGGCCTTCGACACCGGGCAGTTGGCCTTGGCGTCCTCGGCGATGGCCTGGAACTTGGCGGCGTCGATGCCGGGCACTTCGGCGGTGAGCTTGAGGCGGATCTGCGACAGGGTCGGCCCGCCTTCCATCGACAGGTCGACTTCGGCGCGGGTGTCGAGCTTGGCCGGCGGATGCCCGGCTTCGGTCAACTTGGCCGACAGCGCCATGGTGAAGCAGCCGGCGTGGGCGGCGGCGATCAGCTCTTCGGGGTTGGTGCCTTTCTCGTCGCCGAAGCGGCTGTTGAAAGCGTAGCGGGTGCCGTCGAGCACACCGCTCTGCGGCGTGCTCAGGCGGCCCTGGCCGCTTTTCAGATCGCCTTCCCAGTGAGCGGTGGCGTGGCGCGAGATACCCATGGTGCCGTTCTCCAACGATGAGGGGCGGCCAGGGTAACCGGGGGGAGCTAGGAAACAGTGAAGACGAACGAGTAGTGAGTAACGAGGCGGGAGGCTTCGCTCCACTCGTTACTCGCTGCTCGTTACTCGCTCCTGGCTTGCCGCTCCTCGCATGCGGCGCCGCAGCACGCGCAAACGCCAAGCCACGCACGCTTCGCCGCGTCGGGCTTGACCCACCCTCGCGCCTGCGGGAGTCTGTGGTTCCGGCCCCCGCCGGCAGTAACCCGCCATGACCGCCCGCCGAGCGCCACGCTCGGGCGCGCAGCGCGGACAGCCATGACGGCCTTCCCACCCTAGCCTCAGGGAGAAGTCCGCTCATGTCCTACAGCACAGCATCCATTCGCAACGTGGCCTTGGCAGGCCACCCCGGCGCCGGCAAAACCACGCTCTTCGAAGCCCTGCTGCAGGCCGGCGGCGCAGTCCAGACGGCAGGCAGCATCGAACGCGGCACCACGGTTTCGGATTTCGACCCCATCGAGAAACAACGCGGCCACTCGCTCGACGCCGCCATCGCCAGCACCGATCACGCCGGCATCCACGTCAACCTGATCGACACCCCCGGCTATCCGGATTTCCGCGGCCCGACGCTGTCGGCGCTGGCCGCGGTCGAGACCGTCGTGGTGGTGGTCGATGCCGACAGCGGCGTCGAATACGGCACCCGCCGGATGATGGAGCACGCCAAAGCGCGCCGGCTCTGCCGCGTGCTGGTGGTCAACAAGATCGACCACGAGGGCGCCGACCCGGCCGGCGTGCTGGAAGCGATCCGCGAAAGCTTCGGCCCCGAATGCCTGCCGCTCAATCTGCCCGCCGACGGCGGCAAGGCGGTCGTCGATTGTTTCGCCACACCCGGCAACGACGGCGGCGGCAGCGACCTCGGCGCGGTCGCCGACTGGCACCAGAAGATCATCGACCAGGTGGTCGAGGTCAACGAAACGGTGATGGAGCACTACCTCGACCTCGGCGAAGGCGGCCTGTCGGGCGACGAGTTGCACGACGCCTTCGAGCAATGCCTGCGCGAAGGGCATCTGGTGCCGGTGCTGTTCTGCTCGGCGCGCAGCGGCGTCGGCATCAAGGAACTGCTCGACGTCGCCGAACGCCTGTTCCCGCACCCCGGCGAAGCCAATCCGCCGCCGTTCGTCAAAGGCGTCGGCGAAGACGCCCAGCCCATCGTCGCCGCGCCCGACCCGGACGCGCACGTAATCGCCGACGTGTTCAAGATCGTCAACGACCCCTTCGTCGGCAAGCTCGGCGTGTTCCGCGTCTACCAGGGCACGGTGCGCAAGGACACCCAGTTGTTCGTCGACGACGGCAAGAAACCGTTCAAGGTCGGCCACCTGTTCAAGCTCAAGGGCAAGGAGCACGTCGAAGTCGACCAGGCGATCCCCGGCGACATCGCCGGCGTGGCCAAGGTCGACGACCTGCATTTCGATGCGGTCCTGCACGACAGCCACGACGAAGACCAGATCCACCTCGCGCCGCTGAATTTCCCGCGGCCGATGTTCGGCCTCGCGGTGGAGGCGGCGAGCAAGGGCCAGGAGCAGAAACTCGCCACCGCCCTGCACAAGCTGTCCGAAGAAGACCCCTGCTTCCAGGTCGAGCACGAGGCCGAGACCAACGAGACCGTGATCCGCGGCCTGTCCGACCTGCACCTGCGCATCAACATCGACCGGCTCAAGGACAAATACGGGGTCGAGGTGACGGCGCGACCGCCGCGCATCGCCTATCGCGAAACCGTCAGCGGCAAGGCCGAGGGCCACCACCGTCACAAGAAACAGACCGGCGGCGCCGGCCAGTTCGGCGAGGTGTTCCTGCGCGTGGAACCGCTGCCGCGCGGCGGCGGCTTCGAGTTCGTCGACGAGGTCAAGGGCGGCACCATCCCCGGCCAGTTCCTGCCGGCGGTCGAGAAAGGCGTGCGTCAGGTGCTGCACGACGGCGCGTTGGCCGGCTACCCGATCCAGGACGTGCGGGTGATCGTCTACGACGGCAAGTACCACACCGTCGACAGCAAGGAAGTGGCCTTCGTCGCCGCCGGCAAGAAAGCCTTCCTCGATGCGATCACCAAGGCCCGTCCGCAGGTGCTGGAACCGATCGTCGATCTGGAGGTCAACGCACCCGAGCAGCACATGGGCGACATCAGCGGCGGCCTGGCCAGCAAACGCGCGCGCATCAACGGCACCGACAGCGTTCGCGGCGGCGAGATCGTCGTGCGCGCGCAGGTGCCCTTGTCGGAACTGGAAGGCTACGCCGCCGAGCTCAAGTCGGTGACCGCCGGACGCGGCCGCTACTCGCTCGACTTCAGCCATTACGAGCCGGTGCCCGGCAGCGTCCAGCAAAAACTCATGGAGGCCTACAAACCCAAGCACGAAGAGGACTGAGCGGGGCCCGGGCTGCTAACGTTCGCGGTCCATCGTCCCGAACCGCGAACATGCCCAAACACCGCAGCGACCGCGAGCGCTCCGAGATCCTCAACCGCAACGCGCAACGGCTCGTCCATCGCGGCGGCGAGCGCGAGCTCCACTGGTACCGACGCGCGGCCCAGGCCGATCCGAGCTGGGCCGCACCGTGGTTCAACCTCGGCCTGGTGCACAAGTACCGCGGCGAGTGGGCCGAATCCCTGCAGGCCAATCGCGCCGCGCTGGAACGCCAGGGCGACCATGCCGGCGCTTGCTGGAACCTGGGCATCGCCGCGACCGCGCTGAGCGATTGGAGCTGCGCCCGCGAGGCCTGGCGCAAGTACGGCGTGGGCCTGCCCGAGGGCGAGGGCCCGATCGAAGCCGGACTGGGCGCGATGGTGCTGCGGATCGATCTGGACGATAGCGGCGAGGCGGTCTGGGCCGAACGCATCGACCCGGCACGCGCGCGCATCCTCAACGTGCCGCTGCCGGGCAGCGGCCATCGCTACGGCGACATCGTCCTGCACGACGGCGCCGTGCAGGGCACGCGCAAGGTCGAAGGGCGCGAATACCCGGTGTTCAACGCCCTCGGGCTGTGGCAGGCCTCGGCTTACGCCACCTACGAGGCGTTGATCGAAACCCCGGCGCCGGA
Source organism: Lysobacter sp. ESA13C (assembly GCF_019970005.1). Lineage (NCBI taxonomy): Bacteria > Pseudomonadati > Pseudomonadota > Gammaproteobacteria > Lysobacterales > Lysobacteraceae > Lysobacter > Lysobacter sp. ESA13C. Next base: position 634,804 of record NZ_JAHXYK010000003.1, on the reverse strand, counting down.
AACCTTGGCGGCGCTGGTCGAGCGGGTGCGCGAGGGCCAGGGCGAAAGCAAGGGCCAGGTCGAGGACTGGACCCACAGCGTGCGGTATCTGTGCAAGGCCTGTGCCGAGAGCGACCACGACCACGGCGACAGCGCCAAGCCCATCCCGCACACCCACTTCCAGCTCGGCATCGCCGCGACCGACGAAGCCTGGCTGCGCGGCGTGCTCGACGACTGGCTGGGCGCGCATCCGCAGGCGCGCCTGCTCGAATTCAGCCGCGCCTTTCCCGCCGACGTCACGCCCTGAGGCCGGACAATCGCAGCGGGCGCAGTCCCGTCCGCACCGCTGCGGCGGCGCTCACAAGCGCCGCGCCGCCTCGTTACCATCGGAATCAAGGAGCGCCACGATGCCCACGACCTCGCCATCCGATCGCCGCAGCACGCCGGGCCCTGCCGCGGCGTTGGCCTGTCTGCTCGTCGCCGTCGCCTTGCTGCCCGCGCTCGCCGCGGCCGCCGGGACCAAGGCATCGTCGCGCACGGCCCTGCAGAACCGCTGCGGCTGGTTCATCAACCCGACCCCGGCCAATGCCTGGCTCGACGATCGCGATGGCAGTTGGACGGTGGCGCTGCAAGGCGGCCACCAGGCCGACGGCGACTGGCCCGAGTTCGCCGACAAGGATTGGGTCGTCACCAACGGCAGCAGCTACGGCCATGGTTGCGCCTGCATGAAGGTCAAGGTGGACCGCAAGACCATGACGGTGCTGCGGATCGCCTCGGCGCAGAGCAAGCCGCTCGCGCAGTGCCGCCGCGACCCGAAGCTCAAGGAACCCAAGGACTGAGCCGCGCACCCCGCCCATGACCGCAGCCCCGACCACCCCCGCTCCGCCGTCGCTGGAAACCGATCCGGAGCTGACCAAGATCGTCTCCGATGCGTTGACGGTCGTCTCCAATCCCACCGACCTGCTCGCGACCCTGTTCGTGGTGGTGGGCAGCGTGCTCGCGTCGGCGCTGATCGTCCGCCGTATCCGGCCGCGGCTCAAACATCGCTTCGCCTGGCTGACCCTGCTCGACTACCTCGCCACGCCGGTGCTGTCGCTGACCTTGCTGTCGCTGTTCGGCCTGTTCGGCGACCTGTTCGACAACCCACTGATCGATCTCGGCGGCACCTTGATCGCGCTGCTGTGCCTCATTCGCCTGCTCGGCGCGATCGTCGAACTGCTGTTCCGCCCGACCGCGACCCTGCGCTTCATGCTGCGCGTGGTCACGGTGCTGCTGTGGATCTATGTGGTGCTGCAGATCTTCGGCACGCGCAACCCGTTGATCGGCCAGTTCTTCTCGACGCAATGGAGCGTCCTCGGCTTCAGCCTGACCACCCGCCACATCCTCGACGGCCTCACCGCCGGCGTGGTGATCGTGATCGTCGCGCTGTGGGGCGACAAGGCCATCGGCAACCTGCTGCGGCGCAACCGCACCCTGCAGCCGAATTTCGTCCTCGCCCTGTCGCGCATCTTCAGCGTGCTGATGTGGATCGCCGCACTGGCGCTGATCTTCTCGATCAGCGGCATCAACCTCACCGCCCTGGCCGCGTTCAGCGGCGCCCTCGGCATCGGCCTCGGGCTGGGCCTGCAACGGCTCGCGGCCAGTTACATCAGCGGCCTGATCGTGCTGTTCGAGCAGTCGGTGCGGGTCGGCGACAACATCGCCACCAACAACATCATCGGCCGCGTCACCCGCATGACCGTGCGCTACACCATGATCCGCACTCGCGACGGGGTCGAGGCGATCGTGCCCAACGACAGCCTGACCAGCAACGTGATCGTCAACCAGTCCTGGTCCGACCGCAATCTGCGCCTGGTCTGCGGCGTGCTGGTGAGAGGCGACACCGACACCCATGCCGCACGCGCGCTGTTCCTGGAGGCGATGAAGGCGCAGGACCGCGTCCTGCAGCAACCGCCGCCGCATATGTACGTCACCGGCGTCAACGACAAGGGCATCCAGCTCGACGGCCACTTCTGGATCAACGACCCCGAGAACGGCCAGCACAACGTCGTCTCCGACATCTACGATGCGGTGCTGCAGTCGTTCCGCAAGAACGGCATCGCGCTGGTGGCTACTTGAGCTTTGACCGCCGAATCGCATCGGCGGTCTGAACGCTATTCGCCGCACCACCGTCAATCCTGTCCGCGTCGGATTGCTGTGGCGTTGACCTAGGTGATTCGACATGGGCGCGAACAAACTAAGCCCATAGAACGATTCGATGGCACATTGTCGCCATAGCACATTTCCAATAAGCATCGCCCCGCGAGGCGCCCATGCAGCTCACGAGCTGAATGGCGCGTTGCGACGCGCCGGTTGCGACAGAACGATGCTTCAATAGCGTGCCGCTCAAGATCGGCAGGCTGCGGATGTTCGTGTGGATACGCGTCACCCGCGCCATTTCTTCGCCGCCTGTAACTCCAGGCACACTTCACGACCTATGGAAAGCGTCATCACATGAAGCGACTCACCCTCCCCTTACTGCTGTTGTCGGCAAACCTTCCCTTCCAGTCCGCCCAGGCAGCCGAATTCGTTGACGGCACCTTCGCGTTCATGACTGCCGAGATGTGTTACGAAACGCCAGCCACCAGCGGCTGCTACAAGAACGACCCCGAGCAGGCGCGCAAAGCCGTGAATGCGCTGGCGGATCTCGGCGTCACCCGGTTCCTGCTGCCGCCGACCGACACGCTCGCCATTGCGCGATTGATCGGCGGCCCGATCAAGGACCGCGGTTTGACCTTCTACACCTATGAAGGCTTCAACTGGTACAGCACCCGAGGTCCGGACGGTGCCAAGGACTGCGCGGCCTACACCACCAAACGCATCGACCCCTTGCTCGCGCCGCTGCGCGCGGAATTCGGCGACACCTACGCCGGCCTGCATTTCGCCGACGAACCCGCCATCGCGGACATCGCGCGGCTTGAGCAACAGACCAACTGCGTGAAGAGCGACGCCCGCCTCAACGGCATGAAGATCTTCGTCAATCTGCTGCCGCTGCATGCCAATGAAGGTTCTTATAACGGCACCGAACATGCTGGCGCGCTTACGCCCGCGCAATACGGGGTGAACTGCAGCGCCGGCTCGATCGCGCAGCCCGACCTCACCGCGGCGATGGTCAACAAGTACTCGAATTACGCACGCGACGCGGTCGATAAAATCCGCCCCGACTATCTGGCATTCAACCTGTATCCGTTCGTGCCTTCACTGCAGAACTGCGTGACTGCCCGCGACCTGCTGTTGTCCGAGAACATGTCGATCATCTCCAACCTGGCCCGCAGCCGTGCCCGCACGTCGGTAGCCTACTTGCAGAACGTGCGGACCGCCGATCCCTCCAACCACCCGGACCCATTCAACTACGCCGACTTCAATCATCTGCGCTGGTTCGCTTCCTGGTTCTATACCTTCGGCGGCAACGGCCTGGCCAATTTCGCCAGCCACACCCACCGCTACAGCGGAGGCCTCAATGGCGGCGGCTTCCAGACCGGCTTGCTGGATTGGAATAACGAACCGACGTCTATCGCCGGCGACGAACTGAATCTGCACAGCTTTGCTCAGCAATTCCAGCGCGAACTGAGCAACTATAATTATCGCGGCTTCGTCGACAACGCACTGGGCGTAAACAGCGGCGAACTGGTCGGCTGGATCTCCTCGAACCAAGTATTGGCTGGCGAGTACGGCACCGGGAGCGATAACCGCGTGCTTGTGACATTCGCCCGACGCTCGCCCACCATGGCCGGTTCGGCGACGATCGGCCTCAACCGCTGGTGGACGCAAGTCGAGAAACTCGACCCGTGGACCGGGCAGTGGACGACCGTGGGCACCAGCACCAACAGCATCAACGTCTCGCTGAGTACCGATCCGGGCGCGCTGTACCGACTGTCGATGTAACCATCGCGCTCGATCGAGACGACAAGGCCTCCGGCGGGCCTCTCGCCGCCGACCGTTTCCGGTTGGCGGTGATTTCCCGACGCCCCGCCCCACCCGATCCGGCCACCCTACGATAGGCGGCTGCGTCAGTCCCCGCCGCTGGAGTAGCATGACCCAATGGCCGAAATCGCCCACCCGCGCTTCTTCTGGCAGTTCCCGATGCGGCCGATCCGCGAGAAGGGTTTGGCCGAGGCGCTGCCCGACGACGGCCACCTGCGCATCCTGTTCCTGTGGGGCAAGGACTGCCCGAACTGCGATATCGCCAAGGGCCAGATCCTGCTGACGCCGGAACGCTTCGTCTGGCCCGACGTCGAATGGCTGCACGACAACGTCTACGAAGACCCGGGCATGGGCACGCATTTCGGCCTGCACGGCATTCCTGCGTTCTTGGTGTTCCGCGGCGCCAAGAAGCTCGGCCGGATCAGCCAATGGCCCGGCACCGATGCCTTCGTCGCCGCGATAGAAAAACTGCGCGTGGCGCCGGCGCCGGCTGCCCCGCCGCAAGCGCTTTAAGAGTAGGAGCGGCGCAAGCCGCGATAAACCGAAGAAGCCGAATACCACGTAGCTCCCGAAGCCGACAGCCCTCCGGATCGCTTTTGGGGGCATCCGATCTTCGGCCACCACGCTCGCGTGCGCCGCTGCGGTTGATCGCGGCTTGCGCCGCTCCTACCCCAGGCAAACCTCGGCCCGGCGCGTCGCCATCTCTCACACCGCCCGCGCAACACAGCTTCCCGCCCGGCAACGACCGCCCAGGCTTGGCGCGTGCACCGCCGCGGAGCAGACTGCGGTTCTTCCCGCCGCGACCGCAGGCCGCCGCCATGTTCGACTTCACCACGCTCGCCGCCTACCTCGCCGCCGCTGCGGTGCTGGTCCTGATTCCCGGACCGGGCACGGCCTGGATCATCGCCCAGAGCGCCGCCGGCGGAACCTCGCGCGGCGTGCAGGCGGCGTTCGGGCTCGAAACCGCCACCCTGATCCATGCGCTCGCCGCCGGCCTCGGCCTGTCGGCGTTGCTCGCGACCTCGGCGCTGGCCTTCGAGGCGATCAAATATGCCGGCGCCGCCTATCTGATCTGGCTCGGCATCAAGGCCTGGCGCAGCCCCTCGCCCGCCCCCGCCGCGACCGACGACGCATCGCAGGCAGCGGCAACCTCGGCGCGCCACGTCTATCTGCGCTCGGTGATGACCGGCGTGCTCAATCCGAAGGTCGCGCTGTTTTTCCTCGCCTTCCTGCCGCAGTTCGTCCATCCCGAGCGCGGCATGGTCTGGCTGCAGTTCCTGGTGCTCGGCGCCTTGCTGTCGCTGATCGGCCTGTCGCACAGCGTGTTGCTGAGCGTCGCCTTCGGCCATTTCGGCCGCCGCATCGGCCGGCGCTTCTCCGGCGGCGGGCGCTGGAAAGAACGCCTGACCGGCAGCGTATTCATCGCCCTGGGCCTGCGCCTGGCGGTGCAGCAGCGCAGCTGAGGCGCAGCGCCCGCACGCCCGGGCGCTTCGGCGAGGACCCAACCGCGGATGTACGGCGCCGCCGGCGCAGGCCGTGCTTCGTCTTGAAGCGGCGGTCCCGCGCCCACAGGTCGGAGATTCACGACCTCGATTGCAGGAGCGCCGCGCATGAAGACACAGGGTTTTCTCGACCAATTGCTGAAGACCGCACAAAGCAGCCTCGGCGGGGCGGGCGGACTCGAAGGCCTGCTCGGCGGCGGCAAACCGCCGGTGCCCTATCAGGACAAGTACGCACGAGATAAGCAAACGGAAGAGAAACGCGGCCTGCTCAATGCCGACTTCGGCAAGGGCGCGCTCGCCGGCGGCGCACTCGGCCTGCTGCTCGGCCACCGCAAGCTGCGCAAGAGCGCGGGCAAGATCGCCTTGTACGGCGGCGTCGCCGCGGTCGGCGTGCTGGCCTACAAGGCCTATGGCGAATACAAGCGGCAGCAGGATGCCGGCGCCGCGGAGCCGCAGACCGTCGACCGCCTGCCGCCGCCGCAGGCCGAGCAACACAGCCAGGCCATCCTGCAGGCGCTGGTCGCCGCATCCAAGGCCGACGGCCATATCGATGCGCGCGAACGCGAGGCCATCGAAGGCGAATTCACCCGCATCGACGGCGACCCGGAACTGCGCCGCTGGCTGCACGACGAACTGGAAAAACCGCTCGACCCGGCCGAAGTGGCGCGCGCCGCGACCACTCCGGAAATCGCCGCGGAGATGTACCTGGCCAGCCTGCTCGCCGCCGATGAACAGAGCTATATGGAACGCGCCTATCTCGACGAACTGGCGCGCCAGCTCAAGATCGACGACGCGCTCAAGAGCCGGCTCGAACAGCAGTTGCGCGACGCCCAAGCCTAAGCACCCCGAGCGCTCCCGGCCGCTGCGCAGAGCGGAACTCGGTCACAAGCGGGCGCGGCGGCGGCGCGTCCGCACCGCCGGCGCTGCCGCCGGTCGGCGCGGCGCCCTCTTCGTCGATGGCAGCCGTTAGGATCGCTGCGCCGCCCTACTGCGCGGCGCTTCCCTATCGACCGGACCGTCGCCGATGCGTTTGCTGATTCCCGCCTTGTTAGCGCTGACCTTCGTCGGCTGCTCCTGCCAACGCCAGGCCGAGACCGATACGCCCGTTGTCGATGCGGCGACGGCGCCGGTCGCCGACGATGCCGCCGCGCGCGCCCGCGCCGATGCCGCCAAACGCGCCGACGCACTGAGCCAGCAGCGCCTGGATGCGATGAACGAAGCGGTCAACAAGCTGCATCTGTACCTGCAGCAACTCAGCAGCGGCAAACGCGAAGCGGCCGACAAGCATTGGGCCTATCAACGCATGCCGCGCGGCAACGAAGAAGCCGACCTGCGTTCGATCAAGCAATTCACCTCGATGCGGATCGAGAACGACACGCCGAAACCACTCGACCAGGAAGCGGTGCCGGAATCGCTGGAAATCCCGGTGGAGCTGCGGGTCGACGTCGCCGACGGCGAGTCGCGGCGCTACACCGGCTGGTATCGCATGCGACGCAGCCCGGTCGACCGCAGTTGGGAACTGACCGCCACGTCGCTGTCGGTGAAACTGCAGTAAGCCGAGCGCGCCACGCTGGCGCACTCGACGCCCACCCCGGTCAGCGCGCGTCCAGCGAGCTGAGCCTGCGCTGTGCCCGACTTCCGGCATCTCGCCGCAATCGAGGAGGGGCTTATACACTGGGCCATCGACGCGCCCTCGAACGACGGCGCGCGGTCTATGTCTCTACGGACCCCGTCATGCGCCCGAATCGTTTCCTCGCCGTCCCGGCCCTCGCCCTCGCGCTTTCCGCCCTGCTCGCCGCCTGCGGCGGCAAGGACCGCCCCGCGGACGGCACCGCCGCCGGTGCCGATCCCCAGTCGCTGCCGGCGCCTGCCGGCGCAGGCGCTGCCGGCGTCACCGGCATGCCCTCGGCGCCCGGGCCCGGCCAGGTCGGCGCGCCGGTCGAAGGCAGCACCGCCGGCCCCTTGTTCGACGAGAACGGCGATCCGATTCCCGGCAGCGACGCCGGCACGCCCGCGGCCGGCATCGACGGCACTTTGCCGCCGCCCGAGTCCGGCACCGAGACCGGCACCCCGCCGCTCGCTGCCGAACCCACCCCGGAAGACGCCGTCGCCGTCGTGCGGGATTACTACGCCGCGATCAATGGCGGCAATTTCGCCCGTGCTCACGCACTGTGGTCGGACGGCGGCAACGCCAGCGGACAGAACGCCCAGCAGTTCGCCAACGGTTTCGCCGAGACCACCGGCGTATCGGTGGAAGTGCTGGCACCGGGTCGGGTCGACGCCGGCGCCGGCCAGCGCTATGTCGAAGTGCCGGTCGCGATCACCGCCACTCAACTCGACGGCAGCCAGCGCAAATACGTGGGCGCCTACACCCTGCGTCGCAGCGTCGTCGACGGCGCCAGCGACGAACAACGCGCCTGGCGGATCGGCAGCGCCGACATCCGCGAGGTCAGGCAATGAACCCGCGCGCGGTGGCGAGCCGGACCTTCGTTGCGATCGCCAGCGTCGCCTTGCTCGGCGCTTGCGAACGCACGCCGCCCGCGCCTGCCACCGAACCGGTCGCGCAGGTGTCGCAGCCGGCGGCGACGCCGCAAACGACCGCGACCGCGGCCGAAAAAGGCCAGGACACAGCGCCGCCGGCCGAGCTCGACCACGTCCTGCCCGGCGCTCTCGCCCCCGACACCGGGCCGGCCCAGTTGCGCGCCTTGTTCGGCGCGGACCAGGTGGAGATCTCCGATCATCTGCCGGGCGCGGAAGGCGAGGAGTTCCGCGGGGTGATCCTCTACCCCAAGGATTCGGCGCTGCGCGCCTATCTGTATTTCCAGGATTCGCAACAGCTGCGCGGCCTGTCCAACGTGGTGGTGCGCGAGCCCGACTCGCGTTGGCGTCTCGACAACGGCGTGCGCATGGGCATGCGCTTGGCCGAGCTGGTCAGTCTCAACGGTAAGCCGATCCGGTTCAGCGGCCTGGACTGGGACTACGGCGGCGCGATCACCGACTGGAACGGCGGCCGTCTCGCCGCCAAGGACGGCGACCCGGTGATCCGGCATGCGCGTCTGGACCGCAATGCGCAAGCGTCCACCGCGGAAGATGCCTACCCGTCCGGCGACAACGAATTCTCCAGCGACGACAAACGCTATCCGCAACAGGGCGAACTGCTGTCGGTCGGCGAACTGCGGGTGTCGTTCCCCGGCGAGGACGATCTTTGAATCGCGCTTCGCAGGGCGGCATGAACACCAGCGTCCCGCGCATCGTCCTCGACAGCAACGTCTGCCTGGACATGTTCGCCTTCAAGGACCCGCTGACCGCCTCGTTGCTCGCGGCGCTGCGCGAGGGCCGCATCGAGGCCGTCACCGATACGGCCTGCCGCGAAGAATGGCAGCGCGTGCTGACCTATCCCAAGCTCGCCCTGGACGACACTGCACGCGCCGATTGCCTGCGCGATTACGACGAGCTGCTGCGTCTGCACCGACACGACGGCGTTCCGGCGCGCCCCCTGCCCCGCTGCGCCGATCCCGACGACCAGAAGTTCCTCGAACTCGCCCTGGCCGCCGACGCGCGCTGGCTGCTCAGCCGCGATCACGCCCTGCTGGTGCTCGGCCGCCGCACCGCGCGCGACGGCTTGTTCGAAGTGTTGACGCCGCGCGCCTGGGCCGCGTTGCAGACCCTGCGCGAGACCGCGCCCGAGGCCTGAACAGCGCCACGGATCGTGCGCGGAGGCCGTGCGATACTCGGCCCATGCAAGGCGTCCCCGTCCAGTTCGTCCACGCCCACGATGCCGCCGAATTCCGGCAGCCTTCGCATCGCGCCGGCGTCGAGCTGTACCGCGCGCACATCGTCCGCCACGCCTTCGAGCCGCACACCCACGAGGCCTTCGGCCTGGGCGCGATCGAATCGGGCGTCGAGCGTTTCCGATATCGCGGCAGCGACCACCTCGCGCCGCCGGATTCGTTGGTGCTGATGAATCCCGACGTGCTGCACACCGGCCGCGCCGAGACCGAAGGCGGCTGGCGTTATCGCATGGTCTATGTCGACCCCGACGTGGTCGAAGACATCACCGGCGAGGCCGGCTGGTGGTTCGAGGACGCCGTGCGCCACGACCCCGAACGCGCCCGTCGCATCACCGCGCGCCTGGATGCCTTGTGGAGCGCACGCGAACCGCTTGCGTTCGACAGCCAGTTGTACGCCCTGCTGATGGAGTTCCGCGATCACGCCCGCATGCCGCGGCATCTGCGCGAAGAAGCGGCTTCGCGCTTCGGCCCGGTCGTCGATTACCTGCGCGCACATCTGGCCGAACGCGTCACCCTGGAAGAACTGGCCGCGGTCGCCGGCCTCAGCCCCTTCCACTTCCTGCGCCGTTTTCGCGCCCAGTACCACGTCACCCCGCAGCAGATGCTGATGGCGCTGCGCCTGTACGAGGCCAAGCGCCTGCTCGCCGGCGGCGCTGCGCTCGCAAGCATCGCCGCCGACACCGGGCTGACCGACCAGGCCCATCTGACCCGGGCCTTCTCGCGCCGCTACGGCATCACCCCAGCGCGCTACCAGAAACAAGTCCGCCGCTGAGCGCGGCCGCGCCGAAAGCAATCTGATACAAGACCGCGCCGCCGGGTTCGCCCAAGCTGGACGCATGTGGCTAGGAACCCTCTATGCGCTCGCGGCCGGCCTGATCTGGGGCCTGGTCTTCGTCGGCCCGCTGCTGCTGCCGGAATACCCGGCGGCGCTGCAGTCGGTCGGGCGCTATCTCGCTTTCGGCCTGATCGCCTTGCCGCTGGCCTGGCTCGATCGCGCCGCCTTGCGCCAGCTGACCCGCGCCGACTGGATCGAAGCGCTGAAGCTGTCCGCTATCGGCAACCTGCTCTATTACCTGTTCCTGGCCAGCGCCATCCAGCGCGCCGGCGGCCCCTTGCCGACCATGATCATCGGCACCTTGCCGGTGGTGATCGCGGTCTGCGCGAACCTGCGCAACGCCCGCCGCGACGGCCGCCTGCCATGGCTGCGCCTGCTGCCTTCACTGGCGCTGATCGCGGCCGGCATCGCCTGCGTCAACCAAGTCGAATTGCAGGCCTTGCGCGCGGACGCCAACGCCGACGTGCGCCGCTACGCCATCGGCGCCGTGCTCGCCATCGGCGCGGTCGCGTGCTGGACCTGGTATCCGCTGCGCAACGCCGACTGGCTGCGCGACCACCCCAGCCGCAGCCCGCGCACCTGGGCGACCGCGCAGGGCTTGGCGGTGCTGCCGCTGGCCTTGCTCGGCTACATAACGCTGTGGACCTTCATGAGCGCGACCGGCCACGAGTTCCCCATGCCGTTCGGCCCGCGCCCGGGTTTCTTCATCGGCCTGATGGTGGCGATCGGCCTGTTCGCCTCCTGGGTCGGCACCTTGTGCTGGAACGAAGCCAGCCAGCGCCTGCCGACCGCCCTGGCCGGCCAGTTGATCGTATTCGAGACCATCGCCGCCCTGAGTTACGCCTTCATCCTGCGCGGCCGGATGCCGGAACCCTTGACCTTGATCGGCATCGCCCTGCTGATCGCGGGGGTGATCTGGGCATTGCGGGTGAAGCCGGTGCCTTTGGCGAATGCGGAGAGTTGTTCGGCGCATTGAGGGTGATCGCACCGCTGCCGTTGCCGTTGCCGTTGCCGTTGCCGTTGCCGTTGCCGAGATTTTGATCTGCTTTGCTGCTTTGCTGCTTTGCCGGTCAGGTGGAGACCCGGAGGGCGCCGCACAGGACGTGCGGCGTTTTCCGATAAGACAGGGACGTCTTATCGGAAAATCCCGGCGACAGCACCGCACTCGTGGCCTGTGCCCTTGCAAGGAGAGCCCTTTTCTTTGGTTAGCTTTCTTTTGTTGCTTATGACAAAAGAAAGTAACCCGGCCGCGTAGCGGGCGGAAGCTCTGCACTTGCTTATGGCTTTCATACAAGAAAGATCAAACGCTAAAAGCTTCCGCCACTAAAGCGGCGGGTTACTTTCTTTTGTCATAAGCAACAAAAGAAAGGTAACCAAAGAAAAATGCTTTTCTTTGAATCACCGGCCCGCACGTTCGGTGCATACGCAGGGCTTTTTCATACGGGACATCCCTGTCCCGATGAAAAACGGCGCGCATCCTTGCGCGCCGCCCTCCGGGTCTTCTATTGCCTTCGCTAGTGCAAAGCGACGCACAGCAACGGCAAAAGCCACAGCAAAGGCAGGGGCAACACCGGCAACACGGCTACCTATCGATCGCCGCCGTAACCGACGCCGGCCATCGAACCGACGCGGTCGCGGCTCGCGCCGCTCCTACCCTCAAATCAAGAGCACCCCACTGCGGCGTTATGCCGCATCCACCCCGACAACCGCCTGACTACGCTTGCCGGCTCTCACCCGAGCCCCCGCCATGCGCGCCGTCACATTTCGCCCTTCTCTGCTCGCGCTGGCGACGATCCTCACGTTCGCTCTCCACTCCCATTGCGCACAGGCGCAGTCCACCGACGTGCAAGCCGTCAACGACCCGGCCCCGGCCGATCATCGATCGTCGGCCAAGACCCTCGACTCGGTGCGGGTGTTCGGCCTGAGGGGCCAGCCGCTCGCCGTCGACGGCATCGAGCAAGCGCGCGAGCGTCTCCACGAGCGCGCCGGTGCGACCGGGCTGGTCGACGGCGAGTCCTATCGCGGCGGCCGTGTCAGCACCCTGACCGATGCGCTGGGTTACGCCGCCGGCGTATTCGTGCAATCGCGTTTCGGCGCCGAAGAAGCACGGTTGTCGATCCGCGGCTCCGGCCTGCAACGCACCTTCCACGGGCGCGGTCTCGAGCTGTTGCAAGACGGCAGCCCGCTCAACCTCGCCGATGGCGGTTTCGACTTCCAGGCGGTCGAGCCCTTGTCGTCGCGCTATATCGAGGTCTATCGCGGTGCCAATGCGCTCGAGTTCGGTGCCGCCACGCTCGGCGGCGCGATCAACTTCGTTTCGCCGACCGGCTACGACGCCGCCCCCATCAGCCTGCGCGTCGAAGCCGGCGACTTCGGCTATCGTCGCGGCCAGGTCGCTCTCGCCGGCGTGTCCGGCCGTGGCGACGGTTATCTGAGCCTGAGCGGTCTGCGTCAGGACGGCTTCCGCGATCATGCCGAGCAGGAAAACTATCGCGTGTTCGGCAACGCCGGTTTCCGCTTCAGCGATACCCTCGATGCACGCGTTTACCTCACCCACGTCGACACGCGTTCGGCCTTGCCGGGCAATCTGACCCTGGCCGAATCGCGACGCGACCCCACCCTCGCCGCGCCGGGCAATCTCGCCTTGAACCAGCGGCGCGACTACCGCCTCGACCGCATCGCCGCCAAACTCGCCTGGGCCGCATCCGAGACCGGCACGCTCACGCTTTCGCTCTATTACGCCGATAAGTCGCTCGACCACCCTATCTTCCAGGTGCTGCGCCAAGAAAGCCGCGACACCGGTGTCGACCTGCGTTGGCGCGGCGAGTCGCAATGGTTCGGCCGCCGCAACGTGCTGATCGCCGGCGCCGCCTTCGCCCAGGGCGACATCGAGGACGATCGTTTCTTCAACATCGCCGGGCACGCCGGCGCGCGCAGCAATCGCTTCGACCAGCGCGCGCGCAACGCCAAGCTCTATGTCGAGAACCAGACTTGGCTCGCGCCGAGCTGGGTGCTGGCCGTCGGCGCGCAGGCGCTGCATTCGCAGCGCCGCTCGCAGGACCGCTTCATCACCGGCGGCCGCGACGAGAGTTTCTCCCGCGACTATTCCGGTATCAGCCCCAAGCTCGGCCTGCGCTACCTGCTCGATGCGCATACCCAGCTCTACGCCAACATAAGCCGCAGCCTGGAGCCGCCGAGTTTCGGCGAGCTCAGCGGCGGCCCCGGGGTGACCCAGGTCGACCGGCAACGCGCGGACAGCGGCGAAATCGGCCTGCGCCTGGATCGCGACAAGCTGTCGGTCGACTTCGCCCTGTATCGCGCCCACATCGACGGCGAGCTGCTCTCACTCAGCGACGGCAGCGGCAATCCGCTCGGCACCGTCAATGCCGACCGCACCATTCACCAGGGCATCGAACTCGGCCTGGGTTGGCACCCGGCCGAGCACTGGACCTTGTCGGCGAACTATCTCTACAACGACTTCCGCTTCGACCGCGACCGTGTCTACGGCGACAACGACCTCGCCGGCGTGCCTGCGCAGCAGCTGCGCGCCGAACTGCGCTGGTCGCCGGGCGAGTACTTCTATCTCGCCCCGAACCTCGAGTGGACGCCGCAGGACTACTGCATCGACCACGCCAACAGCTTCAGGGCGCCGGGCTATACCATCGCCGGGCTGCGCATCGGCGGAAAAGTCGCCAAGGACTGGTCGTGGTTCGCCGACGCCCGCAACCTCGGCGACCGCAAGTGGATCGCCAGCAGCAGCGTGATCGCCGATGCGCGCGGCCAGGACGGCCGCAATTTCCTGCCCGGCGACGGCCGCTCGCTCTATCTTGGCCTGGAGTGGCGGCCGCGCTGAGGCGACCGCCGCCCCGGCTCAGATCTCGAACCGATACGACAGCTTGACCAGCAACTGCTCGCTGTCGCGCAAGTCGAAGGCATCGCGGAATTCGCGTCCGACGCCGCGGTCCACCCGGCCTTCCTCGAACATCTCGCCGCCGCGCACGTAGGCGATGTAGAGATAGGACAGCGGCGCCAGTTCGTAGCGATAGCGGATCTGGAAGCCCAGGTTGCGCACGCGGAAATCCGGGATCGCTTCGTCGACCGCGAGCGCGCGGCCGCCGGCGTCGACGCGGTAGGCCTGTTTCAGGCGCGCGTCCAGGCCGATGGTTTCCAGGCGCACGCGCAGTTCCTGCTTGTCGTCGATGAACCACTGCAGGCCCGCGTCCAGCACCAGGGTATCGGCACGGAACGCACCGAGGCGGTTGCCGCCGCGCCACAACAGCCAATCGGGGGCGTGGCTGTACTCGAAGCCGGCAAACAGGATCAGGCGATCGCTGAACTGATAATTCGGCTCCAAGTACAGGCTGGTTTCGCCCTCGTCGATGCCGCCCAGGCCGTCGGCGCTGTAGCCAGCCTCGATGGCCAGCGACCATGGGCTGTCGCCCTGCCGCGGCAGCAGGCGCTCGTAGTTGACGAACAAACGCGACGGCACCCGCAACACGCCATTGCCGCGGGTGATCAGGTCGTCGTGGCCGGCCGTCCACAGCGCGACCTCGGCGAACTCGTTGCCGCCGTTGCGCAGCTCGCCGCGGCGGGTGATCGCGAACGCGTCGGCTATGTGCACGCCGTCGTCGCTGTAGCGGCGCGAAGCGGCGTAGTGCCAGTCGTGCGAGGCATAGGACGAATCGGCCGGCAGGTCGGTGACGCGGCGGCCCAGGTCGTAGCGCAGGTAGTTGAAGTTGTTGCGCTCCAGATAGCCGAAGTCGTTGAGCTGCAGATCCTTGCCCAGGTGCAGGCCGTACAGTTGTTGGCGCCAGCCACCGCCCATGTCGTAGTCGACCCGGATCTGGCCACCGCTGTCGCGCAGGGCACGACCGCCTTGCTCGACGTCGGAGGCCACCAGCGTGCCGCGGATCGCCCACTGCGGGTTCGGCGTCCAGCGCTGGTCGAATTCGTAGACATTGGCCTGGCGGTCCAGGAACGGGCGGTCCACGCGCGTGACCATCGCGCCGAGGCCGAGCGCGGCGAAGTCGCGAGTGGCGCGCACCGCATAGAAATCGCGGCCGACCTCGTCGCCTTCGTTGGCCGCGAACAGGCCGTAGTTGAAGCCGCCGGCGCTGCCGTTGAGCTTGAGTGCGGCGGTGACGTCGCCCGAGCCCAGGCCGTCGTCGGTCTTGCCGCCGACGCGGCGGGTGTAGATCAGGCGGCTGTTGCTGTTGTACGAACCGAAGGGCAACTCGAAGAAGCCCTGGTTCTCGGTGAAGAACGGGCGCTTGTCGCTGAAGAAGGATTCGGTGGCGCTGAAATTGACGGTCAGCTCGTCGCTTTCGACCTGGCCGAAATCGGGGTTGATCGTCGCGCTGAGCTGGAACTTGCCGCTGGGCTTCCAGAACAGGTCGGCGCCGGCGTCGAAATCGCCGTCGTGGCCGACCGCGTCGCCCACCCCGACCACGTACGGCGTGATCGCCAGCAGCGACTGGCTGTAGGCCGGCACTTCGATGCGGTTGAACGCGGACAGGAAGCGCGCTTCGGTGTAGTGCACCGCCGGCCACGAGGTGCGCTCGCCGGTCGAGGCGATGACTCGGTCGAGTTCGATGCCGAGGGTGCGGGTGCCGCCGGCGACGTCGCGCATCGGTGCGATATGCCAGGGGATCAGCATCTCCGCCGACCAGCCGTTGTCGTCCTCGGCGGTGGCGTGGCGCCAGTCGCCGTCCCAGTCGTCGTTGAACTGGTTCTCGCTGGTGATGGTGGTGTCGACGATGCTGTTGGCCAGGGTCACGGTGAAGTTGTAGCCGGCACGGCCGTCGCCGTCGAAGTCCACGTAGAGGTTGACCCGGTCGACGGTGGCGTTGCCGTCGCGCTGGGTGTGCTGGCGCAGGCGCGGCACGCCGGCCGGCTGGTGATTGCGGAAGGCCACGGCGAGCCCGTCCGGAGTCGCCAGCAGCCAGGCCTCGGTCGGCTGCGAGGCGGCCGCGCGCGACAGCGGCTGGGTCAGGCGGAAGTCGTCGATGCGCTGGGCGCCGCGCCATTCCTCCGGGTCGATGCGGCCGTCGATCTCCAACCCATAGGCGCAGGGAGAGGCGATCGCAGCCGAGGTCGCGAGCAGGGAGGTGAACAGATTCGTGCGCATACAGCAGCCCCGGTGATGCGGATTGACCGCATAGCGAGTGCCTGCCCCGGCCCTCGTCGATGACGGATCGCGGCGAACGGTGTCGCGATGCCGCGCAGACTAGCGGTGCGGCGGCTTTTCACCGCATGGCGTAAGTCATGGCAACCCTTGGCCGCCGACGCGCATCCTTGAGTTCGGCGACCGGTCCGCAGGGCTGAATGCGCGCCCGGTTACGCCCCGACTCGCCCGGCTCAGGGCGCGGTGGCGTCGTGGGTGACGAAAGCCGATTCGCCGGCCGGCAGTTGCATCCAGTCCGGATGGGCCAGGGCCCGGGCGATGTCGGACTGGCCGGACAGCCAGTGCTCGCGCATGGCCACGCGGCCGAACTGGTAGTCCTTGAAGTGGCCGATACGGGCGCGGTCGCGGTAGATCAGGTGGATCACGCTGTAGCGGCGGTCGCAGGCCAGCTCGGCGGCGTGCTGGGCCCAGGGGTTGCTCGCACGCACGTCCTCGGGGATTTCCTCGAGCAGTTCGCGCAGCAGACGCCGGTAATGCTGGAACACCCGCTGGGTGTCGGTGATCAGGCGGGTGCGGCTGGAGTATTGGATTTCTTTCTGCCGCTCGGCGACGTCGAGCAGGGTCTGCGGCAGGTCGCCGCGCGCGTTCCACAGGTCGACCTGGAACACCAGGGTGTCGCGGCGCGGCGACGAGGTCAGCACGTGCGACAGCGGGGTGTTCGAGACCAGGCCGCCGTCCCAGTAGTACTCGCCGTCGATCTCGACGGCCGGGAACGCCGGCGGCAAGGCGCCCGAGGCCAGGATGTGGCGCGCGTCCAGGCGCATCCGGGTGTTGTCGAAATACTCCAGATTGCCGGTGCGCACGTTGACCGCGCCGACCGAGACCCGGATGCCGCCGTCGTTGAGTCGGTCGAAATCGACCATGCGTTCGAGCGTGGCGATCATCGGCGAGGTGTCGTACAGGCTGGCCGCCGCCGGCCCGGGCACCGCGAACGGGTCCTGGCCGAGCCACGCGCGCGGACGGTAGAAGCCGTGCTGGCCCTCGACGATCGCGCGCCAGGCCTCCCAGGTATCGAGCCAGGCGCGGGTGTCGGCATCGAGATCGGCGAACCGCGCTTCCTGGCCGAAGGTGGTCGAGGGCAACAGGGTCGGTTGCGAGATCGTGGCCCAGAACTCGCGCAGCGCGTCCATGCGTTTGTCCGGCGGGTTGCCGGCGATGATCGCGGTGTTGAACGCGCCGATCGAAATGCCGGCGATCCAATTGGGCGCGATGCCGGCTTCGTACAAGCCTTGATAGACGCCGGCCTGATAGGCGCCGAGCGCGCCGCCTCCCTGCAGGACCAGGGCGATGTTCTCCGGCAACACCGAGGTTTCGGCGCGGATGCGCTCGCCCGCGGCCTTGGCCGCACGCGAGGCGGCCTGCTTGCTGGCCGCGCGCTTGGGTGGAGTCGCCGGCTTCGGCACGCGCTTGGCCGGCGCGCGTGCGACGGGTAAGCGTGCGGCGACGCTGCTGCGCCTGGAGGGTTCCTTGGACGGCTCTTTGCGGGCCGGGGTCTTCGTAGATGAATCTTTCTTGGCCGCCGTCGCCGGCTTGGAATCGCGCTTGGCCGGCGTCCGCGATGCGGGTTCGCGCTGCGGCGGTGTGGAGCGCTTGCTGCTGGGCATTGCGGTTGCCTCTTCGGAAACTTTCGCGGCGGTCAGGCGCCCATGGTGCTTCGCTTGCGCCGTTATCGCCGTGAAGACCGATTGCGCGGCGAAGCAGCAAGGGGCAAGGGCAGCCCTCCTGCCCCCTCCTCAAAGGGGGGAAGCCGCAGAAGCTTCAGCGTCTTGTAACGATGAAGCCCATCCACGCTGCTTTCGCAGACGCCCGTTACTGCATATACCAACCATGGCTGACCACGAAGCTCTGCCCGGTCAGGGCCGCACTCGGGAATTCGGCGAGGAAGCGCACGGTCTGGGCGACGTCCTCGACGGTGGTGAACACGCCGTCGACGGTGTTGCCGAGCATGACTTTCTTGATCACCTCGTCCTCGCTGATGCCGAGCTCCTTGGCCTGCTCGGGGATCTGCTTGTCGACCAGCGGAGTGCGCACGAAGCCCGGGCAGACTACATGGCTGCGCACGCCGTGTTTGGCGCCTTCCTTCGCCAGCACCCGCGACAGGCCCAGCAGGCCGTGCTTGGCGGTGACGTAGGCCGACTTCAGCGGCGAGGCCTCGTGCGAATGCACCGAGCCCATGTAGATCACGGTGCCGCCTTTGTTGTCCTTGTACATATGCGGCAGCGCCGCCTTGGTGGTCAGGAAAGCGCCGTCGAGGTGGATCGCGAGCATCTTCTTCCAGTCGGCGAAGGCGTAGTTCTCGATCGGATTGACGATCTGGATGCCGGCGTTCGACACCAGGATGTCGATGCCGCCGAGTTCGGCGACCACGCGTTCGATGCCGGCGTTGACCGCGGCCTCGTCGGTGACGTCCATGGCCACGCCGATCGCGCGGCCGCCGTTGCCGGCGATTTCGTCGGCGACGGCCTGGGCCCCGGCCTGGTTGAGATCGGCGATCGCGATCGCGGCGCCGGCGCGGGCCAGCTCGTGGGCGATTTCCTTGCCGATGCCGCTGGCGGCTCCGGTGACGACGGCGACCTTGCCTTGGATCGAACTCATGGCGACTCCTGGATACGGTGCGAAGGGAAGAAGGGCGTTGCGCCGCGCGATGCGCGAACCGGCGACCATTGTCGCCGCCGCACGTTATCGCGGCGTGGCGGCCGGCGCATTGCAGTGTCCCGTCGCGGCGACGAAGCGGCTATCGGACCTTCGTACCCGGCTGGGGGCTTTGCGGGATCGGGCGGGAATGGCAGGTAGTTATCCGCCGAACCTCGGCCAGACCGGGGGGGCTCTGCAGGCGGACCTATGAATAGCCCAGATCGCAGGGTGGCCGCGTCGCGCGTCGAAGCCGCGCGGTCGCGGCTTACGCCGCTCCTATCCTGACGGGCTACGGCCACTATCGGCGCGAGATTGATGGATTGCGGTCGCGGCTCACGCCGCTCCTACAGGGATGGGTTCGCGGCGCTCCGTTGCTCGAGCAAGAGCAGAGCTTCCGTCCGCTAAAGCGGCCGGGTTACTTTCTTTTGCTGGCCCAAAAGAAAGGTAACCAAAGAAAAGGGCTTTCCTTGCAAGGGCACAGGCCACGAGTGCGATGCCTGCGCCGGGATTTTTCGATAGGACATCCTTGTCCTATCGAAAAACGGCGCACGTCCTGTGCGCCGCCCTCCGGGTCTCCAACTGTTCTCGCAGGCCTGGCGCTGCGCCAGACGCTTCACGGCAACAGCAACCGCCTCGTTGCCGTTGCCGTTGCCGTTGCCGTTGCCGTTGCCGTTGCCGTTGCCGTAAAGATTTTGCTGTTGCTGTGCGCCATTCCGCACTCGCGAAGCCAATCGAAGACCCGGAGGGCGGCCCGCAGGGATGCGGGCCGTTTTTCATCGGGACAGGGATGTCCCGTATGAAAAAGCCCTGCGTCGGCATCGTTCGTGCGGGCTTGTGATTCAAAGCAAAAGCATTTTTCTTTGGTTACCTTTCTTTTGTTGCTTTAGACAAAAGAAAGTAACCCGCCGCTTTAGTGGCGGAAGCTTTAGGCGTTTGATCTTGATATTGCTTGAGCGATACGCCGCGAGACCGAAACAACGCGGTCGCGGCTCGCGCCGCTCCTACCCTTGCGACAGCCCGCCGCTTCGGTGGGTAGCATCGGCATTGTCGCCTCTGCGCATCCCGCGGGCGCGGCGTATGACCGAAGGAAATCCAGTAGGACGCCGCTCCTACAGGGACGAGATGCCGCCTTCGGACTGCACGGCGGGCACCCGAGGACCGCCTCGACGCCCGCGCTGCGCGCCATCGGCCCGGAACTGCGCCGGGCCGGAAACGCCTCAATCCTTCTTCTTGCCCTTCTTCTTGTCTTTCTTTTTCTTCTTGTCTTTCTTCTTGTCCTTGTCCTTCTTCGCCTTCTTGTCCTTCTTCGGCTGCAGCATCGTCCCGGTGCAATTGGCCGAGCCGCAGCGGCACTCCCAGATCTTCTTCAGTTCCTTGGTGTGCTTCTCGGCCAGGGTGATGCCGTAGTTGTAGGACAGTTCCTCGCCCGCGGCGATGTCGCGAACCGCCTCGATGAAGACCCGGTCGCGGCGGCGGTCGTCGCCGTCGTCCTCTTCCAGCACCGCCTCGCAGTTCGGCGAGCAGCTGTGGTTGATCCAGCGCGCGGTGTTGCCTTCGTGGTTGGCGTCGATCACGTACTCGTCGTTGAGCGTGAACAGGAAGGTATGGCCGGAGTCGGCGTCGCCGGTCTCGCCCGCATCGACCTCTTCGTGGGTGCGGCGGCTGCCCTTGTACTCGACGACCCGCTCGCCCTTGGCGATCGGGGCAATGGCGAACACACCATTGCCATGAATGGCGGAACGACGGGCGGCGATCTTGCGCGGCATAGCGAATCCCAAAATGACGAACCAGCATTCTGACGTGCTTGAACGGCCTTCGCTATCCAGGTCCCTCCGCACAGCCGACGGCCTGTATGCATCGGGCCAAATCTCAGGCCAGACCTCGGGCCGGACCTCGGACCAGGCCCCTCACCGCGGCCAGGGCCCGGACCGCCCCCGCGATACGCCTGAATCGCGCAAAACCCCCGGCTTGGCCGCGCCCGGAGAAAAACGTACAATTTCGGTACGAATTACCCCGAGCGGCCCCGCCGATGCTCCGCGTCACCAAACTCACCGACTACGCCACGGTCGTCTTGACCGTCCTGGCGGCCCAGTCCGACCGCGTCCTGAGCGCGTCGGAGCTGGCCGAGCGGGCGGGTCTGGAGGCGCCGACGGTCAGCAAGCTGCTCAAGCCGCTGGCCCAGGCCGGCCTGGTCGAGGGGTTCCGCGGCGCCAACGGCGGCTATCGCCTGGCCCGCCCCGCCGACGAAATCGGCCTGATCGAGATCGTCGAGGCAATGGAAGGCCCGCTCGGCATGACCGAGTGCAGCGTCCACGAAGGCAATTGCGGCCTCGAACACCAGTGCGGCGTGCGCGCCAACTGGCGCCGCATCAACGACGTGGTCATCGAGGCCCTGAGCAACGTCACCCTCGCCCAGATGCTCGCCCCCACTCCTTCCTTTTCACCCGAACCAGCCGGCCGGCGCATCGATCTGCGCCTGGCCGGCGCTTAGACAGTAGGCAGCCGCCATGGCCACCGACATCATCAAGACGCCCGCTCCCTCGGGCGACATCGCTAATCGCCCGCTTCAGAACGAGGCGATCCACGAGCAGCTCGGGCGTCGCTACGAGGCCGGTTTCATCACCGACATCGAATCCGACAGCCTGCCTCCGGGCCTCGACGAGGACACCATCCGTGCCCTCTCGGCCAAGAAGGAAGAGCCCGAGTGGATGACGCAGTGGCGGCTGGAGGCTTATCGCCACTGGCTGACCATGCCGATGCCGCATTGGGCCAAGCTCAACATCGCCGCGATCGACTTCCAGGCGCTCAGCTACTACAGCGCGCCGAAGGCCAAGTACAAGTCGCTCGACGAAGTGCCCGAAGAGCTCATCGCCACCTACGACAAGCTGGGCGTGCCGCTGCACGAGCGCGCGCGGCTGGCCGGCGTCGCGGTCGACGCGGTGTTCGACTCGGTCTCGGTCGGCACCACCTTCCGCAAGGAACTGGCCGAGAAGGGCGTGATCTTCTGCTCGATGTCGGAAGCGATACGCGAGCAGCCCGAGCTGGTGAAGAAGTACCTCGGCAGCGTGGTGCCGACCGGCGACAACTTCTTCGCCGCGCTTAATTCGGCGGTGTTCTCCGACGGCAGCTTCGTCTTCATCCCCAAGGGCGTGCGTTGCCCGATGGAACTGAGCACCTATTTCCGCATCAACGCAGGCCACACCGGCCAATTCGAGCGCACCCTGATCATCTGCGAGGACAAGGCCTACGTCTCGTACCTGGAAGGCTGCACCGCGCCGATGCGCGACGAGAACCAGCTGCATGCCGCGGTGGTCGAACTGGTCGCGCTGGAAGACGCCGAGATCAAGTACTCGACCGTGCAGAACTGGTACCCCGGCGATGAGAACGGCGTCGGCGGCATCTACAACTTCGTGACCAAGCGCGGCGAATGCCGCGGCGCGCGCAGCAAGATCAGCTGGACCCAGGTCGAGACCGGTTCGGCGATCACCTGGAAGTACCCCAGCTGCGTGTTGCTCGGCGACGATTCCAGCGGCGAGTTCTATTCGGTCGCGCTGACCCATCACCGCCAGCAGGCCGACACCGGCACCAAGATGATCCACATCGGCAAGCGCACCAAGTCGAAGATCATCAGCAAGGGCATCAGCGCCGGCCGCGGCCAGAACACCTACCGCGGCCTGGTCAAGATCGAGAAGAACGCCGCCGGCGCGCGCAACCACACCCAGTGCGACAGCCTGTTGATCGGCAAGAAGTGCGGCGCGCATACCTTCCCCTACATCGAGGTCAAGCACCCCGATGCGACTGTCGAGCACGAAGCGACCACCTCCAAGATCAGCGACGATCAGCTGTTCTATTGCCGTTCGCGCGGCATCGGCGAGGAAGACGCGGTGTCGATGATCGTCGACGGCTTCTGCAAGTCGGTGTTCCGCGAGCTGCCGATGGAGTTCGCGGTCGAGGCCAAGAAACTGCTCGAAGTCTCGCTGGAAGGTTCGGTCGGATGAAGCCCGCGCCTTTGCTCCCGGCGCTGCTGGCCGCGGCGCTCGCCGCCTGCTCGGCTGCGCCGGCCCCGCCGACCGCGGCGTCGGCTCCGGCTCCGGCGGCCACGGCCGCCGCGGCTCCGACGCCCGCCACCGCGGTCGCGCCGGTCGAGGCGCCGCTGGCCCCGCCGGGCACGATCAAACACGCGCTCGCCGCCGGCGAGTACCTGTTGCCGTTCACCATCGCGCCCGAGAAAGCCGAAACCCACGACCCGCGCGTGCTGCAGTGGAGCGAACACCCCTGCGGCGCGACCCCGTATGCGCGGGTGCGCGCGATGCCGCTAGACGACAGCCTGCTGCTCGCCGACGAGGTGATCGAAATCGACGACGCCGGCCAGGAACTGCGCCGCTGGCGCAAGCCCTTCGAGGCCGACGTGGTCGCCATCGACGGCGAGCGCCTGCGCCTACGCAGCCTCGACGGCAACGGCGTCGAACGACTGCTGTGGACCGACCCGGCCGGCACCCTGGCGCCCGCGCAAGTCGCCGCCGAGGCCGAACCGCGCCGGTTCGATTGCCCGGCGCTGAAAGCCTTCGCCGGCTCCGATTTCGTGCAATGCCTGGAGTACGCCGATGCCGGCGGCGCCAAGCGCAAGCTCGCCTACGAAGGCGTCTGTACCTGAGCGCGGGCCCTCGCCGCCCGCCTTCCGACCCGATACCGGCGCCGCCGCGCCACTCAGTTTTCTGGACACCCCCATGTTGAAGATCGAAAACCTCCACGTCCAAGTCGCCGGCAAGGACATCCTCAAAGGCCTCTCGCTCGACCTGCAGCCGGGTCAGGTGCACGCGATCATGGGGCCGAACGGCGCCGGCAAATCGACGCTCGGCAATATCCTCGCCGGCCGCGAGGGCTATGAGGTGACCGAGGGCACGGTCGAATTCGAGGGCCGCAACCTGCTCGAACTGGAGCCGGAAGAACGCGCCGCCGCCGGCGTGTTCCTGGCCTTCCAGTACCCGGTCGAGATCGCCGGCGTCAACAACACCTATTTCCTGCGCGCTGCGCTCAACGCTCAGCGCAAGGCGCGCGGCGAGGCCGAGCTCGACTCGATGCAGTTCCTCAAGCTGGTGCGCGAGAAGCTCGCTGTGCTGCACCTGAAGGACGAGTTGCTGCACCGCGGCGTCAACGAAGGCTTCAGCGGCGGCGAGAAGAAGCGCAACGAAATCTTCCAGCTCGCCCTGCTCGAACCCAAGCTGGCGATCCTCGACGAGACCGACTCCGGCCTCGACATCGACGCGCTCAAGGCCGTCGCCGACGGCGTCAACGCACTGCGTTCGCCCGACCGCGCCTTCCTGGTCATCACCCACTACCAGCGCTTGCTCGACTACATCAAGCCCGACGTCGTGCACGTGCTGGCCGACGGCCGCATCGTCGAGAGCGGCGGCCCGGAGCTGGCCCTGGAACTGGAAGCGCACGGCTACGAATGGCTCAAGGACCGCGTCGCACCGGAGAGCGCCGCGTGACCCCGCCCCGCCACGCCGCCATCGACTTGCATACGCAGGCCCGGGCCTGGGCCCCGACACGTTCCGCCGCGCCTGCGCGAGGACACTGACATGAGTCTGCTACTCGAAGGATTCGCCGCTTCGTTCGAGCAATTGTCGGCACGCGAAGCCGCCGGCCTCGGCCCGACCCGCCGCGCCGCGCTCGATGCGGTGCTGCGCGACGGCCTGCCCGGCCCGCGCAACGAAGCCTGGAAGTACACGCCGCTGCGCGCGCTCGACCGGCGCGCGTTCGCCGCCGCCGATCTCGCCCCGGGCGGCTTCGACGCCTCGGCCATCGCCGGCATCCCGACCCCGCGCATCGTCTTCCACAACGGCCGCTACGACGCCGTGCACAGCGACCTCAGCGGCCTGCCGCAGGGCGTTTCGCTGCAGCCGCTGTCGCAGGTGCTGGCGATCGACGACGCCCGCGAAACCAATTTCCTCGCCCGCCGCTTCGACCGCAGCGACGAGATCTTCGCCCGCCTCAACGCCGCCCTGGCCGACGAAGGCGCGGTGCTGCGCGTGGACGCCGGCGTGCAGGTCGCAGGCGCGATCCATTTCGTCTTCGTCGGCAGCCCGGTCGCCGGCGACCGCGCCTGGCATTTGCGCCACCTGGTCGAGTTGCGCGAAGGCGCATCCCTGACCTTGGTCGAGCACCAACTCGCGGCCGACAGCCACACCCACTTGTCCAACAGCCTGACCCACGTGCACCTGGCGCCGAACGCATCGCTGTCGCATGCGCGCGTGCAGGACGAGGCGACCGGCGCGACCGTGGTCGCACGCACCGACGCGGTGCTCGCGCGCGCCGCGCAGTACCGCCGCATCGATCTCGAACTCGGCGCGGCGCTGTCGCGGCACGAACTCAACGCCGCGCTGCATGGCGAGGCCGCGCAGGTGCATGCCAACGGCGTGCTGCTCGCGACCGGCCGCCGCCATCTCGATACGCGCCTGGGCATCGACCACGTCGGCCGCGACAGTCAGTGCCAGCTGACCTGGCGCGGGCTCGGCGCCGGCCGTTCGCGCACCGCCTTCCACGGCGGCATCCTGATCCGCGAAGGCGCCGACGGCAGCAATGCCGCGCTGTCGAACAAGAACCTGCTGCTCAACGAAGGCGCCGAGATCGACACCCAGCCGGTGCTTGAGATCCACGCCGACGAAGTCCAGGCCGCCCACGGCGCTACCGTCGGCCAGCTTGACCCCCAGGCGATGTTCTACCTGCGTTCGCGCGGTTTGCCGGCCGAACAGGCGCGTGCGCTGCTGACCGCGGCGTTCTGTCGCGAGACCTTGTCGGTGCTGGAGGACGAGAGCGCGCGTTCGATGCTCGAAGTGCGCTTGAACCTCGCCCTCGAACGCCTGCAAGTCGTTTGAAACGAAGAACGAGTGCGCAGGAGAGAGTAACGAGTTCCAGCACGCTCTTACTCGTTTCTCGCTCCTCTCCACTCGTTGCTGGCTCCACCGGACCTTACCGATGACCGTCGCCCAAGCTCCCTCGATCGATTGGACCGCCGTCCGCGCCGACTTCCCGGTGCTGACCCGCGAGGTCCATGGCAAGCCGTTGATCTATTTCGACTCGGCCAACACCGGCCAGAAGCCGGCCGCGGTGATCGAGGCGGTCGACGATTTCTATCGCCACCACAACGCCAACGTCAGCCGCGCCGTGCACGCGCTCGGCAGCGAGGCGACCGAGGCCTACGAAGGCGCGCGCGCCAAGCTCGCCCGCTTCCTCAACGTGCGCGTCGAGGAACTGGTGCTGTGCAGCGGCACGACCTTCGCGATCAACCTGGTCGCCTACTCCTGGGCGCTGCCGCGCTTGCGCCCCGGCGATGCGATCGTGCTTACGCGCATGGAGCACCACGCCAACATCGTGCCCTGGCAGCTGGTCGCCCAGCGCACCGGCACGACCATCAAGGTCGCCGAGATCGACGAACGCGGCCAGCTCGACCTCAACCAGCTGTACGCGCTGCTGACGCCCGAGGTGAAGCTGCTCGCGCTGACCCACGTCTCCAACGTGCTCGGCACCGTCAACCCGGTGCGCGAGATCTGCCGCGAAGCGCGCAAGCGCGGCATCGCCACCCTCGTCGACGGCTCGCAGGCGGCGCCGCACCGGCCGCTCGACATCGCCGCGATCGGCTGCGATTTCTATGCGATCACCGGCCACAAGATGAGCGGCCCGACCGGCACCGGTGCGCTATGGGCGCGGCGCGAACACCTCGATGCGATGCCGCCCTTCATCGGCGGCGGCGAGATGATCAAGGAAGTGCGTTTCGAGGGCACCGTGTTCGCCGACGGCCCGCGCAAGTTCGAAGCCGGCACGCCGAACATCGCCGGCTTCGTGGGCCTGGGCGCGGCGGTCGATTACCTGTCGGCGCTCGGCATGGCACACATCGACGCCCGCGAGCAGGCCTTGCTGGCCTACGCCAACGAAGCCTTGTCGCAGGTGCCCGGCCTACGCATCTTCGGCCAGGCACAGGAGAAGGCCGCGGTGATCAGCTTCCTGGTCGAAGGCGCGCACGCGCACGACCTGGCGACCCTGCTCGATCTGGAAGGCGTGGCGATCCGCTCCGGCCACCACTGCGCGCATCCGCTCATGCAACACTTCGGCGTGCCGGCGACCTGCCGCGCCTCGCTCGCGTTCTACAACACCCACGACGAGATCGACGCGTTCGTGGCCGCCCTGAACAAAGTCCGCAAACTGCTCGCATGACCCACGACACTCTGAGTTTTCGCGCTGCCACCCTGGCCGACACCGACGCCCTCGTCGACCTGGTCGAATCGGCTTATCGCGGCGATTCCAGCCGCGCCGGCTGGACCACCGAAGCCGACTTCCTCGACGGCCGCCGCACCGGCGCCGACGACATCAAGGCCTGCCTCGACCGTCCGCAGAGCGTGATCCTGATCGTCGAGCGCAACGGCGCCGACGCCGCACCCGAGCTGCTCGCCTGCGCGCATGTCGCGGCCGAGGACGGCGCCGGCTACTTCGGCATGTTCTCGGTCAAGCCGACCTTGCAGGGCGGCGGCATCGGCAAGCGCGTGATCGACGAAGCCGAACGCATCGCCCGCGAGGACTGGAAGTTGCCGGCCATGCGCATGACCGTGATCGACATCCGCGACGAGCTGATCGCCTTCTACGAACGCCGCGGCTACGTCCGCACCGGCCACTACAAGCCCTTCCCCTACGGCGACGAGCGTTTCGGCCTGCCCAAGCGCGACGATCTGCGCTTCGAGGTGCTGGAAAAGACGTTCTGATGTCCGTGGGCTGAGGCCTGGTTGAGGCGTCGGGGTTAAAACGACGCCCCGTCGTCCTGGTCTCCACTTCGCCCGCTTTACGATCCGGCCTGCATCCCTTGGCCGGTCGCATCCATCGGCAAGGCCAGGAAAGCGCGCAGTGCACACCGGCCCTGCCCGCTTCTACAATGCCTCGCAACGCACTGCCAGCTCTTCAGGAAAGCAAGCCATGGGCGACTGGGTTTTCGTCTGCTCCACCTCGCAATTGCTGCCCGGCGAATCGACCGTCGCCTGGGACGGCGACACCGCGATCTTCGTATGCAACTACGACGGCGATTTCTACGCCCTCGAAGACCGTTGCTCGCACGAGGACTTCGAACTGTCCGCAGGCGCCTTCGACGGCGAGGAAGCCACGGTCGAATGCGTCCTGCACGGCGCCCGCTTCGACGTACGCGACGGCCGCCCCTTGTGCGCGCCCGCCTACGAACCGGTGGTGAAGTTCCCGGTCAAGGTCGAAGACGGCGGGGTCTGGACCCGCGACGACCGCGAGTAGGCGCCGCTTCGTTTCGATCATTGTCGCTGTTGCTGTTCCCCCTTTTCCAAAGGGGCCGGGGATTTTCCTTTCGCTTCTTCTCCACCCGGGCAAGAGCAAATCCCCCGCGCCGAAACTGCATCGGGCTTCGTGCCTGCGCCAGGCGCTCGCCCCTTTTGTCATCCTTTGTCGAAGGGGGCGACGGCGAACGCCGCGATGGGGCTAGGGCGCGAGCTAGGTGCTTTGGGTCGCGGCTTACGCCGCTCCTACAAGAGGGTGTTACGCGAGTCCGGTGCTTCACGGTCGCGGCTTGCGCCGCTCCTACCCCTTTGAAGCACCGATGCCAGCGCTCGTATGCGGCCCCCTGCGCCTGCCAAACCCCTGTTTGCGCACGCATTTACACCGGAAACGGTTACCGGACCCTCGAATTGTTCACAGTTCGTTGCAAATGAGAATTCATCTCATTAAGATTGCGATCTGACACGGTTTCGACCGTCACGCCCTTCCGTCCCCCTTGCTCGAGATACCCATGTCGACCACGAAGTTCGTCGTGTCGCCGCTCGCCGGTGCACTTGCCCTCGCCCTCAGTCTGCCCGTGCTCGCCGCCCCGGCGCCCGAACCCCAGGCCAAGGACCTCGACGGCGTCGCGGTGCACGGCCAGCGCGTACAGAAGGCCAGCAGCGGCAAGTACACCGCGAACCTGCGCGACACCCCGCAGACGATCAGCGTGATCGACCGCACCACCATCGACGGCCAGAACCTGCTGTCGTTGACCGACATCCTCAGCACCCTGCCGGGCATCACCTTCGGCGCGGGCGAAGGCGGCGGCGGTTTCGGCGACAAGATCAACCTGCGCGGCTTCGACGCCAGCACCGACATCACCGTCGACGGCGTGCGCGACAGCGGCCTTTACAGCCGCACCGACCCCTTCAACCTGGAAGCGGTCGAAGTCGTCAACGGCGCCAACTCGGTCTACTCCGGCGCCGGCTCGGTCGGCGGCACGGTCAACCTGGTCAGCAAGAGCGCGGGCCTCAACGAGTTCCACAAGGCCTCGATCGCCGCCGGCACCGACAGCTACACCCGCGTCACCACCGACAGCAACTTCGTGCTGGGCGAAGGCTCGGCGCTGCGCCTCAACGCGATGGCGCACCAGAACGACGTACCGGGCCGCGACGTCGAGCAGAGCGAGCGTTGGGGCGTGGCCGCATCGCTCGCCTTCGGCCTCGGCAGCGACACCAGCTGGACCTTGAACTACCTGCACCAGGAAGACGACAACACCCCGCAATACGGCCTGCCGTTCTTCAACGGCGACGTGCTGCCGGGCATCGACCGCGGCAACTACTACGGTTACAGCAACATCGACCGTCAGGACATCCAGCTCGATTCGGTCACCTCGATCCTCGACCACGCCTTCAACGACAATTTCAAGATCCGTAACCTGACCCGTTGGCAGCAGGCCGACCAGTTCTCGCTGGTCGACGCGGTCCAGGGCACCTGGTGCCTGGCCAACAACCTCACCCCGACCGGCACCAGCTGCGGCAGCACCCGCCCCGGCAACTACAGCCCGAGCGGCCCGCGCGGTTACGGCCGCGACACCCGCAACACCACGCTGTACAACCAGACCGACCTGACGGTGAACTTCAACACCGGCGCGATCGAGCACAACCTGGTCGCCGGCTTCTCGGTGCTGCACGAAGAATTCGACCTCGACGTCACCAGCGATTTCCGCAACCCCAACGGCACCAACCCGTTCCTCGCGGGCCTGCCGCAGATGAACATCGCGCGTCCGGACCACACCTACCGCGGCCCGCTCAACCGCACCCTGACCGGCCGCACCGAAGGCGAACTCGACAACCGCGCGATCTACGTGTTCGACACGCTCAAGTTCAACGAGCAGTGGCAGCTGAGCCTGGGCGCGCGCTACGAGCGCAACGAGGGCGAGACCATCAATGCGGTGGTCGTGCAGGCACCGACCGCGGCGAACCAGCCGCTGCCGGCCCAGCCTATCGGCACCGTCACCGGCTACGGCGTGCCGTTCAAGAGCAACGACGACCTGTTCTCCTACCGTGCCGGACTGGTTTACAAGCCGGTCGAGAACGGCAGCATCTACATCGCCTACGGCAACTCGAAGACGCCGTCGAAGGCCTCGGTCAACGGTTCGTGCACCGCGCAGACCTGCTCGGTCGATCCGGAAACCGCGGTCAATTACGAAATCGGCACCAAGTGGGACTTCCTCGACGGCCGCCTCGCCCTGACCGGCTCGGTGTTCCGCAACGAGCGCGAGAACTACAAGGTCGCCGACCTCGACAACCCGGCCAACCTGTCCGGCATGCAGCAGCTCGACGGCAGCGCGCGCGTCGACGGCTTCATGATCGGCCTGTCCGGCCTGATCACCGACCAGTGGGCGGTCTACGCCAACTACGCGCGTCTGGACAGCGAAGTGCTGCAGGGCGTGTCCGACTTCCAGGCCAATCTGGGCCGGGACTACACCAAGGGCGATCGTCTGACCCAGGTGCCGGAAGACTCCTTCAGCCTGTGGACCACCTACGACATCAGCCCGCGTTGGCAGGTCGGTTACGGCGCGACCTTCCAGGGCAAGATCTGGCTGACCCAGCACAGCGCGACCAACCTCAACGGCCCGCTGACGACCTACGGCAGCTACTGGACCCACCGCGCGATGGTCAATTACAAGATCAACCGCCAGGCCTCGCTGCAGCTCAACATCAACAACCTCACGGACGAGGAGTACTTCACCCGCATCCGCAACAACGGCTGGGCCACCCCGGGCGACGGACGCCAGGTGGTGCTGAGCGCCAACTTCGCCTTCTAAGTGGTATCGAACCTCGAGTTCACGTTCTAATCGGACTTCCATCGTCCAGGCGCGCCGCCCGGGTCCTCCCGGGCGGCCGCATTGAGGAAACCCATGCTGCTGCACGTGCCCAAGGTGCTCACCGCCGAACAGGTCGGCCATTGCCGCGAACGCCTGGCCCAGGCCGGTTGGAGCGACGGCCGCATCACCGCGGGCCACCAATCGGCCAAGGCCAAGGACAACGCGCAACTGCCCGAGAACGACCCGGTCGCGCGCGAGCTCGGCCCGATCATCCTCGACGCACTGTCGCGCAACCCGACCTTCTTTTCCGCGGCGCTGCCGCAGCGGGTCTACCCGCCGCTGTTCAATCGCTACGCCGGGGGCCAGTCGTTCGGCTTCCACGTCGACAACGCGATCCGCTACGACCGCAGCCGCGGCGGCATGGACGCGGTGCGCACCGACCTGTCGGCGACCTTGTTCCTGAGCGCGCCGGAGGAGTACGACGGCGGCGAGCTCGTCATCGAAGACACCTACGGCACCCACCCAGTGAAGCTGGCGGCCGGCGACCTGGTGCTGTATCCCGGCACCAGCCTGCACAAGGTCACCCCGGTCACCCGCGGCGAACGCCTCGCCTCGTTCTTCTGGATCCAGAGCCTGCTCGCCGAAGATTCGCAGCGCCGGCTGATGTTCGAGCTGGACGTGTCGATCCGGCGCCTGACCGCCGACGTGCCCGATCATCCCGCGCTGGTCCAGCTGACCGGCGTGTACCACAACCTGTTGCGGCGCTGGAGCCAGACGTGAGCGCGGCCAGCCGCGACGATCGCGCGATCAAGACCGGCTCGATCAAAGCCGGCCCGATCAAGGCCGAACCGATCAAGGCCGCTTCGGGCACGATCGATCCGAATCGTCGCGCCTATTGGCTCAAGACCCTGCACCGCTGGCACTGGATCAGCGCCGCGGTGAGCCTGGTCGCGCTGCTGTTGTTCTCGGTGACCGGCATCACCCTTAACCACGCCGCCCAGATCGAATCCGAACCGGTCGTGGTCAACGTCAAGGAAACCTTGCCGGCCAGCCTGCTGCGCGGCCTCAAGCGCGAGCATGCCGCCGACGCGCCCTTGCCCGGCGCGGTCAACGACTGGCTCGCCGATGCGTTGGACGTGCGCACCGCCGAACGCAAGGGCGAGTGGTCCGATGCCGACGTCTACGTCTCGCTGCCGCGTCCCGGCGGCGACGCCTGGCTCAGCATCGACCGCGAGAGCGGCGCGATCGAATACGAACGCACCGACCGCGGCTGGATCGCCTGGCTCAACGATCTGCACAAGGGCCGCAACACCGGCGCGGCCTGGCGCTGGTTCATCGACCTGTTCGCGGTGGCCTGCCTGTTGTTCGCCTCGACCGGCCTGTGGCTGCTGCAACTGCACGCACGCCAGCGCGGCAAGACCTGGCCGCTGGTCGCGGCGGGCCTGGCGGTGCCGCTGCTGCTGATCATCCTGTTCATGCACTGACCCATCCCCTTTACGCATTCGTCGCTTTACGCATTCCCCGCTTTAGAACTCCCAGGAGCGATCCATGAAGCTGTCGTCTTTCAAAGTGCTGATCCCGGCGATGGTGCTGCCGATGCCGGCGCTCGCGGCCGATCTCGAACTCAACATCGAGATCCCGCGCATCAACGCCGCCGAGTACCACCGCCCCTATGTCGCGGCCTGGATCGAAAAGGCCGACAACAGCGTCGCCAGCAACCTCGCGGTCTGGTACGACCTCGACATGAAGAACGGCGAAGGCACCAAGTGGCTCAAGGACATGCGCCAGTGGTGGCGCCGCAGCGGCCGCACCCTGCAGATGCCGGTCGACGGCGTCAGCGGCGCGACCCGTCCGGTCGGTCAGCACGCGGTTTCGTTCAAGGGCAACAGCAAGGCCCTCGCCGGCCTCGCGCCGGGCCGCTACACCCTGGTCGTGGAAGCCGCGCGCGAAGTCGGCGGCCGCGAAATGCTGTCGATCCCGTTCGAGTGGCCGGCCAAGGCGCAGAACCTGTCGGCGCAGGGCAAGACCGAACTCGGCAAGGTGAAGGTGGTGGTGAAGCCTTGAGAATCGGGAATGGGGAATCGGGAATCGCGCGAGCGGTCTCCGACTCCTGTTCCATCCCGGCTCTTCCCCTAACGATTCCCGATTCCCGATTCCCCATTCCCGGATAAAAACATGAACCTCAAACTTCTCGCCGCCGCCGTCGTCGCCACGTTCGCGCTCGCCGGCACCGCCCAGGCGCACAAGGCCTGGCTGCAGCCTTCGCAGACCGTGTTCTCCGACAAGGGTTCGTGGCTGACCGTCGACGCCGCGGTCTCCAACGACCTGTTCTATTTCAACCACGTGCCGTTACCGCTGGAGCGCCTGCAGATCACCGCGCCCGACGGCAGCGCCGTGCAGCCGCAGAACGGTGCGACCGGCAAGCTGCGCAGCGTGTTCGACGTCGAGCTGTCGCAGGAAGGCACCTACAAGGTCGCGATGAACAACGAAGGTCTGTTCGCCAGCTACAAGCTCGGCGGCGAAGCCAAGCGCTGGCGCGGCAAGGCCAGCGAGTTCAAGAGCGGCATCCCGGCCGGCGCCACCGAGGTCAATGCCTCCGAAAGCCTCGGCCGCGTGGAGACCTTCGCCACCGTCGGCAAGCCGAGCACGACCGCGTTCAAGACCACTGGCAAGGGCATCGAGCTGGTGCCGGTGACCCATCCGAACGATCTGTTCGCGGGCGAAACCGCGAGCTTCCAGTTGCTCGTCGACGGCAAGCCGGCGGCGGGCCTCAAGGTCGAAATCGTGCCGGGCTCGACCCGTTATCGCGACCAGCAGAACGAAATCAACGTCACCACCGGCAACGACGGCAAGTTCGAGGTCAAGTGGCCGCAGGCCGGCATGTACTGGCTGGAAACCACCAGCGAAGACGCCAAGACCACGCTGCCGGAAGCCAAGCAGCGTCGCCTGAGCTACGTCGCCGTGTTCGAAGTGCTGCCGCAGTAAACCGATGCCGGTGTCGACGCCGCAGGTGACGTGGACGTGGTCGGGCGCATGGGATGCGCCCGAGGCGGCGTCGCTGCACGCGCTCGACGGCATCACCATGGGCACGCGCTGGTCGGTCAAGTTGATCGCCCGCGCCAGCGCGCTGCCGATGTTGGAACGCGGCATCCAGGCGCGGCTCGATCAAGTCGTCGCCCAGATGAGCACCTGGGAAAGCGATTCCGACCTCAGCCGTTACAACCGTTCCGGCGCCGGCAGTGTGCACGCGCTGCCGGCCGAATTCGCCGAAGTGATGGCGGCCGCGCTCGCGCTCGCCGCCGACAGCGACGGCGCCTACGACCCGACCATCGGCCCACTGGTCGATCTGTGGGGTTTCGGCCCTGCCGGCGCACGCGAGGCCGCACCCGACGCGATCGTGTTGGCGAACGCGCAAGCGCGTGTGGGCTGGCGCCGGCTGCGCTTCGACGCCGCCGCGCGCACGCTCGAACAACCCGGCGGCGCCTACGTCGACCTGTCCTCGATCGCCAAGGGCTACGGCGTCGACCGCGTCGCCGACTATCTGCTCGAACAAGGCGTCGCCGATTGCCTGGTCGAAGTCGGCGGCGAGTTGCGCGGGCACGGGCGCAAACCCGATGCGACACCGTGGCGCGTCGCGGTCGAACAACCCGGTGGCAGCGACGACGAAGCCGCCGCGGTGATCGCGCTCGACGGCCTCGCCATCGCGACCTCCGGCGACTATCGCCGCTATTTCGACGCCGACGGCCGGCGTTATTCGCACACCCTCGATCCGCGCAGCGGCCGGCCGATCGCGCACCCGCTGGCTTCGGTCACCGTGCTGCACGCGCAGTGCATGCAGGCCGACGCCCTCGCCACCGCCTTGACCGTGCTCGGCGCGCATGCCGGCATGGCCTACGCGAACCGCCACGGCCTGGCCGCCTTGTTCGTGCTGCGCGAGGGCGAGGGCTTCGTCACTCGCACCACGCCGGCGTTCGTCGCCCGGCAGCGCAGCGCATGAGCACCGTCGCGACCGCACCGCGCCGGCGTTTCGACCTCGGCGTCCTCGGCAATCTGCTGGTCGTGCTGGCGCTGGTCGCGCTCGCGATCGGTTTGTCGCAATGGCAGGCCGAACCCTTGCGTTGGAGCTTCCCCGGACGTGGCCGTGTGTGGGCGGCGGGCGCGGTCGCCGCGCTATATGCCGGCTTCGTCGCCGCCATCGCCGTCTCGCGGACGCGACGTGCGCGCGCGCAGGCCTTGCCGGCGATCTCCGCGCAACAACGCGGCGATTGGCTGGTCGCCTTCGCCAGCCAGACCGGTTTCGCCGAACAACTCGCACGCCGCAGTTACGAGGCCTTGCGCGATGCCGGCCTGAGCGCCGACCTCGCCGTGCTCGGCACCCTCGACGCGGCGCAACTGGCGCGGTATCCGCGCGTGTTGTTCGTCGTCAGCACCACCGGCGAAGGCGATGCGCCCGACAGCGCGGCCGGCTTCGTCCGACGAGTCATGGCGCAGGCAGGCGAACTGTCGGCCACACGCTACGGCGTGCTCGCCCTCGGCGACCGCGAGTACACCGAGTACTGCGCGTTCGGCCATCGTCTCGACCACTGGCTGCGGCATTCCGGAGCCCAATCCCTGTTCGATCTGGTCGAGGTCGACAATAGCGAACCCGGCGCCCTGCGCCATTGGCAGCACCATCTGGGCCTGTTGGCCGGCCACACCGAGCTGCCCGACTGGAGCGCGCCTTCGTACCGCCCCTGGCATCTGCAGGAACGTCTGCTGTCCAACCCCGGCAGCGTCGGCGGCCCGGTGTTCCGACTGGGCCTGGTGCCGGCCGACGGCGACGCGCTCGACTGGCGCGCCGGCGATATCGCCGAGATCGGGCCGCGCAACAGCGCCGCCGATGTCGTGCAGTGGCTGGCGACGCTCAGCCTGGACGGCGCCGAAATCGTGCGGCACGCAGATGCGCAGGAGCCCTTGTCGGCCTTGCTGGCGCGCTCGCGTTTGCCCGATCCCAATGCCGTGCGGGGGCAAGGTGCGCAGGCCATCGCCGATGCGCTCAAGCTGCTGTCGCACCGCGAGTACTCGATCGCCTCGGTGCCTGCCGACGGTTCGCTGCAACTCTTGGTCCGCCAGATGCGTTACGAGGACGGCCGCTACGGCAGCGGCAGCGGCTGGCTGACCGAACATGCGGCACCAGGCACGGCGATCGACCTGCGCATCCGCAGCAACCCCTCCTTCCATGCACCGAGCGATGCGCGCCCGGTGTTGCTGATCGGCAACGGCACCGGCCTGGCCGGCCTGCGCGCGCTGCTCAAGACCCGGATCGCCGCGGGGTATCGCCGCAACTGGCTGCTGTTCGGCGAACGCAACGCCGCCTGCGACCTGCACTACCGCGCCGAACTCGACGCCTGGCAGGCCGACGGCGCGATCGAACGCGTCGACTACGCGTTCTCGCGCGACGGCGAGTCGCGGACCTATGTGCAGGATGTGTTGCGCAAGCATCTGGACGCGGTGCGCGAATGGATCGCGCAAGGCGCCGCGGTCTATGTCTGCGGCAGCCTCGAAGGCATGGCGCCGGGCGTGGAAGCGGTGCTGCACGAAGCGGTCGGCGTGGACACGCTGGAGGCCATGGCCGCAGACGGTCGCTATCGGCGCGATGTGTATTGAGCGATCTCGGGCGTCTGAATCATCGCGGGGATGACCGATCCTGAGATGGTGGCTGCTGGGGATGTGGGTTCTGATTCTGGGGTGCTGAGTGATCTCGTGCGTAGGAACCATCGCCCCTTTCACAAAGGGGCCGACGCCCAGCGCGCGCATCGCTGCTGAGTGAGGTTCGGAGCGCGGGGGATTTGCTTTGGTTTGCTTCGCATACACCCAGGCCGACTCAGCCGAACAAGGGCGTAACGGATCGGGGGAATACGCCGAGATCTCTGGATCCCCGCCTTCGCGGGGATGACGGCTCTTGAGGGATGACAACTCTTGGGGATGACGACTCTCGGCGCGATACGTACTGAGTGATCTCGAGCGCGTGAACCATCGCCCCCTTTGACAAAGGGGGCCGACGCCCGGCGCGCGCATCGCTGCTGAGTGAGGGTCGGAGCGCGGGGGATTTGCTTTGGTTTGCTTCGCATACGCCAGGCCGACTCAGCCGAACAAGGGCGTAACGGATCGGGGGAATACGCCCAGAGCTCTGGATCCCCGCCTACGCGGGGATGACGGCTCTTGAGGGATGACAACTCTTGGGGATGACGACTCTCGGCGCGATACGTACTGAGTGATCTCGAGCGCGTGAACCATCGCCCCCTTTGACAAAGGGGGCCGACGCCCGGCGCGCGCATCGCTGCTGAGTGAGGGTCGGAGCGCGGGGGATTTGCTTTGGTTTGCTTCGCATACACCCAGGCCGACTCAGCCGAACAAGGGCGTAACGGATCGGGGGAATATGCCCAGATCTCTGGATCCCCGCCTACGCGGGGATGACGGCTTGGGGATGACGGCTGTTGGGGGTAACGGCTCTTGGGGGATGACCGCTATTGAGGAGGCAACGGCTCCCGGCGTGACGTGCAGACCGTCCTGTGCGGGTTCAGTCGAGCGGGGCCACCCGCACCAACAGCACCTCGCCACCGCCTTCGAGCACGTTGCGCAGACGTTCGCTGCCGGCGGCAAGGATCGCGGTGTCGCCGGCTTGCAGCGGCGGCAGGCCGGAGTCGTCGGCGAACCGCGCTTGGCCAGCCAGCAGATGCACCGCCCAGGTCTGGCCCGGCTCGGCGAAGATCACCATCGGCCCGACCAGCGGGCGGTGCCAGAGCTCGGCACGGACCCGGTCGCGGCGCCACATCAGGTTGAAGTCGTGGGTCAGGCCGTCGAGCAGTTCGCCCTGCACCGCGCGTTCGCCGGCGAAACGCAGCTTGTCGTGCGGCGGCAGCAGTTCGTGGACCTCGCCGTCGTCGAAACGCAGGCGCAGGCCGTTGCCGCTGAGCAGGACCAGTTCGCGGTCGATCCCCGGGAACGCCGAGAACGGCGCATCGCGCTCGATCTCGGCGATCGACAGGCGCCAATCCCAGTCCTCGCCGGGGATCGGGCGATCGAGCCCGGCCTCGTTCTGGCGGCTCATGCGCACGATCTCGCGGGTCCAGCCGAACTGGTTGCGCCAGCGTTCGCGGCGGTATTCGTTGGCGGGGATGGACCAGGTCAGGCGGTCGGGCATGGGCGTGGCTGCGGCTGAACGAAGGCGCAGTCTAGTGGTTGGGCCGGGTTGGCCCAAGCGGGATAAAGCCGGGATAAAGCGATCGAACCATGATCGCGCGGCCAAGGGCCGGAAGGCGTCGGGGGGAAGCGGTAGCCAGGGTGTTATGGCCCGGGTCGGGTCGCGGCTTACGCCGCTCCTACAGGGGGCTGGTGCGGGTTGCAGGCTGGATCAAGCGGGCCGGGAGATGGCGGTCGCGGCTTGTGACCGAAGGAAATCCAGTAGGACGCCGCTCCTACCCCGAAAATCCGAAGCCCGAAGCCCTTCCCGACTCCCGACTCCCGACTCCCGAATCCCGACTCCCGAATCCCGAATCCCGAATCCCGAACAAGGGTGTGCCCCGCCGCAGATCCCTCTGGGGCGGGGCAACGTACTTCCGTGTCCAGGGACCTCCCCCCGAATCCTTTCGGGCTTCCTTGCCCGATTAGCTGCCGACCCCGCGTCCTTACGGCATCGGCAGACTTGTTCAGCGCTTGCTGGCAGCGCGCGGGGCCGCGATGGCTCCGGCGGTGTTGGTCGGGCGGACCTGAGCGGCGCCGCCGACCACGATGCGTTCGCGATTCTTTTCGACCGTCTTCAGACCGATTCCCTTGACCAGGGCCAGCTGCTCGACGCTGCGGAAGGCCCCGTTGGCCTTGCGGTAAGCGACGATGGCTTCGGCCTTGGAGGCCCCGATGTTGAGCAGTACGCGGTCCAACGTGGCCGCGTCGGCGCTGTTGATATTGACCTTTTCCGAGGCGAAGGCACTGCCGGCGAGCATCAGCGACAGGACCAGCGACTTTGCGATGAGGGCAAACGATTTCATGGTTAAAGCTCCTGAGAGTGGATTCCGTTCCTGGCCGGCGGCCTTACGTCCTTGAGTCCTTGTGTCCGCCGGTGGAGACAGTCTCCATGTCTCGACCGGCACAGGTTATCGCCGCAGACGCCTGTGCGAAGCCGGGGGATGCCGCAGCGCAGGGTAGGAAAAGTCCTACACGGCCCTGGAGGCGTAAAATGCCCCCTTCCCCGCTCCAGAGGTCCGTCAATGGACGCCAGCAAGGTCGATCGCTACGTCAGCGAGAAGTGGGACGACGAAATCGTCCCGCAACTGGTCGAATACATCCGCATCCCCAACAAGTCGCCGATGTTCGACGCCGACTGGGTCCAGCACGGCTACATGGACGATGCCGTCAAGCTCATGGAGACCTGGGCCCGCGCCCAGTCGATCCCGGGCATGCAGGTCGAGGTGGTGCGCCTGGAAGGCCGTACGCCGTTGATCTTCATCGATATTCCGGCGGCCCACGGAGGCAGCGACGCGGATTGCGTGCTGCTCTACGGCCACCTCGACAAGCAGCCGGAGATGACCGGCTGGGACGACGACCTGGGCCCGTGGAAGCCGGTGATCAAGGGCGACAAGCTCTACGGCCGCGGCGGCGCCGACGACGGCTACGCCATCTTCGGCTCGCTGGCGGCGATCCTGGCCCTGCAGGAACAACAGCAGCCGCACGCGCGCTGCGTGATCCTGATCGAGGCCTGCGAAGAGTCCGGCAGCTACGACCTGCCCGCCTACGTCGATCACCTGGCCGACCGCATCGGCAAGCCCTCGTTGGTGGTCTGCCTGGACTCGGGTTGCGGCAACTACGATCAGTTGTGGTGCACGACTTCGCTGCGCGGCCTGGCCGGCGGCAACTTCACCGTCAAGGTGCTCAGCGAAGGCGTGCATTCGGGCGACGCCTCCGGCGTGGTGCCGTCGAGCTTCCGCCTGCTGCGCCAGCTGCTGTCGCGCCTGGAAGACGAGAGTAACGGCAAGATCCTGATCGAAGGCCTGTACGTCGACGTGCCGCCCGAGCGCCGGGAGCAGGCGCGCCAGGCCGCCAAGGTGCTCGGCACCGCGGTCTACGACAAGTTCCCGCTGTTGCCCGGCATGCAACCGATGTTCAAGGAGAACGCGCCAGACGACCTGGCCGAGTTGGTGCTCAACCGCACCTGGCGCCCGGCCTTGTCGGTCACCGGCGTCGACGGCATGCCGGCGCTGGCCTCGGCCGGCAACGTGCTGCGCCCGCACACCTCGGTGAAGCTGTCGCTGCGTTTGCCGCCGACCCTCGACGGTAAGCGCGCCGGCGAGTTGCTCAAGGAAGTGCTGCTGCGCGATCCGCCGAACGGCGCCCAGGTGACCCTGGAACTGGAGAAGTCGTCGAGCGGTTGGAACGCCCCGGCGATGTCGTCGTGGCTGTCGAACGCGATCGACGCATCGAGCCGCGAATTCTTCGGCCAGCCGGCGATGTACATGGGCGAAGGCGGCTCGATTCCGTTCATGGGCATGCTCGGCGAGAAATTCCCGGGCGCGCAGTTCATGATCACCGGCGTGCTCGGCCCGCATTCCAACGCGCACGGCCCGAACGAGTTCCTGCACATCCCGATGGGCAAGCGGGTGACCGCCTGCGTCGCCCGCGTGGTCGCCGAGCATCACCTGGCGAGCCAGCGCGGCGAGACCACCGGCGTGGCCGCGGTGGCCGACAGCGGCGATCGGCATGGAGATCACGGCTGCTGCTGATTTTTGCGGCTAGCCAATGGTGAAAGGAAACGGGCCTTCGGGCCCGTTTTCTGTTTGGGCGCGAGTTACGAGCGACGAGCGTTTGTGCGCTTCGAGCGATGACGCTGGACCGGCGTTTTCTGCGCGTTCCGTGGCCGCGGCTTGCGCCGCTCCTACCCCTTGCCTGTGTTGCCCTTGGGTAGGAGCGGCGCAAGCCGCGACCGCATTCCTGCACGACGCGACGCCTGTCTGGGCTTGCTGCGTCCGGCTGATGCGGTGGATGTTTGACCACTTCGATCGACGGCGTGGGACAGGAGCTTTCTGCGCGCCCGCGGTCGCGGCTCACGCCGCTCCTACAAGGAGACGACGCCGGCCTATGTAAGAGCGGCGTAAGCCGCGACCTCGATGTCGCACGAAGCGATGCCGATCGAGGCGGGTCGCGCCGGTACGAGAGCCGGTTCCGTGCCGTCTCTGCCGGGCGTGCCAGCCCACCCGCCCCGCCCTCACGCCGCGGCGACATTGACGGCCACATGCTCCAGCCGCGTCACCCACCATCCCCAGGAGGGCAAGCCCATGCTAGGCGGCATCTTTTACACGATCATCATCGGCGCGGTCATCGGTGTCCTCGCGCGCTTCTTCAAGCCCGGCGCCGATCCGATGGGCTGGATACTCACCATCCTGCTCGGCATCGCCGGCGCCTACATCGGCAGCCTGCTCTATGCCGGCGGCGGGCTGATCGGTCTGATCGTCTCGGTCATCTGCGCCATCGTGCTGCTGTTCCTGTACGAGATGATCCGAAGCAAGACCTCCAAACCCTGAGGCGTCCGCGGCATTGCGCTTCGCTGAAAACAGAACACCCCGGCTCAGGCCGGGGTGTTTCGTTTCGGACATGGAGGCAGCCTGCGCTGCGCCGGACGGCCGCGTCGCAGACGCTCAATCGCGCAGGTAATCGATCACCCGCTGCGCCAAGGCCTGGGCATCGTGTTCGAGGGTATCCAACTGCAGCTCCGCCGCCTCCGGCGCTTCGTACGGCGAATCGATGCCGGTGAAGTTCGGGATCTTGCCGGCGCGGGCCTTCGCGTACAGGCCCTTGACGTCGCGGCGCTCGGCCTCGGCGAGCGGGGTGTCGACGAAGACTTCGACGAATTCGCCGTCCTCGAACAACTCGCGCGCGAGCCGGCGTTCGGCGCGGAACGGCGAGATGAAGCTCACCAGCACGATCAGGCCGGCGTCGGTCATCAGCTTGGCGACTTCGGCGACGCGGCGGATGTTCTCGACCCGGTCTTCGTCGGTGAAGCCGAGGTCCTTGTTGAGGCCATGCCGCACGTTGTCTCCGTCGAGCACGAAGCTGTGGTGGCCGAGCGCATGCAGTTGCTTGTCGACCAGGTTGGCGATGGTCGACTTGCCCGAACCCGACAAACCGGTGAACCACACGCAACGCGGCTTCTGGTGCTTGCTGCGCGCACGTGCGGCCTTGTCGACGTCGACCGGCTGCCAATGGATGTTGCCGGCGCGGCGCAGGGCGAAATCCACGGTGCCGGCGGCGACGGTGGCGTGGCTCTGGCGGTCGATCAGGATGAAGCTGCCGAGTTCGCGGTTGTCGAGATAGGCCTCGAATGCGATCGGCTGATCGAGGCTCAGATTGCAGTAGGCGACCTCGTTGAGTTCGAGGTGCTTGGCCGCGAGCTGGGCCTGGCTGTTGACGTCGACCTTGTGCTTGATCTCGGTGATGCTGGCGCTGACCGTGCGCGCGCCGATCTTCAGCCAGTACGAGCGGCCCGGCAGCAGCGGCTGGGTGTCCATCCACA
The DNA here is from genome assembly GCF_019970005.1 of Lysobacter sp. ESA13C. Classification (NCBI taxonomy): domain Bacteria; kingdom Pseudomonadati; phylum Pseudomonadota; class Gammaproteobacteria; order Lysobacterales; family Lysobacteraceae; genus Lysobacter; species Lysobacter sp. ESA13C. The sequence goes on along the minus strand of NZ_JAHXYK010000003.1, from coordinate 592,277 downwards.
GCAGATGCACGGCGAACTGGTCGGCCACCTGCGCAGGCTGCGCGGCGTTGGCGATGACGTCGCCACGGCTGATGTCGAGTTCGTCGGTGAGCGTCAGGGTGACCGCCTGGCCGGCACCGGCGACCTTGAGATCGCCGTCGGCGGTGACGATGCGCTGCACCTGCGAGCGGCGGCCCGACGGCAGTGCGACGATTTCGTCGCCGGGCCGCACCGTGCCGGCGGCAATGGTGCCGGCGAAACCGCGGAAATCCTGGTTCGGGCGGTTGACCCATTGCACCGGCAGGCGGAAGCCGAGTTCGGCCGCGCTGCGTTCGGTGTCGACCGATTCCAGATGCTCAAGCACGCTCGGGCCGTGGTACCACGGCGTCTGCGCCGAGCGTTCGGTGAGGTTGTGGCCGTGCAAGGCCGACAAGGGCACGGCGGTGACGTGTTCGATGCCGAGCTGGGCGGCGAGCTCGCGGTATTCACCGGCGATGCGCTCGAACACGGCCTGGTCGAAGTCGACCAGGTCCATCTTGTTGACCGCTAGCAGCACGTGGCGGATGCCGAGCAAAGACACGATATAGCTGTGCCGGCGCGTCTGCGTCAGCAGGCCCTTGCGCGCATCGACCAGCACCACCGCCAATGCGGCGGTCGAGGCGCCGGTCGCCATGTTGCGGGTGTACTGCTCGTGGCCCGGGCAGTCGGCGACGATGAACTTGCGCTTCTCGGTGCCGAAGAAACGGTAGGCAACGTCGATGGTGATGCCTTGCTCGCGCTCGGCGGCCAGCCCGTCGACCAGCAGGGCGAAATCGATCTCGCCGTTTTGGGTGCCGTGGCGGCGGCTGTCGGCATCGAGCGCCGCCAGTTGGTCGTCGAACAGCAGGCGGGTGTCGTGCAGCAGGCGCCCGATCAGGGTGCTCTTGCCGTCGTCGACACTGCCGCAGGTGATGAAGCGCAGCAGGCTCTTATGCTCGTGCTGCTGCAGGTAGCCGGCGATGTTGTCATCGACGGGATCGGAGATTCGGAATTGGGGATTCGCAAAAGCCACCACGCTGCCCGTCGTCTCCGACGCTTCCACGTCGCCACGTTCCACCTGCTCCAACCCAGTCTGTTCCACTCCAGCCTGCCGACTCGCGAATCCCGGCTTCATCAGAAGTAACCCTCTTGTTTCTTGCGTTCCATCGAAGCGGAGGGGTCGTGGTCGATCACCCGCCCCTGGCGCTCGGAGGTGGTCGCAACCAGCATCTCGGCGATGATCGCTTCGAGCGTGTCGGCCTCGGACTCGATCGCACCGGTCAGCGGGTAGCAGCCGAGCGTGCGGAAACGCACCTTGCGGGTCTGCGGCACTTCGCCGTCGCGCAGCGGCAGGCGCTCGTCGTCGACCAGGATCAGGCTGCCGTCGCGTTCCACCACCGGGCGTTCGGCGGCGAAATACAGCGACGGCACCGGGATCTTCTCGCGATAGATGTACAGCCAGACGTCGAGTTCGGTCCAGTTCGAGATCGGAAACACACGTACGCTCTCGCCGGCATGGATGCGGGTGTTGAACAACGACCACAGCTCCGGGCGCTGGTTCTTCGGGTCCCAGCGATGCTGTGGATTGCGGAACGAGAAGATCCGTTCCTTGGCGCGCGACTTCTCTTCGTCGCGGCGCGCGCCGCCGATCGCGGCGTCGAACTTGTTCCAGTCCAGCGCCTGCTTGAGGCCCTGGGTCTTCATCACATCGGTATGCACGCTGGCGCCGTGGCTGACCGGGCCGATGCCCTGGGCCAGGCCGTCGGGGTTGATGTGCACGCGCAGGTCGACGCCGGTCTCGCTGGCGCGGCGATCGCGGAAGGCGATCATCTCGCCGAACTTCCAGCCGGTGTCGACGTGCAGCAACGGAATCGGCGGGCGCGCCGGGTAGAAGGCCTTGAGCAACAGGTGCAGCAGCACTGAGCTGTCCTTGCCGACCGAGTACAGCATCACCGGGTTGCGGAACTCCGAGGCCACCTCGCGCAGGATGTGGATGCTTTCGGCCTCGAGCCGGTCCAGATGACTCAACGCCCGCGCGGACAACGGCGGCGGCGGAGCGGACAGCGGCGGGCTCAGGTCGGGTGACGCACTCATTCGGAGGGACTCATCAAGGCGGCAGGTATCGAAAAGGGCGGACTGGACGATATTCGCCACCCGGGTTTCCGGCCGCGGCGCCCCGCCGGAAGGGGGTGTCGGGGCGGACGGACCAGGGGTTTCGGACCGTCCAAGCCTAGCCGGACCGGCGGCTGAGCTTGCGGCCATTAGAATTCCCCCGGTTTCGGGGAGGAAATAAGCGCCGGGCATGAGCGCATTACCGAGCATCCTTTCCGCGGCCCGGGAGCCGCTCGTAGCCTGCAGTCTCCCGAAGTCAGAAGCCGACCGCCGTGCCCGCCGCCGCCCTGTCCGCTCCAGCCCTGTCCGCTCCGCCCTCGCTGGCCACTCCGCTGCCCGCGGACCGGCTCGATTCGCTCGTCCGCCTCACCGAAGGCCTGGACCACAACAGCCTGTGGTGGCTGTCGGGCTATGCCGCCGGCCTGGCCCGCGCCGGCGCCGGCAACGTCGCCACTCTCGCGATTCCGGCCGCGACCCCCGCGGTCGCCGCGCCGGAGGCCCGCGCCAGCGAGCGTCTGAGCATCGTCTACGGCAGCCAGACCGGCAACGCCAAGCGCCTGGCCGAACAGCTCGCCGGCCAGGCCGAGGCCGCCGGTCTCAGCGTGCGCCTGCTGCGCGCCGACGCCTACCCGACCCGCGAACTCAAGAACGAACGCCTACTCTATGTGGTCATCAGCACCCAGGGCGACGGCGATCCGCCGGACGACTCGCGCGGTCTGATCGATTTCATCGCCGGTAAGCGCGCGCCCGAACTCAAGGGGCTCAGCTTCGCCGTGCTCGGCCTCGGCGATTCCAGCTACCCGGATTTCTGCTCGATCGGCCAGAAAGTCGACGCACGCCTCGGCGAACTCGGTGCGACCCGCTTGTTCGCCCGCGGCGACGCCGACCTGGATTTCGAGACCGTCTCCACGCCGTGGCTGCAGCAAGCGCTGAGCCAGGCCAAGGAAGCGCTGAAGCCGGCCGCCACGCATCTGGCCACGGTCACGCCGCTGCGCCCCCTCGCGACCGCGCCGGCCTTCCATCGCGATGCACCGTTCGCCGCCGAGCTGCTGAGCAATCGGCGCCTGATCGCGCGCGGTTCCGACCGGGTGGTGCCGGACAAGGACATCCGCCACATCGAAATCTCGCTGGAAGGCTCGGGCCTGCATTACCAGCCCGGCGACTCGCTCGGCATCTGGCCGCGCAACCCGCCGGCCCTGGTCGAGGCGGTGCTGAGCACGCTTGAGCTCGACGGCAACGCCGGCGTCGAGCACGGCGGCCAGTCGCTGCCGTTGCGGCAGTGGCTCAGCGAGAAGCGCGAACTGACCAAGCTGGCGCGTCCGTTCATCGCCAGCCATGCCGCGCATGCGCGCAGCGACGAACTCAACCGCCTGCTCGCCCCCGACCAGGCCGCCCAGTTCGCCGAACTGCTCGCCAACAGCCAGGTCATCGATCTGCTGCAGCGCTACGACGGCCAGTGGTCGGCCGAGGAACTGGTCGCCGCGCTGCGTCCGCTCACCCCGCGCATGTACTCGATCGCTTCCAGCCAAAAGCTGGTCGGCGACGAAGCCCACCTCACCGTCGCCCATGTCGAGTACCAGAGCGCCGGCGGCACCCGCTGGGGCGCGGCCTCGCACCTGCTCGCCAGCGCCGACGAAGGCGAGCGCCTGCCGGTGTTCATCGAACACAACGAACGCTTCCGCGTGCCCACCGACGGCAGTCGCGACGTGATCATGATCGGCCCGGGCACCGGCGTCGCGCCGTTCCGCGGCTTCGTCCAGGAACGCGTCGCCGACGGCGCCAGCGGCCGCAACTGGCTGCTGTTCGGCAATCCGCACTTCCGCACCGACTTCCTCTACCAAGTCGAATGGCAGGCCGCGTTGAAGGCCGGCCAGTTGCACAAGCTCGACCTGGCGTTCTCGCGCGACCAGGCGCAGAAGGTCTACGTCCAGCACCGCCTCGGCGAACAGGGCCGCGATCTGTACGACTGGCTCGAAGGCGGCGCGCATCTGTACGTCTGCGGCGACGCCTCGCGCATGGCGAAGGACGTGCACGCGGCACTGCTGGCAGCGATCGCCAAGCACGGCGGCAAGGACGAGGAAGGCGCCGAAGACTATCTCAACGAACTGCAGCGACAGGGCCGCTACGCCCGGGACGTTTACTGATGTATTTGTTTCGCCATCGCCATTTCATCGAAACGGGTCGCGCGTCGCAGGCCGACGCATCCGGCTTCGTGTCTACTGCGCTCGACGGATCTGAGGTCGAGGGATCGCTGCTTGCCCCGGCGGCCCGGATGGAACGAGGAAACCACGCCGCCCCGGTAGCGCGCGCCGACAAGAGTGCGTCGCCGGGCCCGGGCCGCGCTCCATTCGGGCTGCATCCGCTGGGTGCCCATGCGCTGCGTTTCGCTGCGACCGCCGGAGCGCCGGCATGAGCGCGCATTCGGTCGAAGACATCAAGCGCTCCAGCGCGCGCCTGCGCGGCAGCCTGCTGGAAAGCCTGGCCGATCCGGTCACCGGCGCCCTGCGCGACGACGACCAGACCCTGATCAAGTACCACGGCAGCTACCAGCAGGACGACCGCGACGTGCGCGAAGAGCGCCGCCTCGCGCGCCTGGAGCCGGCCTACAGCTTCATGATCCGCACCCGCACGCCGGGCGGCGTAGTCACCCCGGAGCAATGGCTCAAGCTCGACGCCATCGCGACGACTTATGCCGAACGCGGCCTGCGCGTCACCACGCGCCAGGCCTTCCAGTTCCATGGCGTGATCAAGACCGAGCTGAAGGCGACCATGCAGTCGATCAACGCCGCCTTGATCGACACCCTGGCCGCCTGCGGCGACGTCAACCGCAACGTCGCCGTCGCCGCCAACCCGCAGGTCTCGGCCTCGCATGCGCAGGTGTTCAAGCAGGCCGCGGCGCTGTCGGAGCACTTGCTGCCGAACACCCGCGCCTATTACGAGATCTGGCTCGACGAAGAACGCGTCGACGGCAGCGGCAGCGAGGACGAGCCGATCTACGGCAACGTCTATCTGCCGCGCAAGTTCAAGATCGGCTTCGCCATTCCGCCCTACAACGACGTCGACGTGTTCGCCCAGGACCTGGGCTATATCGCGATCCTCGCCAAGAACGCCGCCGGCGCCGACGAACTGCTCGGTTACAACGTCACCGTCGGCGGCGGCATGGGCGCGACCCACGGCGATGCCGAAACCTATCCGCGCGTCGCCGACGTGATCGGCTTCGTGACGCCCGACCAGGTCATCGCAGTCGGCGAAGCCGTGGTCACCGCACAACGCGATTTCGGCAACCGCGCCGTGCGCAAGCGTGCCCGTCTCAAGTACACCATCGACGACCGCGGGCTCGCCTGGTTCAAAGCGGAAGTCGAACGCCGTGCCGGGTTCCCTCTCCTCCCGGCACGGCCGTTCGCCTTCCGTCACAACGGCGACCGCTTCGGCTGGGTCGACAGCGAAGCCAGCAACAGTGGCGACGCGCGCGCTCACCTGACCCTGCGCCTGCCGGCCGGGCGCATCGTCGACGGCGCGCTCGACGGCCACGGCCCCGAGCTGACCCACCTCAGCGGCCTGCGCGCGGTCGCGCAGTTGCTCAGCGGCCACGACGGCGCCGAGTTCCGCATGACCCCGAACCAGAACCTGGTGATCGCCGGCGTGCCGTCGGCGCTGCGCGCGCAGGTCGACACGCTGGTCGCTCAGCACGGTCTCGACGCCTATCGCCAGGCCAGCCCGCTGCGCCGCAACGCCCTGGCCTGCGTGTCGCTGCCGACCTGCGGCCTGGCCATGGCCGAAGCCGAGCGTTACCTGCCGGATTTCCTCGGCCACGTCGAAGCCTTACTGGCGAAGCACTCGATCCCGGATGCATCGATCAACCTGCGCATCAGCGGCTGCCCGAACGGTTGCTCGCGCCCCTACCTCGGCGAGATCGCCCTGGTCGGCAAGGCGCCGGGGCGCTACAACCTGATGCTCGGCGCCGACCACCGCGGCCAGCGCCTGAATACCCTGTACCGCGAAAACATCGCCGAGCCGGAGATCCTCGCCGCGCTCGACCCGCTGTTCGCCGCCTATGCGAGCGGACGCAACGACGACGAAGGTTTCGGCGACTACCTGGTGCGCAACCAGGTCGTCTCGATCCCTTATCCCACCCCCACCGGTATACCGATCGCACTGGTTGCAGAGGCCTACGCATGAGCGCTCCGACCGATCCCGTCACCGCCGCCGAATCGCCGCGCGCGCTGGCCGAACTCAACGCCTGGCTGGCGACGCAAAGCGCCGAGCAACGCGTCGCCTGGGCCCTGGAAAACACCGCCGGCGAGCACGCGCTATCGTCGAGCTTCGGCGCCCAGTCGGCGGTGTCCCTGCACATGGTGACCCGGCAGGCGCCGCAGATCCCGGTGATCGTGGTCGACACCGGCTATCTGTTCCCGGAGACCTACCGCTTCATCGACGAACTCGGCGAGCGGCTCCAGCTCAATCTCAAGGTCTATCGCCCGCAGATCGGCGTGGCCTGGATGGAGGCGCGCTTCGGCCGCTTGTGGGAACAGGGCCTGGACGGCATCGAGCGCTACAACCGCCTGCGCAAGGTCGAACCGATGCAGCGCGCGCTCAACGACCTCGGCGTGCGCACCTGGATCGCCGGCCTGCGCCGCAGCCAGTCGGGCAGCCGCGCCAACATCGAGTTCCTGCAGTTGCGCGACGGACGCTGGAAATTGCATCCGCTGGCCGACTGGAGCGACCGCGACATCTGGCAGTACCTGCATACGCACGACCTGCCGTATCACCCGCTGTGGCACGACGGCTACGTCTCTATCGGCGACATCCACACCACGCGCCGGCTCGAACCGGGCATGCGCGATGAAGACACGCGTTTCTTCGGGCTAAAGCGCGAATGCGGCCTGCATTTCGACAGCGAGCCGGTGGCGGAGAATCAGGCGGCTTGATGGCTGCAGGTCGGGTTGCGCGGCGAGCGTAACGGAAAGCAAATCCCCCCTGCCCCCCTTTTTCAAAGGGGGGAATTGCCGGTGGCAGATCGGTCGGAATTGCTTGGCATACGCGCAGCATCACCCGCACACGCAACTCCCTAACGGACTTCCCCCTTTGGAAAAGGGGGACCGAGGGGGATTTGCTCTTCACCCACAGCGACACGCCCGCCGAAGCCCGGCAACGGCTCGCAGACCGCTTACGAACTGATCGGCTGGGTCAGCTCGGTCCAGGTCGGGGCCTTCGGCCACTGCGGTTCCAGGTTGCCTTCGAGCACGCGGCGCAAGTCGCGGCGGTCGATCTGCGGGGCCAGACCGTGCAACAGCTCCAGCGCGTAGTCGCGCAGCACGCGCGCACGCGGAATCACCGCCCAGGTGATGCACTCGGGAAACGCGTCCGGCGCGATCAGCGCCTTCAGGTCGTCGTCGCGCGAGGTCACCGCCATCTCGGCCAACACGCCGACGCCTAGACCCGCGCGCACATAAGTCTTGATCAGATCGGCGTCGCGCGCGGTCATCGCCAGCTGCGGCTCCTGGCCGCCTGCGGTGAAGGCGCGGCGCAGCGAGGATTCCGGGCGGGTCGAGGATTCGTAGCTGATCAGCGGGTGCGCTGCCAGTTCGGCCAACGTCGGCGCGCGATCGAGCTTGGCCAGCGCATGCGTGCGCGGCACCAGCACCACCCGGCGCCAACGGAACAACGGTACGGCGAGCCCGCCCTCGGGCGCGGCGCCTGCAGTGCTGATCACCGCCAGGTCGGCGTTGCCGTGCGACAGGTGCGACAGCACTTCGCCGTCGGCGGCCGCCTGCAAATGCACGCTGACCTGGGGGAAATCGCGTTTGACCTGGGCGATCACCGGCGGCAGCACGTAACGCGCCTGCGTGTGCGTGGTCGACAGCACCAGACGGCCGGCGTGCTGGCCGCGCTCGTTGGCGGCGTAGGCGCGGATGTTGCTGGCTTCTTCGAGAATGCGGCGCGCGTGTTCGAGCACGCGCTCGCCGGCCGGCGCGATCGCTTCCAGGCTGCGGCCCTTGCGCACGAACAACAAAAAACCCAGTTCGTCTTCGAGCTGCTTGAGCTGCTTGGACAAACCCGGCTGGGTCGCGTGGACGCGCTCGGCGGCCAGGGTGATGTTGAGGCCCGAATCGGCGATGGCGACCAGGTAGCGGAGCTGGGTCAGGGTCATGGCGTGGCTATCCGTAAAAGAGGGAGATCGGCGGCGGAATGTCGGCGCAGACGACGGCAACAGCCCGCGCCGTGGCGGACCGGGTCGTGCGGCCGGGACATTCGTTTGCGGATCGCTTCCACGTCTTTATCGCTCTATTCGGATATAACGATTTATAGCGTATTCGGCGTATGGTCGCCTTGTCCAGCCCCCTGCGCGGCCTTCACGGGGCTCATGCCGTGACGGCATGTGCAAAGGCGGCGACGTCATTTCCGGCCCCGGTCCGGGCGCCGTAGGGTCGTCCCATCGTCCCCGGATTGCCGCCCCGCCGCCATGACCAGCCCTCTGTTCCCATTGTTTGCCGACCTGCGCGGACGCACCGTGCTCGTGGTCGGTGGCGGGACGGTGGCGCTGCGCAAGGCGGGTGCACTGCTCGATGCCGGCGCCCGGGTCCGGGTCGGCGCGCCCGAACTGGTCCCGGCCTTGGCGGCTTGGGTCGCCGAGGGCCGCATCGAGCACCTGCCGGGGACCTTCGTGGTCCAGTGGCTGGACGAGACCTGGTTGGCGATCGCCGCGACCGACGATGCCGCGGTCAACCGCGCCGTCGCCGAAGCCGGCGAGGCGCGCCGGGTCTGGGTCAACGTCGTCGACGATGTCGAGGCCTCGAGCTTCCACGTCCCGGCGCGCGTGGTCCGCGGCCCGGTGCAGATCGCGATCTCCAGCGGCGGCGGCGTGCCGATGCTGTCGCGCCATCTGCGCGAAACCCTGGAAACCCAACTCGACGAATCGCTCGGCGCACTCGCGCAGTTGTTGTCGCGCGAACGCGAGCGCATCCGCAAGCACTATCCCGAGCTCGGTGCGCGCCGTCGCTTCTTCGACCGCGTGCTGTCGGGCCCGATTCCCTCGCTGCTGCGCCAGGGCCGCGGCGAAGAAGCGCAACGCGCCTTCGGCGCCGCTCTCGTCGAATCCGACGCCGCCGCCGCGCAAGTCGGCTCGGTCGCGCTGGTCGGTGCCGGCCCCGGCGATCCGGGCCTGCTGACCCTGCGCGGCCTGCGCGTGCTCAACGAGGCCGACGTGATCCTGCACGACCGCCTGGTCAGCCCGCAGGTGCTGCAACTGGCGCGCCGCGACGCCGAGCTGATCGACGTCGGCAAGCCGCTCGCCGGCACCGTGTCGCCGGCCAATCATCACAGCACCCAGGAACGCATCCACGCCCTCATGCTCGAACACGCCCGCGCCGGCAAGCGCGTGGTGCGGCTCAAGGGCGGCGACCCGTTCGTGTTCGGGCGCGGCGGCGAAGAACTCGAAGTGCTGCGCGACCACGGCATCGCCTTCGAAGTCGTGCCCGGCATCACCGCCGCGCTGGCTTGCGGCGCCTACGCCGGCATTCCGTTGACCCATCGCGAGCATGCGCAATCGCTGCGCCTGGTCACCGCTCATCTGAAGGACGCCAACGACGGCCTCGACTGGCGCGCGCTCGCCCAGGAAAAGCAGACGCTCGCGGTCTACATGGGCGTGTCCGGGCTCGACGTGCTGCGCGACAAACTGATCGAACACGGTCGCGCCGCCAGCACGCCGTTCGCCCTGATCGAAAACGGCTCGCGCCCGGAACAGCGCGTGGTCACCGGCACGCTGGCCGAACTGGCCGAACGTGCGCAAGCGCATCGCGTGCAGTCGCCAGCCTTGCTGATCGTCGGCGAAGTCGCGGCGCTGGCCGAGCGTCTGCACTGGTTCGGCGAGGCGCCGCTGACGCAAGCGCTGGCGCCGGCCGAAACCTACGCCGTAGCCGCCTGACGCCCCTCATTCGCACCCACGCCATGGGAACTCACTCATGCCCCTGTACGACAACATCCTCGACACCATCGGCAACACGCCGATCGTCAAACTGCACCGCATCGCGCCGAAACACGTGACCTTGTACGCGAAGGTCGAATCCTTCAATCCCGGTGGTTCGGTCAAGGACCGTCTGGCCCTGGCGATCGTGCTCGACGCCGAGCGCAGCGGTGCGTTGAAGCCGGGCCAGACCATCGTCGAAGCGACCTCGGGCAACACCGGCATCGCCCTGGCGATGGTCGCCGCCGCCCGCGGCTATCCGTTCGTGGCGGTGATGACCGAAACCTTCTCGATCGAGCGCCGCAAGTTGATGCGCGCTTACGGCGCGAAAGTCATCCTGACCCCGGCCGCCGAACGCGGCACCGGCATGGTCCGCAAGGCCGCCGAGCTGGCCGAGAAACACGGCTGGTTCCTCGCCCGCCAGTTCGACAACCCGGCCAACCCGGCCTATCACCGCAACACCACCGGTCCGGAAATCCTGCGCGACTTCGCCGGCAAGCGGCTCGACTATTTCGTCACCGGCTGGGGCACCGGCGGCACGCTCAGCGGCGCCGGCCAGGTGCTGAAGCTGGCACGCCCCGAGCTGAAGATCGTCACTTCCGAACCCGCCGGCGCTTCGCTGTTGAGCGGCAACGCCTGGCAGCCGCACAAGATCCAGGGCTGGACCCCGGACTTCGTACCGGGCGTACTTGATCGCGGCATCGCCGACGACATCCGTCCGGTCGACGACGTCGTCGCGCGCGACACCGCGCGCCGCCTGGCTGCCGAGGAAGGCGTGTTCGTCGGCATCTCCGCCGGCGCGACCGTCGCCGCCGCCCTGCAGGTCGCCGAACAGGCGCCGGAAGGTTCGGTGCTGCTGGCGATGCTGCCGGACACCGGCGAGCGTTATCTGTCGACCTTCTTGTTCGAAGGCGTGGCCGAAGGCTCCGACGACGAGTGGCTGGCTTCCCTGGATCGGGAGGAGTCGGTCGCGGCTTGAGCAACAGGCGGGGCGGAGCCGAGCGCGGCCCTCTGGCGCGCACGTGCCGCCGCGTCGGGATCGGCTTTCGCGCCGGCCCCGCCCCGCGCTTCTATTCAGTAACCAGCATTAGCGGTAACCGGGCACCCGTAGGGCGGGGCTCACGATGGCGAGACGCCGGAGGCAGCGGTGGCGACTGCATCCGGAAGACGGCGGCGTGGGCTTCGCCCTACATCTTTTGTCCGATGGCGTGGCGAGGAGTCTTGAGCCTTCGCCCCCTCTCAGCATTGCAGTTGCTGCGGTGGCCACCCGCGGGAGAGGGGTTAAAGCTGCCGGGCCGACGCTTCTCCTGCCGGTAATGGAAGACCGCACGGATTCACCCCCGGACCGCGGACGTTTACCCTGTGCGCTTGCGGCACCCGCCGCGCGGAGCAGGCATGACCCAATCCCACCCTACCGATCGCGACCTCGCCCGCCTGGAATGGGCTCGTGCCGCGACCGGCGACGACCGCCTCGAACTCGTACGCGCTTCGTTCGACGCCGGTTTCCGCAGCTACTGGCGCGGCGCGACGACCGCAGCCGGCGCCGACCAAACCACCGTCATCGTCATGGACTCGCCGCCCGAGCTCGAGGACGCGCGCCCCTGGCTGCGCATGCGCGAGGTCCTGCTCGCCGGCGGCGTGCGCGTGCCGGACGTGCGGGCCCAGGATCTCGAACACGGCTTCCTGCTGCTCGAAGACCTCGGCCGCGACACCTATCTGCAAGTGATCGACGACGGCAACGCCGACGCGCTGTTCGACGATGCCTTCACCCAGTTGCTGAAGATCCAGGCCCTGCCCTGCCCCGACGACCTGCCGCCTTACGACGAGGCTTTCCTCGCCCGCGAACTGCGTTTGTTCGACGAATGGTTCCTCGGCCGCCACCTCGGCATCGAGCTGAGCTGCGACGACCTGGAAAAACTCGACCTGGCCTATCGCCGCATTCTCGACAACGTGCTCGCCCAGACCCAGATCTTCGTGCACCGCGACTTCATGCCGCGCAACCTGATGCCGGTGCCCGGCGGGGTGGCGGTGATCGATTTCCAGGGCGCGCTGCGCGGGCCGATCGCCTACGACCCGATCAGCCTGTTCCGCGATGCCTTCCTGAGCTGGCCGGAGACGCGCGTCGACGCCTGGCTCGCGCGCTATCACGCGCGCGCCACCGCCGCCGGCATTCCGTTGCCGGACCTCGCGCGTTTCCGCCGCGACGCCGACTTCGCCGGCCTGCAGCGCCACATCAAGATCCTCGGCCTGTTCGCGCGCCTGCACCATCGCGATGGCAAGCCGAAGTACCTGGCCGACGCGCCGCGTTTTCTCGGTTACCTCGACGTGGTCCTGTCGCGTTACCCGGAGCTCGCACCGCTCGCCGACATCGTCGAACGTTACGTGCGCCCGGCCCTGACCGCGGCCGCTGCGGCCGACCCGGCATGAAAGCGCTGATCTTCGCCGCCGGCCTCGGCGAGCGCATGCGCCCGCTCACCCTGCACACGCCCAAGCCTTTGTTGAGCGTGGGCGGCAAGCGCCTGATCGAATGGCATCTGGAAAAATTCGCCACGCTCGGCATCGATGAGGTCGTGGTCAACACCAGTTGGCTCGCACCGCAGTTCCCCGAGATCCTCGGCGACGGCGCGCGCTGGGGCCTGCGCCTGCGCTATTCCTACGAAGGCGAAACCCCGCTGGAAACCGGCGGCGGCATGCTGCATGCGCTGCAACTGCTGCAGGAAAACGCCGAACCGCAGGCGCCGTTCCTGGTCGCCAACGGCGACATCTGGACCGATTACGACTTCGCCGACCTGCCGCGCGACTTCGATGGCGACGCGCATCTGCTGTTGGTCGACAATCCGCCGCAGCATCCGCAGGGCGACTTCCGCCTCCACGACGGGCGCCTGCACAACCACGGCGAACCGCGCCTGACCTACTCGGGCATCGGCCTGTATCGTGCGTCCCTGTTCGACGGCTGGCGCGAGCGACTCGGCGATGCCGCCGGCGCGCAACTGCAGCCGCCGCGCTTCAGCACCGTGCCCCTGCTGCGCGCCGCCGCCGATGCCGGCCGTTTGAGCGGCTCGCATCATGGCGGCCGCTGGACCGACGTCGGCACGCCCGAGCGCCTGCAGCAACTCGACGCCGCGCTGACCGCGGCGGCGCACGGCTGAACGCAACACACGAATCGATATCGCGCGGCCTGAACCACCGCAGCCACTCACCCCTGCGAACTGGAATCCCATGACCGCCGTAAACCTCACCAAGACCAGCAAGTTCCTCAGCCTGGTGCTGCGCCACGAACCCGAAGCGATCGGCCTGAGCCTCGACGACAACGGCTGGGCCGACCTCGACGAACTGGTCCGCCTGGCCAATGCCGGCGGCAAGCCGGTCACGCGCGCGCTGATCGAGCAAGTCGTGCGCGACAACGACAAGCAGCGCTTCGCGATCAGCGCCGACGGCGCCCGCATCCGCGCCAACCAGGGCCACTCGATCGAGGTCGACCTGGCGCTGACCGCGCTGGAACCGCCGGCCACGCTCTACCACGGCACCGCGACCCGCTTCGCCAAGTCGATCCGCAACCTGGGCCTGGTCAAGCAGAGCCGCCAGCACGTGCATCTTTCCTCCGACGCCGAGACCGCGATCAAGGTCGGCAGCCGTCACGGCAAGGCCCTGGTGTTGTCGGTCCGCGCCGGCGACATGCACGCGCGCGGCCTGAGTTTCTTTCAATCCGAAAACGGCGTCTGGCTGACCGACGCGGTGGCGCCGGAATTCATCGACTGGCCGTCGGAAGGTTGAGCCGATGCTACTGCGCGCGATCCAGGGCGACATCACCACCCTGAGCCTCGACGCGATCGTCAACGCCGCCAATTCTTCCTTGCTCGGTGGTGGCGGCGTCGATGGCGCGATCCACCGCGCGGCCGGCCCGGAGCTGGTGGCCGAGTGCCGCCTGCTGGGCGGCTGCAAGACCGGCGAAGCCAAGCTCACCCGCGGTTATCGATTGCCGGCGCGCCACATCATCCACACCGTCGGCCCGGTCTGGCGCGGCGGCGAGCACGGCGAGCCCGAGCTGTTGGCCGCGTGTTATCGCAATGCGCTGGCGGTGGCGGCGCGGCATGGGCTAGCGAGCATCGCCTTCCCCTGCATCAGCACCGGCATCTTCGGTTACCCCGCCGATGCGGCTGCCAGGATCGCGGTCGAGACGGTGCGGGCGCATGCCGATGCGACGCTCGGCGAAGTGGTGTTTTGTTGTTTCTCCGCAGCGGATCGGGGGTTGTACGAGGCGTTGTTGGGTTGAGCCGTCGGCGCGTGCCGTTGCCGTTGCCGTTGCCGTTGCCGTTGCCGAGATTTTGATCTGCTTTGTCGCTTTGTCGCTTTGCTGCTTTGCCGGTCAACAGTAGACCCGGAGGGCGGCGCACAGGACGTGCGCCGTTTTTCGATAGGACAAGGATGTCCTATCGAAAAATCCCGGCGACAGCATCGCACTCGTGGCCTGTGCCCTTGCAAGGAGAGCCCTTTTCTTTGGTTACCTTTCTTTTGGGCTTAGCAAAAGAAAGTAACCCGGCCGCGTAGCGGACGGAAGCTTTGTACTTGCTTGTGGCTTCTTCAGAAACAAGATCAGGATCAAACGCCTAAAGCTTCCGCCACTAAAGCGGCGGGTAACTTTCTTTTGTCTAAAGCAACAAAAGAAAGTCACCAAAGAAAAGTGCTTTTGCTTTGAATCACAGGCCGGCACGAGCGATGCATACGCGGGGATTTTTCATACGGGACATCCCTGTCCCGATGAAAAACGGCCCGCATCCTTGCGGGCCGCCCTCCGGGTCTTCGATTGCCTTCGCTAGTGCCAAGCCGCGCACAGCAACGGCAACGGCAAGGCAAGGCAAGGCAAGGCAAGGCAAAAGCTCGCACACGCGCTCGCTCAGTCGCGATGCAACTTCGCATGTGATTCAAACGCAACCGCAACCGACAGTGGGTGTCAGGGTCGAGCCGAGAATCCTCGCCAACCAAACCCAACCCTAGGCAGCGCCTACTCCGTCCCCAAGGTCTGCCGCAAGAACGGCACCGTGATCCGCCGCTGCGCCGCGAGCGAGGCGCGATCCAATTTGTCGAGCAAGGCGGTCAAACCGCCGAGGTCGCGGTCGACGCGCTTGAGCAACCAATCCAGCGCCGCTTCGTCCAAGGCCAGGCCGCGGCGCTGGGCGCGTTGGCGCAGCACTTCGCCGCGGCCGGTGTCGTCGAGCGGGGTCAGCACGATGCGGGTGCACTGCGACAGGCGCGAGCGCAGGTCGGGCAGGCTCAACGGAAGTTCGTCGGGGTTGTCGCGCGCGGCATAGATCAACGACGCGCCGGCGGCGCGCGCGCGGTTGTGGGTGTCGAACAGGGCGATTTCGTCGTCGCGGTTGCCGGCGATCGCTTCGATGCCGTCGAGCGCCAGCAGGTCGTTGCCTTCGAGTGCGTACAAGGCATCGCGCAGACGCCCGGCGGCCGCCATCAAGGGCAGATAGGCGGCGCGACGGCCGGCCGATTCGGCGGCGGCGCAGGCGCCCAGCAGCAGGTGGGTCTTGCCCACCCCGGCCGGGCCGGCCAGATACACCCAATCGGCGCCGGTCGGGTCGACGTAGCCGGCGGTCTCCTGGGTCTGGGTGGCCAGGGCGCGCAATTGCGCGATCGCGCCTTCGGGCGCGTCGACATAGGTATCCAAACGCTGGTCCGGCGGATAGCGCAGGGCCAGCGGCAACTGCGGGACGCTCACTGCGTTTCGCGCTCCGCGCGGTCGGCCTGCTCCGCGTTGTCCTTCGCCGTGGGCTCGGCCTTCGGCACCACAGGCACGGTCGCCGGGTCGAGCAGGATGGTCGGGTGGTCGCCTGCATACAGGCGGCTGTGGGTGTAGCGCTCTTGCGCGTAACGCAGCAGCACGTTGGCGACGGCGGCGACCGGCAGGGCCAGCAGCATGCCGAGGAAACCGAACAGGGTGCCGCCGGCGAGCACGGCGAAGATCACCGCGACCGGATGCAGGCCGATGCGGTCGCCGACCAGCTTGGGGGTCAGCCAATAGCTTTCGACGACCTGGCCGACACCGAATACCGCCAGCACGCCGGCCACGTATTTCCAGTCGCCGTACTGCACCAGCGCGGCGATCACGCCGAGGATGATGCCGCTGGCCGGACCGAGGTAGGGCACGAAGGTCAGCAGGCCGGCGATGATGCCGATCAGGATGCCCAGGTCCAGGCCGACCGCCCACAGGCCCAGGCCGTACATCACGCCGAGCGCCAGCATCACCAGGAACTGGCCGCGCAGAAAGGCGCCGAGCACGTCGCTGGACTCCCTGGCCAGGCGGCTCGCCGTGGCAAGGTGGGCGCGCGGGATCAACGAGGCGACGCGCTCGACCAGCACGTCCCAGTCGCGCAGGAAGAAAAAGGTCAGCACCGGCAGCAGGGCGATGTTGGCGATCAGGCCCATGATCGCGAAGCCCGAACGCGACAGATAGCCCAGCAGGGTGGTGGCGACGCCGCCGGCGCGCTCCCAGTTGCTGCGCACCAGCTCGATCAGATGGTTGAGGTCGAGCCAGTTGCTGATCTCGAAACCGCTGCGCTGCTCCAGCCACGGAATCGCGGTGGCGGTGAACCATTCGCGATAGCGCGGCAGCGACACGATCAGGGTCGAGATCTGGCGTTCGATCAGCGGCACCAGCAGCACCAGCACCAGGATCACCAGCAGAGCCATCAACCCGAACACCAGCGACACGGCGACGTTGCGCGAGCGGCCGGTGCGTTCGAGCCGGTCGACCCAGGGGTCGCCGAGCCAGCCCAGCATGGCGGCGATCACGAACGGCGTCAGCACTGGCGCGAGCACCCACAGCAGCCAACAGGCGCCGACGCCGAGCGCCGTCCATTGCAGGCGGCGCAGGAACAGGGCGATGTCTTCCAACGGGGCGCGGTCCATGCGTCAGTGCAGCCGGTACACGGGCGGCTGACCTTCAAGGCCTTCCAGCGCTTCGAGGGTATCGCCGCTGTCGGCCATGCGCTTCAGGCCGGACAGGCCGGAGATCAGGTCGAGATCGAACTCGACGCTGTCGGGCGTAGCGCGCACCGGGGTCATCTTGCGGATCACCGCCAGACCCTGCAGGTAGCCGGACAGGCGGATGTAGTCGTCGGCGCTGTGCAGGTTGGTGAACACCACCCGGTAGACGCCGGCCGGACCGGCCGCGCTGCGCTTGGCGTAGCGCTTCATCAGCGCGTCGGCCGCGCCGTCGGCGCCGCCGGCCATGACCTTGCGTGCGTCGGGATCGGTGTTGGACCAGCTGTTGAGCACCTTGCCGCCGTCGACGAAGGTCCAATCGCCCTTCCAGCCGCCGGTCTTGACCCGGTAGACCTTGCCGATCAGCTGCATCGGCGGGCTGTAGCGCGACGAGGCGCGGGCCACCGCCGCGGCGTCGCCGCGCCAGATGGCGCCGACGCTGGCTTGTTCGGCGGCGTTGCCGCTCGGCAGGCCGAGGCGGTAGCCGCGGTCGATGGCGCGGTTCAGCGCCGAACGCGCGGCGTTGACCTGCGGCAGACCGACCAGGCGCGGGCCGCTACCGTCGTCGATCGCCATCCACAGCACCGGCTT
Organism: Lysobacter sp. ESA13C; assembly: GCF_019970005.1. NCBI lineage: Bacteria > Pseudomonadati > Pseudomonadota > Gammaproteobacteria > Lysobacterales > Lysobacteraceae > Lysobacter > Lysobacter sp. ESA13C. The sequence continues at coordinate 574,621 of NZ_JAHXYK010000003.1, read as the reverse complement.
GGGACGCGGCTGCGGCCAGATCGGCAGGCCGAGGGTCGAGGCCAGGGTCTCGACCTTGGTCTGATCGAAATTGACCACCAGGGTGGTCTGGAAGGTCGGCGCGCCGGTCGAGCGCGACACGCCCTCGTCCTGACGGTAGTCGTAGCCGGTGACGTAGTCCTTGGCCCGGCGCAGTTCCTGGCCGACGCCCGGCCGGCTGGCCGCGGCGCGGTCGCCGGACATCTTGCCCAGCACCTGGGCCAGGGCACGCGCCATGGCGCCGTTGCGCTCGGCTTCGCCCTGGCCGTTGACCTGGACCTCGGCCGAGAACGGACCCGCCGCCTCGGCGCGGTCGCCCTCGACGCGCTGCGCGGCGGCGGCAAAGCTCGCCAGCATCAGCGCTGCGACCACAAAACTCCGGATTGCCCGAACCATCGCCATCCTTAACTGTATGTAGAAAAACCGGCGTCCCGCCCGCCGTTCCAGTCGCGAGCCGGGCTGCGGGCCCGGCATCGTAGCGCTGGACCCACCACCGCGGGCGAAGGCCGTGCCCTCGCCCACCCTCGCCTCCTGCTTCGGTCCGGCGGTCGCGGGTGCGCTCCGCCAACGGTGCTCAAGGTCCGAAATGTTGCCGTAGTGGCGCCGGCACGTCCATTCGCGCGCCTGAACGGACCGGTTCAGGCAACGCCCGCCGGAACCTTGGTGGAGGCCATGCCTAGCCTCGGCGGAGGCCCTGCCTAGCCTCGGCGGAGGCCTAGCGCAGCCTCGGCGGAGGCTCTGCGCGGCCCGGCTGCAGGGCAAACCGGTTCGGACGCCCCATGGCTGCTAAAATCCCACGTTTCCTTCCGCGACCGCCGGGGCCGCCGTGACCGCATCTCCTTCCGACACCTCCCCCAAGCCGCTGACCTACCGCGACGCGGGCGTCGACATCGACGCCGGCAACCAGGTCGTCGAACGCATCAAGCCCTTGGTCAAGCGCAGCTTCCGTCCCGAGGTGATGGGCGGCCTGGGCGGCTTCGGCGCCCTGTTCGATCTGTCCGGCAAGTACCGCGAGCCGGTTCTGGTCTCGGGCACGGACGGCGTCGGCACCAAGCTCAAGCTCGCCCAGCAGCTCAACCGCCACGACACCATCGGCATCGACCTGGTCGGCATGTGCGTCAACGACGTGCTGGTGCAGGGCGCCGAGCCGCTGTTCTTCCTCGACTACTTCGCCACCGGCAAGCTCGATGTCGACACCACCGTGGCCGTGGTCGGCGGCATCGCCAAGGGCTGCGAGCTCGCCGGCTGCGCCCTGATCGGCGGCGAGACCGCGGAAATGCCCGACATGTACCCGCCGGGCGAATACGACCTGGCCGGTTTCACCGTCGGCGCGGTCGAGAAGTCGCAGTTGCTCGACGGCGCGCGCGTGCGCCGCGGCGACGTGCTGATCGGCATCGCCTCGAGCGGCCCGCACTCCAACGGTTACTCGCTGATCCGCCGCATCTTCGATCGCGCCGGCCGTCCGGGCGACGTCGCCGTCGGCGGCGTGCGCCTGATCGACGCGCTGATGGAACCGACCGCGCTGTACGTCAAGCCGGTGCTGGAACTGCTGCGCGCCAACGGCGGCGAACACCGCATCCACGCCATGGCCCACATCACCGGCGGCGGCCTGACCGAAAACATCATCCGCGTGATTCCCGACGGCCTCGGCCTGGACATCCGCACCGCCACCTGGACCCTGCCGCCGGTGTTCGACTGGCTGCAGCGCGAAGGCGCGGTGCCGCGCGAGGAAATGTGGCGCACCTTCAACTGCGGCATCGGCTTCGTGCTGGTGGTGCCGGACGAGGCGGTCGCCGCGACCGAAGCCGACCTGGCACGCCTGGGCCTGGCGCACTGGCGCATCGGCGAGGTGGTCGCTCATTCCGAAGGCGAGCGCGTGCACATCGGCTGAGCCGCGCACGATCGCGAAAAATCGAACGGCGGGCCGCGGCCCGCCGTTTTTTTTGCGCACTGCGTTGCGGTTTCTTTCTCTGCGGCGCTCGGGTAGCGTGCGATGCATCTCACTTCGCAGAACCCGACCCCGATGACCGCAACGCCGGCAGGACGCATGAGCGTCGCCAAGAAATTCGCCCTGGCCGTCGTGCTGGCGGTGTTCGCGCTGTCCTGGATCGACCCGAGCAGCCCGTTCGAGCAGGGCATGCACAGCGTGCTGACCGTGGTCGGCCTGCTGTGGCTGTGGCGCCACGACCGCCGCTGGCCGCTGCGCGACGGCCACTTCCTCGCCATCTGCGGCTTCATGGTGGCGCACTGCATCGCCGCGCGCTGGCTGTATTCCTACGTGCCCTACGACCAGTGGATTCAGTCGCTGACCAGCGGCTGGTCGCTGGATCGCGCGCTCGGCTTCGAGCGCAATCATTTCGACCGGCTGATCCATTTCCTCTACGGCGTCTGCTTCGCCCCGGCCGTGCGCGAGTACCTGCGCCAGCGCTGGCCGGCGCTGTCGCCGCGCCAGGCCTTCGTGCTCGCGATCGCCGCGATCATGTGCACCAGCCTGATCTACGAGTGGATCGAATGGGCGATCGCCCTGACCATGTCGCCGGAAGCCGCCGAGTCCTACAACGGCCAGCAAGGCGACGTCTGGGACGCCCACACCGACATGTTTCTTGCGACACTGGGCGCGCTCGCCGCCTGGCCGCGCGCGCGGCGCTGAAGCCGCCGGCCGGCCGGCGATCGCGCTATTCGATCGGGATCCGACCAAGACCAAGAGAAGCCATGTCCGAATTCGAGTCCAGGTTCGATCCGGCAACCAGCGCCGACAGCTCCGCCGCCGCGACCGATGCGGCGGATGCCTCGCAACTGCGTACGCTCAGCATCTTGTATTACGTCCTGGCCGGGCTCAACGCCTTCATGCTGCTGTCGTTCGTCGGCGTCTTCGCCATCATCGTGGCCCTGGCGCCGGCTGGCCCAGCGACTTCGGAGACCTCGTCGGGCGACTCGACGATGGCGAGCGGCATCGCGTTCGGCCTCATCCTGGCCAGCTTCGTTTTCAGCCTGGCCTGCGCCGGGTTGCAGTTCATGACGGCGCGGCGTTTGCGCGAACGCCGCAGCCCCCGCTTCTGCCAGATCGTCGCCGGCCTGAGCTGTTTGTCGGTGCCGCTCGGCACCTTGCTCGGTGTGTTCACCTTCATCGTATTGGCGCGTCCGTCGGTGCAGGCGCAGTTCGCCGCGCGCGATTGATTCGCCCCCGTCGCCGCAAGCCCGGAATGCGGCCGCAACCTCCCACCCAGGAAATCCATCCATGAACCAGGTCCCAGCCGCATCGGCGGTCGAAAACCCGCAGGACGCCTCGCAGCTCAAGACGCTGAGCATCCTGCACTACGTGTTCGCCGCCCTGTATCTGCTGCCGCTGCTGGTGGCCTTCCTGTACGTCTTCATGGGGGCGGCGATCCTCAACGGCGGCATCCAAAGCCAACCCGGCGACGAGGTCGGCGGCTATGTCCTGATCGGCTTCGCGGTGGCGTTGTTCCTGGTGGCCATCATCGGCGGCAGCCTGACCTTCATCGCCGCGCGCCGCCTCGGCCAGCGCCGCAGCCGCACGCTGTGCATGGTCGTCGCCTGCATTTCCTGCCTGTCGGTTCCGCTGGGCACCGCGTTGGGCGTGTTCACCCTGATCGTGTTGAGCCGGCCTTCGGTGAAGGCGCTGTTCGGCGAACGCTGATCGGAAGGTTTCGACATGGGAGCCGCCATGGTGCGATACAGCGACGGACTCGAAGTCAGGATCGGCGACCAGGTCCTGTCCTATGAACTCAATCGCGGCAGGATCGTGGCCCTGATCGACCGAGGCGAGTACTCGGCGCGGTTCCCGCAAGCCGAGTGGGCCTACCTGGAACGCGGCGTGCTCGTCGAAACCGACTTCGGCGGGCTGGTGCACTATCCGAACGGCTTCAAGCACGACGAGTTGTCGTTGATCGCCAGGGCCCCGGACCAGCAATAAGCCGGGCGCATCGTCGGCAGCACGCAACACCATGCAACACATCGACCCGCCCCGGCGGCTCGCGAATTTCATCAGCAGGAGCGAATCGATGGGCGCTTGGGGCATTAGCACGTTCGACAACGACGATGCGGCGGACTGGCTGGCCGATCTGTCGGACCACCAAAGCCTGGCCTTGGTGCGCGAGACCATCGCGGCCGCGCTCGAGGCGGACGATTATCTGGAAGCACCGGAAGCCTCGACCGCGTTGGCCGCCTGCGAACTGATCGCCGCCGCGATCGGCCGCCCCTCGGCCACCGCGCGCAAGCAGGAAACGCTGACCCACTGGATCGCGCACCGCAAGCCTTCGCCGGATGCCGCGCTCATCGCCGATGCGCTGCGCGCCATCGACCGCGTACTGGGCCCGGAGTCGGAGCTGCGCGAGCTATGGGAAGAGACCGACGATTACGCCGCCTGGCAGGCGGACGTCGTCCAATTGCGTTCGCGGCTGTCGCACTGAGGCATCGCCGTCGGTGGCGGCTCTCACCGGCCTCCGCCTTCCAACCCCGCCCTCGCCCGTCGAGCCACGCACCGATCCAAACGCGGGCTATGGCGGCCTGACCCGCCATAGCCCGCTGCGTCCAGCCCGTTGGCTCCCCCGTCGGACCGATCGCTCCCGCCTGCGCCGCGCGTTGCGCGCAGCGCCAGCGACCGCGCCGGACCGTCCATGGCCGACGCGGGGCGGGCGGCATGTCCTTATGCCTCATCACCGGCCCGACCGGATCGCTGCCTGCGTTCCCGCCCGTGAGACTCGCCTGGAGTCGCGGGACGTGCACGCGCGATCACGGCGGGCCGCGAAGTTCATCGTCGAACCTATTCGGCTGTCGCTGTCCGTCTCGGCCGTACGCCGACCGATGGATCGGCCGCGTCGGCATGCGAACGGGGACTGAGCGGTACCCGATGCGCATGCCGACGCGCCCTGTCGACGCGATCGCGGTGCGTCCTTCCAGTGGACGAGCCCGGCGTTGACCAGGCCGACACCGCGCCGGCGACGTCTCTATTTACTGTCGGCGCGCGTCGATTTGCGAGGAACGTTCAGGGACCGAATCGGGACGCGGCGGGAACGTTTCGCGATCGGGGGCGATGCCGAACATGCAGATCGCCAATGAGGTCACAGTGCAATCGTGTCGTCCGACAAGTTCGCGCCGATTCGTTCCCGCTTTGGTCCCCGAATTGCTTGGACTCGGCTTCGGCGCGCTTCGTAGGCTGGGCCTCCATCGAGCTTCGCCTACAGGGGGCGGACATGCGTACGACACTCAAGGGAATCATTCTCGCGGCCGCGTTGCTCAGCACCAGCGCCATCGCCCACGACACCGACGGCGCCTGCGCACAGGAAGGCGCACGCATGACCGTGGTCGGCTCGTTCAATTTCAGCTCGCAAGACCTGCTGGAATTCCAACAGCGCGAACTCGGCGGCGGCATCCGGCTGCCGCCGGGCGGCATGTGTACGCCGAGCAGTTGCGGCATCGTCGACGACCATTGGGCGGTCGCGACCCGCCGTGCCTTCCAGTACTGCGAGCAGATCGCACCGGGCAGCATCGCCCAGGTAACCTCCCCGGCCACCTACAACGACACCTTGCTGCACCACTCCGCTTACAGCTTCGGCCCGAACACGCCGAACCTGCAGGGCCTGTGCGTGCGTTGCCAGGTGCTCAGTGGCACGCCGATCAAGCTGACGAAGGCGGCTAACGCGCTGCGGCCGTAAGCAGCGAAGCCGCCCCTCTGTAAACGGCGAAACCCATCGGTCGTAAGCGGCGAAACCCACCCGCCGTCATTCCCGCGAAGGCGGGAATCCAGAGACTTCAGAGGGATGCCCCGATAAAGCCCTGGATCCCCGCCTTCGCGGGGATGACGGATGGCGCAGTCGTGCGAACCGGGACTCCACGCGAACTGAAGTCTGCGGCCCGGCCAGGGCGCACAGCGCCCTGGCGTTCACGGATGCGCGAGCCGGTGGCTCGCAAGCGGATCCCTTCACCCCCGCTTTCGCTGCGAAGACGGATTGAATTGTCGCGGGCTAGCGATGCCAGGCAGGCAGAACCCAACCTGCAGGCAGTCGCTCACACCAGCGCGTGGCGTCGCGTATACGTCAGCACGGTATCGACGTGCTTCTGCAGTTCGCTGCGCACCGACTCTTCCAGCGGACACTCGGCCAGCACGTAATAGCCCGAACGCAGCACGTCGCGCCAGCGCGGCTGGCGCGGCAGCTTGGACAGGCTCAGGTAACGCTCCATCGCCCGCGCCCGCAGCCGGCCGTCGTCGACGGTGACGCGCCAGATCCGGCTTTTCTCGGCCAGTTCCAGCCGGCCGTGACCGGTGCTGCGTTCCCAGGCTTCGACCACCGCCAGCATCAACTCGACCAGGGCGCGGCGGAACGACGAGCGCATGGCCTCGTTGGCGGTAGCGTCCAGGGCCGAGGCGGCTTCGACGTCGGCCAGCGCTTCGACCGCGCCGGTGTCGATACCGACCGGCTCCAGGCCGACGCGCTCAACCTGTCCGACACCGAGCGCGTCCAGTCCGAGCACGATCAAACCCTCGCCCTGCCCGGTTTCGCTGAGCTGCGCGCGCAAGGCGCCGCCGCTGAGGCCGAAGTCGAGGCGCTGCGAGGCCGAGGACTCATCGAGCCGCTCCATCGCCTGGGCGAAGCGCGACGCATCCGACTCGCCGAGCAATTCGCCGAAGGCACGTCCGGGCAGACTGTCGCCGGCCTGTCCGAGCAATTGCCCGGCACTGCGGTTGGCGGCGAGCACCTGGCCGCCGGCGTCGAGGACCAGCACCGCATCGTCGCGGCTGTCGAGCGCGGCCTGCAAACGCGTGCGGTCGACGCCGAGCTCGGCCGCGGCGCGACGGTAGTACTCCACTTCCTCGGCCAGGCGTGCCTGCCGAGCCGCTTCGGCGAGCCGGGCGCGCTGTTGCCGGCGCAGGAAGAACACGATCAGGCCGAGCAAGGCCGCCACTGCCGACACCGCGGTCAGCCACAAGGCCAGCGTGCGTTGCCGCAGGCTGAGTGCGCGCACTTCGTTCTCGGCGGCGAGCGCGGCGATGGTGCGGTCGCGTTCGGCGGTTTCGAAGCGGATCTGCATCCACTTCATCTCGCGGTCGTAGCGCGCCTCGCGCAAAGTGCGCGCGGCGACCTCGGACTCGCGCAAGGTCGTCAGCGCGCGCGGCCATTCGCCCAAGGCTTCGTAAGCATCGGCCAATTCGGCCAACAGCGCCGGCCGGTCGCTGTCCTGCGCCGGCAGGCTCGACAAGGCATCGCTCAGGCGCAGTTGCGCCGCACGCGCCTGCCCGGACAAACGCGCGGCGCGTGCGGCCTGCAATTGCAGCGGCGCGGGCGGCCGCACACCATCTTCGGCGGCGAGGGCGAGACCGCGATCGGTCCAATCGCGCGCCTTGGCCAGATCGCCGCGCAGGATCGCGGCGCGGCCGAGTTCGGCATGCACACGCAGTTGGTAGGTGCGTTCGCCGGCTTTGACGAACGCGGCCAAGGCTTGTTCCAGCAGACCTTCGGCGCGTTGCGTATCGCCCGAATCCAGGGCCAGCACGCCCATGCTCTGCAGCACGTGAGCGGCTTCGATCGGATTGCCGACGCGGCGGAACTCGGCCAATGCCTGATCGTAGTGCCGCGCGGCATTATCGGTCGCGCCGAGGTCGCGATAGATATCGGCGATGTTGTTGAGCACCGGGCCCAAGGCCGGCTCGCGGGCGCCGCGCTGAATTTCCAGACTCGACAGGAATGCCTGCAAGGCGCCGCGATAGTCGCCGAGCCGTCGCAGCGAGGCGCCGATGTTGTTCCAGCTCTTGGATTGCGCCGGGCGGTCTTGCTGGCGCTTGGCGATCTGCAAGGCCTGATGGAATTTGCCCAGGGCTTCGACCGTACAGTCCTGGCGGTAATCGAGCACGCCGCGACGGCGCACGAGTTCGTAGTCGACCTGCCAACCGGCGTCGGCGCCGGCCACGGCCTGCGCGCAATCGAGCGCACCGGCCGCCGCGGAAAAATCGCCGCCGCGCGAACGCTGGTCGCCGGCCTCGTACAGTGCTGCGAGCGCATGCGCGCGATCGCCGCCGGGCGTCAGGCCATAGCGCCGCGAGCACTCGTCCGCGTCGGGCAGCGCCACGCTCGGCTGCAGCGGTCGACACGCCGCGTTCGCATTGGCCTGCGCTGCCGCCGCCGGCATGTTCAACAGGAAACTGGTCAGTACCGCAAAAGCCCAACACCTCGAACTGTCCTTGCCCACGCCCCGCTCCCGGCTGCCGCTATCGGCAGCTTTGCCGATCCGGCGCTGAAGCGGAAGCGATGGCGTTGGAGAAAGTCCCCATCGATCGCGCTCATTTAGCGCATTCGGTCACAGTGATCGTGGACTTCATCGACACTCGCACTTTCGCAGCAGTGCTCGTTCACCCCTGTCCAGGCCCTCTCGGTCTTGCGGTCCTCCCCTCGCTTCAAGCGCGGGGGAGCGGGAGTGGCCGCTTCCAGAGCAGGAGCGGCGGCCTACGGGATTTCTTTCGGTCACGAGGCGCGACCGCGCCGCCGCCGGTCGCCGCGCCCCTGCCAGGCGTTGGCACATTCCGCAGCGCCCGCCCCCGCCAACCGCCACATCGCGCACCCGGCGAATCGCTTAAAATGCCGGCCTGTCTCGACCCGATGGCCTGTAATGTCCCAGCCGCTTCCCCGGATCGCCGTCCTCGCATCGGGCCGCGGCAGCAATCTGCAGGCCGTGCTCGACGCCATCGCCGCCGGCCGGCTCGCCGCCGAAGTGGTCGGGGTGTTCTCCGACAAGCCTGGCGCGGCCGCGCTGGAGCGCGTGCCCGAGGGTTTGCGCTGGTCGGCCCCGGCCAAGGCTTACCCGAGCCGCGAGGCCTTCGACGCCGATCTCGCCGACGCCGTCGCCGCCTGCCGGCCCGACTGGATCCTGTGCGCGGGTTATCTGCGCATCCTCGGCACGGCCTTCGTCGAGCGTTTCCGCGGCCGCACGATCAATATCCACCCCTCGCTGTTGCCGAAGTTCCGCGGCCTGCATACCCATGCACGCGCCCTCGCCGAGGGCGAGCGCGAACACGGCGCGAGCGTGCACTTCGTCATTCCCGAACTCGACGCCGGCGCGGTCATCGCCCAGGCGGTCGTCGCGATCGAAGCCGGCGACACGCCGGAAGCCCTGGCGCAGCGCGTGCTCGGGGTCGAACACCCGTTGTTGCTCGCGGTAATGAGACTGGCCGTCAGTGGCCGCCTGGCTGAACACGGCGCAACCGTCACCCTCGACGGTCATCCGCTATTTACGCCGCTGCGTTTAGATTTCGCCGGCGATCTGACCCACCCGGCCACCGGCCTCGCGGCCTGAACTCCGCGCCCGGGTACGGGTCGAAGGCGTTTCGCACACGCCGTCCACGCGCTGCACTCGAGCCCTTCCAGGATCTTCGCGTCGCCCATGAAGTCCCACCTGCCCCTGCTCTTGGCCGTGCTGATCGGCACGGCCCTCCCCGGCAGCGCCTTCGCGCTGGAACCGTTCGTGGCCAATTACCAGGTCTTCAACAGCGGCAAGGCGCTCGGCGACGCGACCATGCAGGTCAAGCCCGAGGGCGGCCACTGGCGCATCGACCTGAACATCCATGCCGAACGCGGCATGATGGGCCTGGCCGGCGCCGCCGCCCAGCAAAGCACTTTGTTCGAAACCGCCGGCGAAGGCTACCGCCCGCTCAGCCAGACCATGGTGCGCAAGGTGCTGTTCTCCAAGCGCACGATCACCGGCGTCTACGACTGGAACAAGCGCAGCGCGCAGTGGAGCGGCGACGTCAAAGAACACCGCCGCAAGCCGATTCCGCTGGCCGACGGCGACATGAGCGGCCTGCTGATCAATCTCGCCGTGGTCCGAGACGCCCAACCCGGCAAGACCCTGAATTACCGCTTCGTGGATTCCGGCCGTGCCCGCCCCCATCAATACCTGGTGGCCCAGGAGCTGGAAGGCGTCAAGGTCGACGACATGAGCTTCAACGCGATGCGCGTCAACCGCGTGCAGAGCGGCAACGAGGAAACCTCGATCTGGGTGGTCGACGGCGTTCCCACCCCGGTGCGCATCCTGCAACGCGAAAATGGCCAGGACACCTACGATCTGCGTCTGGTCGAATACAAAGGAGTCAACGAACAATGACGACCCAAACGAATAGTCGAATCCCCAAGATTCGTTTTGCTTTACTCGCGGCCGCGCTGACCCTCGCCAGCGCTCCGGCGTTCGCGGTCAAGCCGTTCAGCGCCGACTATTCGGCCAGCTACATGGGCATGCAGGGCAACGGCCGCATGACCGTCGCCGCCGCCGGTGCGAACCGCTGGAAGTACAGCCTGGCGGTGACCAGCCCGCTGGCCAACCTGCAGCAGTCGACCGTGTTCGAGGAAAAGGCCGGCCAGTTGCGCCCGATCAGCGGCAGCGACAGCAGCAAGGTGCTGACCAAGAACAAGAACAAGAACGCGACCTACGACTGGGCGCGCGGCGTCGCCACCTGGACCGGCGACGTCAAGCCCGACCGCGCCGGCCCGATCAAGCTGGAGACCGGCGATCTGGACGCGTTGTTGATCAACCTGGCGTTGGTGCGCGATGCGCCCGCCGGCAAGCCGATGAGCTACCGCATGGTCGAAGACGGCCGCGTCAAGCAACTGACCTACACCGTCGAAGGCAAGGAAGCGATCACCGTCGGCGGCAAATCGCAGCAGGCGACCAAGCTGGTCAGCAAGAACGGCGACAAGGAAACCATCGCCTGGGTCGTCCCCGGCATGCCGGTGCCCGCGCGCATCCTGCAGCGCGACAAGGGCGCCGACGCGATCGACCTGCGCGTGCAGTCGGTGCGCTGAGGCGCCGCGCGGCAGCGCTGGCGCCGCGCCGGCACGAAAAAGCCCCGCTTCGGCGGGGCTTTTTCGTTGTCGTGGCGATTCGGGCGGGATGACATCGAGACCCTCGGCATTCCTGCAGCAGAGGGATTCCGCCTTTGCCGAGCGGCCTGAGGATTTGCCCTGCTTTGCGACGGCATTTTCGCCGAACGAAGAGCGAATCCCCCGCGCCAGTCACTGACGAATCGACTTCGTGCGACGCAAGGCGCAGCCCCCTTGTGCAAAGGGGGCGAACTATCGTGGCTGCATCGAGAGAGTTTCGGGAGCACAGGCGCTTCAGGGCGCTTCGTCGCAGCGAAGAACCGCCGAACCCCGCGCGCGGTTACTCCCCCTTTGAAAAAGGGGGGCTAGGGGGGATTTGCTTTGGGTTCTGCGGCGACATGCATTCGCCAACCCCAAAGCCGCCTCCGCATCCGATGCATGCGAGTCCACTTCATCACGATGCGAAGCGCCGCCCCTCTTCTCAAAGGGGCGACTCTCGAGGGCACTGGCTATCGCAAGTGCAATACGCTCGTCGTCAAACCCGGCGGATCTTCGCGCCCAGCTTGGACAGCTTGGCTTCGATGTTTTCGTAGCCGCGGTCGAGGTGGTAGATGCGGTCGATCGTGGTTTCGCCCTGCGCCACCAGGCCGGCCAGGATCAGCGACGCGGACGCGCGCAGGTCGGTCGCCATCACCGGCGCTCCGCTGAGCTTGGGCACGCCGCGGATCACCGCGGTGTGGCCGTCGACGCGGATGTCGGCGCCCAGGCGCAGCAGTTCGTTGACGTGCATGAAGCGGTTTTCGAAGATCGTCTCGTTGATCACGCCCACGCCTTCGGCGACGCAGTTGAGCGCCATGAATTGCGCCTGCATGTCGGTCGGGAACGCCGGGTACGGCGCGGTCACCATGTCGATGGCGCGGGCGCGGCGGCCGCCCATGTCGAGGGTGATGCGGTCGCCGTCGACTTCGATCTGGGCGCCGGCATCGCGCAATTTGTCGAGCACCGAGTCGAGCGTGTCGGCACGGCTGTGGGTGACGGTGACGCGGCCGCCGGTCATCGCCGCGGCCACGAGGAAGGTGCCGGTTTCGATGCGGTCGGGCAACACGTCGTGGCTGCCGCCGTGCAATTTTTCCACGCCATGAACGACGATCCGGCCGCTACCGGCGTTCTCGACACGCGCGCCCAGGGCGTTGAGGCAGTCGGCCAGGTCGACGATCTCGGGCTCCATCGCGGCGTTTTCGAGCACGCTGGTGCCCTCGGCCAGCACCGCAGCCATCAGCACGTTCTCGGTGCCGGTGACGGTGACCACGTCGAAGACGAAACGCGCGCCCTTCAGACGGCCCTTGCGCTGCGCCTTGATGTAGCCGTTCTCGACGGTGATCTCGGCGCCGAGCGCCTGCAGACCCTTGATGTGCTGGTCGACCGGGCGCGAACCGATCGCGCAACCGCCCGGCAGCGAGACTTCGGCTTCGCCGTACTTGGCCAGCAGCGGGCCGAGCACCAGCACCGAGGCGCGCATGGTCTTGACCAGCTCGTACGGCGCGACATGGCTGTTGACCGTGGTCGGGTCGACGGTGATCGTCGCGCCTTCGCTGCGCACGCCGGCACCGAGCTCGCCGAGCAGCTTGGCGGTGGTCAGCACGTCGTGCAGTTGCGGCACGTTGCGGATCGTCACCGGCGCGTCGGCCAGCAAGGTCGCGCACAGGATCGGCAACACGGCGTTCTTGGCGCCGGAAATCTGGACTTCGCCATTGAGCGGCTGCCCGCCTTCGACCACGATTTTTTGCATTTAGGGAGCCGGGTATAGGAAATGAAGAATCAGCAATGGTAAGAGCAGACGGCCGGGGACGGGTGAGGTCTCGGTGAAGTGCCGCCTTGGGCAGGTGGCAGGGTCGGCGCGGGCCCGCTGGCGAGCGCTCGCCGCGCCGCCGCTTCAGCGATTGCCGGCCTCTTCGGGGGTGAGGGTCTTCAGCGCCAGGGCGTGGATCTCGCCGCCCATGCGCTCGCCCAGGGTCGAATAGACCAGGCGGTGGCGCGCCAGCGGCAGCTTGCCGCGGAACGCCTCGGCGATCACGGTGGCCTCGAAGTGGACGCCGTCGTCGCCGCTCACTTGCGCTTGCGCGCCGGGCAGGCCTTGTTCGATCAGGGAGCGGATGGTTTCGGCGTTCACTACTCGAGCCTCTGGGTGATGCGGCCGTGCGGGCCAAGGGATGAAGCGGCAACGCGGACGACGCAGACGCGCTGCGTGCGCCGGAAGCCGGCTGAATGCGGGGTGGCCGCCGCCCGAGACGGATCCTTGCCTGGCAGGATCTGCCGCGCGGGACGGCGCTGGGCGGACGAACCGCTTAGAATTGACGGATTAGCCTAGCGGAAAGCCCTCCGGTCCGAAATGGCGACCTTCGAAACGGCCACTCTATGACCAGCACCGCACGCCCCGCCCTCGATCCCGCCTTCCTGCAATCGCCCGCGGCCCAGGCCGGCCTGGCCCAGAGCGGCCGCCGCGTGTTCGAGATCGAGGCCCAGGCGCTGGCGGCGGTCGCGGCCCGGATCGACGGCGATTTCACCGCCGCCTGCAAGCTGGTCCTGGCCGCGCGCGGCCGGGTCGTCTGCACCGGCATGGGCAAGTCCGGCCATATCGCCCGCAAGATCGCCGCGACCCTGGCCTCGACCGGCACCCCGGCTTTCTACGTCCACCCGGGCGAAGCCGGCCACGGCGACCTGGGCATGATCACCGACGCCGACGTGGTCCTGGCCCTGTCCTACTCGGGCGAAAGCGACGAAGTGCTGATGCTGCTGCCGGTGCTCAAGCGCCAGGGCAACCGCCTGATCGCGATGACCGGCCGGCCGCAGTCCACCCTGGCGCGCGAAGCCGACGTGCACCTCGACGTCAGCGTGCCGGCCGAGGCCTGCCCGCTCGATCTGGCGCCGACCTCCAGCACCACCGCCTCGCTGGCGATGGGCGACGCGCTCGCGGTCGCTCTGCTCGAGGCGCGCGGCTTCACCGCCGACGACTTCGCCCGCTCGCACCCGGCCGGCGCGCTCGGCCGGCGCCTGCTGCTGCACATCACCGACATCATGCATGCCGGCGAGGAAGTGCCGCGGGTTCACGCCGATGCCAGCATCAGCGAGGCTCTGGTCGAGATGAGCCACAAGCGCCTGGGCATGACCGCCATCGTCGACGACGCCGGCTGCCTGATCGGTCTGTACACCGACGGCGACTTGCGCCGCACCCTCGACGACGCCGGCGTGGACCTGCGTTCGACCCGCATCGCCGAGGTCATGACGCGCTCGCCCAAGACCATCGGCGCCGACGCGCTCGCGGTCGAGGCGGCGCAGCTCATGGAAACCCACAAGATCAGCGGCCTGCTGGTCGTGGACACTGAACGCCGCGTGGTCGGCGCTCTCAATATTCACGACTTGTTGCGTGCGAGAGTGGTTTAACGGCCGGGAATGGAGAATCGAGAATAGGGAATCGCAAAGCGGTTCCTCGCGATTCCCACCCCATTCGGTGCAGACGATTCCCTATTCCCCATTCTCGATTCCCGATCCCGTGCCCTACAGCCACCTCAACGATTACCCCGCTGAAATCCGCGAACGCGCCGCCCGCATCCGGCTGGCCTGCTTCGACGTCGACGGCACGCTGACCGACGGCCGGCTGACCTACGACAGCGAGGGGCGCGAGCTCAAGAGCTTCCACGTCCAGGACGGCCAGGGTCTGTCGCTGCTTGGCAAGTTCGGCATCGCCGTGCATTTCGTCACCGCCCGCGGCGGCGTCATCGCCGCCCAGCGCGCGGCCGAGCTCGGCGCCACCGCCCACGGCGACGTCGCCGACAAGCTCGCCTGCGTGCAGCAGATCGCCGCCGGCCTGGGGCTGTCGCTGGACCAGGTCGCTTTCATGGGCGACGACCTTGCCGACCTCAAGATCCTGCCCCACGTCGGCCTGTCGGTCGCCCCGGGCAATGCTCACCCCTGGGTCCGCGAGCGCGTGCACTGGCGCACCGTGGCGCGCGGCGGCGAAGGCGCGGCGCGCGAACTGTGCGATCTGCTGCTCGGCGCGCAAGGCCATGCCGAGCGCGTGCTGACCGGTGCGCTCGGATGAGCTGGCGCGGCATGCTGACCCTGATCCTGATGGCCGCCGCGGCATTGAGCGGCTGGGCGCTGTGGTCGCAACGCGACAAGAACGGCGGCGACGGCCGCGCCGAAGCGCGCCCGGACTACGTGCTCAACCAGTTCGAGGCGGTCGTGCTCAACAAGGAGGGCAAGGAATCGTTCACCTTGCGCGCCCCCAAGCTGACCCGCGACCCGAACGAAAAAACCCTGGACGTCACCACCCCGCTGTTCCTGATTCCGCCGAAGGCCGGCGGCAGCGGCGGGCCGTGGGAAGTGCGCTCGCAGCGCGGCTGGGTCAGCGCCGAGGGCGACGAAGTACGCCTGCGCGGTCAGGTCAAGGCCGACAGCACCAATGCCGACGGCAAGCCGATCAATATCTCGACCGAGGAACTGAACGTGTTCCCCGACACGAACAAGGCCACGTCGGCCGTTCCGGTCAGGTTGATTCAGCCCGGCACTATAATGACGGGCTCGGGACTGCAGGCCGATCTCGAAACCAAGAACGTCACCATCCCCAACGTCAAGGTCCGCTATGAAGCGAAAGCCCGCTAACTGGCCGGCGCTGTGCCTGGTCGCCCTTCTGCTGGCGCCGGCGGCCGCGCTCGCGCGCTCTTCGGACCGCAACCAGCCCATGGATGCCGGCGCCGACAGCAGCAATTGCTCGGTCAGCACCGATTCGGGCCCTTGCGTGCTCACCGGCAACGTCAAGATCACCCAAGGCACCTTGATCATCAATGCCGCCAAGGCCGACATCAAGCGCGCCGGCGGCGACATCAGCTTCGTCACCCTGACCGGCTCGCAGGCGACGCTGAAGCAGGAACTCGACGACGGCGCTCCGTTCAACGGCCGCGCCAACAAGATCGAGTACGACATGCCGAAGGACACCATCGTCCTGACCGGCAACGCCTACGTCGACAAGAACGGCGACACCATCAAGAGCGAACGCATCGTCTACAACTCCAAGACCGGCCAGGTCGAGAGCGGTGGCACCGGCGGCCGCGTCAACATTCGCATGCTGCCCAAGAGCAAGACCGCCGCGCCGGCCAAGGGAGGCGGCTGATGCTGGTCGCACAAGGCCTGCGCAAGGCCTACCGTTCGCGCGAGGTCGTGCGCGACTTCGGCCTGACCCTCGATGCGGGCGAAGTGGTGGGCCTGCTCGGCCCCAACGGCGCCGGCAAGACCACCTGCTTCTACATGATCGTCGGCCTGGTCCCAGCCGATGCCGGCCAGATCGTCCTCGACGGCAAGGACATCACCTCCGAGCCGATGTACGCCCGCGCCAAGTACGGCGTCGGCTACCTGCCTCAGGAACCCTCGGTGTTCCGCAAGCTCAGCGTCGCCGACAACCTGCGCCTGGTGCTGGAACTGCGCGACGACCTCGACCGCGCCGGCATCGAGCGCGAGCTGGCCAGCCTGATGGACGAACTGCAGGTGACCCATGTCGCCGAGCAGCTCGGCGCCAGCCTGTCCGGCGGCGAGCGCCGCCGGGTCGAGATCGCCCGTGCCCTGGCCGCCCGCCCGCGCCTGATGCTGCTGGACGAACCCTTCGCCGGCGTCGACCCCATTTCGGTCGGCGAGATCCAGCGAATCGTGCGCCATCTCAAGAATCGCGGCATCGGAGTGTTGATCACGGACCATAACGTCCGTGAAACCTTGGGCATTTGCGACCGGGCGTATATCCTGAACGACGGTGGCGTGCTCGCGCAGGGGGCTCCGGACGCGCTGCTGGCCAATCCCGATGTCCGCCGTGTCTATCTGGGTGAGCAGTTCCGTCTGTAACCTAGCGGTTGCCGGGCGCGGACGGCGCCCACGACGCGCGGCCCGGGCCGACAGCCATCTCAGGTCGCGTTAGCAATCGATGATGAAGCCCCGCCTCCAAGCCTCGCTCGGACAACAGTTGGTGATGACGCCGCAATTGCGGCAGGCGATTCGCCTGCTGCAGCTGTCGGCTGTCGAACTGGAAGCCGAACTGGCCACCGCGATCGAGAGCAATCCGCTGCTCGACTGGACCGACCCGTCCGCGGTCAACGAAGACGAACCGCGCCCGCCGCCGAGCACCGAGGAAGGCGCCGAAGCGCCGACCGCCGAACCCGAATGGACCATGGACGACGGCGAGACCTGGTACGAGCGGGTCGGGCCCTCCGATCACGGCGATGAAGACTCGCCCGCGGCCGAACAGGTCGCCGAGGCCGAGACCCTGCACGACCATCTGCTGTGGCAACTGCACCTCAGCCCGCTGTCGCAGCGCGACCGCAGCATCGGCGTGGCCCTGATCGAGGCGATCGACGACGACGGCTACCTGCGCGAAAGCCTGGCCGCGATCGTCGAATCGCTGGCGATGGGCGTCAGCGAGGAAGAAGTCGCGACCGTGCTGCACCAGGTGCAGCGCTTCGACCCGGTCGGCTCCGGCGCGCGCTCGCTCAGCGAGTGCCTGAGCCTGCAGCTCAACACCTTGTCCGACGACACCCCTGGCAAGGCCCTGGCCCTGGTGATCGCCGGCGAACCGCTGGAACGCCTGCCGCGGATCGGCGCGGCCGGCCTGGCCAGCGAACTCAAGCGCGACATCGCCGAGGTCGAGATCGCGGTGCAGTTGCTGCGCTCGCTCGACCCTCGTCCCGGCGCGCAGATGGGCGCGATCTCCACCGACACCTATGTCACCCCCGACGTGGTGATCTGGCGCCAGAACGGCCTGTGGCGCGTGGCCCTGTCGGAAGCGATGCGTCCGCGCATCTCGATCCATCGCGGCTACGAAAGCATGATCCGCCACGCCAACGCCTCCGACGCCAGCTATCTGCGCGGCCATCTGCAGGAAGCGCGCTGGCTGCTCAAGAGCCTGGAAGCGCGCGGCGACACCTTGCTCAAGGTCGCGCGCTGCCTGCTCAAGCAACAGGCCGGTTTCCTCGAATTCGGCGACAGCGCGCTGCGCCCGCTGACCCTGCGCGAGGTCGCCACCGAAGTCGGCCTGCACGAATCCACGGTCTCGCGCGCAATCGCCCGCAAGTACGCGCGCACCCCGCGCGGGACCATGCCGCTGCGCGCTTTCTTCGCCTCCGGCATCGACACCGGCTCCGGCGGCGAGGCCTCCAGCACCGCGATCCAGGCCATGATCCGGCGCCTGATCGAGGCCGAGAACCCGCGCAAACCCCTGTCCGACGCGCGCCTGGCCGAAACCCTCAAGGCCACCGGCGTGCCGGTCGCGCGCCGCACCGTGGCCAAGTACCGCGAGGCGATGAGCATTCCCTCGTCGCAAGAGCGCGTGCGCATGGCCTGAGGCCGCCAAATCCCGCAAAGCCGCGGGATTTCGGCCTCAATTCCCCATAGAATCAGTGCCTTAGCAGTGGCCTACGACCATTGTTGCGGTCTTGCCACTTGCACCCAGAGCTGAGCGTGAGATGCTGGAATCCCTGGCCCCGGCCAGGGCGTCAATCAGGCCCCGGAGCCGTCGACGACCGACGGTCCGGAGCCCAGTCTGCATTCTCCCGCGACGTGAAGGAGGTCTCCGATGCGTATCGAAACCCACGGCCAGCAACTGGAAGTCACTGCAGCCCTGCGTGACTATGTGGAAACCAAGCTGGCCCGTCTGCAACGCCATTTCGACCAACCCTTCGACGTGCGTACCCAGCTCAGTCTCGACAAGCCCGACCATCGCGCCGAGGCCACCGTTCTCATCGCCGGCCGTACCCTGCACTGCGATGCCGCCGCCATCGACATGTACGCCGCCATCGATCTGCTCGCCGACAAGCTCGACCGCCTGCTGATGAAGCACAAGAGCAAGCAAGTCGACCATCACCGTGGCGAAAGCCTCGCACGCAATGGCGAATTCGTAGGCTGAACCCGGTCCCCGGGACCCGGTCATCGATCCAGACACGCTGTCATGCCGCTTTATGAATTACTGAGTGCGGAACGGGTCGCGATCGTGGTCGAACCCGGCGATCGCAATACCGTGCTCGATGTCGCCGCACGCATGCTCTGCGACGGCAATGCCTCCACTGCGTTCGCCCTGCGCGCAAGCCTGGGCGAACGCGAACGCCTCGCCAGCACCGCCATCGACCACGGCGTCGCCATTCCGCACGCGCGCACGCCCTTGTTCGAAAACAGCCGCGGCGCCTTTCTCAGATTGGCCCAGCCGATCG
The DNA here is from genome assembly GCF_019970005.1 of Lysobacter sp. ESA13C. NCBI lineage: Bacteria > Pseudomonadati > Pseudomonadota > Gammaproteobacteria > Lysobacterales > Lysobacteraceae > Lysobacter > Lysobacter sp. ESA13C. Next base: position 555,534 of record NZ_JAHXYK010000003.1, on the reverse strand, counting down.
ATTTCGGCGCCATCGACGGGCGCCCGGTCGACCTGGTCCTGGCCATGGCCATTCCCGAGCACCACGTCCAGCAACATCTGCAGTTGCTGGCGGAACTGGCCGAACGCTTCGCCGATAACGGCTTTCTCGAGCGATTGCGCACGGCACCGAACGTCGCCGAGCTGAGCTATCGCCTGCTGGATCACTGCCGCCGCAGCGCGGCCTGAGCCGTGCCGTTCTGAGCCGTGGCGATTCGAGGCGTACGGATCTGAGACGCACTGATCCCAGCCCAGTTCGTTCCCCGAGCCGCTGAGCCGGTCTATCGGCTCGCCCGCCCCATCTGCTTCACACCGCGCCGAGGACGCGAGCGGGTCCGCGCCGATGCGGACACTGCCATCGCTTTGCTCGTAAACTTCCGCCCATGAGCAAGAGCATCCGTGCAGGCGAACTGTTCGAACAGCAGCGCGAGCGCCTCGCCCTGCGCTGGGTGGCCGGCCAACGCGGCGACGGCCGCCTGGTCGAAGCGGTCAATACGGTCGCGCGGCGCCCGTCGCTGGCCGGCTATCTCAATGCGATCTATCCGAACAAGGTGCAGATCCTCGGCACCGAAGAGCTGACCTGGCTCGACGGCCTGGACTCGCGCCTGCGCTGGGAAACGATCGAGAAGATCATCCAGTTCCGGCCCCTGGCCCTGGTCATCAGCAAGGACCAGCCCTGCCCCGAAGACCTGCGCATCGCCGCCGAGGAAACCGACACCCCGTTGTGGGTCTCGCCGCGCCGCGGCCACGAGTTGCTCAATCACCTGCAATACCATCTGGCGCGCGCGCTGGCGCCGCAGATCACCCTGCATGGGGTGTTCATGGAGATCTATTCGATCGGTGTGCTGATCACCGGCGAATCGGGATCGGGCAAGAGCGAACTGGCGCTGGAACTGGTGACGCGCGGCCACCGCCTGGTCGCCGACGACGCGCCGGAATTCACCCAGATCGCGCCCGACGTGCTCGACGGCACCTGCCCCGACATGCTCCAGGACCTGCTCGAAGTGCGCGGCCTGGGTGTGCTCAACATCCGCCAGATGTTCGGCGACACCGCGGTCAAGAACAACAAATACCTGCGCCTGATCGTGCACCTGACCAAGCCGATGAGCGAACCGCTGCCGGCCGGCATGGAGCGCCTGACCGGCGACACCGGCATCCGCCGCGTACTCGATCTCGACGTGCCGATGATCACCCTGCCGGTCATGCCCGGTCGCAACCTCGCCGTGCTGACCGAAGCGGCGACGCGGCTGCACAGCCTGCGCATGAAAGGCCTCGACCCGGCCGCGGCCTTCATCGCCCGGCACAGCAACTTCCTGGAGCGCGGCGAATCGTGAGCAACTCCCCCTTCGACACTGCCTCGGCCGCCGAGAGCAACGCTTTCACCTTGGTCATCGTCAGCGGCATGTCCGGCTCGGGCAAGTCGGTGGCGCTGAACACCTTCGAAGACCTGGGTTTCTACTGCGTCGACAACCTGCCGGCGGAACTGCTGCCGCAGTTCGTTCAGAACGTGATCAAGGCCGAGGAAGGCATGCCGACCAAGCTCGCGGTCGGCATCGACGTGCGCAATCGCCACAGCGACCTGGCCAATATTCCCGAATGGCTGTCGGCCGTCGGCGCGCTCGGCGCCGACCCCAGGCTGGTGTTCTTCGAATCCAGCGACGGCGTGCTGCTCAAGCGTTACGCCGATACCCGCCGCCGTCATCCGCTGAGCCAGTTCGGCCTGGCCCTGGCCGATGCGATCTCGCTCGAGCGCCAGGTGCTCAAGCCGCTGCGCCAGATCGCCGATGCGATCGTCGACACCAGCGAGCTCAACGTTCATCAGTTGCGCCGCCACGTCATCACCGAATTCGCGATGGGCGGCGACGCCGGCATGTCGCTGTTGTTCGAGTCCTTCGCCTATCGTCGAGGCGTGCCGGCCGACGCCGACTTCGTCTTCGATGCGCGCGGCCTGCCGAACCCGCACTGGAACCCGGCGCTGCGGCCCTTGTCGGGCCGCGACGGCGGCGTGCGCGATTATCTGGAAGCGCAGGCCGACGTGAACCTCTACGTCGAGCAGATCAGCCAGTTCCTCGACACCTGGCTGCCGCGCCTGCAAGCCGACAGCACGCGCAGCTACGCGACCATCGCCTTCGGCTGCACCGGCGGGCGCCATCGCTCGGTGTATCTGGCCGAACGCATGGCCGAACACGCCCGCACCCGCGGCTGGAACGAAGTCGCCGTGCACCATCGCGAGCTCGACTGAGCCGCGCGCCGCCGCTCATTCAAACCCCGAACGCAGCCCCTCTTCTCGAGCGCGTTAACGCAGCCCTCCTCCCCCCTTTGCAAAGGGAGGGGCTAGGGGGATTTGCTCTTAAGCGCCGTCAAGCCGCGCGTGCAGAGCAAATCCCGCGCGCCAGTCGCTTTCCACAGGCTTCGTACTGCGCAGGGCGCCGTCCCCTTTTGCAAAGGGGGCGAACTGACGCATGCGCCTTGCAGAGGGCAGGCGAACGCAGTTCCCCCCTTTGCGGCGATATGAACGCGCTCTGAGCCTCGCGACCGGCTGAGCGTCCTTACAAAATTTTCCCATTGCCGTGTCGCGACGCTTGCAAGCCTCGCCTTAGTTTCGGGGTGTGCCGGGAGCTGAGCGCTCCGGTGCGTCTGAATCCCCACGGAGCCACCACATGAAAGCCATGATCCGCCGCCTCGCGCCGATGCTGCTTGCGGTCGGCGTGCTCACCTTGCCACCGGCCGCAATGGCGCAAACGCAGTCCGCACCGCCGGGCGATGCGATGCAGCGCACCGAGCCGCCGGTCAACGATCAACGCGGCCAGGCGCCGATACCGCCACCGGCCGACACCACCGTACCGGCGAGCTTCGCCGAGCTCGATCGCAACGGCGACAGCAAGATCAGCCGCGACGAAGCCGCGCTCGATGCGCGCCTCGCCGCGAACTTCGCCACGCACGATCACGACGGCGACGGCGCCTTGTCGCTGGCCGAATACCAGGCCGGCGATGGCCAGCGCGGCGGCGACAAATGACGCCGCCGCGTCCGCTGCCGATCGCGCCCTCTCCTGACCGCCAAGGATCACCCGCCAAGGATCATCATGAATATCTTTACCACTCGCGCTCACCCGCGTGCCCTGGCCGCGGCCTTGAGCGCCGTGTTCGCCGCCGGCCTGCTCGGCGGTTGCAACAAGCCCGAGCCGGCGCCGATGGAATCGAGCGGGCCGGCCCCGGCCACGACCGATCCGGGGCCAACGCCGCCCGCGAACGACCCGGCACCGGCAACCGCCATGCCGCCGGGAGACCTCCCGCCGGCGAACCTGCCGCCGCCGATCGACACCCCCAGCGACACCCCGCCGGTGCAGAACCCGCAACCGACGCCGACCGACCCGACCGGACCGCCACCGCCGTCCGAGGACCGCGCACCGTCGATGCGGTGACGCGGCACCATCCGCAGCGCAGCGGGCCGTCACAGCACGGCCCGCCTCCGCCGTGATCCCGATCGGCCGCGGCGCCCATCGATCACGCTTCCATCGCGCCCCGGGCACCCCGCTCGCGGCACCGCTCGCCCCGCATTCGCCGCGGCGGACTCGAAGAATCAAACAGTTGCCCGCCGCGTTCCGGCCCTCGACCCGGAGCGCCCGTCGCCGTGCCTGCGGACCGCCGCATTCGGCGCTTCCGGCTTGTCACTCCGCTCTGTTAAGTTGGAGGCATGTCCGTCGGCGTCCTTCTCATCACCCATTCCGGTATCGGCAGCGCACTCGTCGCGGTCGCCAACCGCCTGCTCAACCCCTTGCCGCTGCGCACCGAAGCGCTGGAGGTCCCGTTCGACGCCGACCCCGACGCTCTGCTGCCGCTCGCGAGCGCGGCGCTGCGCCGCGTCGACGACGGCGACGGCGTGCTGGTGTTGACCGATCTCTACGGCGCCTCGCCTAGCAACCTCGCCGCGCGCGTGTCGCGGCTGGGCACGCCGGTGCGGCGCGTGTCGGCCTTGAACCTGCCGATGCTGCTGCGGGTGATGAACTACTCGGAGCTGGAACTGGACCAACTGCCGGCGATCGCCGCCGCCGGCGCCCGCAACGGTGTAATCCTGGATGACGCCTGACCGCATGACGCGACTCGCAACGACGCGTAAGACCATTGCCTGAGGACCCCGACATGATCGAACGCGACCTGACTGTTTCCAACCGACTCGGCCTGCACGCCCGCGCCACCGCCAAACTGGTGCAGGTGCTGTCGGCCTTCCGCAGCAACGCCACGCTTACCGCCAAGGGCCGCGAGGTCAACGCCAAGAGCATCATGGGCGTGATGCTGCTCGCCGCCGGACAAGGCACCCACGTCAAACTGCGCGTCGAGGGCGAGGACGAAACCAATGCCGCCGACGCGGTGATCGCCCTGTTCGACCGTCGTTTCGACGAAGACAGCTGAGCCGGAGGCGCACATGAGGCAGGAATTCCAGGGGCATGGGGCATCGCGCGGCAGCGCGCTCGGCCGCGCCCGCGTCCGCCTGCCGCATGCGCTGGAAGTCGCCGAGGAACGCATCGGCCACGATCAGGTCGAAGCCGAGCTGGCCCGCCTGCACGTCGCCATCGATACCGTCCGCAACGAAATGCATACCCTGCGCGACCGCCTGCACGGCGCGCTCGCGCACGAGGTCGGCGAGTTCCTCGACCTGCACACCCTGCTGCTCGACGACCCGGAACTGCTGCACGGCCTCGACGAACTGATCCGCAGCGGCCACTACGCCGCCGACTACGCCCTGCGCCTGCAGCGCGACCGCATCGCCTCGGTGTTCGAGGCCATGGACGATGCCTATTTCCGCAGCCGCGTCGACGATATCGACCAGGTGATCGGGCGCATCCATGCGGCGCTGCATCGGCGCGACCACGATACCTCGGGGGTCGCCGGCGAGATTTTGGTCACCGACAACGTCGCCCCGGCCGAACTCGCGCAACTGCAGGCCCAGGGGGTGATGGCGATCGTCACCGCCGCCGGCAGCACCCTGTCGCACAGCGCCATCCTCGCCCGCAGCCTGCACCTGCCGCTGGTGGTCGGCACCGCCCAGGCGCTGCTGAAGATCAACGACGGCGACGCCCTGGTCGTCGACGGCGCCACCGGCACGGTGATCCTCGAGCCCAATGCCGAGGACCTGCGCAGCCACCGCACCCGCACCCGCGAACTCGCCCGCGAACGCAAGCAGTTGCATCGCCTGCGCCGCGAGCCGACCCGCACCCTCGACGGCGTCGACATCAAGCTCTACGCCAACGCCGAATCGCGCGAGGACGTGGCCGAGGCGCATTCGCTCGGCGCCGCCGGCGTCGGCCTGTACCGCACCGAATTCCTGTTCCTGCAGCGCAACGAACTGCCCGACGAAGACGAACAGTTCCGCGTCTATCGCGACGTCGTCCTCGGCATGACCGGCCGCATGGTCACCATCCGCACCCTCGACCTCGGCGCCGACAAGGCCGACAAGACCGGCCTGGCCCTGCGCGACGAGCCCAATCCGGCGCTCGGCGTGCGCGGCGTGCGCCTGTCGCTGGCCCGCGACGGCCTGCTCGAAACCCAGTTGCGCGCGATCCTGCGCGCCTCCGGCTACGGCCCGGTGCGGATCCTGGTGCCGATGGTCAGCTCGGCCGAAGAGATGCGCCGTGTGCGCGAGCTGTTGAACCGCGTCGCCGCCGACCTGCGCCGGCAGGGGCAGGAGATCGCCGACGACGTGCCGCTCGGCGCCATGATCGAAGTACCGGCCGCGGCCATCGCACTGCCCGGCTACATCAACACCATCGACTTCCTGTCGATCGGCACCAACGACCTGGTCCAGTACCTGCTCGCGGTCGATCGCAACAACGAAGCGCTGAGCGAGCTCTACACGCCGCTGCATCCGGCGGTGCTGCGAGTGATCCGCGACGTGATCCGCCTGGCCCAGGCGCGCGGCAAGCCGGTCGCGGTGTGCGGCGAAATGGCCGGCGACGCCAACTTCGCGCCGCTGCTGCTGGCCCTGGGGCTGGAGGAATTCAGCCTGCATCCGGCGACCTTGCTGGAATTGCGCCGCGCGATCCGCTCGCTCGACCTGAGCGTGCTGCGCAAACGCGCGCCGGCGCTGCTGCGGGCGCGCGACCGCGCCGGCATCGAGGCCTGGCTGCGCGGCTGATGCGCGCCTGACACGCAGCTGATATGCGGCCGCGTTCTGCGCGGCCTTGGCCCGGCGCCGCTGCGCCGCCGCGTCGTTCATCTCCAGGCGCCGCAATCACGCCTTCTTCCGACGCAAGGCTGAAAGCTGGGCTTTGTAAGCTGCAGGGGCGATAATCGCCGCATGAACATCTGACCCTCGCCGGCTTCGTGGCCGCGTCCGTCACCCGCCAGGAAGTACCGTATGGCCGAAGCCGTCCGCCACGACAAAACCGCACGTCAGCTGCGCCTGCTCTCCGACGCGCTCGACAGCGGTCGTCTGGGGCCGGTGCGGCGCCTGGTCAACACCCTCTCCCCGGCCGAGATCGGCAACCTGCTCGAATCGCTGCCTCCGGGCAAGCGCGTGGTGGTGTGGGGCTTGGTCGACCCGGAAGACGACGGCGAGGTGCTGGTCCACGTCGGCGAGGAAGTGCGCGAAAGCCTGCTCGCGGACATGGACACCGACGAGATCGTCGCCGCGGTCGAAGACCTCGACATCGACGACTTGGCCGACCTGGTCGAAGACCTGCCCGACACCGTCATCGACGAAGTGCTCAAGTCGATGGACCGCGAGAACCGCGAGCGGCTCGAACAGGTCCTGTCGTATCCGGAAGACACCGCCGGCCGCCTGATGAACCCGGACGTGGTGACGGTGCGCGCCGACACCACCATCGACGTGGTGCTGCGCTACCTGCGCCTGCGCGGCGAACTGCCCGAACACACCGACCACCTCTACGTGGTCAGCCGGCGCCATCAGTACCTCGGCCGCATCGCCCTGGCCGCGCTGCTCACCCACGAGCCCGGCACCGCGATCAACAAGCTGATCGACGACGAACAGCCGGCGATCGACGTCGGCGAAACCGCCGCCGAAGTCGCGCGCCAATTCTCCGACCACGACTGGATCAGCGCCCCGGTCGTCGACGACAACAACATCCTGCTCGGCCGCATCACCATCGACGACGTCGTCGACATCATCCGCGAACAGGCCGAGCACCAGGCCTTGAGCGCGGCCGGCCTGGACGAGGACGAAGACTTGTTCAGCCCGGTCCGGCGCGCGTTCCGGCGCCGCCTGATCTGGCTGTCGATCAATCTGTGCACGGCCTTCCTGGCCGCCAGCGTGGTCGGCCAGTTCGAGGACAGCATCGCCAAGCTGGTCGCCCTGGCCGCGCTGATGCCGATCGTCGCCGGCATGGGCGGCAACGCCGGCACCCAGGTGCTCGCGCTGATGATCCGCGGCCTCGCCCTCGGCCAGATCGGCGCCTCCAACGTCGGCGTGCTGCTGCGCAAGGAATTGATGGTCGCGTTGATCAACGGCCTGGTGCTCGGCGTCGGCCTGGGCCTGATCGTGTTGGCCTGGTTCCGCCAGCCCGGCCTCTCCCTGGTGATCGGCGCCGCGTTGACCATCAACCTGCTGACCGCCGCCGCGGGCGGCGTGCTGGTGCCGATCACGCTCAAACGGCTCGGTTTCGACCCGGCCCTCGCCGGCGGCGTGATGCTGACCACCCTCACCGACGTGATGGGCTTCCTGAGCTTCCTCGGCCTGGCGACGCTGATCTTGATTCATTGAAGCGGCCTACGCCAAAAGTTGCGCTGTCTTCTCCTTCCCTGTTCAACAACGCCCTCGGGCGGTGAATGGCGAGTTGACTGGTCAATCGACCGGTATGCAGGAATGCGATATCCAGACTTCGAGCGGCAATGGCTTATCCGGCGCGTCCTTCGGCAGGATCGTTGGCAACTTCAGCAACGGACAGCCCTTGGCGTTGAAAAAGGCGACGACCGATTGCTTCAAGCGCTCCGCATCCGGCTGATCGGAAGGTGAAAAGTACTTAATGTGGCTGGAGTAATCTTTCGCCACGCGCTCGGCGCCGGGTGCGTCGAAATGATCCTTGCCCAAATTCGCCCGCAGATCATTGATCAAATCCCTAGGCAATGCACCTCGGAACTGGATGTAGGTCAGACGCGATTGAACCAACTGCGGCGCAACCTTACCCAGTTCTGCAGTGGTATAGGTGAGCTTTTGCTTCAGCTCCTTGCTAACGGTCGCACCTTCCTTGATGGCGCGGTCGCGATCGCGAAAAGCCTGATCCCGTTCTTTCCTGGCTCTACCGGCTTCGGCATTGGCCCTGTCCCGAAGCGCTTCCGCCTCTCTGGCCTCCCTCTTGATGTTCTCCACGACCAGCTTGCCAGCCCGAAACTCCGAGTAGACGGCGACGCTGCCGATTATTCCCACGACGACGCCGGCAATGATCTTCAGCCATTCGGAGGCAATGCCGATACGCAACTGGCGCGGAGCATTGGCGATGTCGCATGCCATTTTTTTTGTTTCGACACGTGCTTTCCTGATCTGAGCGAGCTTGAGCTGATCGTCCAGGCTAACAATCGTCATTGCTCCCCTCCCCAATCTATCGAACAGCCGATGTTCTCTGAGAGCCGGGATCGATAGTCACGGCGCTTCTAGCCGTTGGAACGCGGGGAGGCTGGAGCAGCGGCCATCTCTGGCCAGACCAAGGCAAAGCCCACCGGTTTCAACCCGAAGCCGTCCAGTCCCTGACCGTTCGCACCCAAGTCAAGTCGGACCGCAGAAAGACGGATCTACCACCCGATGCTTGAATCGCACACTGTTCGCCGCCGATGATGCTCCTATCTATGGAGGAGAACGTCGATGCCGCATGGCCGTCCGCTTCGTCTCGCAGTCGCCTTGCTGATGGCCGGCTCGCTCGCTCTCGCTGCCGCATGCACACCCGCCTCTTCCACCCGACCCGGCGTCGCCCTTATGTCCGACACCCGAGCGCGCGGCCATTTCGTTTCGCGCCAACTCGAGCGCGACGGCACCGTCCACCGCTATCAGGTGTTCCTGCCTTCGCGCCGGGCCGGCGGCGAGCGGCCGGCCTTGATCATGTTCCTGCACGGCTCGGGCGAACGCGGCGACGACAACCGCAAACAGGTCGAGGTCGGGCTCGGGCCGGTGGTCCGCTCGCGTCTCGACGAGTTTCCCGCGATCGTCGTGTTCCCGCAGATGCATACGGACCACGCCGACCTCGAACGCTTCGGCGACACGGCCTTCGCGATTCTCGATGCGGTGCAGGCCGAGTTCGACGGCGACCCGCAGCGGGTGTTGCTGACCGGTTTGTCGCTCGGCGGTTATGCCAGCTTCGAGCTGGCCCTGATGCAACCCGAGCGCTTTGCCGCGGTGGTGCCGATCTGCGGCGGCTTCGACCCGCCGGAAGCGCAGTTCGTCGCGCGCCGCAAAGCGCTCGGCGGCGTGTCCAGCCACGACGAAGCCGCGCAGAAATTGCGCGGCATTCCGTTCTGGGTCTTCCATGGCGCGAAGGACGACGTGGTGTCGGTGGAAAATTCGCGCCAGATGGTGGCCGCTCTGAAGCGCGCCGGTGCCGAGGTGCGCTATACGGAATTCCCGGAAGCGAAGCACAACAGCTGGGATCCGGCCTATGCGACCGCGGCGCTGTGGCCTTGGTTGTTCGCGCAACGCAGGCCTTGATGGATTCGCATCGTTCGCTGGGGGAAAACAAATCCCCCTCAATCCCCCTTTTGCAAAGGGGGAGGCCTAACGATGGGTGTTGAGTGATGCAGCGAGCCGGTGAGCGGCACCGCTAACGGCGGCCTGCCTGGACATGCACCAAGCAAGGTTGTGCCAGCCGCATAGCGACTAGCCGCCAAGACGACCTTCCCCCTTTGGAAAAGGGGGACCGAGGGGGATTTGCTCTCCCCTTACGCCCGGCGCAACAACCAGCCGTCGCACAACCAGCGAATCAAGCCTTCTTCAAGAACTCGGTCTTCAGCACGAGGCCCTTGACCTTGTCGACGTTGCACTCGATCTCGCCTTCTTCGTCGGTCAGGCGGATGTTCTTGCACAAGGTGCCGCGCTTGAGGGTCACCGAGGTGCCCTTCACTTTCAGGTCCTTGATGAGCAGCACCGAGTCGCCGTCGGCAAGCGGGGTGCCATTGCTGTCTTTCACGATCATGTCGATATCCGGTAAACGGCCGCGCCACGACGGCGCGGCGAAAAACATCAACCCTTGAGCAGGGCCTCAAGCACCGCCATGCGCACGGCGACGCCATTGGCGACCTGGGTCAGGATCAGCGATTGCGGGCCGTCGGCGACCTCGTCGGTGATCTCGACGCCGCGATTCATCGGCCCCGGATGCATCACCACCGCATCGGCCGCGGCGCGCTTCAGGCGCGCCGCGCTCAAACCGTAGTCGCGGTGGTAGTCCTGCAAGGAACTGACCAGGCCTTCTTCCATGCGCTCGCGTTGCAGGCGCAGCATCATCACCGCGTCGACGCCGTCGAGGGCGGCATCGAAGTCCTGGGTCACGGTGCAGCCGTCGAGGGTGCCGTCATCGGGCAACAGCGAGGCCGGGCCGCAGACGCGGATCTCGCCGGTGCCGAGCGTACGCAGGGCCTGCAAGTCCGAGCGCGCGACGCGCGAATGCTTGACGTCGCCGATCATCGCCACGCGCAGGCCCGAGAAGTCGCGGCCCTTGGCCTGGCGCAGGCTGAGCATGTCGAGCAGACCCTGGGTCGGGTGCGCGCTGCGGCCGTCGCCGGCGTTGACCAGGCAGGTGCCTTCCCGCGCCTGCCCGGCCAGCGCGGCGACCGCGCCGTCTTCGCGATGGCGGACGATGAAACCGCGCACGCCCATCGCTTCGATGTTCTTGAGGGTGTCGAGCGCGGTTTCGCCCTTGCTGGTCGACGAGGTCGAGGCGTCGAAATTCAACACGTGCGCGCCCAGTTGCTGGGCGGCGAGCTGGAAACTCAAGCGGGTGCGCGTGGAGGGTTCGAAGAACAAGGTGCAGACCGCGATGCCGTCGAGCGCGCGGCGATCGTAATGGCCCTCGGCGAAGGCCTGGGCGCGGATCAACAGGGCTTCGAGCGTCTCGCGCGAGGCATCGGCCAAGCTCAGCAGATGGCGCGAGCCGGCGACGGTGGAAACAGGGGCGTTCATATGTGCGGAAGCTCGTCGATATCGGTTGCGTCGTCGGGTGAAGCCAGCCAGCGTTCGACGATCACCGCCGCGGCCACCGCATCCAGCGCCTCGGCATCGCGGCGGCGCTTGCGGCCTTCGGCGCGGTCGGCGGCGAAGCGGTGCGCGGCCTCGATCGAGCTGGAACGCTCGTCGACCAGCACCACCGGAAGTTTGTAGCGCACCCGCAGTTGCCGGGCGAACTCGATCGCGCGCACGCGCGCCGGCTGATCGTTGCCTTCCAGCGTCATAGGGTCGCCGACGATGAAACCGTCGGGGCGCCATTCCTTGTGCAGACGATCGATGGTGCCCCAGTCGGGACCGGTGCCATGCACGTCGATGACCGCCAACGCACGGGCGCCGTGGCCGAAGGCGCTGCCGACGGCGACACCGATGCGGCGCGAACCCACGTCGAACCCAAGTACGGTGCCGTCGCGGCGGATGCTGACGGGCTTGCTCGCCACCGAACTCATGCGTGACCGGCGTAGTCGGCCAGGTGGGCGAAATCGACGCCGATGCGCCCCGCCGCCGCCTGCCAGCGCACATCGAGCGGCAGCTCGAACAGCAGCTCGGCGTCGGCCGGCGCGGTCAGCCAGTCGTTCTCGGTGATCTCGTGTTCGAGCTGGCCCGAACCCCAGCCGGCGCAACCCAACGCGACGATGGCGTTGTCCGGGCCTTCGCCCTTGGCCATCGCCTCGAGGATGTCGCGCGAGGTGGTCAGAAACAGGTCGTTGCCGATCACCAGGGTCGAGTCCCAGCGGGTGCCGCCGTCGTGCAGCACGAAGCCGCGTTCGGGATGGACCGGGCCGCCGGCCAGCACGACCTGCGAACGCAGCGATTCGTCGCCGCCGTCCACGCCCATCTGCCCGAACACTTCGCCGAGCGTGTATTCGGAGGGGCGGTTCACCACGATGCCCATCGCACCGTCGTCGTCGTGCTGGCAGATCAGCGCCACGCTGCGGGAGAAATTGGTATCGGCCAGCGCGGACAGCGCGATCAGGACCTGATTGGCGAGGGGTGTGGGCATCACGGACATGGCCCCATTCTAACCGCCCCGGCGCGAATTCGGACCCGGAAACGCACGGTCCGCGGCCACCCCCGAGGGCCTGCGTCCCGAATCCAGGACATGTGCCGGCCCGCATCCCGGCATGCATCCGACCATACGGTCCGCGGCGCCCTGCCGCTGGATTCCCCCGAGCCCCGGCACCACAATCGGGATCCGCGTCCCACGAGGTTCCCATGTCGGGCTATTGCGACATCGCACCGGGCCACCCGGTCCACGGCCACTACCACGATCACGAATACGGCTATGCGCGGCGCGACGAAGCCGAGCTGTTCGAGCGCCTGATCCTGGAGATCAACCAGGCCGGCCTGAGCTGGGAAACCATCCTGCGCAAGCGCGACGGCTTCCGCCGCGCCTACGGCGGTTTCGACGTCGACACCGTCGCCGGCTACGGCGAGAACGAGCGCCTGCGCCTGCTCGACGACGCCGGCATCATTCGCAACCGGCTCAAGGTCGACGCCGCGATCCACAACGCCCAGGTCGTTCAGGGTCTGCGCGCGAGCCACGGCGGCTTCGCCCAGTGGCTCGACGCCCATCTGCTGCTGGACGGCCGGCCGCGCGACAAGGCCGCGTGGATCAAGCTGTTCAAGCAGACCTTTCGTTTCACCGGCGGCGAGATCACCAACGAATTCCTGATGAGCCTGGGCTACCTGCCCGGGGCCCATCGCGAAGATTGCCCGGCCTATCGACGCATCGAGCAGCAAGGGCCCTACTGGCAGCAAGCGCAGGCGCAGGCCAGCGCGCCGCCGGCTGGGCCCAAGGCGGCGCCCAAGCCGACCGCGAAAAAAACGGCGGCAAAAAAGGCCGTCACGAAAAGAACGGCCGCGAAGAAGACCGCAAGCAAAGCGCCGGCGCGCAAACCACGCCAGACCCGCTGAACCGAACGTCATGGATGGCAGCGCCGTACCCGCCTTCGCAGGCCGGCTGGCACCGCCACAACGACCCAGGCCATCAGGACAGAACATGAGCACGGCCCCCGCACTGCCCCGCTCCACCCGCGGCTTCATCGTCGCCATCGCCCTGCTGCAAGGTCTGTTGCTGTACCTGGCGCGCAGCGGCCACGTCCTCGATGGCCACAGCGCACAGATCTGCTGGTATGCCCTGGTGCTGTCGGTGCCGAGCGCGATGATCCTGTCGGTGCAGGAGTTGCGCGACCGCCGCTTCTGGCAGCAGAGCCTCGGCTTGGCCGCCATCTACGCCGTGCTGGCCGCGTGGGCCGGCTGGAGCGTCACCGGTGCGCCGCAGATCAAGGCCGGCGCGGTGCTATGGCCGTTCGGTGCGAGCGTGGCGATCGCCTTGTTCATCGCCCTGCCCTACCTGCAATGCCGGATCGCGCATCGGCGCTGGAACGCGCCCTACCCGGACCTGTTCGAGTACGGCTGGCAGAACGCCTTGACCCTGATCCTGACCGGCGTCTTCGTCGGCATCAGCTGGGGCGTGCTGGCCCTGTGCGCGGTGTTGTTCGAGCTGATCGGCATCAAGTTCTTCGGCGACCTGTTCTCGGACCCGCGTTTCGCCTATCTGGCCACCGGCATCATGGTCGGCCTGGGCATCCTGGTCGGGCGCACCCAGCAGCGGCCGGTGCAAGTCGCACGCCAGATCTTGTTCGCGATCTTCAAGGGCCTGTTGCCGCTGTTGTCGCTGATCGCGGTGCTGTTCGTCGTCAGTCTGCCGTTCACCGGTCTCGACGCGCTGTGGCGCACCCGCTCGGCGACCCTGATCCTGATGTGCCTGATCGCCCTGCTGGTGCTGTTCGTCAACGCCGTCTACCAGGACGGCGAAGGCGAACCGCCCTACCCGGCGTGGCTGCGGCGCATCGTCGAGGCCGCCTTGCTGAGTTTGCCGGTGTATGCGGCCCTGGGCCTGTACGCGCTGGGTCTGCGCATCGCCCAGCACGGCTGGACCGGCGACCGCTTCTGGGCCTTGGTCGCTTCCTTGTTGCTGAGCGCCTATGCCTTCGGCTACGCCTGGGCCGCGCTGCGGCCGCGCCAAGGCTGGTTGCGCCCGCTGATGCGGGTCAACGTGATCGTCTCCTTGGTCGCGTTGGCATTCGCGGTCGCCGCCAACTCCTGGCTGCTGGACCCGCACCGGCTCAGCGTCGGCGACCAACTTGCGCGCCTGCACGACGACCGCATCGCCGCGGAAGATTTCGACCTCAGGCACCTGCGCTTCGATAGCGGCCGCCGCGGCTACGAAGCCTTGCTGGCCCTGCGCAAGGATCCCAAGTTCGCCACCGCTGCCGAGAAAGCCGAACTCGAACGCGTCATCAAACTCGACACTCCGTGGGATTACCTGGCCAACCGCCCTGGCAAGTCGCCGAACACACTCGCTGCGGTGCGCGAACACATCAAACCCGCACCCCGCGCCGACGCACCCGACCCGGCCTGGCCTGGCTACAGATCGTGCTCGACGGAAAGCTGTTCACGCCCGACTGCCTCGGCGAACACGCCGAATGCCTGCTGTTCACGCCCGACCTCGACCGCGACGGCCGCAACGACTACCTGCTGTGCAACACCAACCGATACGGCGCCAGCTGTTTCGTCTACGCCTTCGAGAACGGAGCCTGGATCAAGATCGGCAGCAGCTATCTCGGCGACCGCTTCGAAGCGATCCAACCGGCCCTGCGCAAAGGCGATGTCCGCCCGGTGCCCCGCCGTTGGGCTGATTATCAGTTCGGCGAGGGTGGCGAGGTGATTCGGCTGGAGCTTGAGCGTGTGGAGCGTGCGAAGGCGGCTGCGCCGGCCACGGCTACGAAACCTGAGTAACCCCAACTGCGCCTGATCGTCGCTCCCTTGTAGGAACGGCGTAAGCCGCGACCGAGCTTCGCGATGAGAGACCGTTCCGACCTCAAGCGAGGCGGGAGGGACCAAAACTGTGTGCCGCCCTGTCGATAGAGCCAGCTCACTAAGTCGATAGGCGCCTCGCCCCTGCGCCACGTACCTATCCGTTCGAAGACTCAACAAAAACGATAGTTGCATCCGGCACCGCGTAATGAACCATTCCCATTTCGGCAGTTTTGACAAGCACGCCGCTCGAAAGATAACCCCCGCCCACCATTTCCTTCTTTGTGAGCCAATCTTCATACCCATCGAGACAAAGCCAACGCTCAAAATCACAGATGACAAGCCCCTGCGCTGCGCCCTCGACCAGGACAATATCTCCGACGGCCATCTCCCTATCTAGACCGGCATAGTTCATCAGGAAGGCCCTTGAAATTAGATTACTAAACGGCTCAACAGGAACCCAACCAGGTTGCAAGTCATCTGCCGGCCCCTGCGAAACCTGTATAACCGCAGCTATGCCTGCTGCCCCCTGCAAGAGTGGCGTGAACCACGCTCTATCGCTATTGGGACGAGCCCGAGCGGGTGCAAGACCGACGCAGCTTCTCCTCAGCCAATCTGCACGGCATCAACATCCAACGTAGCACCGATCTTAACGAGCAGCTTGAGCAAGGGTCTATCGAGAAAGAAGCCGGACGGCTCTTCGCCTTTGCAGTACTCCACGACGATCTGTACGTTGAAGTCGACTGCCAATCCGGATACGGCAGCAGTCAAGGCGGGCTCGTACGATTCGAGCATCGTCAACAAGCGATCCTCAGGCCGACCCGATGTTACGCGGACCTCGTCGCTCATCCAGTACTCCAACAGGCCCAGTATCAACGGCGAGCTATCATGCTTGCGGCGACGCAGCATGCCGGGGATATGTCCGTCGATGCGGCTTGCGAACTCAAGCAGTGCCTGAGAGCAGTCGCTGACGCGGCCCTCCGCACGAAGATAGATACGGTACTCCATTGCAGATTAGATCTTTAAGGGGAACTACTTGGGCTCGCGCCACTATGCAGCCCAATCAATTCAATGCGCCACCGCAAAAGGCGGCCCAAGTGTTGAATCCTCACAGATCCCGGGGGCACTCATCGTGCCATCGAAAATAGATGTCGGTCGGAAACAGCTTGCTCAGCTCGGGCACCTTCTTCTCCGGGACGAGGCCATTGCAGCCCCGATATTTCACTTCAACAAAAACGTGCTCTACCGAGCCTCCAGCCTCGGTAAGCACCAGGCGCTCTCCGCCTCTTCGCCAAGTACCTGCCTGCTGGTTCTCAGGGCAGATATCGCAGTTCACTGAGGACACGTATGTGCCGTCTTTGCGCAGATCAAAGGAGCTGATCACCCCTCTTCCTCTGACCCAGACCTCACCACGCGCCTCTGGCTGCGTCTCTGCTTCTGTCTCCGTCGAGCAAGACGCCATTAAAAACAACAGTGTGACACCGGCGCCGCGAACAAAATCGAAAACACATGGCATCTCGGGCTAATTCCTTTGATCGCTTCGATACAGGTACCTGGCAACAAACCTACTGTTTCTCAGGATGCTCCGCGCCCCACTCTACCGCAATACGTTCCGGCCCCTTCATCTTCCACTCCCAGGCTTCCTCGACCGTCAAACGGCGAACGCCGCTCCTATGAATATCTGTCGCCCGAGGATAACTTCCGTCGACCAGAGACACTCCCCATACAAAACCTGCCTCATCAATTCCCAAGCATAGGCAGGGATGAAAGAATGCATCTTCGTATATCTCCCCAATCCGAACACTCATACATCCACCTCTAATCGATAGCTACAAAGGAACAGTGGCACACCGAGACAGTGAAAAACATAAAGACCCAACCAACCGACCCATATCGACTTATATGTAACGAAGAGAGCGCATACGCAACACTTCCACCCCAAATCTCGCGAATGCATAGGCCTCGACTTCCTCGGCCTCTTTAAATATTAGCGCCGCCCTTCCTGGATCAAGACTTCTTGCGATCATATCCGCACAAGCAATTGCCACAGCCTCAGAGCCCGCAGAAATAAAATGGACTGAACGCAGGGAATCAATCAAGCGCTCCACCTGCGCACTAGATAGCAAGTAGAACTCAACCTGCAGAGCCAAAAATAAATATACGGCAGCCTCCAATCGCAACGCATCATCCGCCCGAAGGAAGAAAACAACAAAATTGAACTGCGCGTCAGGCATAAAATCACAACCAAGAAGAGAGTCTTCAAAATCGGACAACAACTTCTTGACGTCCCTCTCAGGCCTCCCGGAGCCCAAAGCACTCAGCAGTCGGGCATTCAAATAATTTTCATCACTCATGAAATCGCCACCCTAATTTCACCCCAAGCCCAGCACTCATACATTCGCCTCCAATCGATAGCTGCGAAGGAAACGAGCAGCCGCTCTTTTAACACTATCCCCAGCAAAAAACCGGCCGAAGCCGGGTTCTTCATCTGCAACTCGAATCCTGAGAAATGCGTCATAGCGCCACGGGCCTCGGGCATAGAACCGCGAGCCCTCAATCACCTGGCGCCGAAGATGACAGCCAGGCCAACGATCGCCCAGAGCCCTCTCGCACACTAAAGTCGCCATCGGAAATAGATGTCGTTCCGGAACAGCTTGCTCAACTCGGGCACTCTCTTCGCCGGGACGAAGCCCTGCTCGAAAGCCTCATCAACAACTATCAGGCAAGCGCCTGTTCGGTCGGACCGAGCCAACAGCGGCAACGCCAGAACCGCGTAGCGCGCTCCACCGCACGCTAGGAGCTAAAACGACAGTCCCGCCGGGTGTGGGCAGGGCTTTTGTTGAATCAGCGTAATGCGCTTCGCTTATTGACACCCTAGGTGTGTGCCCTACGGCCTTGAACGTATCTGCGGTAAAGCCAACAGAAGACGACGCATATGGCTAACAGCCCCATCATCCACACGAGGCTAAACACAAAATCAGCCAGATCAGCGCTTTGCGACAACATTGCCGCGACGAAAAGACAGCCGTTAACGACAACTGCCAATTTAAAGCCGCTTCGAATGTCTGCAAACTTCATGTGCATAGCTCACTTGGTACAGTCCGAGCGATCCTTGCTTGACGACGGGAGCACGTACGACGCTTCAACGTAAATACCAGCCGAAATATCGAATCCGTAAGCAGGTCCTTGAGGCATAAGGCCAACCCCATCCGACTGCGCATCTCCGAGCCGAAACTTCGAGAATGGAGACTAGGTCAAGACCGGCAACAGCCATGTGGGAGCCCACTTCGACGCGATCGAACTTGCTCTGCGCAAAGGCGACGTCCGTCCGGCGCCTCGTCGCCGGCCGACGATCAGTTCGGCGCAGACTGCGAGGCGAATTCGGCTGTAACTTGAGCGGGCGTAGCGGCTGAAGGCGGCTGCGCCGGCTGGCGTGAAACCTGAGCAGCCGCAACTGCTGCTGATCGCTCGCAGAATGCTCAGTGCAAGACCGACTGAGTTCAGGATCGGTTCAACGCTTGTCGCCACACAACAAAATCCGAACCTCATTCCCTATCAAATCACGGGGACCGCCCCTCAACTGATATGCCCATGTGAATAGTGATCAAGCCCGCCCCTTCGCCTCCAGCTCCGCATGAAAACAGAAATCCACATCACAGGACTCTACAAGATGAAAAACACTAGTCTGGAGGTCCACGACTCTGACATAAGAAAAATTCCTATGCACGTACATATCCCAGTCAAAAAAATCAAAGAAAGCCATTTGACTTAATTTATCCACCGGAATCGCAACTTCCTCAGACCAACGCCGGCCACCGCCTTGAGATTCATCGCCAACCATTACGGACAACACGGACAAGAATCTCTTGGGGTGAACGAGAAGCCTATCAATAGGGACTTGTCGATAATTCGATGCAGCTTCTGCTGCGCCAACCCTTCTTAGTACCATTTCCTTTAGAAGCTCTCTCTCGATATGCTCAAAAGACTGGATTCTCAGCAATGAAATCGCACGATCTGGCGAAACCAGGGCGGCATTCCAAAGGTGGCGACACGTTTCCTTGAAGCCAATCATTTCGCCTGTAATGTCTAGGCAGGCCATTAGTTCCCCTCCAATCCCTGACTTGGGCGATCTGGGTAGCAGACGCAGGTCTTTGGGTTCTGGTTGTAAACGATCACGTGCCAGTATCCCGTCGAATGGCCGTGACCAGGCTTATTAACGTACCACTTCACATCAGCTGGGCAAGGATTACAGTTCCCATCGCAATCGCGACCAACATCAACTGGTTGCAGAACCACCGGGTCATTATGGAAACGTGACTCGGCATGCCCCCCACCACAAGGCGGCCCGCCGGGCATTTCACATGCTGCGTACCCCATGTCAGTGGGCGATATCGCCCAAAGGACTACCCCCCGAGTCCCGCCCCAAAGCAGATACCGTCCGGCTATGCCGAGCCAAGGTGGCAACGATATTGGATACGCGGGAGCTGCCGTTATGGCCGTAAGTCCTTGAGGGTCAATTTGCGTCAATGGACGCCCCCGAACATACGAATAGGTATTAACCCCAGCCGCTAGACCAACAGGATCCGACGTGACGTAACGCCCAACACCTGGCTCGTAATCCCGAAGGTAGTTGTAGTTCAACCCCGCAGCCGCTTCATAGCGCTGCCCGGGGAAGCGCATATCGAAAACGAAAGCGGTGCCGTCTTGGTCGGGATCCTGATTCGGGACATCGTTGCCAAAGACTTCACCCTTGGCATTCCAGTTCCAGACCGCAACATTGCGACTCGCATCTATAACCGTGCGTGGCGTACCGAGTTGATCGGGCTGGATGTAGTGCAGCTTTTGCGCCGTGCCAACGCCATCGAGAATGCCAACGGGAAACTCGTCCAACCATACCGCCTGTTGGTTAACCACGCCGTTGGCATCATAGTCGCCAAGCCAGTGGCCGAATTCGTCGTATAGCGTGTAAAGAACGACCGGACTGTTTAAACCATTGCTGGCAGCGACGCGCTCACCCTTAGCGTTGTAACGATAGCTTCGGCTAACCACGCCAGCCAACTTGATCTGGCTCATACGATCATTGGCATTGTAGACGAGCTCCTTCGCCGTGCCGCCAATGCTAGTAGTGTTACCGACCGTGTCGTAACCGCGCGCTATACCACCCACGTCGCTCAGTCGGTGACTGTTCGTCAAATAGGTGTAGTTCGTCGTGGCGCCGGCGCGTAGCAAACTGGTGCGATCGCCAGTCGCGTCGTAGCCGTAGGTTTCCAGCGGTGTGCCAGTCGGGCCGTCGCGAGTAATCTTCAATCGACCCAACGTGTCGTAGTCGTACTTGGCCAGAAAAGCGCTCTGCAGCCCGTCCTTGAGTTCGGTCAGCTCACCGACCTCGTTGTAGCCATAAGATAGCGACAACCCACCGCTGGCGGCATCCAGGATCGATTTAGCCCGGTAATCCTGGTCATAAGTCCGCTGCAGGCTGCGGCCATTGCCATAAGTCCACCCGGCTACCGGGCCGAACGGTTTATAGATCGCATTGTTGAGCAGCACGCTTCGCACGCCACCTGAAGGTGTCACGCCAATCTCTGTAATCCGCCCCTGACTGTCACGAACGTAATCGGCAACCGCACCGTCGGGATAAGCCATAGCCTGCAGCTGCCCTGCCAGGGTGTAGGCATAGCGCAAGGTGAAGCTCTGGCTGTCGACCGACTGCACTTTGCGTACGACCTGGCCGAAACGGTCGTAGCAGTACTTCAGTTCCGTGCCTTCGGTACGCATCGCACTTACCCGACCGACTGCGAAGGTTTCTCCGGCGGTGCAAACCTCGTTGACGGTGTCGTAGTCGTATTCGACATCAGCGCTTCCGCTGCCGTAGGACACTGTCTTCGGGCGGCCCAGTGCGTCGTAGGTGTAGGTGTGCGGGATGGCGTCATTGGCGTCCTGTTTGGTCGCCACCTGGCCGGCTGCGTTGTAACTGAAGTTCGTGACGCCCGTGTCCGGGCTCGATAGTTGAACCCGGTCGCCCAAGCCGTTGTAGCTGTAGGTGGTATTCAAGCCCTTGGGGTCGGTGACCTGGGTCAGCCGGTCGAGCGCGTCGTACTTGTATTCGATCTTGGCATTGATGCCGCCGACGTCCTGCAGGGTCTTGGCCAGACGGTTGAGCGGGTCGTAGTCGTTGTCGGTCTTGCGGCCGAGCGCATCGGTGGTGACGTCGCCGTTGCCGTTCGCGTCGTAGCTGAAGCCGGTGGCGTGGTCCTGCGCGGTCTTAGCCGTCTTGAGTTGCCCCAATTGGTCATAGACGCGCGACAAGGTGCGCATCAGGGCGCCACCGCTGTCGTTCGTGTCTTCCTTGGTCCGGTTGCCGGCGCTGTCGAGCGTGTAGTGGATGCGGTTGCCGGCGTTGTCGTAGATGTCGGTCAGGCGATGCGCCGCGTCGTATTCGTAGCGCAAGAACATGCCGTCGGGCTGGATGACTTTCTTGACCTGGCCGATCAGGTCGTACTCCATGCGGGTGATCGCATCGTCGGTTTCCGAACTGTTATTGGCGCCGCGCACCTTGCGCGCCACCAACCAACCGCGCGGCGTGTATTCGAGGTCGGTAACGACGCCGTTCGCGTCCTTGCTCGACAGCGCTCGGCCGGCGACGTCGTAACGCAGGAATTCGGTAGCGTGGCCGAGGGCGTCGGTGATCTTCCACAGGTCGCCCTTGCGGTAGGCGCAGGTTGCAGGCGATGTGGCGCAAGCCGGGTCGTCGCTGGCGTAGTAGGTATAAGCGGCGATGTCGGCCAGATCGCTACGAGGACCATCGATCGACTTGACCAAGCCAATGATCGGGCAACTACCCGCCGTCACGTCCGCCGCCTCGCAATAGCTCGTGACCGTGGTGCGTTCGGCATTCGTGATCGGGTCGATTTTGGTCGAGGTCAGCAACTGGCCGCGGTCGTTGTAGCTCCACTTCGACTTGGCGACGAGGATGTTAGCGCTGTCGAGGGTGCGACGTTCGGTCGGCTTGGTATAACCCGGATTCCAGTCGGTCTGAATCTTGCGAGTGACTGGGGTGACGCCCTGCCCGGACGTGCGGCCTTCGATGCGGCTGATTTCCTGGAACGAGTCGTGCTCGTAATCGGTACGGTAGCCGCGCTCGTCTTGGCGCCACCAGATGCGGTTGTTCAAGTACTGGGCCGTAGACGTGCCTGCATTCGAGCCGTCGGTGGCCGAGAGCGCAATGCGGGTCGGCTGCCTAAACGGATCCGCATTGAAATCATAAGTCTTGGCCGAACCGGTCGGCAGGGTCACCATCACCGAGCCCGAACTGTTATAGGTGTGGGTGACCTTGCCGGCCCCAAGCGCATGATCGCTGATCGTGGTCCGGCCGAATTCGTCGTAGCTGTACGTGGCGTAACGTTGCCCGGTCTCGTCGATGATGCCGGTGAGTTTGCTGCCCCATAGAGCCGGATTGCAACCGGCGATCGCCTGCCCGGCCGCATTGCGGCAGACCCGGTCGCCCTCGCCGTACAGGTACTGCATACCTTCACCAGCCGCGGCGCCGCCTTTGCTGGCGTGAGTCAGACGCCCGGCCGTGTCGTAGGCGTATTCGACCAACCAGGCACCGGCGTTGCCGATGCGCGCGATGCGCAGTCCGTCGTCGTCTGGCCCGGCGGCGATGGCCGCCACATACTGGAAGTTGAGTTCGCGCCCCGAAGGACTGCGCACCCGCAACAGCTTGCCAACTGCCGGGCAAAGGCCCCCCTGGACATCGGCCTGGCTGCAATAATCCAGCCGATACAGGCGCCCGCCGTTTTCGTAGGCGCTGAGGCGGCCGGAATCGTCGAACCACTCCAATAAAGACGAGGTCGACAACCTCCAACGACCTTTTTCCGCAGCGATCGCATCGGGTTCGCGGATCATGATCACGCCGGGCCGGTTGTCGGAGTGGTACGACGTGTCCGTTACCTTGCCGACAAACTCGTAGTACCCGTCCGAACGCAACCATGTGTTCGGCAAGCCGTTGTACATGATCAGCCGGCTGGAATACGAATGCGCCCAATGATCGGTCAGGCCGGAACTGAACTCGAAATCGCCGATCGAATTGTACGTTCGGATAAACGCCTGCCCTTCCCAATCGAAATCGTCTTCCCGATGCTCTTTGTTTCCTGTGGCGGCGACCACGGGATTGCCGTCTTTGCAGCAAGAATCGTGCTGATTCGACTTCCAGTAAATCTCACCGCGCGAGTCGTTAGCGCACGCATAAGGCCACTTATCGACATTCGGGTTGGCCCAGGTGCCATGAAATAACTCAGGGCACTTAAACCAGTCCACCCGCGATACGGTCCACGTTCTCAGATCTCCGATCGACAGCTTCGCCACATACTTCCGAGCGTCCGCGCCGCTGAAGTTGCGCTGTATATAGATGTATTGACCGGCATCTCCCCAGCCTGCACCGTACTCTCTATAGGAACCGGTGTAGTAATGATCGAGAACCGGGATCGAATAAGACGCGTTGATATCATCCGATAAACGCCCCTCATCATCACAGGCGATGCGGCCGTTCGGCTGTACCACCCCATTGGAGGCGCAAGCCCGTCCCTTTCCCCACTGGTCGTCGGCGGAGTAGTAATCTCCATAGAACGCTGGAACCGCACGCTTGACGCGGTAAGTCTCCGAGACATTGTTCAGGCTGGTCCGCTTTGACTCGAGCTCCAGCAACGAATTGCCACTCGGTGTCGCCGGCTCGGTACGAATAAACTGCAGCGCCTCGGCCTTGGTTTTGAAGCATGCCGACTCCTGGTTCAAAGGCATGTAGCGATTAGCGCAGTATCGATCGGCAGCGCGCGCGCCCCCGGGCAATAGCCACGCGGCAAGCGCCAGGCAAACAAGGGCGGACAGACGAAGGACAAAACTGGAGGGCATGACGGGTTCTTCCGATGAAAGCGCCGCCGAAGCGGCCGGACATCCTGGGTCCTGTACGTACGATGGCAATGTGCCGGTGTCGACGAACGGGCGACCGGAGGGCTAGGGCCCGGGGCGATGATCCTTGACGGCCGTCTCAAGAATTCGGACGGTGTAAGCAGTTCACGAATATCACATTAAGCCGACAAACTCGGACCATTGCGGTTCGCCCGGCACTCCGCAACATCCTGCGTGTGCGTCGGCCATTGACGACCGAAATAGTTTCGTTCACTACTCTGCCACTCGACCGGCAACAAAAAACCCGGCCGAAGCCGGGTTCTTCATTTCTGACGATGTCGCCGATGCCTCAGCGCACTTCGGCCACTTCCACGCCGTCCATGCCTTGCGACAAGGTGCGCGCGTCGCCGCCCTGGGCGAGCTTGATGCGCAGACGCACTTCGTTCTGCGAGTCGGCGTAGCGCAGGGCGTCTTCGTAGCCGATTTCGCCGGCCTGGTAGAGCTCGAACAAGGCCTGATCGAAGGTCTTCATGCCGAGCTGCACGGATTCCTTCATCAGCTCCTTGAGCTTGTGGATCTCGCCGTCGCGGATGTAGTCCTGGGCCAGTGGGGTGCCGAGCAGGATTTCCATGGCGACACGGCGGCCCTTGCCGTCCGGGGTCGGGATCAGCTGCTGGGCGACCACGCCCTTGAGGTTCAGCGACAAGTCCATCAGCAGCTGGTCGCGGCGGTCCTCGGGGAAGAAGTTGATGATGCGGTCCATCGCCTGGTTGGCGTTGTTGGCGTGCAGCGTGCACAGCACCAGGTGGCCGGTTTCGGCGAAGGCGATGGCGTGGTCCATGCCTTCGCGGGTGCGCACCTCGCCGATCATGATCACGTCCGGCGCCTGGCGCAGGGTGTTCTTGAGCGCGTTCTCCCAGCTGTCGGTGTCGATGCCGACTTCGCGCTGGGTGATGATGCAGCCTTCGTGGCGGTGGACGAATTCGATCGGGTCTTCGATGGTGATGATGTGGCCGGTCGAGTTCTGGTTGCGGTAGCCGATCATCGCCGCGAGCGAAGTCGACTTACCGGTACCGGTCGCGCCGACGAAGATGATGATGCCGCGCTTGGTCATCGCCAGCGTCTTGATGATCGGCGGCAGATTCAGCTCTTCGACGGTCGGGATCTTGGTCTCGATGCGGCGCAGGACCATGCCGACCTGGTTGCGCTGGTAGAAGCAGCTCACGCGGAAGCGGCCGACGCCGGTCACGCCGATGGCGAAGTTGCACTCGTGGGTCTTTTCGAACTCTTCGCGCTGCTGCGGGCTCATTACGTTGAGCACCAGATCGCGGCTCTGCTGCGGCGTCAGCGGGTTCTGGGTGATCGGGCTGATCTTGCCGTGGACCTTCATCGACGGCGGCATGCCCGAGGTGATGAACAAGTCCGAGGCGCGCTGGTGCGCCATCAGCTTGAGGAACGAGGTGAAGTCGATGGCGCCGGTAGCGGGGCTGGCCGGGCCGGCCGGATTCGGATTGGCTGGGTTGTTCATGGGGCTACCTCCTCGGGAGGTCTGGAACTAGGGGAAGTCGTGCGCAAGCGGCAATCGGCGCGATGCGGAGGCCGGCGAAGCGGGAAACTTCGCCGGCGAGCGCATCAGTCGAACAAACGCTTGTCCTTCGCGTACTCGCGCGCCTGCGGCCGCAGGATCATGCCGCGCTTGACGAGGTCTTGCAGGTGCTGGTCGAGCGTCATCATGCCGTGGCTCTGGCCGGTCTGGATCGCCGAATACATCTGCGCGACCTTGTCTTCGCGGATCAGGTTACGGATGGCGGGGATGCCGACCATGATCTCCCACGCCGCGGTACGACCGCCGCCGACCTTCTTGAGCAGGGCCTGCGAGATCACCGCGCGCAAGGACTCCGACAGCATCGAACGCACCATCGGCTTTTCGCCGGCGGGGAACACGTCGATGATGCGGTCGACGGTCTTGGCCGCCGACGAGGTATGCAGGGTGCCGAACACCAAGTGGCCGGTCTCGGCCGCGGTCAGCGCCAGGCGGATGGTTTCCAGGTCGCGCAACTCGCCGACCAGGATGTAGTCGGGGTCTTCGCGCAAGGCCGAACGCAGGGCCTCGTTGAAGCCGTGGGTGTCGCGGTGGACTTCGCGCTGGTTGATCAGGCACTTCTGCGAGGTGTGCACGAACTCGATCGGGTCTTCGACCGACAGGATGTGCGCGTACTCGTTCTTGTTGATGTGGTCGATCATCGCCGCGAGCGTGGTCGACTTGCCCGAACCGGTCGGGCCGGTCACCAGGATCAGACCCTGCGGCTGCTCGATCAGCTGGCGGAAGATCGGCGGGCAGCCGAGGTCTTCCAGCGACAGCACTTCCGACGGAATGGTACGGAACACCGCACCGGCACCGCGGTTCTGATTGAAGGCGTTGACGCGGAAACGCGCCAGGCCGGGAATCTCGAACGAGAAGTCGACCTCGAGGAATTCTTCGAAGTCGCGGCGCTGCTTGTCCGACATGATGTCGTAGACGAGCGCATGGACCTGTTTGTGGTCCAGGGCCGGGATGTTGATGCGGCGTACGTCGCCGTCGACCCGGATCATCGGCGGCAGACCTGCCGACAGATGAAGATCGGATGCTTTGTTCTTGACCGAAAACGCCAGAAGTTCGGCGATATCCATGCGTGCTCCCCGCACTGCAGGGACCCGTCAACCGGGTCCGTGAAAAGCCAGCCTCAAGGGCTTGATTGCAACTTCAAGCTGGAACCAAACCACCCCTGCGAGGCAGTATAGCCCCCTCACGGCATGTCCGATCCAGCCCTTTCACTACAGGATTCCCCTCGTGCACGAGCACGTCCTGCACGACATCTTGCATCAGTTGACGCATACGGCGCATGACGCCGGAAGGCCGGTACCTCGATTGCTTGCGGTCAGTAAGACCCGGGATGAGACGGCGGTCGCGAATCTGGCGCTGAAAGGGCAAACCGCGTTCGGCGAGAACTACGTTCAGGAGGCCCTGGCCAAGCAAACCGCGATGGCCGGGACCGCCGCGGCCGGGCTGGCGCTGGAATGGCACCTGATCGGCCACCTGCAGTCGAACAAGGCCGCCGAGGCCGCCACGCGCTTCGATTGGGTCCAGACCGTCGACCGCCTGAAGCTGGTGACGGCGCTGGCCCGGCACCGGCGCGCCGACCAAGCCGCGCTCAACGTATTGATTCAAGTGAATATCGACGACGAAGCCAGCAAGCACGGCTGCCGTCCCGAGGAAGTGGAGGCGCTGGCGACGGCGATCGCCGCCGAGCCGCGGCTGTGCCTGCGCGGGCTGATGGTGATCCCGGCGCCGCACGACGAGCCGGAACTGCTGCGCCCGGCGTTCCGGCGCAGCAAGCAGTTGTTCGACTCGCTCACTCAAACTCACCGCAGCGTCGACACCTTGTCGATGGGCATGAGCGACGACTACGCGGTGGCGATCGCCGAGGGCTCGACCATGGTCCGGATCGGCACCGCCCTGTTCGGCGCGCGGACCAAGCCGCAGACCTGACCGACCCGGCGCCTGGGTGCCTCGGCGCCCAGACGGACACTGCGGACGCGGCGGACGCCGCCGACGCCGGTTGTTATCCTGCGGTCCGGTTTTCCGCACTGGTCGAACATGTCCGAATCCGCTTCCCTCCCCTCCGGGTCGATCGCCTTCATCGGCGGCGGCAACATGGCGCGCAGCCTGATCGGCGGCCTGGTCGCCCGCGGCGTCGCCGCAAGCGACATCCGCGTCGCCGAACCCGTCGAGGCCCTGCGCGAAGCCCTGCAGCGCGACTTCGGCGTGCAGTGCTTCGACGACGCCAGCGTCGCTGCCGAGGGTGCATCGCTGTGGTTGCTCGCGGTCAAACCGCAGGTCATGCGCGAGGTCTGCGCGAGCCTCGCGGCGCAGGCCGCGGCGCAACGCCCGCTGGCGATTTCGATCGCCGCCGGCATCACCGCCGGCCAGCTCGACCGTTGGCTCGGCGGTGGCGCCGCGGTCGTGCGGGCCATGCCGAACACCCCCGCCCTGCTCGGCGCCGGCATCACCGGGCTGTACGCCAATGCCGCCGCGGCTCCGCGTTTCGATCAGGCGGCGAGCCTGCTCGATGCGGTCGGGCCGACCGTCCGCATCGACGAGGAAGCGCAGATGGATGCGGTGACCGCGGTCTCCGGCAGCGGCCCGGCCTACGTGTTCCTGCTCGCCGAAGCGATGCAGCAGGCCGGCCAGGCCCAAGGGCTGAGCGCCGAGGCGGCGCGCGCCCTGGTCCGGCAGACCCTGCTCGGCGCGGCGACCATGCTGACCCATAGCGAGGACCCGGCCGAAGTGCTGCGCGCACGCGTGACCTCGCCGGGCGGCACCACCCAAGCCGCGATCGAGACCTTCGAAGCCGGCGGTTTCCGCGCCCTGGTCGACCGCGCGATCGCTGCGGCGACCGAGCGCGGCCGCCAGTTGTCGGCGGCGAACGAATGAACGGCTTCGCAGGCAAGGCCGCGGCGGGATTGATGCTGGCGCTGCTCGCCGGCTGCGGCGGCGAGGGCCCGACGCCGGCGCAGAACCCGAATGCCGCGCGCAGCGAAGAAGTGGTGCGCATCGGCGACATCAGCGTGCGCGCCAGCGCCATCCAGGCCAAGCAATTGTCGCCGGCGATCGCGCAACGCTACGGCGCCAGCCACGACGAACGCACGGTGCTGGTGGTGGTGTCGCTGCGCAAGGGCGACGACGCCACCTCGGTGTCGGTGCCGGCGAAAGTCACGGTGACCAGCGTCGATCTGCTCGGCCGCAAGCAGGCCCTGAGCATGCGCGAGATGCGCGACGGCGACCTGCTCGACTACGTCGGCGTGGTCGCGATCTCGCCGCCGGACACCTTGCGCTTCGACGTCAAGGCAGTCGGCGAACAGGGGCAGCGCTATACCTTGCAGTTCAATCGGGATTTTTTCTGAGGTTGTCGGTCGCACATCCATTCACCCCGCTTTCGCCGGGATGACGGGCAAGAGCGATGGACGTTTAGATGTAAGGGGTCGTTGCGCAACGCAGTCGTTGACCATGGCGGTCGCGGCTCGTGACCGCAGGAAATCCAGTAGGACGCCGCTCCTACCCTTTGGCGACGCAGCAAGGGGTAGGAGCGGCGCAAGCCGCGACCACGACACTACGACCGCCGACGCAAGCTCTATGGCCCCGGCAGCAAACCGTTGCGCGTCAACACATCGACGCGGCGGCGTTCGTTGGCGTCGAACCCCTGCAATAGCGAAGCCATGCGCTGCCGGCGCTGGCTGTCGCTGAGCGCGGTATCGGCCAGCACGCGTCGGCGCTGCGCGGCATAGCGACGCAAGCGCTCCTGCCATTGCGCCTTGCGTGCATCCAGAGCGGCCAGGCGCTGCGCGGCCTCGCGCCCGAACAAGGCTTCGCGTTCGGCGTAACGCGTGGCGGCATCGACCTGGCGCAATTCGAAATCACGGCTTTGCCGCACGGCGCTGTCGAGTTCCAGAGCTTGCGCCTGCACGACCTGCCGTTGCGGGTCCAAGCGCGCGTCCAGTTCGGCCAGGCGCCTTGCGCGCGTGGCCTCGTCGAGGCTGCGATCGGCTAACAACCTGCGCCGAGTAAGCGCATCGTCGTAGGCACGCTCTTCCTCGCCATACCAGGCCTGCGCGAGTTCGGCGCCGAGGCGCTCGCGGCGCAGCGAACGCACCCGCGCCACCGCGGCCGCCATGTCGCGGGCCTCGTGTCCGGCCACGACCGAGTCGCGTTCCAGGGCGACATAGGCATCGAACCAGGCCAGCACTGTCGCCAAGGCATCGGCGGCCAGGCGCGGCTGCAGATGCGCGATCAAGGCGACGCGGATCGCTTCCGGCGATTGCTCGCCGGTGCGGCTGAGGAAGTAATCGAACAAGCGCCGCAACTCGCGATCCGGCTGCGGGCGTCCCTGCGCGTCGACGCGCACCGCGCCGTCGACGTCGGTGTCGCGCAGGGAGTCGGTCGGCGACGATGCCGTCATGACAGTCGCCGGACTGCCCGCAGGCGCCGCAACGAGCAAGGGCGGATCGATGTCGCGCACCGCGGTTACCGCCGCGGTGGTGATCGCCGACCCGCCGTCGCGGCTCGACAGCCACCACCCGCCCGCGAGCATCGCGGCGAAGGCACACGCCGCCGCGAGCATGCCCGGCACCGGCCGCATCGCTTATAGACCGGCGTTCTTGAGGCGGTTGACCTGACTGCGATAAACGCTGGTCGGGCTGGAACTGAAGAGGCCGCGCAGGCCGGCGATCTGGTTGACCTCGTCGAGATGGTTCCAACCGTAGTCGTCGCGGATCACCTGGCCCCAATGCGAGGAGCAGCGCCCGACCAGGCCGTCGTTGGCTTCGCCGCCGAACAACAGGCCGCCGGCGACCATCGCCACGTCGGAGGCATCGAGCAGGTTGGTGCCGCGCGAAGTGCCGCCGAGCGAGTAATAGCGAATGCCGTTGACGCTTGCGGCGCCGGAACCGCAGGCGGTGGTCGGCGCGCCCTGCGGGTAGCGCGCGTTGAACCGCGCCGAACCTGCGCTTTCCAGCGCGGCCAAGGCGGCCAGCGAATCCTGGGGGTCGTCGCTGCCCGACAACAGGCCGATCAGGCCGGCGAAGGCGTTGACGAACGATGCGACCAGGGGCCGCAGCGGCGAGCCTTCGGGCAGGGTCGTGCCGACGAAATCGGCGACCTTGCTGCCGGCATGCGGCGAGCCGACCGAAGTCATCGACGCGACCAGATCGGGACGCACCGCCGCGACATAGCGCGCGGTCGGGCCGCCCTGGCTGTGGCCGATCAGATTGAACATGCCGTAACCGTGCAGGGCCTGCAGGTGTTCGAGCTGGTCGATCAGCGCCTCGCCGCGGACTTCGTTGGACTGGGTCGCGGCCACTTGCGCGACGTGCACGCGGGCGCCGCCGGCACGCAGGGCCTCGGGTATGCCGAACCAGTAACCGTAGACGCCGCCGATCGCATCGAAGCCGAACAGGCCGTGCACCAGCACCACCGGGTAGCGGGTCCGGGTGTAATCGTCGGCCGATGCCGGGGCCACCCCGGCCAGCAACAGACAGGCCAGCAGCAGCGGTGCGCGCAACAGGCGCCGGTAATGAACTCGCGACATGATCCCTCCGATCGTGGGTGGACGTCGGCAGGCACCGACGGCCCGACTGTACGAACCGGTATGGTCAACACACGCCGCGCCGCACCATACGGCTACGAACTGTGATCCCGCCGTTAGAATCCGCCGTTTATCGCGCCTGGAGGGGCCTGCGATTGCTGCGCTGCACCCAAATCTGCGCCGAGTCGCCCTGCCGCCGGCCATGGGCCCCTCGCCGCGGATCGCCGGCTTGGCCGACAATCCCCGCTTCGTCGTCAGCATCGGAACCCCATGGGCCCGCAACGCATCGTCTGCCTCACCGAAGAGCCCACCGAAACCCTGTACCTGCTCGGCGAACAACACCGCATCGTCGGCATCAGCGGGTTCACCGTGCGGCCGGCGATCGCGCGCAAGGAAAAACCCAAGGTCAGCGCCTTCACCAGCGCCAAGATCGGCGAGATCCTCAAGCTGCAGCCCGACTTCGTGGTCGGCTTCTCCGACATCCAGGCCGAGATCGCCAGCGAGCTGATCAAGCACGGCATCGAAGTCTGGATCAGCAATCACCGCAGCGTCGCCGGGATCCTCGACTACATCCGCCGCCTCGGCGCCCTGGTCGGCGCCGGCGACCGCGCCGATGCCCTCGCCGCCGACTACGAGCGGCGCATCGCCGAGGCGCAGGCGCGCGCCGCGGCGATGCCGCGCCGGCCGCGGGTGTACTTCGAGGAGTGGGACACGCCGCCGATCACCGGCATCCGCTGGGTCTCGGAGCTAGTCGGCATCGCCGGCGGCGACGACGTCTTTCCCGAACGCGCGGCGATGCCGCTGGCGCGCGACCGGATCCTGGCCGATCCGCTCGAAGTGGTGCGGCGCGCGCCGGACCTGATCCTTGGCAGTTGGTGTGGCAAGAAATTCCGCCCCGAACAGGTGGCCGCGCGCGAGGGCTGGGACGCGATCCCCGCGGTGCGCGACGGCGAACTGCACGAGATCAAGTCGCCGATCATCCTGCAGCCCGGCCCGGCCGCGCTGACCGCGGGCTTGGACGCCCTGAGCGGCATCATCCAGGCCTGGTCGGCCAAACAGCGCTGACACCGCTGAGCGCGCGCCGAACGCGCGTTTGCACCGCGGCGCGGGCGGTGCGAAGGTGCCGGCCATGGCCAAGCCCATCCGCATCGTCTATGCCCGCGAACCGACGATCGAGGTCGCCGAGTTCCGGCAGGTGCTCGAACGTTCCGGCCTCGGCACCATCCGTCCGGTCGCCGACGAGCCGCGCCTGCAGGCGATGCTGTCGGCCGCGAACCTGATCGTCACCGCGCGCCTGGACCGGGCCGATGCCACTCTGGTCGGCGTGGCCCGCTGCGTCACCGATTTTTCCTGGTGCTGTTATCTGTCGGAACTGGCGGTGTCGGCTTCGGCGCAGGGGCTCGGCATCGGCAAAGGCCTGCTCGACGAAGTCCGCCGTCAAGTCGGGCCGAGCGTCAGCGTGGTCCTGGCCTCGGTGCCGGATGCGGTCGGTTTCTACGAACGCGCCGGCATGGCGCGGATGCAGGACACCTTCTGGTACAAGCGCGAGCACTGATGCGCGCGGCGCGAGCCTGCCGCGCGCACTGCAGCGGCAAGCGTCACGGATACAGCATCCGCTTGTTCCAGTCGCCGGCGCGGTCGCATTCGTAGGACCAACGCTCGTGCAGGCGGAAGTCGGCGCCGTACCAGAACTCGATCTTCTCGGCGCGCACGCGCAGGCCGGTCCAACGCGGCGGACGCGGCACGTCGCGGCCCTCGAACTGCAGTTCGGTCTGGGCCAGACGTTGCTCGAAGGTCTCGCGGTCGGCCAGGGTTTCGGACTGCTTCGAGGCCCAGGCGCCGAGCTGGCTGCCGCGCGCGCGGGTGGCGAAATAAGCATCGGCCTCGGCCTCGCCGACCACTTCCACCGAACCCTCGATGCGCACCTGCACGCCGTGGCGCACGCGCGGCCAATGGAACAACAGCGCCGCATGCGGGTTGGCCTGCAATTCGCGGCCCTTGCGCCCGTCCAGATGGGTATAGAAGACGAAACCGCGCGCGTCATGGGCCTTCAGCAGCACCGTGCGCGCCGACGGCCGCGCATCGAGCGAGGCGGTGGCGACGGTCATCGCGGTCGGGTCGGGCTCGCCGGCGATGAAGGCTTCTTCGAACAGCGTGTCGAAGGTGGCGAGGGCTTCGTTGAGCAGGTCGGGGGTCGTGGTCATTGCGCTATTGTGAGCCGATGTCGACGCGCCTGCATCCGTCAGCCCTATCCGGTAAAGCGCCAGGCCACGAGCGGGCCGCAGCGGCCGGCTTTGAACCGGCTGGCTTCGAACCGGCTGGCTTCGCACCGGCCGGCTTTGAACCGGCCTGCGTCGCCCACGTGCTCGACGACGCGCTTGCCGCGAACGCCCGCATCTACGCCATCTGCGGCCTGCAGGGCAGCGGCAAATCGACGCTGGCGGCGCAGGTGGCGGCGCTCGCGCGCTCGCGGGGGTTGCGCGTGGCGGTGTTGTCGATCGACGACTTCTATCTCGGCCGGCGCGAACGCCTGCGCCTGGGCCGCGAGGTCCATCCACTGCTGGCCACGCGCGGGCCGCCGGGCACCCACGACGTCGATCTGGCCTGCGATGTGCTCGACCGCTTGCGCGCCGGCGCCGCGGTGCGCTGGCCGCGCTTCGACAAGTTGCGCGATACGCGGGTCGTGCCGTCGCGTTGGGCACAGGCCGAAGCCGTCGACCTGACCCTGTTCGAAGGCTGGTTCCTGAAGACGCCGATGCAGACTGCGGCCGAACTGGTCGCACCGATCAATGCGCTCGAACGCGATGAGGACGGCGACGGCCACTGGCGCGGCCACTGCAACGCCGCCTTGGGCCGCGACTATCCGGCGCTGTGGTCGCGGCTGGATCGCTTGCTGTTCCTGCAGCCGCCGGGTTTCGAGGTCGTCGCCGATTGGCGCTGGCAACAGGAATCCGCGATGCAGGCGCGGCGCCCTCGCCGCCAGGCGATGACGCGGGCGCAGGTGGAGCGCTTCGTAAGCCTGTTCGAACGGGTCAGCCGCCAGGCGCTGGCGCGGCTGCCGCAGATCGCCGACGCGAGCCTGCGCCTGGATGCCTCGCGACGGGTTCTCTCAGCCGCGAACCCGCAGTGACGCGGCGAGTGACGAAGCGACGGCAATGCCGGCTTCGTCACTCCCGATCGGTCGCAGCGGTCGCGCTTACTTCACGACGAACGTCACTTTCAGGTTGACTCGCCATTCGGTGATGTTGCCGGAACCGTCGGTGACCACCTTGACGTCGTTGACCCAGGCGCCCTGGATGTTCTTGACCGACTCGGCACATTTGGCCAGGCCGGTCTTGACCGCGTCCTCGATGCCGATGGTGGACGAGGTATTGAGTTCGATGACTTTGGCGACCGCCATGTCTTTCTCCTGATGGGTGCTGCGAATGGGACGTCCCGGAGGACCGCCCGCCGCCTGCGCGGCGACGGAGATCCGAGCCTAGGCCGGTGCCTGTTAAGACGACGCAAGCACCGTCGCACGGGCGCCCTACTGCGTGCCCTACAATCGGGGCATGAACCCCGCCAGCAACCTGATCCTGGTCGGCCCCATGGGCGCCGGCAAGACCTGCATCGGCAAACGCCTCGCCGAGCATTTCGGCCTGCGCCTGGCCGATGCCGACCGCGAGATCGAGCAACGCACCGGCAGCAGCGTGGCGGCGATCTTCGAACACGAAGGCGAAGCCGGTTTCCGCGCCCGCGAAAGCGCGGTGCTGGCCGAGCTGCTCGCAGGCGACGGCCTGCTGCTCGCCACCGGCGGCGGCGCCGTGCTCGCCGCCGACAATCGGCGCTTGCTGCGCGAACGCGGTTTCGTGGTGCAGTTGCTGGTCACCGTCGAGCAACAGCTCGAACGCCTGGCCCAGGACCGCAGCCGCCCCCTGCTCGCCGGCAGCAACCGCGAGCAGGTGCTGCGCACGCTGGCCGAGCAACGCGCGCCGCTGTATGCGCAAGTCGCCGACCTGCGCTTCGACACCGGCGCGCTGACCTCGGCCGAGGCCGCGACCCAGCTCGCCGAGCAACTCGATCGGCTCTGGCGACGCCCGCACGCCTCGTCGCCGCCCCATCCTTATTCCGGAGTCAACGCATGAGCGCGATACGCAGGGTCGAAGTATCGGGCGGGACCACCTACAGCATCGAGATCGGCGCCGGCCTGCTCGACGACGGCGCACGCCTGGCGCGCACCGTGCGCGGACGCCACGCGCTGATCGTCAGCGACGAAAACGTCGCCCCGCTCTACCTCGCCCGCGTCGAGGCCGCCCTGCATGCGGCCAGGCCGGGCCTGAGCGTGGCGCATTTCGTGATCCCACCCGGCGAACACGAAAAGACCCTGGCGCGGTTCGGCGAATGCCTGGCCGCACTCGCCGCGCTCGGCGCCACCCGCGACGCCAGCGTGATCGCGCTCGGCGGCGGCGTGGTCGGCGACCTGGCCGGCTTCGCCGCGGCCTGCTGGATGCGCGGCATCGACTGCGTACAGGTGCCGACCACCTTGTTGGCGATGGTCGACTCCTCGGTCGGCGGCAAGACCGCGGTCGACCTGCCCAGCGGCAAGAACCTGGTCGGCGCCTTCCATCCGCCGCGCGCGGTGATCGCCGACACCACCGCCTTGCGCAGCCTGCCCGATCGCGAACTGCGCGCCGGCCTGGCCGAAGTGGTGAAGTACGGCGCGATCTTCGACGCCAGTTTTCTGGATTGGCTGGAGGCGCACGCGGAGGCCTTGCTGGCCCGCGACGACGAGGCCCTGGCCGAAGCGGTCGCGCGCAGTTGCCGCTACAAGGCCGACGTGGTCGCACGCGATCTGTACGAACACGGCGACCGCGCCATGCTCAATTTCGGCCACACCTTCGGCCACGCGATCGAAACCGAACAAGGCTATGCCGGCACCCGCGGCGATGGCCTCAACCACGGCGAAGCGGTCGCGGTCGGCATGGTGTTGGCGGCGCGTTTGTCGGCGGCGCTCGGACGCGCGAGTCCGGCCGACGTCGATCGCCTGAAGCATTTGCTGGAGCGGCTGGACCTGCCGACCTCGATTCCCGACGGCCTGGCGCCGCAAGCCTTGCTGGAACGCATGCGCCTGGACAAGAAGGCCGACGCCGCCGGCCTGCGTTTCATCCTGTGGGACAAGGCTGGCGCGGCGCGGATCGTCGCGGGCGTGCTCGACGACGCGGTGCTGTCGGTGCTCGCCGCCGGTTGATCGCACCACGCGGGTGCGGCTCGATAGCGGCCGCACCCGCCTTCTTCAGCCTTGAGAACAAATCGTCGTCCGGCAAAAGCGGACTTTCAGCGTCTTGCCTCGGCGAAACCCTGGGTATTCGGCTCCGCCGAAGCGAAGCGGAGCCCGCCTTCGCGGGAACGACGGCAGCTAAGTTTCGCGGGCGATCTTCCAATGCCCTCGCGGGAACGACAGCGGGAAAGTTCCCCTCATCTGCGTCCAACGCCCCGCATCCAGCGCTTGGCT
The DNA here is from genome assembly GCF_019970005.1 of Lysobacter sp. ESA13C. Lineage (NCBI taxonomy): Bacteria > Pseudomonadati > Pseudomonadota > Gammaproteobacteria > Lysobacterales > Lysobacteraceae > Lysobacter > Lysobacter sp. ESA13C. The sequence goes on along the minus strand of NZ_JAHXYK010000003.1, from coordinate 519,021 downwards.
CAGGGCCAACCGACGGCGTGTTGCAGATACTCGATATGCCCGGGCAGCAGCTCGGCGACGTAGAGCGTGGTGAGGATCGGATGATTCCCCCAGACGATCCCGCAACGCGTATTGACCGGGTTCACGCCGGCATCGCGTTGAGTGTATTGGACCGCCGGGTTATCCGGCGCGCCGACGTTGTTCGCCAAGCCCAAAGCCCAATGCTCCCAAGTCCGCCAACCGTCCGAGGCCATGACGATGGAATACTGTGTCGGCGCGGCTCCGCCGTTGCCCGATAAGGTCAGGCCGCTGAGGATCATGCACAGGCGCGCGAGCGCACGCGTGCAGGCCTGTTTCGCGGCGGCGCTGCCGGGCGCGGCATCGTTGCCGGCGGTGGCGGCGTTCGCCGCGAGAATCTGCGCTTGCGCATCGGCCGCGGCGTTGCCGAAGCTGTCGTGGACCCAGTCGACGAACCCCGGATTGAGCACGAAGTCTTCGGCCTCGGCATCGAACGACCACGCCTGGTCGAAGATCGTCGGCGGCGTGTTGGCGGCATGCCCGCCCGGGCCGCCGAACAATGCATAGCCCCAGCACGGCGCATCGGGATAAGGATCGGGCCAATCGGGATCGAGCTCGGTGCCGGCACCGAGGTTGTTGCTGGCGAGTCCTTGCAGTTGTGCGGCGGTCAATACGGGCATCGGGGCGGGCTCCTGGCGGTCGGGACGAGATCGAAAGCGGTGCGCTCGCAACGAACGGCCCGCCTGCATCCACTGCCCGAACTAACGCAGCCGCGCCGCCCCTGTGAACCCCGTCGCGGCGCGCCGCCGCGCTTCACAACACCCCCGCCCTCACGTTTCCAGATGTGCACCGCCCGCGCTGAGGATCGGCACCGCATGGCCTTGAACCCCCTCGAACTGCTGCTTCTGCACAACGCCCTGACCCGGCCCTCGCCCGCGACGGATGCGGCGGGCGCCGGCCAGCCCACTTCCGCACAACCCGCCGTCACCACCAAGGAGCCGTCCATGGCCAACCAGTTCGAATTCCTCGACAAGCATTTCGAGCCCACCGACCTACCCGAGATCGCCGCGCAGGCCGCCTACGAGCGCTTCGGCAACTACCCGAACGCGCGCACCAGCACGGTGATATTCAACGTGAACTGGAGCGCGCTCACCGACGCGATCAAGCATGCGGTGCTGAACTACACCAACGGCGGCGTCTACGACAGCTCGGCCTTCGCCACCCTGAACGCCAACGGCAATCAGTGGAACATCGTCGTGACCGGCCTGCAGTACGTGAACGCCTCGCGCACCATCGTGCGCGGCCGGCCGGAGTACGAAATCAACGAGTACAACAACGGCTCGGTCTTCATCAAGGCCGAGGCGCTCGGCGCGCAGTTGCTCGGCGAGATCGTGCATCTGGACACCGGTTTCGGCACCTGGGTGCAGCAGGTCCAACTCAAGAACCCGCCGTCGTTCTGAAGTCGCCGAGCCACCGACAGACGAAGCCCCGCCTGGGCGGGGCTTCGCATTGCAAGGCCGCACATCGCCAGACCGGCTCGAACCCGGGCCGGGTCCGGGCGGCGGCAGCGGTCCTCAGGCGGCGGCTTTGTTGCGTGCCCGTGCGCGCTGGTTCGAGGCATGCGGGTTGTCGAGGTAGGGCACCGCGCCGGTGTGCAGCGCATCGATCCATTCGTCGGTGCTCAGCACCGCGGCGAAGCGGCTTTGGAACACCACGCTGAACACGCGGTGGATCTCCTCGGCGCTGGCATAGCCGGCGCTGTTCTCGTACGACAGCGAACCGCTGGCGTCGTGCAGGAACTCCACGTTCAAGTTCAGATGCGCGGCCTCGAACACCGTGGACGCGTCGCAGTTGTGGGTCATGTAGCCGATCACGCTGAGGGTATCGATGCCGTTGCGCTCGATCCACTGTTTGAAGTCGGTGCCGGTGAACACGCTCGGAAAGTTCTTCTCGATGTAGTGATCGCGCGGGCGGCTGGCGACGACGTCGTTGAGTTCCCAGCCCGGGGTGCCCTTGTCGAACACCGGCGAGCCGGCCGGCGCGGTGTTCTGCACCACCACTACCGGCGCCCCGGCGGCGCGCGCGGCGTCCATGGCGCGGCCGATGTTGGGCAGGGTCTTGGCGACCGGCGGGTATTCGATCGGCAGGCCGTCGGCGAAATAGTCGTTCTGGACATCGATGACGACCAGGGCGCGTTTGCGGCTGTTGGACGAAGCGTTCATGAGTGGTCTCCGGGGAAGGGGTGGCTGCGAAGTGGGCTCATTGTTCGTCTTTGCCGATCCGGCCGATACTGGCCCGAATGACAATATTCGATAGGATCGGGCCATGTAGAATCAGGCCATGAACGAATCCGCTGCATCCCGCCGCCTGGCCGTGGTCGCCTTCGACCGCATCAGCCCCTTCCACCTGTCGGTGCCCTGCCTGGTGTTCGACAACCGCGAAGGCGACCGCGACCTAGACCTGCCGCAGTTCGACCTGCGCGTCTGCGCCGCCGAGCCCGGCCGCCTGCGCACCCGCGCCGGTTTCAGCATCGAGACGCGCTACGGCCTGCAGGCGTTGCGCAGCGCCGACACGATCATCGTGCCGTCCTGGCGGGACGCCGACGAACGCCCGCCGGAACCTCTGCTCAAAGCCTTGCGCGGCGCCCACGCGCGCGGCGCGCGCATCGTCGGCCTGTGCCTGGGCGCCTACGTGTTGGCCGAAGCCGGCCTGCTCGACGGTCGCCGCGCGACCACGCACTGGCATTGGAGCGAGCACTTCGCCGCGCGCTATCCGCAGGTCGCTCTGCAACGCGATGTGCTCTATGTCGACGACGAACGCATCACCACCTCGGCCGGCACCGCCGCGGCGCTGGATTGCTGCCTGCACTTGCTGCGCGGCATGCACGGCGCCGAGATCGCCAACCGCGTCGCCCGCCGCCTGGTGGTCGCGCCGCACCGCCAGGGCGGGCAGGCCCAGTACATCGAACAACCCTTGCCGGCCTCCGCTCAGGACGACCGGCTGGCCGCGGTGCTGGCCTGGGTGCTGGCCCACCTGGACCGGCCGCACAGCCTGGACGCCCTGGCCGAACGCGCGCTGATGAGCCGGCGCACCTTCACCCGCCGCTTCCGCGACAGCACCGGCACCACGGTCGGGCAATGGCTGACCGGCCAACGCCTGGCGCGCGCGCAACGCCTGCTGGAAACCAGCGATGCCAGCCTGGACACGATCGCCGCCGAGACCGGCTTCGGCACCCCGGCCTCTCTGCGCCAACACTTCGCCGCCCAGCTCGGCACCTCGCCCTCGGCCTACCGACGCGGTTTCCGCGGCGCCTGAAAGTACCGCCGACGCAACGCTCCGGCGTGCGGACCGCGACAACCGGCCCGCTCGGCGCGGGCCCCGCAACCGCTACAATCGCCGGGTGCGCCTCCTTCTCCAACAACGGCCGGAAGGCCGCGAAGCCCCCCGCTTCGTACAGCTGATGCTGCAGCCCGACTTGCTCGGCGGCTGGACGCTGGTGCGCGAAACCGGCCAGATCGGCGGCCGCAGCACGGTCCGGCGCGAGCAGTTCATGGACCACGACAGCGCCCTGGCGGCGCTGGAACAGGCCCGCGACCAACAGCTCAAGCGCGGCTTCCACCTGATGTTCTCGCAGGGCGCCGAAGCGCCGCGATGAGGCTTTCCGTGGTTCGGTCCGATCGGGCGGGAACAGCAAATCCCCCCTGCCCCCCTTTTACCAAGGGGGGAACGGCGTGTGGTTGCGACGAGATCAAACTCCCTCCCTTGATCTCTTCCCCCTTTGCAAAAGGGGGATTGAGGGGGATTTGCTCCAGGCAGCCGCGGCCGTCCCTCCACGCCCCTAATCTCCCGCGCAGCCCCGCCGGCTCGCCGCATTCCATCTTTCCCTCCCATTGACGGCGTACTTCGCCACGGTTCTCTCATGTCCAATCCCTCTCCCGTCAACGACCGCTTCCTGCGCGCATTGCGTCGCCAACCCGTCGACCGCACGCCGGTCTGGCTGATGCGCCAGGCCGGCCGCTATCTGCCGGAATACCGCGCCACCCGCGCCCAGGCCGGCAGCTTCCTCAACCTGGCCAAGAACCCGGAGCTGGCCTGCGAGGTCACCCTGCAGCCGCTGCGCCGGTTTCCGCTCGATGCGGCGATCCTGTTCTCCGACATCCTGACCGTGCCCGATGCGATGGGCCTGGGCCTGTATTTCGCCGACGGCGAAGGCCCGAAGTTCGAGCGCCCGATCCGCTCCACCGCCGACATCGACCGCCTTGCCGTGCCCGACATGGGCAAGGAACTGCGCTACGTGATGGATGCGGTCGGCACGATCCGCCGCGAATTGAACGGCTCGGTACCGTTGATCGGTTTCTCCGGCAGCCCGTGGACGCTGGCCTGCTACATGGTCGAAGGCGGCGGCAGCGACAACTACTCGAAGGTGAAGTCGCTCGCCCTCAACGATCCGGCGGCGATGCACCGTCTGCTGAGCGTGGTCACCGACGCGGTGATCGAGTACCTCAAGGCCCAGCACGCCAGCGGCGCGCAGGCGCTGCAAGTGTTCGACACCTGGGGCGGCGTGTTGTCGCCGTCGATGTACCGCGAGTTCTCGTTGCGCTATCTGCAACGCATCGCCGCCGAACTGCCGCGCGGCGAAGGCGACGAACGCGCGCCGCTGATCCTGTTCGGCAAGGGCAACGATCCGTATATCGAAGACCTCGCCGCCAGCGGCGCGGAAGCGGTGGGTGTGGACTGGACCATCGGCCTGGGCGACACCGCGCGCCGCATCGGCGGCCAGGTCGCGATCCAGGGCAACCTGGATCCGGTCACCTTGTACGCCACGCCGGAAACGATCCGCGGCGAAGTCGGCCGCGCGCTCGACGATTACCGCGACGGCAACGGCGGCTCGCGCGAGGGCCACGTCTTCAATCTCGGCCACGGCATGTCGCCGGACATGCAGCCCGAGCACGTCGCGGCGATGGTAGCGGCGGTGCACGAGCTGAGCGCGCGCTGAGGCTCGTTCGATCGGTGAGGGTTCGCGCCGACCTGGTGCCCTCACCCCAACCTCTCTCCCGTGAACGGGAGAGGGGCTAAGCGCAGTCGTCCAGGCTGAACTCAGCCGCCCGTCTTGCGCGACAGCACCGCGTCCATGGCTTCGCGCAGCAGGGTGCCGGTCACCGGCTTGCGCAGGAAACGATCGAAACCGGCCGCAGTGGCCTGCGGTTCGGCGTCGGCATCGGCGCGTGCGGTCACCGCGATCAAGGGCTGCGCGAAACCCTGCGAGCGCAGCTGGCGGGCCAGATCGAGGCCGTTGATGCCGGGCAGGTCGAGATCGAGCAAGGCCAGGTCGAAATGCCCGGTCGCCACTTCCGTCAACGCCGCCAGACCGTTGCCGACATGGGCGACGCGATGCCCCTGCGCGCGCAACAGGCCGGCGATGACTTCGGCGACGGTCGCATCGTCTTCGACGAGCAACAGCGACAGCGGCGCGGCATAGGCGATCGACGCGGATTCGTCGTGCCTGCGCAGCGGCGGCGCGACGTTCTGCAACGGCAGGTCGAAGACGAAACGCGCGCCCTGCCCCGGTTCGCTGTAGACGGTGATGTGGCCGTCCATCGCCGCCGCCAGTTCCTGGCAGATCGCCAACCCCAGGCCGCTGCCGCCGTAGCGCGCCGCGGTGCGGGCGCCGTCGCCTTGTTCGAAGCGGCGGAACAATCGGTTCTTCTGTTCTTCGTTGAGGCCGGGGCCGGTGTCGGCGATCTCGAAGCGCACGCCCTGCGGCTGCAACGCTTCCACGCGCAGACTGACCTTGCCTTCGTCGGTGAACTTGATCGCGTTGCCGAGCAGGTTGAGCAGGATCTGACAGACCCGGCTGACGTCGCCGCGCAAACCCGCCGGCGCGCCCGATGAGATGTCGATCTCGAACGCGAGGCGGCGTTGGCGCGCCAGCGGCGCCATCAGATTGCTGGCTTCCTCGACCAGCGCACGCAGGTCGAAGGCTTCGTCGGCGAGTTCGAGCTTGCCCGATTCGATCCGCGCCAGGTCCAACGCGTCGTTGACCAGGCGCAGCAAGTGCTCGCCGGCGCGACGCACCGCCAGGGTGTAGCTGCGCTGGCGGTCGTCGAGCGGGGTGTCGAGCAGGAGTTCGCTCATGCCGAGCACGCCGGTCATCGGCGTGCGCACTTCATGGCCGAGGGTGGCGAGGAAGCGAGTCTTGGCGAGCGAAGCCTGCTTGGCGACTTCGCGTTCGTGTTCGGCGCGTTGCCAGGCCAGGCGGCGGCGCGCACGCCGCCGGTAGGCGAACCAGAGCAGGCCGAGCAGCGACAGCACCAGGGCGATGAAGCCGGTGATCGCCCAGGGGCTCCACCACCACGGCGAATCGACATGGAAAGCGATGACCTGCACCGGCGTCCACACGTTGTCGGCACTCTTGGCCTTCACTTCCAGGCGGTAGTCGCCGGGCGCGAGTTGCGAGAAGCTGCGTTCGCCGCTGGCGCCTACATCGACCCAACCGGGATCGTAGTTGCTGAGCCGGAACCGGTAACGGTTGGTTTGTGCATTGTTGAACGACAACAGCCGCGCCACGATGCGCAGGTCGCGATCGCCGTCGGCGATCGTAATGGGCGCGATGCCGTCGGCGATCGTAATCGGATGGATGCCGTCGACCGTCGCTACGGGAGGAACGCCATCGGACCAAATCCCTTCGAACGCGATCGGTGCGCGCTCGACAGCAGCGACCGCGGCCGCCGCATTCGCCACCGGAAACGCGATGCGCTCGTTGCGCCGCCGCACTTCGATGGTCTCGATGATCAGCGGCGGTGCGCGGTCGATCGGCCGCACCACCGCCGGATCGAACAGGATCAGGCCTTCCGGGCTGCCGACCAGGATGCGGCCGTCGCTCGGACGCGCCCGCGGCCGTTCCAGAAATTCCTGGCTCGGCAAACCGTCCTTGACCCCGTACACGCGTACCGAACGCTGTTGCGGGTCGACCCGCACCAGGCCGCGCGTGGTGGTCATCCAGACCAAGCCGGCGCTATCGACGATCAGGCCGCGCGCTTCGGTCAACGGCAGACCGGCGCGAGCGCCAAGACTCGACTCGCGTTGCAGGCGCACGCCGTCCCAGCGATAGGCCTCCAGCGTGCCGAAACCGGCCGCCCACACCCGCGTGCGCCCTTCGAAGGCGAAGGCATGCACCGGCTGCCTCGGCGAACCCGACACCGCTTCGAAGCGGCGCGCGGCGGCGTCCCAGCGCCACAATCCCTGCGAACTGGAAACCCACAAAGCGCCATCGGGGCCGTTACCACTTTGTTCGAGGACCGCGTCCTTCGGCAGCCCGCGCTCGCCAAAGGCGAACGACTCGCGCACGCGACCGTCGAGATCGCGCGCCTGCAGATCGCCGTCGCTGCCGAGCAGCCAGATCAGACCTTGGCTTTCCACCAACTCGGCGGTGGTGCCGCCGATCGTCGGATCGCGGACGCTGTCCAGGCTCCAGTTCCGGTACGCGCCGGTGGCCGGATCGATGCGCGCCAGGCCGCCGTAATAAGTCACCCAGACCTGGCCGGCGCGATCCTGCAGCACCCGGTCCAGGCCGAGGTTGCCGCTGAATCCTTTGGCGACATGCACGACATGCCCGGTCTCCGGATCGAGGCGGTCGAGCACGCCGCCGCTGCCGACCAGCCACATGTCGCCGCCCTGCGCCGGGGCGATGCCGCGCACGCTGGCGTTGCCGAGGGTCGCGGGGTCGTCGATGCGCCGCGTCAGCACCGAGAACTGGCGCCAGTTCGGCGGCAGATACCACAGGCCGTGGCCGTTGCTGGCGAACCACAGGCCGCCCTCGCGATCCTCGTAGGCACCCGACCAGTTCGGCCGCACCAAGCCCTGGCTGGTGCTGCTGAACAAGGGCACGACCGCGACCCCTTCGGCGTTGCCGATGCCCAGGCCTTCGGGCAGATCGAACCAGTACTGGCCGCTGCGATCGCGGCGCAGCACGTCGATGATGGTCTTGCCGGGGGCGAAACGCGCCCACGGTTGCGCTTCGTAACGGCCGTTCGGACGGCGCACGCCGACGCCGTGCGGCGTGCCGAACCAGGCGGTGCCGTCGCTCTCGAAGGTGATGGTGTTAACGATGACCGAGGTCAGCGCCTTGTCGGGTACGCGCTCGAAATCGCGCCCGGTCCAACGCGCCGCGCCGGCCAGCGTACTCACCCACAGCGTGCCGTCGGGGGCGACGCTGAGATTGGCGATGCCGTCGCTGGGCAGGCTGCGCGGATCGCCTTCGCGGGCCACGTAACGGGTGATGCCGCCGTCGGCCGCCATCCGGTGCAGGCCGCCGTGGGCAGTGCCGAACCACAGCGCGCCGTCGGGCGTGGAGGCGATCGACCAGATGTTGTTGTCGCCCAGCGCCGGCGTATTGGCGCGGTCGTAGTAGCGGAACTGCTTGCGGTCGGCGTCGAGCATGGCCAGGCCGGACTGGCTGGTGCCGATCCAGACCCGGTTGCGCGCATCGACGTGCACTGCCCACAGGAAGTTGTCGCGCAGGCCTTGCTCGCGCCGCCAGACCCGGTAGCCGCTGCCGTCGTAACGGGCGAGGCCTTCGCTGGTGGCCAGCCACAGATAGCCTTGGCGATCTTCGGCGATACGGTTGACGGTGTTGGACGGCAGGCCGTCGGCCACCGTGAGCTGGCGCGGACGCGGCGTCTCGGGCAGGCCGGCCATGGCGGTCGAGATCAGGCCGGGCGACAACGCCACGCAGGACAGCGCCGCCACGGTCAGCGCGAACAGCCATCGAATAGTGCGCCGCATCCGAACTCCCTCGCCACAACGCGCGGCGATCCGGGATCGTCGCAATGTGTGTGTTCTCGCGCAAGCGCGGCCGCAGTCAACTCCGTCGCCCATCCGCCCGCGGCCGCGGCGTTTACTCGGGCGGCGCGTGCCCCATCGCCGCGGCGACCGCCTCGGCCAGCATCGCGCCGGTCACCGGTTTGCGCAGGAAGCGGTCGATGCCGGCCTCGCGCGTCTGCGGCTCGGCATCCGGATCGGTGCGTGCGGTCACCGCGATCAGCGGCCGCTCGAAACCCTGCGTGCGCAACTGCCGCGCCAGGTCCAGGCCGTTGAGCCCGGGCAGGTCGAGATCGAGCAAGGCCAGATCGAAATGCCCCGTCGCCACTTCGGCCAGGGCGGCCAGCCCGTTGGCGACATGGGTCACGCGATGGCCTTGCGCGCGCAGCAGGCCGGCGATGACTTCGGCCACGGTGGCGTCGTCTTCGACGAGCAGGATCGCGCGCGGTTGCGAACGGCGCGTCACCGTCGGCGCGGCCTCCGAATCGGTGCTCGGCGGCGGCGGCGCCACCGGCAGCAGCGGCACGTCGAAGATGAAGCGCGCGCCCTGTCCGGGTTCGCTCTGCACCGCGATATGCCCTTCCATCGCCGCGGCCAGCTCCTGGCAGATCGCCAGGCCCAGACCGCTGCCGCCGTAACGCGCGGCGGTGCGCGCGCCTTCGGCCTGTTCGAAGCGGCGGAACAGCCGCGTCTTCTGTTCTTCGTTCAAGCCCGGGCCGGTGTCGACGACTTCGAAACGCACGCCCTGCGGCGCCAGCGCGTCGACGATCAGGCTGACCTTGCCGTGTTCGGTGAACTTGATCGCGTTGCCAAGCAGGTTCAACAGGATCTGGCAGACACGGCTCGGATCGCCTCGCAGGCCCTGCGGGGCGCTCGAAGTGATGACGACATCGAAGGCCAGCCCGCGCTGACGCGCGAGCGGCTGCATCAGCCCGGTGACTTCGTCGACCAGCCCGCGCAGGTCGAACGGCCGGTCTTCGAGTTCGAGCTTGCCCGATTCGATCCGGGCCAGGTCAAGGGCGTCGTTGACCAGCCGCAGCAAGTGCTCGCCGGCGCGGCGGATCGCCTCGGTGTAACTGCGTTGGCGCGGATCGAGCGGCGTGTCCAGCAGCAACTCGCTCATGCCGAGCACGCCGGTCATCGGCGTGCGCACCTCGTGTCCCAGAGTGGCGAGGAACCGGGTCTTCGCCAACGACGCCTGTTCGGCGAGTTCGCGTTTGTGCACGGCCAGTTGCCAGTCGCTGCGGCGGCCGAGGCGGCGCCGGTACACCAGCGCGCCGATCCCGAGCAGCAGCAAGGCGATCAATACGAAACCTACCTGGGCCCAAGTCGCGCGCCACCACGGCGGCTTGACGTGCAGGGTGAAGGCAACCGGATCGGACCAGATACCGTCGGCGCCGGCGGCCTTCACCTGCAATCGGTATTCGCCCGGCTCCAGACGCGAGAACACGCGCTCGCCGTTGGCGCGCTGTTCGATCCAGTCCGGGTCATAGCCGCCGAGCTTGAAGCGGTAGGTGTGCGAACGCGGATCGAGGAAGGACATCAGCCGCGCGACCACGCGGAAATCGCGATCGTCGGATTCCAGTTGCACGGTGTCGCGCTGGACCGGCAACGACCACTCGTCCTCTTCGCGGCGCACACTCAGGCTTTCCAGCGACAGCCGCGGCGGCCGCGAACGCGGGAACGGCGTATTGAGGTCGAACAGCACCAGGCCGTCGAGCGACAGGGTCGCGGCGATGCCCTTGGCGCCGCGCTGCGGCGCGGTGCGGTTCAACTCGACGTTGGGAATGCCGTCGCCGAGACCGAACAGACGCAGGCGCTTGTCCTTCGGCGAGACCAGCAGCAAACCGCGCGAGGTGGTCGCCCAGACCATGCCGGCGTCGCTGACCAGCAAGCCGGACACGCTGGTGTCGGGATAGCCGGCGCTGTTGTCGATGCGTTGCTCGAACGCAAGCTGGCCTTCGGCCCAGCGATACGATTCCAGCGCGCCGTTGCGCGCGATCCACAACCGATGCGGGCCGGCGAAGGCCATCGCCTGGACGTCGCCGAACGCGCCGCCGGGCACGGCGACGAAGCGCTTGCCGTCCCAGCGCCGCAAACCGGCGGTACCGGCGAACCAGGGCTGCTCGTCGGGGCCGACCACGAAGGTCGCGGCGCTGGTGGTGAAACCGGCGGTGGAGAACACGCGCTCGATCTCGCCGGACGGCAGGCGCTCGCCGGCGGCGCTGTAGCGGCGCGCGCTGCCGTCGGAGAACCACAGCCACAGGCCGCCGTCGGGCAGTTCGTGCAGGAACCACACCGTGGTGCCGAGTTCGCCGGCGCCGAACGGCCAGTTGCGCGCCTGGCGCGTAGCCGGGTCGAACAGGCTCAAGCCGCTGGAATGGCCGATCCACAGCTTGCCGTCGGGCCGCAGATACAGGGTATGCATCCACTTCAGGCCGAGCTGTTGGTTGTCGGCGACCGCTTCCAGCACGCGTGAATCGCGGCGCAGGCGATACAAGTCGGTCGCCGACAGCATCCAGAAACCGCCTTCGCCGTCGGGCGCGATGTCGCGCACGTCGAGGCGGTCGATCTGGATCCCGCCGACCGAGGTGATCGAAGCGAAACGATTCCAGTCCGGCGGCAAATAAACCAGCCCCTGCGAATAGGTCACCAGCCACAGCCCGCCTTCGCCGTCGCGCAGCATCTGCTGCAGGCCGCTGCGGCGATCCCAGATGCCGTCGCCGGCATCGTCCTGCAACAAACGCGCCTCGCCGTCGCGGTCGACGCGGTAGAGGCCGGCGGTGGTGCCGATCCAGCGTCCGCCGGACTGATCGCCGACGACGATGGCATTGGTGGTCTGTTCGCCGAGCGCCCACGGCGCCGGGGTCATGCGGTCGTCGGTGCCTAACCGGAACAGGCCGCGCTGACTGCCGACCCAGATCGAACCGTCGGTTTCGCGCGACAGCTCGCCGATGCGCACGCCGGCGGTCTCGTCGCGGCCGATCGGGCCGAAGCGGCCGCGCTCGAAGCGCACCAGGCCATGCATGGTGCCGACCAGCAAGCGGCCGCGATCGTCGCTGAGCAACGCTGTCACCGGTCCCGGCGGCAGGCGTTCGCCGGCGCCGACGCCGGGGGTGTAGCGCGACAAGCGGCCATCGGCGTCGATGCGGCACATCTCGCCGTCGTAGGTCGCGGTCCAGATCGCGCCGTCGGGGGTGCCGGTCATGTAGGAGACATCGTCGCTGCACGAAGCGTCCTGGCCTTCGAAGACGACGCGGACGAATTCCTTGCGATCGCTGCCGAGCCAGCTCAGGCCGTCGCGGCTGGCGACCCAGACGCGGTCGCGGCCATCGACGTAGACGTCTTCGATCATATTGTCCGGCAGCGAACCGGACAGGCCGATGATGTGGCGCCAGACCGTGAATTCGACGCCGTCGTAGCGCGCCAGGCCGTCTTCGGTCGCGATCCACAGATAGCCCTGGCGGTCCAGGTCCATGCTCACGACCGACTTCGGCAGCCCCTGTTCCTGGCCGTAACGGCGGAAACGCGGCGTTTCGGGAAGGCGTGCCTCTGCCTGCATGGCGAACAGCAACATCAGCAGACACAGACAACGTCCCAGCACGGGTTCCTCCTGGACCGCGAGCGAAGCCCCCGGTGCGGTCGAGCGCTATCGTCGCAACGGCTTACCGCAGGCGCAAGCGCGCCTCATTGTGCGACATCCGTCCGGTTCATCGAAACTCCCGGAACAGTATGCGCGGGCCGCAACTGCGCATCGTGTCACGATTGCGTCCGTGCCGGCGCCGCCGAAATCAATGCTTCGCCGCCTGCACCGCGGCCACGGTGTCGGCGAGCATCGCGCCGGTCACCGGCTTGCGCAGGAAGCGATCGAAGCCGGCCTCGCTCGCCTGCGGCTCGGCATCGGCGTCGGCGCGCGCGGTCACCGCCACCAAGGGGGCCGCGAACCCCTGCGCACGCAACTGGCGGGCGAGGTCGAGGCCGGTGATGCCGGGCAGGTCGAGGTCGAGCAAGGCCAGGTCGAAACGCGCCGTACTGACTTCGGCGAGCGCCGCCAGGCCGTTGGCCACGTGCGTCACCCGATGGCCCTGGGCGCGCAGCAGGCCGGCGATGACTTCGGCCACGGTCGGGTCGTCTTCGACGAGAAGCAAGGCCAGCGGACCGATCTGCGGCCCACGCGTCGCGGTCTCGGGCGATTTCGTGCCCACCGGCGGCTCGGCGTTCGGCAACGGCAGCTCGAAGACGAAATGCGCACCCTGGCCGGGTTCGCTGTGCACGGCGATATGCCCTTCCATCGCCGCCGCCAACTCCTGGCAAATCGCCAGGCCCAGGCCGCTGCCGCCGTAGCGCGCCGCAGTGCGCGCACCGTCGGCCTGCTCGAAGCGGCGGAACAAGCGCGCCTTCTGTTCTTCGTTCAAGCCCGGGCCGGTGTCGGCGACCTCGAAACGCACGCCCTGCGGCGCCAGCGCGTCGACGATCAGGCTGACCTTGCCTTGTTCGGTGAACTTGATCGCGTTGCCGAGCAGGTTCAACAGAATCTGGCAGACGCGGCTGGCGTCGCCGCGCAGGCCGCGCGGCGCGCTCGGCGCGATCAGCACTTCGAAGGCGAGCCCGCGCTGCTGCGCGAGCGGCCTCATCAGTTCGGCGGCCTGTTCGATCAGGGCGCGCAGATCGAAGGACTCGTCGGCGAGTTCGAGCTTGCCCGATTCGATCCGGGCCAGGTCCAGGGCGTCGTTGACCAGGCGCAGCAAATGCTGGCCGGCACGCAGGATCGATTCGGTGTAGCCGCGCTGGCGCTCGTTCAAGGGCGTATCCAGCAGCAACTCGCTCATGCCGAGCACGCCGGTCATCGGCGTGCGCACCTCGTGACCGAGGGTGGCGAGAAAACGCGTCTTCGCCAGCGAGGCCTGCTTGGCGACTTCGCGTTCGTGCTCGGCGGCCTGCCAGGACAGCCGACGTTGCAGGCGGCGCCGGTACGAGGCGGCGATCCACCACACCAGCAAGGCGACCAGCCCGGCCAACGCAGCCAGCGCCGGCGGCGTGCGCCACCACGGCGGGCGCACGTTGAACTCGAGGGTGCGCTCGACCGCAGCATTGCCGTTGGCGTCGACCGCGCGCGCATGCAGCACGTAGCTGCCCGACGGCAGCCCGGCGAACACGCGCTCGCCGCTGTTGCCGACCGACACCCAATCGCTGTCGTAGCCTTCCAGGCGGGTGTAGTAACGATTGGCCTGCGGATCGTCGAACGACAGCAAGCGCAATTGCACGCGCATCTCGCGGTCGTCCGGCGCCAGCGACGGAATCGTCGCGTAGCGCGCCGCGCGCGTCGCCCCCGCCGGCAGCGACGAGCCCTGCAACGGCAACGGCACCCAGCGCCCGTGCCGGCGCACGTCGAGCTGATGCCACTGCAGCCGCGGCTGGCGCGGAGGCGGGTCGGCCAGTTCGGTATCGACCAACACCACGCTGCCATCCGACAGCGCCGAGGCGAGCACGCCGCCGGGGGTCATGGTCGAACCGCGGCGGATGAATTCCTGGCTGCTCATGCCGTTCTGCACACCGAAGTGACGCAGCTGCCGGTGCTTGGGGTCCCAGCGGAACAGACCGCGCGAGGTCGGCATCCAGATCCGGCCGAGGCGGTCGCGGAACAGATCGGTGGCTTCGACCGCGGGAATGCCTTCGGCGACGCCGATCTGCGCTTGCAGGCGCCACTGCTTGCCGTCGCGGCGATAATGCTCGAGTCCCTTGAGGGTCTGCAGCCACAGACTGTCGGCAGCGTCGAAAACGAAACCGAACACGCGCTCGCGCGGCAGGCCTTGCTCCGCCTGCATGCGCTTGCCGGCGGCATCGTGACGCAACATGCCCTGCCCCGAGGCGACCCACAGCACACCGTCGGGTGCGAGCTTCATCGAGCCCAGGTCGCCGACGCCGATGCCCTGCTCGGGCCCGACCAGGATCGTCGACAAGACCTTGCCGGTGTCGGTGTCGCGCTGCTGCAGGCCCTGGGTCAGGAACGAAATCCACAGCGTGCCGTCGCGCGCGATCAGCATCCGCTCGGGTTCGCCGTTGAGCGCCGGTTCGGGCGTGTCCACGGTCCAGTCGCGCCAAACGCCGGAAGGGTCGATCCGCACCACGCTGTTGCGGCTGGTCGCGACCCACAGCCGGCCCTTGCGATCTTCGACCGCGGCATTGGGCACGCTGTGGCCGATCGAATCGTGCGGCCCGTCGCTGACCGGCTCGACCACGCCGTCGGCGCCGAGGCGTTCGATTTCGCCGCGCGCGCCGAGCAGCCACAGCCCGCCGCTCGCCGACGGGGCGAGCGAGGGATAGAGCTCGCTCGACAAGGTGCCGCGCTCGCGCGAGTACTGGGCGATGCGGCGCCAGTCCGAACGGAGATAGCCGACGCCGGTGCCCGCGAACGGAAACCAGAACGAACCGTCTTCCTGGCCGACGATCTGCTGCACCGGACGCGCCGGCCGCGCAGGACCGAGCGTCGCCGGCACCGGCACCGCGTTCGGCGCAACCCGCCAGATGCTGCGCTGGGTGCCGAGCCAGAAGTTGCCGCCGCGGTCGGGCGCCAGGGTCAGCACCGCATTGAGATGGCCGAACATCACCGAATAGTCGGGATCGGTCCAGCGGCCGTCGCCTTCGCGCCGGTACAGGCCGGTCTTGGTGCCGACCCAGAGTTGATCGCCGACCGGGGTGACCGAGAAGATCCACGGCGCCGGCTCTTCGCCGGGCACGGCGACGCGTTCGAAATCGCTGCCGGTCCAGCGCGCCAGCCCCTTGAAGGTGCCGACCCACAGATCGCCGCGGCCGTCGTAGGCCAGCGACAGCACCGTTTCCGCCGGCAGGCTGCGCAGGTCGCCGGGCTTGGGCGCGAATCGGGTGATGCGGCCGTCGCGGTCGAGCCGGTGCAGGCCGCCGCCGTAGGTGCCGAACCAGACCTCGCCGTTGCGGCTGGCGACAGCGAAGGTGTCGTCGCTGCCGATCTCGGGGCGCTCGGCCTGGCGGTAATGGACGAAGCCCTCGCGCTTGCTGTCCATCATGCTCAGGCCGCGGCCCTCGGCCGCGACCCAGATGCGGTCGCGATCGTCGACCGAAACCAGGGTCAGGTCGTTGCCGGGCAGCGAAGCCGGGTCGCCGGGCGTATGCCGCCAGACCTTCATGGCGATGCCGTCGTAACGCGCCAGGCCGTCGGTCGTGGCCAGCCACAGGTAGCCGGCGTGGTCGAAGGCCATGCCGTTGACCTTGCTCGACGGCAGCCCGTCGGCGACGCCGATGATGCGCGCGCGCGGCACTTCGGGCACGGCCGCCCCGGCCGCCCAAGAGGCGCCCAGGCACAGACAGGCGGTTAGCAGCGCTCGCAGCATTCGGTTCCTTCCCCGGGTGGAACGCGGCGTCCCAGCGCCCGTCTTGTTCGTTCCGTCGGGCACTAGGCTCGGCGATACCGCCTGTACGAAGCAAGAGGCAGGCCTCGCGGAGGCCGAACTCCCGGGCGGGCAGGCGGTCGAAACGGATCGTTGCGCGTGCTTAGACACGACTTTGCGCGGCTGTGCCTAGAATCCTCCCGAACCTTGCCGGAGCTGTCATGCCTCTCACCCGCCGTTGCGCCGTCGTCCCCGTCGCGCTCGCCGTCCTGCCGCTCGCGCTGGCAGCGGCCGCAGCGCACGCGGCCGAGCCGCAGCGCTACGGCCTGGACCCGGTGCACACGCGGGTGATGTTCGCGGTCTCGCATGCCGGTTTCTCCCAGGCCATCGGCACGGTGTCCGGCGCCAGCGGCAGCTTGTTGTTCAACCGCGACGACTGGCGCAGCGCCAAGCTCGAGGTCAGCGTGCCGTTGGCCCGGCTCGACCTCGGCGACGCCAAGTGGAACGCCGCCACCCTCG
Organism: Lysobacter sp. ESA13C; assembly: GCF_019970005.1. Taxonomy (NCBI): domain Bacteria; kingdom Pseudomonadati; phylum Pseudomonadota; class Gammaproteobacteria; order Lysobacterales; family Lysobacteraceae; genus Lysobacter; species Lysobacter sp. ESA13C. The sequence continues at coordinate 502,321 of NZ_JAHXYK010000003.1, read as the reverse complement.
CCGCCAACCTGCTCGACGGCAAGCGCCATCCGCTCGCCCGGTTCGTTTCCGAAAGCGTCGAGCCGCTGCCGGGCGAGGGCGAACACCCGTCCGACCGGGCCCGGGTCTGTGGCGCCCTGAGCCTGCACGGCATCACCCGCCCGCTGTGCATGGACGTGCGTCTGAATGCCTATAAGCGCCACCCGTTGCCGCCGTTCCGCCACACCGCCGGCTTCTCGGCGACCGCGCGCCTGAGCCGCGCCGAGTTCGGCATCGACGCCTGGAAGTCGGTGATCGGCGACGAGGTCGAGCTGCGCATCGAAGCCGAAGCGGTGCGCAACCAACACCTCGATGCCGAGCCCGGCGCCCCGGCCGACAGCGAACCGATTCCCGACCCAGGCCCGCCGCCTTCGCCGACCGACACCCCGCCCGACCCCTCTTCCAGCGCAGCCACGCCCGAACCGGAGCCCCGCCGATGACTCTCAAGAACACCGCCGACCGCTGGGGCCCGATCAGCCAGTTGCTGCACTGGGCGGTCGTGCTGTTGATCGCCGCCATCGCCATCATCGGCCTGACCATGACCGACATGAGCAACGGCCCGTCGAAGATCAAGATCTACGCGCTGCACAAGTCGCTGGGCCTGACCCTGTTGAGCCTGGTCGTGCTGCGCCTGCTGTGGCGCTTGTATGCCGGCACCCCGCGCCCGGTCGCGGGCACGCCGCACTGGCAGGAGCGCATCGCCTCGCTGACCCATTGGGCCTTGTACGCGCTGATGTTCGCCCTGCCGATCTCCGGATGGGTGTTCAACTCTTCTTCCGGTTACCCGCTGCAGTATTTCGGCTGGTTCAACCTGCCGCGCATCGCCGAACGCAGCGAAGACCTGTCGCGCCTGAGCCACGACATCCATGAATACGGCTTCTGGTTGCTGCTCGTCCTGGTCCTGGCGCATGCCGGCGCCGCCTTCTATCACCACCTGTTCCAGAACGACGCCACCCTGACGCGGATGCTGCCGGGCCGTCGCAAACCGCAGCCGGTCCTGGCCGCCTCGCCTTCCCCATCTCTCTCGCAAGTTCCGGAGCACCCCGATGCCGATTAAATCCCTCGCCCTGGCCGGCCTGCTGTTCGCCGCCACCGCGCCCGCGCTCGCCGCCGACTACGTCCAGCAGACCGGTTCCAGCCTGACCTTCGCCACCAAGTACCAGGGCGAAGTCTTCGCCGGCAACTTCCCCGGCTTCACCGCCCGCCTGAGCTTCGATCCGGCGCAGCTGAACACCTCCAAGCTCGACGTGGTGATCCCGCTGGCCGGCGCCAACACCAAGAACAGCGAGCGCGACGACACCCTCAAGGGCGTGGATTTCTTCAGCATCGCCAAGTTTCCGCAGGCCCGTTTCACCGCAACCAAGTTCCGCAGCCTGGGCGGCAACAACTACGCCGCCGACGGCAGCCTCAACCTGCGCGGCGCGACCAAGCCGGTGACCCTGACCTTCACCTGGGCCGCCGGCGCCAAGCCGGTGTTGACCGGCAAGGCCACCGTCAAGCGCCTGGATTTCGGCGTGGGCGGCGGCGATTGGGCCGACACCTCGATCATCCCGAACGAAGTCGCGGTCAGCACCAAGGTGATCTTCGCTCCGGCGAAGTGAGTTTGGCGGCGCGCCGCAATGGCGCGCCGTAGCGAGCATGTGCTCGGGCACCAGCCGTTGCCGTTGCCGTTGCCGTTGCCGTTGCCGTTGCCGTGATTTTGATCTGCTTTGCCGCTTTACCGGTCAAGCGGAGACCCGGAGGGCGCCGCACAGGACGTGCGGCGTTTTTCGATAAGACAAGGACGTCTTATCGAAAAATCCCGGCGCGCGCATCGCACTCGTGGCTTGTGCCCTTGCAAGGAGAGCCCTTTTCTTTGGTTACCTTTGACCGAAGGGAATCCAGACGGACTTTTGGGCTTAGCAAAAGAAAGTAACCCGGCCGCGTAGCGGACGGAAGCTCTGCACTTGCTTATGGCGTTCATACAAACAAGATCAAACGCTAAAAGCTTCCGCCACTAAAGCGGCGGGTAACTTTCTTTTGTCTAAAGCAACAAAAGAAAGTCACCAAAGAAAAATGCTTTTGTTTTGAATCACAGGCCCGCACGAGCGATGCCGACGCAGGGATTTTTCATACGGGACATCCATGTCCCGATGAAAAACGGCGCGCATCCCTGCGCGCCGCCCTCCGGGTCTTCGATTGCCTTCGCTAGTGCTCGGCTGCGCACAGCAACAGCCTTGGCCGTGGCCGTGGAAGAACATCAAATCCGGATTTCAATAATGTCCACGCTGAGGAGCGTATGGTCGCTCAACCCCCGACATACGACAGCCGAGAGCCAGTAGACGCAACTCGGTCCCTCACCCCTCACCCGTCCGCCCCAACAACAGTGCCACCGCCGCCGCATCGAACGGCCAATCCAACTCCACCCCACCCGCCTCATCCCGCAATACCGGCACCCGCATCCCGTACAGCGCCTCCAGGCCCTCGTCCTCGTCGATGAAGACGCTCTCGAACTCGGGCGCGCGGGCCTGCGCCAGCACCTCCAGCGCGAGATCGCACAAGTGGCAGTCGTCGCGCTGGAACAGGGTCAGGGCGGGAGCGGTCGTGATCACGGCAATGCGGCGCAGTATGGCGTCGGGAACAGGTCGACCTGCGTAGAATAAGCGGCTCCGCGCCTCCCGCGGCATCGCGGTCCGGATGCCGGCGGCGCGCGGTCCGCCAGCATCGTCCGACTTCTTCCTTCGTTGGAGCAGCAAGCCCGTGGCAGTCAGCAGTTTCGACCTGTTCAAGATCGGCATCGGCCCGAGCTCGTCCCACACCGTCGGCCCGATGCGCGCCGCCGCGCGCTTCATCGAGCGCTGGCTCATCGAAGGCTGCAACAGCGAAGCCGAAGGCGCCGACCTCGCCCGCACCGCGCGCGTGCGCGCCGAAGTGTTCGGCTCGCTCGCGCTGACCGGCCGCGGCCACGGCACCGACAAGGCCGTGCTGATGGGGCTGGAAGGCCATTGGCCGAACCTGATCGATCCCGACATCATCCCGGCCGCGCTCGAACGCATCCGCAGCACCAAGCGCATCCGTTTGTTCGGCCGCCACGAGATCGGCTTCGACGAGAAGCACGATCTGATCATGAACAAGCGCCAGAAGCTGCCGTTCCACACCAACGGCATGCGTTTCACCGCCTACGACGCGGCCGGCGAAGTCATCGCCACGCGCGACTACTACTCGGTCGGCGGCGGCTTCGTGGTCAACCAGGACGAAGCGGCCGAAGACCGCATCGTCGCCGACACCACCGATCAGCCCTATCCCTTCCATTCCGGCGACGAGCTGTTGGCGCAGGCGCAACGCAGCGGCCTCAGCATCGCCGAGATGATGATGGCCAACGAGCGGGTCTGGCGCAGCACCGAAGAAATCAACGACGGCCTCGACGCAATCTGGAACGCGATGCAGTCCTGCGTCGCGCGCGGCATCCGCGAAACCGGCACCCTGCCCGGCGGCCTGCACGTTTCGCGCCGCGCGCCGGCCTTGTTCGACGAACTGTCGAGCAAGCCCGAAGCGGCGATGCGCGATCCGCTGACCGTGCTCGACTGGGTCAACCTGTATGCACTCGCGGTCAACGAAGAGAACGCCGCCGGCGGGCGCGTCGTCACCGCGCCGACCAACGGCGCCGCCGGCATCATTCCCTCGGTGCTGCACTACTACGACCGCTTCTGCCCCGGGGCCAACCTGCAGGGCGTGCGCAACTTCCTGCTGACCGCGGCCGCGGTCGGCATCCTGTACAAGGAAAACGCCTCGATCAGCGGCGCCGAAGTCGGCTGCCAGGGCGAGGTCGGCGTGGCTTGTTCGATGGCCGCGGCGGGTTTGGTCGGCGCCCTCGGCGGCACCCCGAGCCAGATCGAGAACGCGGCCGAAATCGGCATGGAGCACAACCTCGGCCTGACCTGCGACCCGATCGGCGGCCTGGTGCAGATTCCCTGCATCGAACGCAACGCGATGGGCGCGGTCAAGGCGATCAACGCCTACCGCATGGCCATGCGCGGCGACGGCAAGCACAAGGTCAGCCTCGACAAGGTCATCAAGACCATGCGCGACACCGGCCGCGACATGCAGGACAAGTACAAGGAAACCTCACGCGGCGGCCTGGCGGTCAACGTCATCGAGTGCTGAGGCCGGGATGAGCGCGATGCGCTGCATCGTGCTGCCCGGCATGGACGGCACTGGCGAACTGCTGTCGGATTTCGTCGCGGCGATGGCGCCGGCCTTCGACACCGAGGTCGTCGCCTACCCGCGCGACCGCATCCTGGGTTACGAGGAACTGGCCGAACGGGTGCAGCCGCGGTTGCCGGCCGACGAACCCTATCTGTTGATCGGCGAGTCGTTCTCCGGCCCCATCGCGATCCGCCTCGCCGCATCGAAGCCGCCGCGGCTCGCCGGCCTGGTGTTGTGCGCATCGTTCGCCCGCGCGCCGCGGCCGCCGGGCTCGCCCTTGAACGCCGCAACGCTGGCGCGGCTAGCCGGGCTGCTGCCGCTGGCCCGCATGCCGACGCGCTGGGTCGCCGCAACCATGCTCGGCCGCTGGTCCTCGCCGCAATGGCGCGCGCGCCTGGGCCCGCTGCTGGCTTCGCTCGATCCGGCAGTGATGCGCCATCGCCTGCGCGAAGGCGGCGCGGCCGACGTCACAGAGGCCCTGGCCGAGATCGCCTGCCCGCTGCTGTTCCTGCGCGCCCGCCACGACCGCCTGGTGTCTCGCGACAGTTGGCGGCGCGTCGCCGAGGCCCGGCCGGACGTGCGCTGCATCGAGATCGACGCGCCGCATTTCCTGCTGCAGGCCCGCGCGCCCGCTGCGGCGGCAGCCATACGCGCCTGGCGCGACGAGTTCGCGAGCGCAGGCGGCGACTGAGCCCCGGCCCGCAACGGCGCGGCCGGCCTCGCAAGGCAGTTCGGCGGCGTGGAAGCGCGGCGAGTACCTGGTCGAAACGCTCGGCCATTGCGGCGAATGCCACAGCCCGCGCGGTTGGCTCGGCCAGGTCGACCGCGACCGCCCATTGACCGGCAACGACGAGCTCGGTCGCCTTGCCGCGCCCGACCTCACCCCAACCGGTCTGGCGGCGCGAGGCTGGGACCGCGCGAGCCTGCGCGCTTATCTCGCCACGGGCACCGCAGTGCCAGCGGTGGCCTCGGACGAAATGCTCAAGGTCGTGAACCTGTCGACCACCCGGCTCGACGGCAAGGACCTCGGTGCCATCGCGACCTATCTCACCGGCGATTCGCCCCGCCCGGCCACGACGCTTGCGCATCCGGCCGTCGCCTCGCCTGCGAGGATCGTTATTTCGCCTTATGCGCCGGTTGCCACGGCCGCGGCGGCCACCGGCCCTGCGCGGCAACAGCAGCCTCCGCGATGCGAATCCGCACAACCTGATCGCCGCCATCCTCGACGGTTTGCCCGAGCACGACCTCCCGGGCTTGGAACGCATGCAGGACATACCGGGCTTCGGTGAGCAACTCGACGACGCCCAGGTCGCCGAACTCGCGAACTGGCTGCGTAGCCGTTACGGCGGCCGCACCGAGCCGGTGTCGGCCGAACGGGTGCGCGCACTGCGCTCGGCAACGTCAGAGTCGGGGCATCGCTGAGTCCCGCGGGCGCTCAAGCCCTCGCCGCTCGCGAACCCACCGGCATCAGTCGTCGTAGGCCTGGGTCGATGGCGTTTCCACGATGCGCGGATCGTCGGGGCGGGTGGCGTAGTCGCGCGGGCTGACCAGCTTCATCGCGCAGTCCGCCGGATCGCCTTCGATCAGGATCGCGGCGCCCCGCAGTTGCACGTGCACGGCCTGCTTCGAACGCCGGCCATCGCGGGTGAAGTAGGTCGCGCGATGGCCGCGCAGCACCACCGCGTTGGCGCCTTTTTCCTGCGCCACCTCGGCGAGACGGTTGAAGGCCAGCCGGTAACTCACCGGCGTCGGCATACGGTCGATCGTGCCCTCGCTGACCCGGCTGCCGGCTTCGATCTCGACCGTATCCAGCTTTCGATGGGGGCAGCTCGGCGCTTCGACGATCACCGGCGGCGTCGCCAAGGCCGGCACCGCCCCCATCAAACCGCATATCGCCACAGCGCCCAACACTCGCAGATCCATGCTCGTCCCCTGGTGGCCGGCCGTGCGCCGGAAGCCTCGGACTATAGGGGCAAGCGGCGCGGCGATTTGTAACAGATCTCGATGCTGTCGCCCGGGCGTCGGCTTGGCCGATCACCGCCGCGAGGACGCGGCTTGGATTTTCCCCTTCAAGGAGAAGCGCCGGTGCGCAAGCCCATCCTCGCCGCATTGCCGGCGCTGCTCGCGCTGTCGTCGGGCGCTGCCGAACCGGCGGCGCCCCTCGTTCGGCCTGAAACCCGAAGGCTTCGGCTATCCGCGATCAATCGCGATCTCGCCTCGGCCGAACTCAAGCCGAAACATCGCACACTCGACCTTGATCGAATTCGACGAACTCGACCGTTCGCCGCAAGTCGAAGCGCCCGAGCGCTTCAATCGCCGCCGCCTCGAAGCGCTCGGCGCGCCTCGTGGTCGCAGCTTGTGACCGAAGTAAATCCAATCGGACCCCGCTCCTACCCCCAAGCCGTCGCAGCCGTACGATTACCGTCGCCGTCGCCGTCGCTGTTGCTGTTGCTGTTGCTGTTGCTGTTGCTGTGCGCAGCTTCGCACTAGCGAAGGCAATCGAAGACCCGGAGGGCGGCCTGCATGGATGCAGGCCGTTTTTCATCGGGACAGGGACGTCCCGTATGTAGAGCCCTGCGTCGGCATCGAACGTGCGGGCCTGTGATTCAAAGAAAAGCATTTTTCTTTGGTTACTTTTCTTTTGTTGCTTATGACAAAAGAAAGTAACCCGCCGCTTCAGCGGCGGAAGCTTTTGGCGTTTGATCTTGGTCTTGCTTGAGAGAAACGCAGCAAACCCGAAACAACGCGGTCGCGGCTTGCGCCGCTCCTACCCGACAAGCTGCGACCGCCATCGGCGCGACATTGACAAGTCGCGAACACGCGTCGCCGGCACCGCCCCTCATCGACGCCCGCGGCACCGCCGCAATCTCGCGCACTCCCGATGCTGCACTGCGCCATAGCGCGCGACTGTCGCCGACAATGACCTGCGATGGGCAGTAATGTCTTTGAGACATCCCTCTATGTCACTGTTTTTCAAGATCAACAAGTTTCGTTTCGCGCTGCGACGCAGCAAATTCCTTTGCATTCGGCGAACGTTGTCATGGCGTTCTGTGAACCAGAGCGCAAAGGCTTGAATGACGAGTTGACAACGTTGTCACACGAGCCCAGTTTGCCCACCAGCGAGCAGGCGCCCGTCCGGGCGTACCCAACGCAGCGTCATCGCAGGGAGGATGCCGAGGGATCGCGGCGCAGCCGCACAGCGACACCGCGTACGACCGGCCTATCGCACCGGTCGCGCCGCCACGGCGGCAGTACGCCGCAGGACCGCAGCACAGCACACGACGGCGCGAGCGCCGATCACTCGAGGAGGCACGAGCCTCCCATGCAGGACGGAAGGCCACGGCCTTTTTTCAAACACGGCGGGGAACTGCCGCTGGCCGGTCATGGCCGGCACTGTCTTGACTATGCACGGGAGAGAGGAAGCATCATGAGACACGCACGGTCCGCCAACCTGCTGTTGCTGTCCGCCATGTTCGCCGCGTCGTCGCTATCGACGGCGTATGCGCAGGGCGCGTCCTGCACCGGGGTTCCTGCCTGGAACCCATCCACGATCTACAACGCCGGCGACAAGCTGACGTACCAGAACCATCTCTATCAAGCCGCCACGCAGATCTGGAACACGCCGCCGACGCATTGTCCGAGCTGCGGCTGGTACGTCGACCTGGGCGTCTGCGGCACCGGCCCCGGCAATCAGTCGCCGACCGTTTCGCTGACCGCGCCGAGCAACGGCGCCAACTACAACGCCGGCGCCAACATCGCCGTCAGCGCCAACGCCGCCGACAGCGACGGCAGCATCGCCAGCGTCGAGTTCTTCCGCGGCACCGCTTCGCTCGGCGTCGATACCAGCTCGCCCTACGGCGTGAGCTGGAACAACGCGACCGCCGGCAACCACAGCTTCACTGCAGTGGCCAAGGACAACCAGAACGCGACCACTACTTCGTCCGCGGTCAGCATCACCGTCGGCGCCGGCCCCACCGACACCACGCCGCCGAGCGTGCCGAGCGGGCTGTCCTCGCCGTCGCAGACCTCCAGCAGCATCTCGCTGGCCTGGAACGCATCGACCGACAACGCCGGCGGCAGCGGCGTGGCCGGCTACGACGTTTACCGCAACGGCAGCCTGGTCGGCTCGCCGAGCGGCAACAGCTATGTCAGCAGCGGCCTGGCGGCCAGCACCAGCTACAGCTTCACCGTGCGTGCGCGCGACAACGCCAGCAACGCCTCGGCGCAGAGCGCATCGTTCAGCGCCACCACCAAGCCGACCGGTCCGGGCGGCAGCAAGAAGGTGATCGGCTACTTCGTCCAGTGGGGCATCTACGGCCGCGGCTACCGGGTCAAGAACATCGACACCAGCGGTTCGGCGGCGAAGATGACCCACATCAACTACGCCTTCGGCAACGTCCGCAACAACCGCTGCGAAGTCGGCCTGACCGTGCCTTCCGATCCGAACACCGGCGTCGGCGGCGACGCCTTCGCCGACTACACCAAGTCCTTCCCGGCCGGCGAAAGCGTCAGCGGTGTCGGCGACACCTGGGACCAGAAGCTGCGCGGCAACTGGAACCAGCTCAAGCAGCTCAAGGCCAAGCACCCGAATCTCAAGGTGCTGATTTCGCTCGGCGGCTGGACCTGGTCGCGCGGCTTCTCCAGCGCGGCGCGTCCGGAGAACCGCCAGGCCTTCGTGGCTTCGTGCGTCGACGCCTACATCAAGGGCAACCTACCGGTCACCGACAGCGCGGGCGGCCCGGGTGCGGCGGCCGGCGTGTTCGACGGCATCGACATCGATTGGGAATACCCGGTCGCCTGCGGCATTTCCTGCGGCGCGCCGGAGGACAAGGCCAACTTCAACGCTCTGATGGCCGAGTTCCGCAAGCAGCTCGATGCGGTGCGTCCGGGCCTGTTGCTGACCGTCGCCGTGGGCGCCGGCATCGACAAGATCCGCGTCACCGACCCGGCCGCGTATCACCAGTACCTCGACTTCATCAACGTGATGACCTACGACTTCCACGGCGCGTGGGATCCGAAGACCAACCATCACTCGGCCCTGTTCGCCTCGCCGAACGATCCTTCGACCGGCGACCAGAAGTTCTACAACTCCAACGACGCCATCGAAGCCTTCCTGTCGCGCGGCGTGCCGGCCTCGAAGCTCAACCTCGGCATCGGCTTCTACGGCCGCGGCTGGACCAACGTGCCCAACGTCAATAACGGCCTGTACCAGAGCGGCACCGCGGCACCGGGCACCTACGAAGCCGGCATCGAGGACTACAAGGTCCTCAAGAACCTCGCCGGCACCGTCCACACCGACGCCAACGCCACTGCGAGCTGGAAGTACAACGGCACCACGTTCTGGAGCTACGACACCCCGGCCGTGATCGGCCAGAAGATGACCTACGTGAAGGCGCAGAACCTCGGCGGCGCATTCTTCTGGGAGTTCAGCGGCGACGACGCCCAGGGCAGCCTGGCCACCGCGGTCAGCGACGGTCTGAAGTAAGGCGGCCTGAAGTAAGACGGCATGAGGTAATCCGCACCCGACAATGCCCTCTCCCCTCGCGGGAGAGGGCTTGCGGATGAGGACATCGAATCGCGCTTCCCACCGCAGGTGGATGCCGCAACCGTTCTACGCGACACGTTCTACGAAGGCACGCCGCTTGGCGCGTCCTCGGTACAGTTTTGCAAAGCCGCGGCGAGCGATACGTCGCGGTGATATGCAACGGAGCGCCGATCATCCCCCCGATCGGCGCTCCGATTTCGTTTTTGGGGGGCGCAGTCCACCGCCCCCTTGTAGGAGCGGCGTGAGCCGCGACCGCGGGATGTGCAGAGGCTGCGCCGCTGCCCTTATTCATCGAGGCCGCAGACTGTCGCGAGGGTAGGAGCGACGCGAGTCGCGACCGCGTCGCGGCGATTGCTGCGTGTCTTACCGCAGAGCGATGTAGCAACTTCAAGAGTAGAGCTTCCGTCCGCTGACGCGGCCGGGTTACTTTCTTTTGCTAAGCCCAAAAGAAAGGTAACCAAAGAAAAGGGCTCTCCTTGCAAGGGCACAGGCCACGAGTGCGATGCTGTCGCCGGGATTTTTCGATAGGACACCCTTGTCCTATCGAAAAACGGCGCACATCCTGTGCGCCGCCCTCCGGGTCTCCAGTTGACCGGCAAAGCGGCAAAGCAAATCAAAATCCCGGCAACGGCAACGGCGAATCTCGCTCTAGGGGCAGGAGCGGCGCCCGACTGGATTTCCTTCGGTCACAAGCCGCGTCCGCGCAACCACGATCACGGCGCCGGCAGCCGCGGATTCGCGGTCGCGGCTCGCGCCGCTCCTACCCAAAAGCCTCAAGCAAGCCGTCGCGCTGTTGCTGTTGCTGTTGCTGTTGCTGTTGCTGTGCGCAGCATCGCACTAGCGAAGGCCATAGAAGACCCGAAGGGCGGCGCGCAGGGACGCGCGCCGTTTTTCATCGGGACAGGGATGTCCCGTATGAAAAATCCCTGCGTCGGCATCGAGCGCGCGGGCCCTTGACTCAAAAAAAAGCATTTTTCTTTGGTTACCTTTCTTTTGTTGCTTATGACAAAAGAAAGTAACCCGCCGCTTTAGTGGCGGAAGCTCTTGGCGTTTAATCTTGGTATTGCTTGATGGATGCGCCGCAAGACCGAAACACTGCGGTCGCGGCTCGCGCCGCTCCTACCCCTGCGAAAGCTTGTCGCTTCGATGGGCGTCATCGGCATTGCGCTCTCTGCGCGTCCCGCGGTCGCGACTCACGTCGCTCCTACAGAGGTCTCGGACGGCACCGACACAAATCCGCGACGACGTCTTCGCGGCTTGTGATCGAAGGGAATCCAGTCGGACGCCCCTCCTACCCGTGCAAGCGGCAGGCTACGGCACCCCACTCACCCCACCAGACGCAACACATCGTCCAGCAAACCGGCGGCAGTCACTTCCGCGCCCGCGCCCGGGCCCTGGATCACCAGCGGCTGCACCTTGTAGCGATCCGACCAGATGGCGACCTTGTTGTCGGTGCCCGCACCACCGGCCAGCGGATGGTCGCCCGGCAAAGATTCCAAGCCGACCCTCGCCGAAACGCGGCCATCCTCGCCGCGTTCGAGGCGGGCGATGAAGCGCAGCTTCTCGCCGTTCTTGTAGGCCTCGGCATAGCGCTCGCGCAAGGGCGCATCGAGCGCCGGCAGCGCCGCGTCGACGCCGTCGCGCGACAGAATCGCCAGCTCCGGCGGCACCAGCGAGGACACTTCGACGTCGCCGGCGTCCAACGCCACGCCGGCGGCGCGGGCGAGAATCAGCAGCTTGCGCCGCACGTCTTCGCCGGACAGGTCGTCGCGCGGGTCGGGCTCGGTGTAGCCGGCATCGCGCGCCTGGCGCACCAGCGCCGAGAACGGGCGCATGCCGTCGTAATGATTGAACAGCCAGGCCAGCGAGCCCGACAGTACGCCGGCGATGGCATGGATGCGGTCGCCGCCAGCCTGCAACTCGCGCAGGCTGCGCAGCAGCGGCAACCCGGCGCCGACGGTGGCGCTGTCGCCGTAGCCGCTGCCGCCCTGCGCACAGGCTTCGCGGATCGCGCGCCAACGCGTCAAGGACGTGCCCTGGCCGATCTTGCAAGCGGTGACCACATGGATGCCTTGCGCCAGCCACTGCGCATGCTGCTCGGCGACGGCCTCGCTGGCGGTCGCATCGATCACCACCCGCGCGCCCTCGCCTTCGAGCGCCAAGGCGATATCGCTCAGCGAACTGGCCTGCGCCGAATCGGCCAGGGCGGCGACCGCCCGCTCGGGCGCGATGCCGTCGAGGCCGACCGCGGCGCGGCGCGAGTTGGCGACATGCACCAGCGACAGGCGCTCGCCGAGCGCGGTGCCGCGCCACGAGGCCAGCCGCGCGATCACCGCGCCGCCGACCGTGCCGGTGCCGAGCAAGGCGACCCGCGCCGGCGCGGCGTGGGCCGCGGCGGCAGTCGAGCGCGGCCGCGCCTGCGAAACCTGCCCGTGCAGGGCGCTGGCCGCGACGCTCATCGTTTGACGCGCGCCGCCGTGGCCACCGCAGCGGCGGCACGTTCGAGCGCGGCTTCGAGATCGGCGACCAGGTCGTCGACGTGCTCGATGCCGATCGACAGCCGCAGCAGGCCGTCGCTGATGCCGGCGGCGGTGCGCGCTTCCAGCGACATCGCGGCATGGGTCATGGTCGCCGGATGCGCGATCAGGCTTTCGACGCCGCCCAGCGATTCGGCCAGAGTGAAACAGGTCAGCCCTTCGACGAAAGCCCGCACTGCATCTTCGCCGCCTTCGATCTCGACGCTGAGCATCGCGCCGAAGCCCTTCTGCTGGCGCGCGGCGAGTGCATGCCCCGGATGCGATTCCAGGCCTGGGTAATGCACCACGCGGACGGCCGGATGGTTGTCGAGCAGGGTCGCGATGGCCAGGGTGTTTTCCTGGTGCACGCGCAGGCGCGCATCGAGGGTGCGCAGGCCGCGCAGGGTCAGGAAGGCGTCGAACGGCGAGCCGGTCAGGCCGAGCGCATTGGCCCACCAGGTCAGCTGCTGGTGATGCTCGGCGTTCTTGGCGACCACGGCACCGCCGACGACGTCGCTGTGGCCGTTGATGTACTTGGTGGTCGAATGCACGACCAGGTCGGCGCCGAACGCGATCGGGCGCTGCAGCGCCGGCGACAGGAAGGTGTTATCGACCACGGTCAGCGCGCCCTGGGCGTGCGCGGCCTCGATCACGAAGCGCAGGTCGGTGATGCGCAGCAGCGGGTTCGACGGGGTTTCGATCCAGACCACGGCCGGCTTGGTCGCCAGCGCTTCGGTCAGCGAACGCGGGTCGGTCAGGTCGGCGGTGATCAGCTCGAACGCGCCCTTCGCCGCCAGCGCATTGAACAGGCGCCAGCTGCCGCCGTAGCCGTCGTGCGGCACCACGATGCGGTCGCCGGGCTTGAGGAAGGCGTGCAGCACCAGGGTGATCGCGGACATGCCGGTCGAGGTGATGACGCCGCCGGCGCCGCCTTCCAGTTCGGCCAGCGCTTCGCCGAGCAGGTCGCGGGTGGGGTTGCCGCTACGGGTGTAGTCGTATTGGCGCTTGTCGTTGAAGCCGGCGAAGCTGAAGTTCGACGACAGCACGATCGGCGGCGTCACCGCACCGTAGGCGGTGTCGCGGTCGATGCCGGCGCGCACGGCGGCGGTGCAGGTGCTGCGGGTGGGGGTCGTGCTGGGGGTCGTGGTCACTGGTGCCGCTCCGTTGTTCTGAATGCTCATGCGGCCACCTGCGTACAGTCGGCCAGCGCTTCGCGCAGGATGGTGTTGATGTCGGATTCTTCTTTCAGGCACGCGTCGTGCCCGTAGATGGAGCGCAATACGCGCAGGCGGGTTTCGCCGCGCAGACGTTCGATCAGGTCGTAGGACTCGCTGAGCGGGATCAAACGATCCTCGCTGACCGCAACCACAGTGACCGGCACCCGGATCGTCGAGGGATCGATCTGCTGCAGGTCGATCGATTCGGACAGGCGCAGGAAGGCGGTAGTCGGAGTGCGCGCGACGTACTTGTTGCCGCAATGGTCGAGGTAGTCCTCGGCGGCGACGCGGACGCGGCCGTCGCGGACTTCGGCATTGCCGAAACGCTCGGCGAATTCTTCCGGGGTGCGATAGCTCAGCACCGCCAGTTCGCGCGCCAGCGCCAGGCCCTGGCTTTCGTCGCACTGCAGCGCGCCCAGCGCGACCGCACGGCGTTGCAGCGCACGCCAGGCGGCGGCATAGGGATGGGCGCGGTGAGTGCCGCTGATCGAGACCAGTTCGCCCAGGCGCGAAGCATGCCGCGAGGCGAACTGCAGGCCGACCATGGCGCCGTAGGAATAACCGATGAAAGCCTGCAGGCGCTCGATGCGCAGCGCGTCGAGCAACGCGGCGATGGCGTCGGCCTGGTCGGCCGGATCCAGCGCCACGTCGAGGGTGCCGTCGGCACCGATCCAGTCGAACGAGATCAGGTAATGCTGGGACGGGTCCAGCGAACGGCCATGGCCGACCTGGCTCTGCCACCAGCCCTGCTCGCCGAACTCGCGGCTCGGCGCGAGGTGGCGATGGGCGGAAATGCCGCCGGCGACGAACAAGGCCGGCAGGCTGCGGTCGCCCTGGGTTTCGTAGCGCAAGGTCAGGCTGCGGCGGCCGGAATGGCGCAGATCCAGTTCGACGGCGATCTCGCCTCGGGTGGCGGCGGCACGGCCGGTGCGCTCGAACACGTCGGGGGAAACGATTGCGGGCGACGCATAGGAAACGAAGCTGTCGCTGCGTTCGAACGTGGCGGCGGGGCTGTTGGCGAAGCTCATGGCGGTCATCCGAAGTGAACGGGCCCACCGAGCTTGCAAGTCGCAAGTGCGCCGGAAGCGCACTTCGCAACCATCTTCCGACCAACGCCATGAGGCGGGCCGCAGGAATTGGCACCTTCACGCAGCTTGCGCTGCGTTGGGTTGCCCCGGCTTCTAAGGGCCTGTCCCTCAGCCGGTCTCGATGGATGGCCTCAGTCTGCCGACCGGCGGAAGGCGTGTCAATCGCTTCATCCGCATATAGCGATTTATCATGTAGCCTCACTCGACCTTCACGGTCGCCGCCCCGTTGCCACCGCCCGCGCATACACTTGGAATGATGAATAGCCGCCTCGTTGCCGCCGTCCTGACCACCGTCCTGCTGTCGGCCTGCGCCACCCGCCCCGTCCTGGAATCGGAAACCCGCACCACCAGCGCCGGCCCGGCCGGGGTGCGGATCGTCCCCGAACGCTTCGTTTCGGCCGAAAGCCCGGAGGACGAACTCGATTCGCTGGCGACCTGGCCGACCGAGAACGGCGCCACCTGGCTGATCGCCAGCGCCAAGTCGACTCATCGCCTGGCGGTCTACGACGCCGACAGCGGCCAACGCCTGCGCACGGTCGGCGCGAAGGGCCAGGCGCTCGGCCAGTTCAAGCGCCCGAACGGGCTGACCGTGTTCGGCGATCACCTGTTCGTGGTCGAGCGCGACAACCACCGCGTCCAGGTGTTGCGCCTGCCCGACTTCGCCCCGCTCGGCAGCTTCGGCGACGCCGAGTTGCGCAGCCCCTACGGCGTGTGGCTCAACGAGATCGCCCCGGGCGAGCTCGAGGCCTACATCACCGACAGCTTCATGTACGGCGACAAGTTCGACCGGGTGCCGGCCTTGACCGAGCTCGATCAGCGCGTGCGCCGCTACAAGATCCACTTCGACGATGGCGATGCGATGCGCAGCGAGTACGTCGGTTCCTTCGGCGACACCACCGAGGACGCCGCCCTGCGCGTGGTCGAATCGATCGCCGGCGACCCGGCCAACGACCGCCTGCTGATCGCCGACGAAGACGACCGCCATCTCTCGACCCTGCGCGAATACACCCTGGCCGGCCGTTACACGGGCCGTCGCCTGCCCGACCGCAGCTTCGACGCCCAGGCCGAAGGCGTGGCCTTGTGGAGCTGCCCGAACGGCGCCGGATACTGGATCGCCGTGGACCAGCTGATGCCGCGTACGATCTTCCATGTGTTCGACCGCGTCACCCTGGTGCCGCAAGGCAGCTTCAGCGGCGAGGTCACCGCCCACACCGACGGCATCGCCCTGCACGCCGCCGGCACGATCGCGTTCCCGACCGGGGCCTTGTATGCGGTGCACGACGACCGTTCGGTGACCGCGTTCGACCTCGGCGACGTCGCCCGCTCTCTGCAACTGCAGTCCGGCTGCCTGAACTGACACTCTAGCTACCTATTCCACGCCGCACCGACGCCGTCCTTCGAACCCGACCATGCCGCGCCTTTCCGCCCTGCTCGCCACCTGCCTTTGCGCCAGCCTGCTCGCCGTACCGGCGGTGCAGGCGGCCAAGCTTTACCGCTGGACCGACCGCAGCGGCGTCAGCCATTACGGCGATCGTCCGCCGGGGGCGGCGCCGCCGTCGGAAGTCCAGGTGATCCCGTTCCGCGCCGAACCCGGCGCGATCGCGCGCCTGCGCGTGCAGCAGGACGGCGACCGCTACCTGGCCTGGGCCGACAACAGCCTGTCCGGGCCGATCGAAGTCCGCCTCGACTTCACCCACAGCAATAACATCGCCGGCTCGCCCTCGTTACCCGCCTACGCAACCGTGGCCGCGCGCGGCAGCGCCGTGGTGGCGGTGCTCAGCGCCCAGGACCCGACCCGCGGCGGCGACTTCGAATTGAGCCTGCGCAGCACGCCGGGCGACCCGGCAGCGCGCGCGCAGAACGTCGATTACCTGCTGCCGTTGCAACAGCAGCAATTCCGCATCGACCAGGGCTATGGCGGCCATTTCAGCCACACCGAACCCGAACACCGCTACGCCGTCGATTTCGCCGCCGACATCGGCACCCCGGTGCTGGCCGCGCGCGACGGCTCGGTGATGCAGGTCGAGTCCGATTTCGACAAGGCCGGGCTCAATCTGGAAAAGTTCAGCGACCGCGCCAACTTCGTCCGCATTCTCCACGACGACGGCAGCATGGCCCTGTACGCCCACCTCAAGGCCGACGGCGGCGTGCTGGTCCGCACCGGCCAGCGCGTGCGCGCCGGCCAGCAGATCGGCCTGTCCGGCAACACCGGCTTCAGCACCGGCCCGCACCTGCATTTCGCCGTACAGATCAATCGCGGCATGAAGCTCGAATCGATCCCCTTCCGCATGAGCGGCCCGCAAGGCCCGCTGCGGCTGAGCGGCGGCACGCGCTGAGGCTGTCCGCCTGCGATGGTCGATGTAGGAGCGGCGTAAGCCGCGACCGCGTCCCCCCTCGCCGCGACGCAACTCTCCGCAGCCCTGCTCTTACCCCCGGCATCCGCTCGGTTGCCTCCCGTAGCAACGGCGGCGAGCCGCGATCCAGGCCCGCCGCCACGCAAACCGTCGTAGCCCCGCGGTCGCGGCTCGCGCCGCTCCTGCCCCGAGAGCCCCACCCTCGGCGATCCGGCCATCGTCGACGCCCTGCCCGGCTCCGGCGCGCCGCCCGGGTATACTTCCGCCCTTCCTCTTGCCTCCCGACGCGCCCCGGGCGCGCCGTTCCCATGTCCGAAGTCTCCCAAGAAGCCCTCCGCCGCCGCACGTTCGCGATCATTTCGCACCCCGACGCCGGCAAGACCACGTTGACCGAAAAGCTGTTGCTGTTCGGCGGCGCCATCCAGATGGCCGGCTCGGTCAAGGGCCGCAAGGCCGCGCGCCATGCCACCTCGGACTGGATGGCCCTGGAAAAGGAGCGCGGCATCTCGGTCACGTCCTCGGTGATGCAGTTCCCCTACGAGGGCCGCATCGTCAACCTGCTCGACACCCCCGGCCACGCCGACTTCGGCGAGGACACCTACCGCGTGCTGACCGCGGTCGACTCGGCGCTGATGGTCATCGACGTCGCCAAGGGCGTCGAGGAACGCACGATCAAGCTCATGGAAGTCTGCCGCCTGCGCGACACGCCGATCATGAGCTTCATCAACAAGCTCGACCGCGAAGGCAAGAACCCCATCGATCTGCTCGACGAGGTCGAATCGGTGCTCGGCATCCAGTGCGCGCCGATCACCTGGCCGATCGGCATGGGCCAGCGCCTCAAGGGCGTGGTCCACCTGATCAGCGGCGAAGTGCATCTGTACGAGCAGGGCCGCAACTTCACCCGCCAGGACTCGACCATCTACGCCTCCATCGACGATCCGGCGTTCGAAGCGCGCATCGGCGCGGCGATGCTGGCCGAGCTGCGCGAGGAACTGGAACTGGTCGAAGGCGCCTCGCATCCGTTCGACAAGGCCAAGTACCTGGCCGGCGAACAGACCCCGGTGTTCTTCGGCTCGGCGGTCAACAACTTCGGCGTGCAGCTGCTGCTGGATTTCTTCATCGAGCACGCCCCGTCGCCGAAGCCGCGCGAGACCACTACCCGCGAAGTGCAGCCCGCCGAAAACAAGCTCAGCGGCTTCGTGTTCAAGATCCAGGCCAACATGGACCCGCAGCACCGCGACCGGGTCGCCTTCATGCGCATCTGCTCGGGCAAGTTCAGCGCCGGCATGAAGGCCTTCCATGCCCGTACCGGCAAGGAAGTGAAGCTCGCCAACGCCCTGACCTTCATGGCCAGCGACCGCGAGATCGCTGAAAGCGCGTTCCCGGGCGACGTGATCGGCATCCACAACCACGGCACCATCTCGATCGGCGACAGCTTCAGCGAAGGCGAGGCGCTCGCCTTCACCGGCATCCCGAACTTCGCCCCGGAACTGTTCCGTCGCGCGCGCCTGCGCGACCCGCTCAAGCTCAAGCAGTTGCAGAAGGGCCTGGCGCAGTTGTCGGAAGAAGGCGCGACCCAGTTCTTCCGGCCGCTGATGAGCAACGACCTGATCCTCGGCGCGGTCGGCGTGCTGCAGTTCGACGTCGTCGCCTACCGCCTCAAGGACGAGTACGGCGTGGATGCGAGCTTCGAGCAGGTCGGCGTGGCGACCGCGCGCTGGATCCGCTGCAACGACGCCAAGAAGCTCGAGGAATTCCGCGACAAGAACGCGCTCAACCTGTCGCTCGACGCGGCCGGGCAACTGGTCTATCTGGCGCCGACCCGGGTCAATCTGCAACTGGCCCAGGAGCGCGCACCGGGCGTGGAATTCCTCGCCACGCGCGAACACGCGCACGCGGTGGCGCTGGACTGATGTCGGCGCTGCGGCGATGGTGGCTGTACTTGTTGGGCAAGCGCAGCGAAGTCGCCGCGCTCGACTATAAAGACGCCTACATGGCCAAGGTGGTGATGGACATCCACCGCTTGCGCAGCGGCAAGGCCCAGGCGATGGTGCCGTTGCGCGCCCTGCAGCCGATCCACCGCATCGACCGCGAATCGGCGCTGCAAGCCACCCATGCGCGGGCGCAGGCTTTGCGAGCGCGGCGCGAGGAACTGCTTGCACGCGGGCAGCTCGACCTGGCGACCTTGAACGAAATCATCCCTTCGGTCTCGCAAATCAAGGTCGTGCGCGACGGCGAGCGCTGGCTCGCCTTCGAAGGCAACGGCCGCCTCTATGCGATGCGCGAGGCGCTCGGCGAAGACGGCGGGCTGACGGTCGAAGTCGAGGAATACCGCTTCGACCGGCCGCACAAGATTCTGCGACGACTGCGCCGGGTCCGCCGTTTGAACACGCTCGATTGATCGAACCCGAACGATCCGTCGCCACGGCCCGACAGTCCCGACGCTCCAGTCCGCGCGCCATGGCACTGCGAAAGCGGCCGTCGCTCGGGCGCTGCGACCTTCCCGGGCGCTCCCTGCGCACTCGAAATTCGCTAGCATGGCCGCGCCGGCAGGACGCCGGTCACAAGGAGAGTTCGACATGATGTTGGCGCTTCTGATTCTCAGCCTGGCCCTGCTCGCGATCGGCGGTCTATGGCTGTTGGTGTTGGCCTTCCAGGAAAACATCTGGTGGGGACTGGGTTCGTTGTTGGTTTCGCCCGTCCTGCTCGTCTTCGGCATCCTCCATTGGCATAAGAGCAAGACCCCGCTGCTGCTGTACGCCGCCGGGTCCGTGCTTTTTGCGATCAACATCGCGCAGATGTACTTGTCCGACAACGTGGTCTACGCCCCCTGATACGGCGTGTCGCCGCCGCCCGCCACACTCTGCGGTCCGGTGTCCCCCGCGTGTTTGCGACGAGGCCGCGCGTTTCGCCGATGCTGCGCGGCAGCATCGACTAGCATCGGCCCGTCGGGCAGTCGAGCCGGCATCCAACCTGGAGGGGGACGTATGTATTACTTGGGTATCGTGTTGTGCCTGATCGGCGGTCTGTGGATCGTCGTCAACGCGTTTCGCAAGAACATCTGGTGGGGACTGGGTTCGCTGCTGATTCCGTTCGTGGCCGTGGTATTCGCGATCATGAACTTCGCCCAGAACAAGATTCCGCTGATCATCTACATCGTCGGCATCGTCCTGTTGATCGTCGGTATGCCGTCGATGAGCCACATGGCCGCGGTCCCGGCCGCCTGACCTGCGTCTCCGGTCCGATCCGGCCCGGGGCTCGCCGCTCCGGGCCGGATCGACCCGCCACGTCCTCTGCGCGAGGGCCGTGCTTCCGGCAGGCCAGACGCTCCGGCCTGCCTGCGCCCGTGATCCGGGTCGCGAAACCGGACCGCGGGCACCTTACCGTCCCTGTCCTTTCATCCTGACTGCGAGCATTGGCCCCAGACCGCGCTAGGATGCTGGGACCATGCCTATCGCCCATGCCCCCGCTCACGGCGACCACTCGATCCGCGAAGAGATCGCCAACGCACTGACCCACGGTCTCGGCGCCACCGCCGCATTGGCCGGCGGCGCGGTCATGATCACCCTGACCGCGATCTACGGCGACGCCTGGCAACTCGGCAGCGCGATCGTGTTCGGGATCAGCCTGTTGCTGCTGTATCTGGCCTCGACCCTGTACCACGCGATCCAGCATCCCGTGCTCAAGGGGCGGCTCAAGGTCTTCGACCATTGCGCGATCTATCTGCTGATCGCCGGCACCTACACGCCGTTCACCCTGATCGGCCTACGCGGCCCCTGGGGCTGGGGCCTGTTCGCGGCGATCTGGGGCCTGGCCTTCGCCGGCATCGTGTTCAAGCTGTTCTATACCGGCCGCTTCAAGCTGCTGTCGACGATGATCTACATCGCGATGGGCTGGCTGGTGCTGGTCGCGATCAAGCCCCTGCTCAACGCGCTCGACGTCTGGACCCTGAGCTGGCTGCTGGCCGGCGGCCTTTGCTACACGCTCGGCACGGTGTTCTATCACCGTCCCTCGCTGCGCTATTCACATGCGATCTGGCATTTGTTCGTGGTCGCCGGCAGCGTCTGCCATTACATCTCGGTGTTCGCCCAGGTCGTCCCCTCGCCGGCCTGAACACCGCACGTCGCGTCCACGGCGTATTCACCTTCGCTTTACCGCCCTGCCGCAATGGTGAGGCCATCGTAGCGACCAGGTCCCGCCGCGCGGGCCGATGGCGTAGGTATCGCCGGCACGATCGGCCCAAGCGCTTCATGCCATGAGCGACTCTCCGCCTCCCCCGTCTGCGCCCGCGCCTGCCGAGCAGTCGTGGCAGACCCGTCTGCGCCGCCATCCCTGGCGCGCGCTGCTCGGCGTGCTCGCGCTCGCCATCGTTGTGCTGCTCCTGCTGTGGGACTGGAACTGGTTCAAGGGCACGATCGAACGCCAGGTCGAAGTGCGCACCGGCCGACGTTTCGAGATCGCCGGCAATCTCGATGTCGATCTAGGACGCGTGCCGGTCATCCGCGCCGACGGCCTGAGCTTCGCCAATGCCGAGTGGGCCAAGCAGCCGCTGATGGCTTCGGCGCAGCGTCTGGAAATCGCGGTGGAATTCTGGCCCTTGCTCAAGGGCGACATCCGCATCCCCGACATCCGCCTGATCCGGCCGCGAGTGAATCTGCAGACCGATCCCAAGCACGGCGGCAACTGGGTGTTCGATCGCGCCGGCAACGGCGAATTGCCGGTGTTCCGACGCGTCTGGATCGACGACGGGCGTCTGCAATTCCTCGACGCCGCCGGCAAGACCGACATCGACCTGGCCGTCGCCAGCCGTGCGGCCCAGCGCGAGGATGCCGCGCCGCCAGTCGAGGTCGAAGGCAGCGGACGCTGGAAGAACAACCGCTTCACCCTCGAAGGCCGCGCCGAATCGCCGCTGGCGCTGCGCGATACGCAGCGCCCGTATCGACTGAACCTGCGCGCCGCCGCCGGCGCCACCCGTGCGCATGCGCGCGGCGAACTGGTCGACCCCTTCCATCTGCGCGACTTCGATCTGCAACTCGCCCTTGCCGGCAAGAACCTCGCCGATCTGTATCCTCTGATCGGCATCGCGATTCCGCCGACGCCGCCTTATGCGCTCGACGGCCGCCTGAGCCGCGATGGCGTGCGCTGGAATTACGACCGCTTCACCGGCAAGGTCGGCGACAGCGATCTGGCCGGTAGCGCCAGTGTCGATACCGGCGGCCCGCGCCCCTATCTGCGCGCCGACCTGGTATCCAAGCGCCTGGATCTCGACGATCTCGCCGGCTTCGTCGGAGCGCCCCCGCAGACCGGGCGCGGCGAAAGCACCAACCCCGAACTCGCCGCCGAACATGCGCGCCTGGACGCGAGCCCGAAGCTGTTGCCCTCTACGCCGTATCGGCTCGACAAGTTGCGGGCGATGGATGCGGACGTAAAGCTCAAGGCCGCGCGCATCGAGGCGCCGGGTTGGCCGCTCGACGACATGCAGGCGCATCTGCTGCTCGAGAACGGCCTGCTCAAACTCGACCCGCTGAACTTCGGCGTCGCCGACGGCGACATCCGCTCGATCATCACGATGGACGCGCGCCGCACCCCGATCCGCACCCGCGCCGACATCACCGCGCGCAAGCTGACCCTTGCCAAGCTGCTGCCCAAGGTCAAACTCGCCGAAGACGCCGTCGGCAAGGTCGGCGGGCGCATCGCCCTGGCCGGCAACGGCAATTCGATCGCGACGATGCTCGCCAGCAGCGACGGCAACGTCGCCGTCGGCATGGGCCAAGGCCAGATCAGCAACCTGCTGATGGAATTCGCCGGGCTCGACCTGGCCGAGATCCTCAAGTTCAAGCTGACCCAGGACCGCAAGATCCCGATCCGCTGCGCCTTCGGCGATTTCACCGTCGCCGACGGCGTCATGACCGCGCGCGCGCTGGCCTTCGACACCAGCGACACCATCCTGGTCGGCAGCGGCACGATCGACCTGGGCGAGGAAAAACTCGACCTGCTGATCCGTCCGCGCCCGAAAGACCGCAGCCTGTTCGCATTGCGCACGCCGCTGACCGTCACCGGCAGCTTCAAGCACCCCAACGCCCGTCCGGATTTCAAACGCCTTGGCCTGCGCGGCGCCGTCGCAGTGGCGCTGGGCAGCATCGCGCCGCCGGCGGCATTGCTGGCCACGATCGAACTCGGCCCGGGCAAGGATGCGGGCTGTGCGGGGCATGTGGTGAATTGAGCGGTCGCTGTTTGATGCTTAAACCATGACGCAAACATCCGGTACCGCGTGGCTTTGGTTTTAGCTGTGGTTTTAGCTGTGGTTTTAGCTGTGGTTTTAGCCGTTGCCGTTGCCGTTGCCGTTGCCGTTGCCGTGATTTTGATTTGCCTTGCCGTTTTGCCGGTCAAATGGAGACCCGGAGGGCGCCGCACAGGACGTGCGGCGTTTTCCGATAAGACAGGGACGTCTTATCGGAAAATCCCGGCGCGAGCATCGCACTCGTGGCCTGTGCCCTTGCAAGGAGAGCCCTTTTCTTTGGTTAGCTTTCTTTTGGGCTTAGCAAAAGAAAGTAACCCGGCCGCGTCAGCGGACGGAAGCTCTGCTCTTTCTTGTGGCTTCTCGATCAGCAAGATCAAGATCAAACGCCAAGAGCTTCCGCCACTAAAGCGGCGGGTTACTTTCTTTTGTCATAAGCAACAAAAGAAAGGTAACCAAAGAAAAATGCTTTTCTTTGAGTCAAGGGCCCGCACGAGCGGTGCATCCGCAGGGATTTTTCATACGGGACATCCTTGTCCCGATGAAAAACGGCCCGCATCCATGCGGGCCGCCCTCCGGGTCTTCCATTACCTTCGCCAGTGCGAATCGGCGCACAGCAACAGCCAAGGCCAAGACAACGGCAACGGCAACGGCGACACGACAGCGACAGCATCGAAAGGACCACGGCGATTCGGAGCCCCGCGGTCGCGACTCACGTCGCTCCTACACAGGACGGATCCGCAACATCGGGATGAATCTCGCTGGGCGCCTACATCGTCACGCCGGCGCCCGGATGGGCGAGGTCGTACTTCAGGTACACGTCCCAGGTATCGCCGGCGGGATAGGTATGCTTGAGGTCGTATTCGACGCGCCCGTCGGGAAAGCGGCGTTCGGCGACCGGGCGGATCCGCTTCAGGCAGGACTGGTAGTCCTGCGAGCCGGTGATCATGTTGTCGTTACCGTCGAAGGAGATCTCCCGCAGTACGATCTCGCGCCCGTCGCGGCAACGCCCACCCTCGGCCTTCGGATCGCTCGGCCCTTCGATGCGCAACAACAGGTCGAACCGCTCGCCGCGATCTTCCTGCCCCAGGATAGCGACCCGATCGATCCGCAGCACTCGGCCGTCGAACACATCGGCCGCCTCGATCGGGAAATCGAGCACCGCGCTCGCCACGTCGATGCGCTTGCCGTCGTCGGCGACGCTCGCCTGCGCCGGGCGCTGCGGCGGGCTCGCCGGCTTCGCAGCGGCCGCCTTGTCGGGCGTCTTGGCAGATGCTTTGTCCGCCTCGACAGGCGGGTTGGACGACGCGGTGCATCCGGCCATAGCCGCGACGATCAGGGCCACGACAAAGGGGACGACGACGGGCAGGCGCATGGCGGCGAAACGGTATCGACTCATGGTGATCCTTCACAGGAATGACGCGGGACGGACATCATCCCATCGCGCGCAGGTTTCCTGCGAATGGATCGTCGCCGCCGCGGCCGTGCGTGCGCCGGCGGGCGCCGACAGCGAATCGCGGCGCGGCGGCATCGCCTGCCGCCCCCTCAGCTGGCGCCGCTCTTGACTGGCGCGGTTCTTAACTCGCGATGTAACGCTGCAGCTGATCCAGCTCGACCTGCTGGTCCTCGATCACCGCCTTGACCAGGTCGCCGATCGATACCACGCCGACGACACGGCCGCCGTCGACCACCGGCAGGTGGCGGATGCGCTGGTCGGTCACCAGTTGCATGCAATGGTCGGCGCTGTCGCCCAGCCCGACCACCACGACCTCGGCGGTCATGATCGCGCGCACCGGCGTATCGGCCGAGGACCGGCCCTGCAATACGATCTTGCGGGCGTAGTCGCGCTCGGACAGGATCCCGGCCAATCGCGCGCCGTCCATCACCAGCACCGCGCCGATGCGTTTTTCGGCCATCAGCCGGATCGCGTCGATGACCGGCGCGTCGGGGCCGATCGCATGAATCTCAGGCGCTTTCGCCTCCAACAACTGTCTTACGGTGCGCATGACTGTCTCCTTCCGCGAACTGGGGAAACCGTGTCTGGTCCGAGGATACTCCTGGCGCGGGCTGCCAGGTGTCGATGAGGTAAAGCGGCCGCTGTTTCGATTCTTCGTACAGCCGGCCCAGGTATTCGCCGATCAGGCCCAGCGCGATCAGCTGCACGCCGCCCAGGAACAGGATCACCGCCATCATCGTCGGCCAGCCCTGGACCTGGTCGCCGAACAGCAGCGCCTTCAACACCACCTTGGCGCCGAACGCGAAGGCCACCAGCGCGGTCGCCAGGCCCAGGTAGGTCGCCAGGCGCAGCGGCGCGGTCGAGAAACTGGTGATGCCTTCCAGCGCCAGGTTCCATAGCCGCCACAGGTTGAACTTGCTGGCCCCGGCCACGCGCGCTTCGCGGTGATACGGCAAGGCGATGCGGTTGTAGCCGACCCAGCCGAACAGGCCCTTCATGAAGCGGTGGCGCTCGCGCAGTTGCCGCAGCGCGTCGAGCGCGCGCGGCGACAGCAGGCGGAAGTCGCCGGTGTCGGCGGGGATCGGCGTGCGCGAGAGCCGCCCGATCACGCGATAGAAGGCATGCGCGGTGGCGCGCTTGAACCAACCCTCGCCCTCGCGCTCCAGGCGCGTGCCGTAGACGTCGTCGTAACCTTCGCGCCACTTGGCGACGAACTGCGGGATCAGTTCCGGCGGGTCCTGGCCGTCGGCATCGAGGATCAGGGCGGCGCCCTGCTCGACCCGGTCCAGGCCCGCGGTCAAGGCCGCTTCCTTGCCGAAATTGCGCGACAACCGCAGCAGCGCGACCCGCGGATCGGCCGCGGCGATGCCCTGCAGGATCTCCCAGGTGCGGTCGCGGCTGCCGTCGTCGATATACAGCACCCGCCCGTCGACGCCCTGCGCGGCCAGCGCATCCAGGGCCGCGGCGATGCGTGGCTGCAGCAACGGCAGGCTGGGCGCCTCGTCGAAGGCGGCCAGGACGACGGTGACTAGATCGCGATTCATGCCCGACATAGTAGCGGCGACGCCGGCCGCGCCGATGTGATCGCCGATCGGCGGCGGCGCAGACGCCGCGACCTCGGGCCGATCCGCCGGGCGGCGGCCGGCTCGACCCTGCTCATTCAATCCGCACGCATTCGATCCGGACTCACTCGATTTGCTTCAGATAGCCGTTGCCGCCGATCGAACGCATCTGCCGCTGGATCGCGCCGGCGCGGCGCTGCACGTAGGGGCCGGGCCGGGAAATGCTGTAGCGCTTCGGGTTCGGCAGCACCGCGGCCATGCGCGCGGCTTCGGCCGCGCCGAGCTGGCGCGCGTCCTTGCGGTAATAGGTGCGCGCCGCCGCTTGGGCGCCGTATACGCCGTCGCCGAACTCGGCGAAGTTGGCGTACATCTCGATGATCCGGTGCTTGGACCACATCGACTCGATCAGCAAGGTGTACCAGGCCTCCACGCCCTTGCGGATCCAGCTGCGGCCGCTCCACAGGAACAGGTTCTTCGCGGTCTGCTGGCTGATAGTGCTGCCGCCGCGGACCTTGCGGCCGCGCGCATTGTTCTTGCGCGCCTTCTCGATCGCCTTGAGGTCGAAGCCGAAATGCTCGGCGAAATTCTGGTCTTCCGACGCCACCAGCGCGACCGGCACGTTCGAGGACATCTCCTCGAGGTCGCGCCAATCGTGGGCGAGACGAAACCCGAAATCGCCCGAGCCCCAGGCTTCGAGCTGGCGGATCATCATGAAGGCCGAGAACGGCGGATCGACGAAGCGCAGGGTCGCGACCTGCAGCACCGAGGCCAGCACGAACAGGAACGGCAACGCGACCAGCCAGCGCAGCCAACGCCGCAGACGCCGCGGGCGCGGCGCCGACACGGCCGGCTCGCCTCCGGGAGGTGCGGACATACGCTCGGTCAAGCCTTGCACCGCATCGCCTCCGTCCCCACTCTTGCCCGGTGGCCGCGCGAGCGCCCATATGCCAGCACGGCTGAAATTCGCTCCGAACGCATCGGCATGCTTTACCTCCCCCCTTCACAGGAACCCGCGCATTATCCGCGATGCCGCGTCCCGCATTCGCATAACCGCACGATCCGCGCGACCGAGAGTACGACGATGACCGAAGCCCGCCCCGCCGCCCACACCGACGACCGCGACCGCCTGACCCGCTTTCTGATCGAAGGCGCCGGCGTCCGCGGCGTGCGCGTCCACCTGCACGATACCTGGCAGCAGATCCGCGAACGCTCGGATTACCCGGCCGCCGCGGCCGAGTTGCTCGGCGAGGCGGCCGCAGCGGCGGCATTGTTCACCGGCCATGCCAAGGTCGACGGCCGGCTTTCGGTGCAGTTGCGCGGCAACGGCGCGCTGCGCACCCTGTTCGCCGAATGCACGGCCGCAGGCACCCTGCGCGGCATCGCCCAGCTCGACGAGGACGCCGGCACGGTATCGCGCGACCTGCGCGGCATGGGGCCGGACGCGATGCTCGCCATCACCATCGAGAACCCGGGCCTGCACGGCCGCGAACCGGTCCGTTACCAAGGCCTGGTCGGGCTCGAATCCGACTCGCTCGCCGGCGCTTTCGAGGGCTATTTCCGCCAGTCCGAGCAGTTGCCGACCCGTTTGCTGCTGGCCGCCGACGAACGGCAGGCCGCCGGCCTGATGCTGCAGAAGCTGCCCGGCGACGAGGGCGACGACGACGGCTGGGTCCGGGTCGGCGCCCTGTTCGACACCCTGAGCGCCGGGGAATTGCTCGAGCTGCCGACCGACACCCTGCTGACCCGGCTGTTCCACGAGGACGGCATCCAGTTGCTCGGCGGCAAGCCGCTGGGCTTCGCCTGCTCGTGCTCGCGCGAGCGGGTCGAGGCCATGCTGGTCTCGCTCGGCCAGGAGGAAGCCGAGGCCGCCGCGGCCGACGGCGAGGCCGAGATCCGCTGCGAGTTCTGCGGCCAGCGCTATGGTTTCGACCGCAACCAAATTGCCGGCCTGTTTGCCGCCGCAGCCCATGAAATAGAGGCTCCGGACCGGCTACAGTGAGGGCGAATCGGTCGGATTTGAGACATCGTCCCGATTGTTAAATAAACATAAACCGGCTATAGTCGGCCGGCAAGAAATGGGGAACTTGGCCGGCTTCACCCGGTCATAACGACGGTCCGCACTCCTAAAGAATCCATGCTCAAGCACCTGCGCCAATTGCCGCTTGTCCTGTCGCTCGCCTTCGGCGTGGCTGCGGGCGCGCATGCGCAGGCACTGCCGGGCAAGCGTGCGGACACCACCTATCTGCCGGTCTGGAACCAGAACAACGGCAAGCTCGAATACCTGTTGCAGTTGGAGCCCGCCAGCAACCAGGCGGCCGGCATACGCTGGAAATCCGGCAACAACACCTTCGATGCGGCGCTCGGCCTCGATGGCGGCGACGGCCTCGGCCTGGTCTGCGATCGCAAGACCGGCCTGGCCGGCGTGGTCGGCAACCTCGCCAATCACTGCCTGCTCGCCTCCCTCGACGAGGACGACGCTCGCAACGACAGCCGTCAGGTCTCCGCCGGCGCCAGCATCAGCCGCCCCGGCGGCCGCGTCGGCGTCGCCGTCGGTACCGGCCGCGACACCATGCCGGCCTGGTTGAGCCCGAACAGCCGCACGAGCCGCGTCGACCAGAACACCCTCACCGTCTACGGCCAGAAGAACGTCGGTAGCGGCGACGCCCTGGTCTCGATCGGCGGCACCTGGGCGCGTGCGCGCCTGATCCCGGCCGGCGAGATGCCCGGCCTGGCCGATCGCTGGAGCAGCAAGAGCCTCACCCTCGGTGCCGGCATCGGCAATTTCGGCGCCAATATCATCGGCCGCGTCGTCGACACCCCCGGCCCCGGCCAGTGGGAAGGTCTCGGCGTCGGCCTGACCTGGCGCACCCCGTGGAGCGGCCAGCTCACCGTCGGCGCTGAAAACGTCGTCACGCGCGGCAAGAACCCGTTCGCCCCGGGCAACGGCGAGAAGGACGAAGGCACCGTGCCCTACGTCCGCTACGAGCAGGATCTCTGATCGGGTCCCGACCCGACCGGTTCTGTCGATCCGAGGCGGCACGCCTCCTTCAAAACATCTCCTGAGCGACCTCGGCCATGACGGCCGCGGCGGCGAAGAAATGCGCATCGGCCTGGCGTCGCCAGCCGTTCTGCCTGCTCGCGGCGGCGAAGTGATCGTCCAGGGACGAGTTTTCGACGACGAGCGTACTTCGCTCCACCCACGGCGCAGCGGATATCTCCTCGCGCCTGCCGCCTAGCCATGCCCGCTTCACTCGACCCCGTCAGCTAGCTGAATAGGCACATTAGCCGAACGTGATGGTCGCTCCCAGAAAATGTACGCGAAAGTACGGTGGAGACTGGCTCACAGCCCCCACGCCGCATACGTCACAAATAGACGCTTAACGACACTTTAATTTTTCCGAAGGCGCGGTTAGGATCGGCGAACCTTGCCGGCCTTGGCGTCTGATTTGACTCCTCCGGCGGGATACACGGGTACACCAGACCGATTCGGAGAGAGAGAATGACTTTTAAAACCACCAAGCTCCGCGACGCGATTACCTTCGCGCTCGCAGTGGGTTCGACGGCCCTCGCAGGTGCCGCCGGCGCGCAGGAAGCGAGCGCCCCCGCCCAGAAGGAAGCGACCACCCTCGACCGCATCGAGGTCACCGGTTCGCGCATCCGTCAGGTCGATCTCGAAACCGCACAGCCGGTTCTGTCGATCACCCGCGCGGATATCGAAAAGCAAGGCTTCCAGTCGGTCGCCGAAATCCTGCAGAACATCTCTGCAGTCGGCGCACCGGCGATCAGCCGCGCTATGCCGCTGTCGGCCGGCGAAAACGTCGGCGGCCAGTTCATCAGCATGCGTAACCTCGGTGCCACCCGCACCCTGATCCTCGTCAACGGCAAGCGCCTGGGCATCAGCACCAGCGGTCTCCAGGACGTCTCGCTGATCCCGACCGCCGCGGTCGAACGTATCGAAGTGCTGAAGGACGGCGCCTCGTCGATCTACGGCTCCGACGCCATCGCCGGCGTGGTCAACATCATCACCCGCACCAACTTCGAAGGCGCCACCGCCAACGCCTACTACGGCCAGTACAGCCAGGGCGACGGCGCAACCACGCGCGCCGATTTCGTCCTCGGTTTCACCGGTGACCGCGGTTCGCTGACCGCCGCCGTCGAATACCGCAAGGAAGAAGCCGTGTTCTCGGGCGACCGCGAATTCTCGGCTTATCCGCAGGGCGGCATGCACCCGACCCGTGGCTGGACCACGGTCAGCCAGTGGGGCGTGATCAACCTGCCGACCGCGCTCGGCGGCAACCGCGTGCTGAACGCCGGCGCCGATTACCGCAACATCGCCAACTACCACGCCCAGAACTCGAACACCGGCGGCACCGCTGCCGATCCGAACGGTTCGCCGATCGACAAGAGCAACACCAACCTGCAGACGCACCTGCGTACGCCGTTGGAAAGCCGCTCGCTGTTCGTCAACGGCGTGTTCGACATCAACGACAAGCTGCGCTTCCGCAGCGACATCCTGTACTCGTCGCGCGATGCAGAGCGTCAGGTCGCCGGCTATCCGTTCCAGAGCGCTTCGGCCGGTCCGATCCCGGGCGGCTTCCGCATGTCGCGCGACAGCTACTACAACCCGGTCGGCACCAAGCACGGCTTCGCCACTCCGCAGGACGTCAACTTCTGGCGCCGTACCTGGGAAATCCCGCGTACCGACAAGCCCACCTCGACCACCTGGCGCTTCGCCGCCGGCCTCGAAGGCAACTTCGATATCGGCGAGCGCACCTTCGATTGGGACGTGGGCTACCTGTACAACAACAACAAGGTCACCCAGGAAAACTACGGTAACCTGAACATCGAGCGCACCAAGCAAGCGGTGGGCCCGTCGTTCCTCAATGCCAACGGCGTCGTCCAGTGCGGCTCGGCCGCCAGCCCGATCCCGCTGACCCAGTGCGTACCGTGGAATCCGTTCATCCCGTTCGGCCGTACCGGCGACGGCGGCCTCACCGGCAACCAGGCACTGCAGGACTTCCTGTTCCAGCGCTTGAACTCGAGCGGCGAGACCGAAACCAGCGTGTACAGCGCCAACCTCGCCGGCTCGTTGTTCGCCCTGCCGGGCGGCGACCTGGGCTTCGCGGTCGGCTATGAACACCGCAAGGAACAGGGTCGCTTCATCCCCGACGCGCAGGCCGTGACCGGCAACTCGACCACCCTCGCCGGCGGTCCGACCCAAGGTTCGTACAAGGTCGATGAGTTCTTCGTCGAACTCGCCATCCCGCTGCTCGCCGATCTGCCGGGCGCCAAGGAGCTGAGCTTCAGCGTCGCCAGCCGTTATTCGGACTACGACACCTTCGGCGACACGGTCAACAACAAGTTCGGTTTCAAGTGGAAGCCGATCGACTCGTTGCTGGTCCGCGGCACCTGGGCTGAAGGCTTCCGCGCTCCGACCATCAACGATCTGTACGGTGGCGGTTCGCAGACCTTCTCGTTCTTCACCGATCCCTGCGACACGACCTTCGGCGCCGCTCGCGGCAACGCACGTTGCTCGGCCGATATCGTCAACGCAGCGACCTTCCGTCAGCTGCAGCAGGGCTTCGTCCCGGCGACCGGCACCAACGCGCAGACGCCGGTGGCGTTCTTCTCCGGTGCGAACCCGAACCTGATTCCGGAAACCTCGGAATCGAAGACGCTGGGTCTGGTCTGGAGCCCGGGCTTCGTCGAAGGCCTGAACGTCAGCCTCGACTGGTGGACGATCAAGATCGAAGACACCATCGTCGCCGACACGCCGACGCAGATGCTCAACGACTGCTACCTGCAGGGCGACGCCTCGCGTTGCGCCGGCTTCACCCGCGATCCGGTCCTGGGCTATGTCAACAGCCTGAACTTCACCAGCATCAATGCCGGCTATCGCGAGACCGAAGGCTACGACTTCGAGTTGAACTACCGCCTGCCCACGCAGTACGGCAACTTCAACCTGAACTGGCAGACGACCTACACCACTCAGGACGAGATCAAGACCGACACCAACCCGACGACCCTGCCGCAGCAGCTGGTCGGCTACGCAACGTCGCCGGGCTTCGTCGGAACGTTCCGTGTCCGCTCCAACGCCAGCCTGAGCTGGGAGAAGGGCCCGGTCAGCGCGACCTGGGGTGCGCGTTACTACTCGTCGATGAAGGAAACCTGCTTGTCGGCCACGCTCTTCCCGAGCGAGTGCGACAACCCGACCTTCCGCGCCGCCAATCCGGCTCAGACCCGTCCGACCAACAAGCTCGGTTCCAACACCTTCCACGACCTCGAAGTCCGCTTCGCGACCCCGTGGAATGCGACTGTCGCGCTCGGCGCCAACAACGTGTTCGATCACGTCGGCCCGACCGTGTACAGCCAGCCGAGCGCGAACGTGTCCTACCAGGGCCAGTTCGACATCGGTCGCTTCGTGTACATGAAGTACCAGCAGCGCTTCTAAGCACCACGCGTTGCCGCAACACGAGAACGGCCTCCTTCGGGAGGCCGTTTTCTTTTGCGCCCCCGAAAACCGGGTCGCAGGGGCTTTTGCGACAAAAAAGCACTTAACAACACTTTAATTACTCGGCCAAGGCGTCTACTATCGGGCCGGCTTTGCCAATTTAGGCCTTTACGTATGCGCCGTTTGGCTAGCCCCTTTGCTTGGGACCCGTTCGTTCAGGACAGACTTGGAGAGAGAGATGACCCTGAAGACCACCAAACTGCGCGACGCGATCGTATTCGCGTTGTGCGTGGGCGCGACCAGCCTGGCCGGCACCGGCCTTGCCTCCGCCCAGGACGCCGCGGCACCCGCCGCAGCGCCCGCTGAAGACGCCACCACCCTGGATCGCATCCAGGTCACCGGTAGCCGCATTTCCATTCCCGGCCTGACCACCAACAGCCCGGTCATGACCGTCGATCGCGAAGAGATCGACCGCAACCAGCCGGTCACCGCCGAAGACTTCCTCAAGGTCCTGCCCGGCGCCGTGCCGGCCATCGGCCCCGGCACCAACAACGGCGCCAACGGCGGCGCCACGATCAACCTGCGCGGCCTCGGCGACAACCGCACCGTGGTGCTGATGGACGGCCGCCGCGTCGTTCCGTTCAACCTGTTCGGCGTGGTCGACACCAACGTCATCCCGGTTGCGCTGATCGACAGCGTCGACCTGGTCACCGGCGGTGCATCGGCCGTGTACGGCGCCGACGCCGTCTCGGGCGTGGTCAACTTCGTCCTCAAGCGCAACTTCGAAGGCGTCGAGGTCAACACCAGCTACGGCCAGTCGAGCAAGCAGGACGGCGACCGCCGCAACACCACCGTCACCCTGGGCATGAACCTGGACGACGGCCGCGGCAACTTCGTGCTGAGCCTGGGCAAGACCGACAACGACCCGCTGCTGCAGGGTTCGCGCGGCTTCTCCGAGTTCAACCTCGACTCGACCAACGGCGAAGCCGGCGGTTCGGGCACCTCGATCCCGACCCGCGTCGGTCCGCTCGGCCAGATCAATCCGGCCACCGGCCGTTTCGACCGCATCGTCACGCCGTTCAACTACAACCCCTACAACTTCAACCAGACCGCGCTGGATCGTTGGCAGGCCACCGCACTGGGCCGCTACGAGATCAACGAGCACGCCGAGGCCTACACCCAGCTGCTCTACACGCGTTCGAACGTGTTCTCGCAGATCGCTCCGGGCGGCCTGTTCGGCGGCCGTTTCGATCTGGGCATCGGCAACCCGCTGATTCCGGAACCGGCCCGTCAGCAGATCTGCACCCAGTTCGGCGTGCCGGCGGCCAACTGCGTGGTCGGCAGCCCGACCACCGTCAACACCACCTTGAACCGTCGTACGACCGAGCTCGGCACCCGCTCGACCGACTTCCAGAACAAGGTCTTCCAGGCCACCCTGGGCCTGCGCGGCGAGATCAACGACCGTTGGCGCTATGACGCCTACTGGTCGCACGGCGAAGCCGATCAGCTGACCGTGTCGGCCGGCTTCCTGTCCAAGGCCCGCACGCAGCAGGCCCTGTTGTCGACCGACGGCATCAACTGCGTCGACCCGACCAACGGCTGCATCCCGCTGAACCTGTGGGGCGTGGAAGGCACCATCGGCACCAACTCGAAGAAGTTCCTCGAAGTGCTGACCTTCGCCACCCAGCGCGTCGAACAGGAAGTCTGGTCCGGTTCGGTCAACGGCGACCTGGGCGACAACTTCAAGAGCCCGTGGGCCGATTACCCGATCGGTATGGCGTTCGGTCTGGAAGGCCGCAAGATGACGGCGTTGAACCGCGCCGACGCGGCTTCGCGCGATCCGGAAGAAGTGCAGGGTTCGGGCGGCGCCAATCCCGACGTCGAGGGCAGCCTGAAGTTGCGTGAAGCCTACTTCGAAACGATCGTGCCGCTGATCAGCGGCAAGACCGGCGCGCACGCCTTGAACTTCGAAGCCGGCTACCGCCACACCGAGTTCAAGTCGGGCCAGACCGACACCGACTACGGCAGCTACAAGTACGGCCTGGAATGGGCTCCGATCGAAACGCTGCGCTTCCGCGGCATGTTCCAGCGCGCGACCCGCGCCCCGAACATCAACGAGCTGTTCCAGCCGGTCGTCACCGGTCTGGACAACACCGCGGTCGATCCCTGCGAAGCTTCGCAGCTGGCGCTCAACGGCGGCGTGACCGGCTCGGTGGCTGCACTGTGCGTCGCGACCGGCGTGCCTCAGGCGATCCTCGACAGCCAGGGCGGCGTCGACGGTCCGAGCGCGGGTCAGGCCAACGCCTTCGTCGGCGGCAACCCGATCCTGGGCCCGGAAAAGGCCGATACCCAGACCCTGGGTCTGGTCTGGCAGCCGATGGAAGAGCTGTCGATCACCCTGGATTACTGGAAGATCGACATCAAGGACGCGATCACCCGTCCGGTGCTCGGCGATGCGCTGTTCGGCTGCTACGACCGTCAGTTCAACCCGACCCTCAGCATCACCCACCCGATGTGCCAGCTGATGATCGGCGCGCGCGAAGTGGCCGACGGTTCGCTCAACGGCGAAGCGCGCGGTCCGTTCCTCAACCGCTCGAACAAGGGCCGCATCACCACCGACGGTTGGGACCTGGGCGTTCGCTACGGCATCCCGCTGAGCAACGATTGGGGCCGCCTGGACTTCGCGCTCGATCTGACCAAGACCGACACCTACGACTACCAGGGCGACCCGCAGGTCGGCAAGCACGACTGCGTCGGCGTCTACGGCGTCTCGTGCAACGTCATCGCCGGCATCGTGTACGACTACAAGTCGAACTTCCGCGCGGTGTGGTCGATCAAGGACTTCGAGCTCGGCTTCAACTGGCGTCACCTGAGCTCGGTCGACGTCGAACCGGGTCCGATCGAGTGGTTCCCGGACTACACCTCGATCGATTCGTACGACTACTTCGACCTGACCATGGCCTATGAACTGCCGTGGAACGCTCGCATCAACTTCACCGTGAACAACGTCGCCGACAAGAAGCCGCCGGTCGTGGGCAGCAACATCGGCAGCACCGGCTTCAACAGCGGCAACACGTTCCCGCAGTACTACGACACCCTGGGTCGCTACTACACCCTGGGCCTGACGATGCGCTTCTAATAAAAAGCATCATCCGAGTCGAATTGAGGCGGGCTTCGGCCCGCCTTTTTTTGTGGGTGGTCGGAAAGTGACGGGGATTCGCTCCTTGCCCCTTGCCCCTTGCCCCTGCCGTTGCCCCTGCCGTTGCCGTTGCCGTTGCCGTTGCCCGATGAGCTTGGCGCAGTACCAAACTCGCGAGAACACCCGGAGACCCGGAGGGCGGCGCACAGGACGTGCGCCGTTTTTCGATAGGACAAGGATGTCCTATCGAAAAATCCCGGCGCGCGCATTGCACTCGTGGCCTGTGCCCTTGCAAGGAGAGCCCTTTTCTTTGGTTACCTTTCTTTTGGGCTTAGCAAAAGAAAGTAACCCGGCCGCGTAGCGGGCGGAAGCTCTGCACTTGCTTATAGCTTTCATACAAACAAGATCAAACGCTAAGAGCTTCCGCCACTAAAGCGGCGGGTAACTTTCTTTTGTCTAAAGCAACAAAAGAAAGTCACCAAAGAAAAATGCTTTTGCTTTGAATCACAGGCCCGCACGTTCGATGCCAACGCGGGGATTTTTCATACGGGACATCCCTGTCCCGATGAAAAACGGCGCGCATCCCTGCGCGCCGCCCTCCGGGTCTTCGATTGCCTTCGCTAGTGCGAATCGGCGCACAGCAACAGCAAAATCATTACGGCAACAGCAACAGCAACGGCTGCGGCAAATACCGAGGCCACGGTCAAGGCTAGAGCTAGGCTGGGCTAGCAACGAATCTGAAACTGGAACAGCACCCAGCCGGGCCAAGCACCAACCCGGCGCCCCGCCCCATCGCGATCACTCGTCAGCCCGCCAGGAAATCCCGGTGCGCCCGCATCATCGCGTCGACCATGTCGCGTTCGGCCAGCGACAACAGCGGGTTCCACACGTCGAAGATCAACACCACGCGCAGCTCGTCGCTGTCGTTGTGCGCCTCGTGCTCGATCGAGTCGTCGAAGATCAGCACTTCGCCGACCTTCCACTCGCGCCGCTCGAAACCGACCCGGTAGCGGCAACGCTCGGGCACGATCAGCGGCAGATGCACGACCAAGCGCGCATTGGTCTCGCCGTGGTGCGGCGGGATGTGGGTGTGCGGCGCCAACGCCGAAAACATCGCGTTCGGGCAGACGTCGGCAATCTGGGCCATTTCCACCGCTTCCAGCGCGGCGCGGGTCTGCGGGCACAGCGCCAGGTGCTCGTGCACCGGCTGCGCGTAGCTCCACAGTTTGTAGGTGCTCCAGCGCCGCGAGTGGTTGAGCTCCTGCCACTGGTTGACCGGGTCGCCGGGCTGGTACTCGATATAGGGCGTGAACTCGGCCTGCTCGTTGCGCAGCACCTCGCGCATCTCGCGTTGGATGTCGTAGGTGCGCGCTTCCAGTTCGGGCACCCAGGGGAACTGGGCGCGGTCGTAGAACGGAATCGCCGGCAGCCGCGGTATGCACAGTTGGTTGCAATCGGAGTGATACGGCTTGCTGCGCCCGACCATGATCGAGGCGGCCTCGTCCCAGCGACCATGCACGCCGGCCTCCAGCGCGGCGCGCGGAACGCCGACGCGATGGGCGAGAAACTCGCTGAACTCGTCGGAATACTGCTGGACCTTGCTCTTGGCGTGGAGCAACTGGGTCTTCAGCATGTCCGGCCAATGCGGCTCCGGCGGCGCGACCGTCAAGGCGTTGCGATAGGCCTGCGCCGCCGCCCGCGACTTGCCGGTGCGTTCGAGGAAGGCGGCCTTGGCCAGCAGGCCGGCCAGGAAATACGGATCGGCGACGAGCGCGGCGCTGATCGCCTCCCACTCGGCGGTGGCGTCGCCGCGTTCGCGTTCGACCATGCCGATCGAGAGCAGGATCATCGGATCGTTCGGCGCGGCGCGATGCGCGGCCTGCAGCAGTTCGACCGCGCCGCGGGTGTCGCCGCGCTGCAGGGCGTGGATGCCGAGGCTGTAGAGGGCCTGCGGGTGCTGCGGCGCGAGGCTGCGCACCTGGCTCCAGAGCGCTTCGGCTTCCTGCCAACGGCCCGCGCGCGAGGCCAGGCCGGCGGCCTGGACGAGTTGATTGACCTGTTCGTTCAAGACCGCTTCCCTCGCCGGACGGAACTGCGACCGCGTCCCAGGGGCGCGATCGGCACTGCATCGATGGCGCGGCTGACGCGCCTAGGCGAGGAACATACACCGGCGGCGTTGCGCCGCACAGAGTGGCCGCGGTTACGGCCTGCGAGCCGGAGAAATAGGCGATTCCGGCAATCCCGGCGCGTGCACAGCGCTCAGTTCAGCTCCAGCGTCGCGTCGCCGGAGAAGGTCTCGATCTTGATCGAACCGCTGCCGTTGCCGTAGCGGTGCTCGAAGCTCGAACCCGGGCCGTGCTTGGGCCGGACGATCTGCGCATCGGGCGCGCTCAGGTCGCCGCTGAAGCTCTGTCCGCGCACGGTCGCCGACAGCGCGCGCGGCAGCGACAGGCGGACGTCGCCGCTGACCGTTTCCAGCGAGATCTCGCCGCCGTCGGCCAGGGCCCCGGTCACGCGCAGGTCGCCCGACACCGAGTTGCCCGACAGCTTGGCCAGACGCGATTCGCGGGTGGTCACGTCGACCTTGCCGGACACGGTCTCGATGTCGACCTCGCCGTTGAGCCGGCCGCGCAGACTGAGGTCGCCGCTGACGGTCTGGGCCGAGACTTTCGCGCTGTTGAGGGTCAGGCGCAGGTCGCCGCTGACGCTTTCGATTTCGGCCTCGCGCGGGGCCGCGGCGACGATCACATCGCCGCTGACGCTGTCGATGCTGAGGTCGCGCGGCGCGACGCCGTTGACGTCGACGGTGGCCGAGACCGCATCGATCTCCAGCTTGGCCTGCAGCGGCACGGTCAGGCGCAGCTCGGTCGGCTCGCTCTTGTCGCCGCCGACCAGGAAGCCCATGCCGCTGCCGCGGTTGGGGTAGCGGACCTTGATCGACAGATGCTCGCGGTCGCCTTCGATCTCGAGCTTCTCGACGCCTTCGCCGAGGCTGCCCTCGATCCTGACCTCGGGTCGGTCCCAGGCGCGGACCTGGATCAGGCCTTTGACGTTGTCGATGTCGATGCTGCCCATCGGGTCGAGCGGACGGGTCTCGTTGATCGGCGTCGCGGCGCAGGCCGGCATCGCCGCGACCAGGGCCAATGCCAACAGGCCGAGCACGGGAGCGATATGGCGGCGATTGCGGAGAGCGCTGCGGTTGCGGGGGTTGGCGGTGGTCATCGTGGCGTCCTCCGTGGATCAGGTGTAGACCACGCGCTGTGCGAGCGCGAGGCGGCGGGCGTAAGTACGGCGCAGTTGTTCGAGCAACAGTCGCGAATCGGGGTCGTGGGCGAGCGCATCGAGAATCAGCGCGGCGTTGCGGTCGAGCTCGTCGAAGGCCGGCTGCATCACTTTCGCTTGTTCGGTGGCCGGGGCGATCTCGCGGATCGCGGCCTGGTACTGGCGGGTCATGCCGTCGGCTTCGCGCTGGACCAGGCTCGCAGGTGCCTTGGCCTGAGCGGCGACCGGCACCGACGTTTCGGGCTGGGCGCGGTACTGCCCGGCGATGCCGATCGCCAATGCGGCGACGCTGGCGGCCAACGCGAACGGCGCCATCCAACGGTTGCGGGTGGTTTCACGCGGTCGCAGGGCGGTCACCGGCGCGGTGGCTTGCGCTTCGGCGGCAACAGCCGGCGTCTGCGCGGCGGCCGGCGGGGCCTGCTCGCCGAGGCGCGCGGCGATGCCGGGCCACAGATCGCGCGTCGGCGGGGCATCCCGGCGCAGCGCACGCAACTGCCAGCGCAAGGCGTCGGGCAGCTCACCTTCCGGGGTGTTCGCTTCTGGGGTTCGGTTGTGGTCGCTCATGCCTGCTCTCCAAGTCGCGACCGCAGCAGACTGCGGGCGCGATGCAACTGTGCTTTGGAACTGCCGACCGCCATGCCGAGCTCGGCGGCGATCTCCTCATGCTTCCAGCCTTCGACGTCGTACAGCACCAACACGGCACGGGCGCGGGGCGGCAGCGTAGCGACGGCGCGTTCCAGATCCATCGACAAGGCCATCACATGACCGGCTGAGTCGACGCTGCCGATCAGCTCGAAAGCGTCCTCGTCGCTGTCCTCGAACGGCCGGCTGCGCCGTCCGCGCAGCTCCATCAGGGCGGTATTGACCGCCAGCCGGTGCAGCCAGGTGCCGAACGCCGATTCGAAGCGGAAGTTCGGCAGGGCCTGCCAGGCGCGGACGAAGGCTTCCTGGGTCAGGTCCTCGGCGCGGGCGCCGTGGTAACCGACGAGGCGGGCGATCACACCCTGGACCCGGCCGGCGTGGCGGCGGTAGAGCGCTTCGAAGGCGGCGACGCCGCCGGCCGCCGCGGCGGCAACCAGGGCACGGTCGTCGTCGACTTCGATCGAGGCTGCGGTGTCTGGCATGTGGTCGTTCACGGCGGTCAGCATACTGAGTCCGATGCGGGGT
Source organism: Lysobacter sp. ESA13C (assembly GCF_019970005.1). Taxonomy (NCBI): domain Bacteria; kingdom Pseudomonadati; phylum Pseudomonadota; class Gammaproteobacteria; order Lysobacterales; family Lysobacteraceae; genus Lysobacter; species Lysobacter sp. ESA13C. The sequence goes on along the minus strand of NZ_JAHXYK010000003.1, from coordinate 462,103 downwards.
CGGGGCTCAGGGTTTAAAGGCAGGAACGAGAGATCAGGAACGAGGAACGAGGGGCGTCGCCGGGCAGCTCCCTCCCCTGCCCCGGCGGAAGTCCTCGGCCGGGAAGCCGGAAATGGGGGAGACCGAGGTACCAGGAACGAGCAACGACAGGCGCCGTGGCCAGCCCGTGCTTGGCCCAGCGATGCGCCCACCGAGCCGGAAACGAAAGAGGAACGAGCCCCGAGCAGGCTCGACTGCGGCCCACTCGTTACTCGTTCCTCTCCACTCGTTCCTAAGCTACGGCCTCAGCCCTTCAGCACTGCAGCGATCCGCTGCTGCTCGTCGTGCAGGGCCTGCGGCATGCGCGGGCCATACTCGCGCAGGTAGTCGCCGATGCTGTCGAACTCGGCGCTCCAACCGGCATGGTCGAAGCCGAACAGCTTGGCGTAGGCCTCGTCGCTGAGGCTGACGCCGGCGAGGTTGAGGTCCTGCGCATCCGGCAGGTGGCCGATCGGCGTTTCGGTGGCGCCGGCCTCGCCCTTGACCCGGCCGATCATCCACTCGATCACGCGCAGGTTGTCGCCGAAGCCCGGCCACAGGAACTTGCCGTCGTCGCCCTTGCGGAACCAGTTGACGTGGAACACCTTCGGCAGCTGCGCGCCGTCGCGGTCGAACGACAGCCAGTGGTTGAAGTAGTCGGCGAAGTTGTAGCCGCAGAACGGCTTCATCGCCATCGGGTCGCGGCGCATCACACCGACCGCGCCGGTCGCGGCGGCGGTGGTTTCCGAGCCCATCGCGGCGCCGACCAGCACGCCGTGGGTCCAGTCGCGGGCCTCGAACACCAGCGGCACCAGCGACGCGCGGCGGCCGCCGAACACGATCGCCGAGATCGGCACGCCGGCCGGGTTTTCCGCTTCCGGCGAGTAGCTCGGGCACTGCTTGGCCGACACGGTGAAGCGTGCGTTCGGATGCGCGGCCGGGCCCTTGGCGGCGTCATACGGGTTGCCGCGCCAATCGATGACCGGCGTCTGTCCGTTGTCGAGGCCTTCCCACCACGGCTGGCCGTCGGCGGTCACGCCGACGTTGGTGAAGATGGTGTTGCTCTGGATCGACTTGAGCGCATTCGGGTTCGACTTGGCCGAAGTGCCGGGCGCGACGCCGAAATAACCGGCTTCGGGATTGATCGCGTACAGGCGGCCATCGGCGCCCGGACGCATCCAGCAGATGTCGTCGCCGACCGTCCACACCTTCCAGCCGGCGTGGCGATAGCCTTCCGGCGGAATCAGCATGGCCAGGTTGGTCTTGCCGCAGGCCGACGGGAACGCGGCGGCGACGTAATGGGTCTCGCCGAGCGGGTTCTCGATGCCGACGATCAGCATGTGCTCGGCGAGCCAGCCTTCGTTGCGCGCCTGGTGCGAGGCGATGCGCAGCGCGTGGCACTTCTTGCCGAGCAAGGCATTACCGCCGTAGCCCGAACCGAACGACTTGATCGCCAGTTCGTCGGGGAAATGCATGATGAAACGGCGTTCGGGATCGAGCTCGCCGATCGAGTGCAAGCCGCGCACGAAGCTGCCTTCGCGCTCGATGCGGGCCAGCGCCTGCGCGCCCATGCGCGTCATCACGCGCATGTTGGCGACCACGTACGGCGAGTCGGTGATTTCCACGCCGCAACGCGCCAGCGGCGAATCGATCGGGCCCATGCAGTACGGAATCACGTACAGGGTGCGGCCGCGCATGCAACCGTCGAACAGGGCGTCCATCTGGGCGTGCGCCTGCGCCGGCGCCATCCAGTGGTTGTTCGGACCGGCGTCTTCGCGCTCGTCGGTGCAGACGAAGGTCAGGTGTTCGACCCGGGCCACGTCGTCGGGATGCGAGCGGTGCAGATAGCTGCCCGGGTGCGTGTCCTGATTCAGCGTTTCGAGGGTGCCGTCGGCCAGCATCCGGGCGACCAGAGCGTCGTATTCGGCATCGCTGCCATCGCACCAGTGAATCTTGTCGGGACGGGTCAGCGCGGCGACTTGCGCGACCCATTCGTTGAGTGCGACCAGCAGACTGCCCGCGCTCCCCGGCACGGCAGTCGCGGGGGCGGCGTCTTTCAAATTGGCATTCACGGCATTGCTCTCCAGCCGGGGGAACGGGAAAAAAAGCGAATCAAGTGGAAACAAGGTTCATGACGAAGGAATCAGCGTGGCCATCATGTGCTCGACATAGGCCTCGAATTCGTCGTGTTGCATGCGGGTCTGGTGCAACTGCAGGTTCAGTTGCAGGAAGCCGACATAGGCGGCATAGAGCAGGCGCGCACGATGCTGGGCATCGGTGCGGCTGAGGCCGGCCTGGCGGAAGGAGGCGGTGAGGTAATCCAGGCGGCGTTCGGAAACGCGCCCGATCACCGGCTGCACGGCGGGATGGTCCAGCGCCTTGAGCAACTCGGAATAGATGATGTGCGACTTGACCTCGTGGGCGACGAGGTGGAACAGCGAACGCAGGCGCTGGCGCGGATCGGGAATCGGCTCGAGCTGGCCGAACACGGTTTCCTGCTCGACTTTTTCCCAGCGCTCCAGCGCGGCGACGAGCAACGCATCGCGCGACGGGAAGTGCCAGTAGAAGCTGCCCTTGGTGACGCCGAGACGGCGCGCGAGCGGTTCGACCGCTACCGCAGCGACGCCTTGTTCGGCAATCAAGTCGAGGGCGGCCTGGGCCCAGTCGTCGGCGCTGAGGCGGCCGCTGCGCTCAGGCTTGGCCTCCGGCTTGGCGTCGGCGGCCGAGACGGCGGGCGGGGTGTCGAGCTTCGGCTCGGGCTTGTTCGAGGCAGGCTGGTTCATGGATGACAAGTTTAACCATACGCCACGGTCGGGAACAGTACGCAGTGCAGCAAAAGCGACGGGATTGGGGATTTGTGATTGGGGATTGGTAAAGCAAAAGCCTGCGCACCCGTTCAGAAAACCGCCGCCTCGCCCGACCGCACATCGAATCCCGTATCCCCAATCCCGAATCCCGGCTGCTCGGTTGACAGCTCGAAACGGCGATTCCATACTCGGCCGTATGTTAAGTGTTTGATGCCAGCGTTTGAATGCCGATCGGCTTGCCGGCCAGGGAGCATCGCTATCCGCACTGACATCACACATGCCCCATTAGCTTGAATCTCAGCTTGAGTCTTAGCCGCATCCTCCGGAGCGCCGCCATGAGTATCGCGATCCCCTTCCTTGCCTTCCTTCTGGTCGGCGCCATCGCCGCCTATCACCGCCTGCGCCTGCCGGTCTGGGCCGCGCTGACCGCGACGGTGCTGGTGGGCTGTTACCTGCTGGGCGCCAACCCCGTCGCGACCATCGTCGCCGCGGCCCTGGTCGCGCTGATCGCGGTGCCGCTGCTGGTGCCGGCGATCCGCCTGCCGCTGATCACCAAGCCGCTGCTCGGCTTCTACACCAAGATCCTGCCGCCGCTGTCGGAAACCGAGCGCACCGCGCTCGAGGCCGGCACGGTCGGGTTCGAAGGCGAACTGTTCTCGGGCAAGCCCGACTGGCAGCAACTGCTGTCCCAGCCCAAGCCGGTGCTGAGCGCCGAGGAACAAGCCTTCCTCGACGGCCCGGTCGAAGAACTGTGCAAGATGACCAACGATTGGCAGATCACCCACATCGATGCCGATCTGTCGCCGGAGCTGTGGGGCTACATCAAGAAGAACAAGTTCTTCGGCCTCAACATCCCGAAGGAATACGGCGGCCTGGGCTTCACCGCGCTCGCCAACCACAAGGTGATCCAGAAGCTCGCTTCGGTGTCCAGCGTGGTCAGCTCGACCGTCGGCGTGCCGAATTCGCTCGGCCCGGCCGAGCTGTTGATGCATTACGGCACCCAGGAACAGAAGGATCACTACCTGCCGCGCCTCGCCGACGGCCGTGAAGTGCCCTGCTTCGGCCTGACCGGCCCCTGGGCCGGCTCGGATGCGACCTCGATCCCGGACTTCGGCATCGTCACCATGGGCGACTGGAACGGCGCGCGCGTGGTCGGCGTCAAGCTGACCTTCGACAAGCGCTACATCACCCTGGCCCCGGTCGCGACCCTGATCGGCCTGGCCTTCCGCATGTACGACCCGGACGGCCTGATCGGCGACAAGCGCGACATCGGCATCACCCTGGCGCTGCTGCCGCGCGACACCGCCGGCGTCGAAGTCGGCCGTCGCCACTTCCCGCTCAATTGCACCTTCCAGAACGGCCCGGTCCGCGGCAAGGAAGTGTTCATCCCGCTGAGCCAGCTGATCGGCGGCGAAGCCTACGCCGGCAAGGGCTGGCAGATGCTGGTCGAATGCCTGTCGATCGGCCGCTCGATCACCCTGCCCTCCTCGGGCAGCGGCGGCGCCAAAATGGGCGCCATCGTCACCGGCGCTTACGCCCGCATCCGCAAGCAGTTCGGCCTGTCGGTCGGCCGCTTCGAAGGCGTCGAGGAAGCGCTGGCGCGCATCGCCGGCCATGCCTTCGCGGTCAGCGCTTTGTCGCAGGCCACCGCCGCCGCGGTCGCGCGCGGTGAAAACCCGGCCGTGCCTTCGACCATCGCCAAGTACCACTGCACCGAGATGGCCCGCGAAGTCGCCAAGGACGTCATGGACATCCACGGCGGCAAGGGCATCATCCTGGGGCCGAAGAACTACGCCGGCCGCAACTGGCAGGCGCTGCCGATCATGATCACGGTGGAAGGCGCGAACATCATGACGCGCTCGCTGATGATCTTCGGCCAGGGCGCGATCCTGTGCCACCCGTGGGTGCTCAAGGAAATGAAGGCGGCGATGCTGCCCGACGAGACCGAGCGCCTGCGCGAGTTCGATAAGAACCTGTTCGGCCACATCGGTTTCGCCATCTCCAACGCCGTGCGCAGCTGGTGGTACGGCCTGACCGCCGCGCGCATCGGCGCCGCCCCGGGCGACGCTTACACCCGCCGCTACTACCGCAAGCTCAACCGTTATTCGGCGACCTTGGCGGTGATGGCTGACACTTCGATGCTGCTGCTCGGCGGCAAGCTCAAGTTCAAGGAATCGCTGTCGGGCCGCCTCGGCGACGTGCTGAGCCAGCTCTACATCGCCAGCAGCATGCTCAAGCGTTACGAAGACCAGGGCCGTCCGGCCGGCGACCAGCCGCTGCTGGCCTGGGCCTTCCACGACGCCGTGCACAAGATCGAGCTGGCGCTGTCGGGCGCGTTGCGCAACTTCCCGATCCGTCCGGTCGGCTGGCTGCTGTGGGCGCTGATCTTCCCCTGGGGCCGCCGCGCCCAGGCCCCGAGCGACCGCCTCGGCCACCGCGCCGCATCCTTGCTGATGTCGCCGAACGATGCGCGCGACCGTCTCGCCGAGGGTCTGTTCATCACCCCCTGCGAGAACAACCCGGCCGGCCGCATCAACAGCTACCTGCAGAAGGTCATCCTGGCTGAGCCGGTCGAGCGCAAGTTCCTCAAGGCGCTCAAGAACAGCGACATCGAAGCGCTGGACTTCCCGAGCCAGCTCGACGAGGGCGTGCGCGAAGGCTGGATCACCGCCGAAGAACGCAAGCAACTCGAAGAGCTGCGCGAGATGACCATCGATGCGATCAGCGTCGACGACTTCGACGCCGCCGAGCTGCGTTCGGCCGGCTACAAGGCGCAGCACGCAGCCGACCACGGCGACACCCGCGCCGCGGCATAAGCGCAGGCCTCGCATGCGACACGCTGCATGAATGGAAACGGCGGGCCCTCGGGTCCGCCGTTTCGGTTTCCGGCATCGGTCACTTGGTTTCCGACGCCCCAGATCGCACTGCGCCTTTTCCTGCCGTCATCCCTGCGAACGAGAGGATCCAGGGCTCCATCGCGACATGGCTCTGAAGTCTCTGCCGCCCGGCCAGGGCGCACAGCACTCTGGCGTTCATGGATGCGCGAGCCAGTGGCTCGCAAACGCATCCATTCACCCCGCCTGCGCGGGGACGACGGCAAGCAATAACGCGCGCCCCTTCCACCACCCATCCGGCCATCGCCCATGAGCACCGACGTCCTGAAGCTGTACAAGAAGATGACCCGCTGGCCGGCCGGCCACTGGCTGTTCTCGCGCGCCATCTGCTGGAACGCGCCCTACTTCGCCAGCATCTCGCCGCGCTTCGAATCGCTCGAACCCGGCCGCTGCAGCGCGACCATGCGCCACCGCCGTAAGATCACCAATCACCTAGGCACCGTGCACGCCATCGCCATGTGCAACCTGGCCGAACTTACCGGCGGCGTCATGACCGACGTCAGCATCCCGCGCTCGATGCGCTGGATCCCGGTCGGCATGAGCGTGGAATATCTCAAGAAGGCGGTCGGCAGCGTCCGCGCCGTCGCCACCCCGGCCGCGCCCATCGTCGAATCCGACCAGGCCTACGACCTGCCGGTCGACGTCGTCGTCACCGACCCCACCGGCGACGCGGTGTTTCGCGCCCGCATCGCGATGCGCGTCTCGCCCAAGCCCAAGCGCGGCTGATTCGCGCTCCCGGCACAGCCCGCGGCCAGGGCCCGGCGTAGCATCCAACCGGGAGCAATCAGCACCGGGAGACCCGTCATGAGCGCAAACGCCTGGATCTGGCTAGGCGGCCTGCACAGCCTGGCCTTCGCCATGTTCCATATGGCGTTCTGGAAACTGTTCGGCTGGCGCCGCAGCCTGCAGACCGCCACCGTCGCCGACCGCGCCATCCTGCAGATTCTCAATCTGCGCCTGATTTACATACTGCTCGGCATCGCTGTGTTGTGCTTCGTCTATACCGACGAACTGCATACCACCGCACTCGGCCGCGCGCTGCTGATCGGCATGTCGCTGTTCTGGGTCGGGCGAACCATCGAGCAGTTCGTGTTCCTGCGGATCAACCGGCCGATGATTCATGTGTTGACCGCACTGTTCGTGCTTGGCGCTGCGATCTTCGCGATACCTTTGCTGCTAGTGGCGTGATTGCACGCTGAGGGTGATGACTATCGATTCCGTAGTTTTCACCACATTCAATATCGTCGTGCATACGACAGTTGATACTGCGTTCTGGCGATAGCAATCTTTGCCAGGGAGCGTAGAAACTCCTCCCACAACAGCCCCCCCCGAAATACCGGTGGCTTTTCGAGCCTGCGGTTTTCGGCACGCCCTACGCATGCGCCTCGCATCGGGAAGGCAGCTAATACAACGGCAAGGCATCGAGCGTCGTGGACGCTATGCCTGGCTGCTGTTCTTGCCCTCTACATATTCAATCGCCCCTTCCCAATGCGCGGATTCCAGCACATTGACGTCCCGCATGGCCATGCGCAACAAGTCCCTTTGCTTGCTTAAAAATGAATTCAACGCGTCGCTCGGCGCATCAATATGCACCAAAGTATCCAGATTTCCCTCCAGCCACTGGAGGTACTCTCTAAACACCTTGTCTTCCTGCGCAACCATTTCCCACGAAGCATCCCAGATGTCTTGCGCCAGCTCGAGATAATTAAAATCGAGCATGCACCTGTCTATTTTTCTTAGCACATCATCAAGCACACCATCTCGCTCGCTCATTATTTTCTTCCACCACACGGATTGACTGTGAAGACCGAAAACGGGGTTAGAGCTACTTTTCAACTGCTGCAGTTGCAGCTCGGCCGCCTTACAGAGGTTTCGGCGAAGTTGAAGTCGCAAAGACCGCTCATGCCGTCACGACGGCCAGACCGAGCCGCGTCGAGGACTCACCGCCCCTCGTTCAACCCACGTATCTTGGATTGGCGAACGCAAGACCGGAGCAAGTAATGACGCCCTCGGACACTGATGCGTCTTCAAGCGTCTGAAGAATATATTTCTTGCTTTCGAACGACGATTCGTTGTCCTGGTACAGGTAGCCGACGAACTCCGCGGGCAATTGCTCTAGAATCAATCGGGCCAGAAGCCCTGGCTCGCGCTCGGCCATTATTGGAAAAGCAGGATAACCGGCGGATTTGAGTTCCAGATAAATCCCGCTGGGCTCATAGCCCGAGCCGTCGTCTTCGCTCTCTCTATCCAGGAAGTCGCTGAAGTACGCGCCAAAGCAGCCGTCCGCCGTGTCCACGTCGACGCGGATGCTGTAGGGCAGCGAATCCACTCCCGGATTTCGCCCGAACGAAACCAAGCCGACTCTGATCAGCGCGGGCTCGATTTCCACGGAGTCAATGATGCAAGTTTTCATTCAACGAAATCCCTTGGGAAGTGCGGTGATGGCTCAATTGGGACTGAACGAGATCGAGCCCGAAGCGGGAAAACGGGGTCAGAGCTACTTTTCAACTGCTGGCTCTATCGCAAAGGGGCTCTAACCCCCGTTTTGGTTCGTTCAGCGACGGCGCAGCCTGAACGACAGATACCAGAAAGCAGGCGGCAACACGGCTATAGCAAAAAGAAACAGCACGAATAACGAGTCCGGTAGCATTTGCGACAGCATCCAGATCGCGAGCAACGAACCCGCCATCGAAACAAGGGATCTGCCGAATATTGATGCGGCCGATCCAGGGTCTTTTCCGAAAAGCTTCCATGCGGATAACGCCAGCGTGACCAGCAGTTGGATGCTGTAGAAGCCCACCAAATACATCGCGATACCTGCCGAGTACATGTATTCGTCTCCGGCTGAAGCCTCGTCGGCGAACGAATTGCAGGCGCATGCCACTAAACCTAGCCCGGTAGCCATGGTTCTATAGCAGCGGGAGGAAGTAGCGATATCAGCGGCCATTGCCACACTCGGCGTCATTGAGGTAATTCCAGGGAAAGGGGCTCTGACCCCGTTTTGCTAGCATCAAACCCCATGACCATGGCGTATTTCTTGATCAACTCCGTTTGATCCGAGGGGCCGAGATTCGAATAGATGAAAAACTCTCCGCCCTCTTTGTATGTTTCATAATACCGCCGCAAATCAACCCCCACTCTTTCCGGAAAAAGATCCAGCATGTCGGGGCCGTTGCTTTCAACGATCAAATCAGCGACCGCCAGTGAAACAATATCCCACGGAAACGAACCGCTCTCGGCTTCGCGCGCGAGCGCCAAGATTGAATCAAGTCTCTGCTGAAGGTCGCTCATCATATTTCTCCCGCCTCCCGCATGGCTCTGAATTTCCTTAAATTATCGCCACCCTCGATCACTGCATTGTAATGAAGGTTACCAAACTCCCTGGACCCAACCATCTTCCAGAATTGCGCATAAGGCATCTGCACCCTGCAAAACTGGGTCTGCAAAACTGAGTCAGAGTGCCTTTTCGTTGTCGGAAAGGCACTCTGACCCAGTTTCGATTCCTTCCGTTTTGCCTTCTCGGCAGTTTTCGTTGAACAGTTTTCGTTCGAGCCTGCCGCTCGAATAAGGATCGCGCGATTCGACCGGGCGGAACCGCGCGACCCATCGCCGCTCACGTCGCGCAATCCACCGCCTCGACCGGCTCCGGCCGGGCACCCACCGACATCAGCACCAGGCCCAGCACCACCGACACGCCCACGATCGCCGAGGCGACATAGCCCAGGCCGCCGACGCCGATGGCATCGATCACGCGGCCGCCGACGATGGCACCGACGCCGATACCCAGGTTGGCGCCGGAAATGTTCAGCGACGCGGCGAACGCCGGCGCCTCGGGCGCGGACTTCATCACCCGCACATGGCTGACCGGGAACAAGGCCGCCTGGGTGACGCCCCACAACGCCAGCGTGGCGGCGAACAGCGGCAGCGAGTGGATCGACGGCACCACCAGCACCAGGCCGAGCGCCATCGGCACGCTGAAGATCATCGAGGCGGCCAGCGGATTGCGGTCGACGATGCGGCCGCCGAGGGTGTTGCCGATCAGGCCGACCGCGCCGAACGCCATCAGCGCCCAGCCGACCACCGAACCGTCGAAGCCGGCCAGGCGCTCGAACATGTCGGCCAGATAGGTGTAGGCGGTGAACATGCCGGTGAACAACAAGACCGATAGCAGCACATGCCCGCTCACGCGCGGATCGCGCAGCACCCGGAACTGCTGGCTCAGCTTCACCTGCGGTTTGTCCATGCGGCTGTCCGGCAGGAACACGAACAGCAAGGTCGCCTTCAATAGCGAAGCGATCGACAGGGCGACGAAGGCCGCGCGCCAGCCGAAGGCATCGGCGATCAGGGTACCGGTCGGCACGCCGATCACGGTGGCGCAGATCACGCCGAAGGAAATCACCGAGATCGCGCGGCCGGCACGCTCCTGGCCGGCCAGGTCGACCGCGGTCTCGCTGGCCAGCGCCCAGAACACCGGCACGCCCAGCGCCGGGATCAAGCGCGCCAACGCCATCACGCCGAGGTTGGGCGCCATCGCCGCGACCGCGTTCGAGGCCGCAAACAACAACAGCACCACGATGAACAAACGCTTGCGTTCGAAGCGCGAAAAGTAAGCGGTCAGGAACGGACCGCTGGCGGCGACCGCGAAGGCGAACAAGGTCACCAGCAAGCCGGCCTGCGACACGCTGACGCCGAGATCGCGCGCCAACGACGGCAGCAGGCCGACCAGAATGAATTCGGTCGTCAGCACGGTAAAACCGGCCGCCGACAACAATAGAAGAGGCAGTAGCACGACAGACTCCGGAGACGAAGACGCAACGGCCCGATCGATCGGGCCGGCGCGGAAGGAAGAGGGGGAAAGATCGCGGCGCGCCGTGTGCGGCGCATGGGTCCAATCTAGAAAATCGCGGCGCGCGGATAAACCGCATCGCCATGCTTTCATCGTTCCGGACAGCGAACGATGGCCGCAGGCCGCACCGTTGCGCGCGTTCGCTGGTTAACGACGATTCGGGACTGTCAATCCCGGATCGCGCGCTAGTCGACGGCGGAACGATGCGGCAAGCTGTCGGGCCTGCGTCGCGAGCTCCGCGCGATCGCCGTCGCGCCGCGACATCGCCCCCGAACCGCGCCGGCCTAGGCTCGATGCCCTATTCGGCGACGAGGCTGCTGCGATGGCGAAGATCCTGGCGCTCTCACTCGGCCTATGGCCACATCGAGACGATGGCGCAGGCCGTCGCCGAGGGCGCGCGCGACGCTGGCGCGCAGGTCGACATCAAGCCCTCGCCCGAACTGGTGCCTGACGAGGTCGCGCGCAAGTCGCACTAGAAGCTCGACCAGCAGGCGCCGATCGCGAAGATCGCCGAGCTGGCCGACAGTTGCGTACCGCCCCAATCCCCGGTCCTATCCGCAGGCTCGAACTAGCGCACGCCACTCATCGCCGGCACATCCCGCACAAGCTTGTACAACTTCTGTATGTCCGAAGGATGCCCCTGCTTCTGGAACTGGCTGAAGATCAGGTAGCCCAGAATCGAGTTCCCCGTATCCCGCCGCGTCACCAGCGTCAGTTCCCGTGCCGGATCCACCAGCAGGTACTGGCCGCCCCAGCCGTCGGCCTGCACGGCCTTGAGCTCGGAGTTCAACCACCACGAGTAGCCGAACCCGTCGTAGAACGGGTTCTGCGTGGCGGAATACGACGTGGTGCTCCTGGCTATCCAGTCGGCTGAGACGACCCGCTTCCCGTTCCACAGGCCCTGTTGCGCTACCAGCGCCCCAAGCCGCGCAAGGTCGCGCGCGCTCATGTGGATGCGATAGGTTCTGTAATCGGAGTCGGAGCCGCGATTGTCATAGATCACGTGCTCGCGGTTGAAGTCCTGCATGCCCAGGGGTGCGGCCAGCCAGGTATCGATGGCCTCGCCAATGGACAGCCCCGTCTTGCGTTCGAAGATGGCGCCCAGAACGTTGAAGTCCCAGTTGTTGTAGAAGTAGTTCGCGCCCGGCGCGAACTGGCCGCGCTGCGGGCGGCCTTCCTTGTTTTCTACCGTCTCCGCGCCAGAAGGCAGGTAGATGCCTGACCTGGCTTGAAGGAGATGCTCGATGGTGGCTTGCTTCTCCGCCTGCGTGAGGGGCGTCCGGCTCTCGTCGATGCCGAGCGCTCCGAGCGTCTCGTTCACATCGATCAAGCCGCGGTCGACCGCCACACCGAACAGCAGGCTGAGGATGCTCTTGCGCGCGGACGCCAGGTTCATGGGCGTGCCGACCTCCCCGTACTCCATCAGCACCGTTTCGCCGCGCAGCACAACGAAAGCATCGATGCCGTCCGCCTCGGTCCTTATGTAGTTCTCGAGCGTCTTCGCCTGCTCTGGAGGCAGCGGAGCTTGCGCGAGGGGGAGGGGATTGGTGGCGGGTGCATCCCGGTCGATGAAGGGGCGAAGGCCCAGTACAAGCGATACCGCCAAGGCGGCAAGTAAGGCGATGCCGAGGTACTTCAGGATACGTCGCACAGATTGGCCCCCCGTTGAGTGCGGTGTCGGTGCCGTCCACCGGATCGGTGACGGAACACTTTGGGTCTGACGCGTTCTTTCGATCCTTGGGCCCGAGCGCGACCCGCATCTTCATGGCTGTGGCTGGATGGGGCCATGCCAGGAGGCGGGTTTGGCTTATGGGCTTTGGGGAGGTTGCAACAAAAGGGGGGCGGGTTCAACCGGTCAACGCAACAGCTGCGCTCGGCTTACAGGCTGGCGTCACGAATCCCAGCGTCTTTCTCGGACGCTGGTTTAAGCGCAAGGCCATCCTAGTCAGCTCGACTTGGCAATGGATCGACAGTTCGGTCCCCTTCGGGAAGTACTGTCCGAGCAAACCGTTGGTGTTTCGTTGGTGCCACGTTGCCAAGGACTTTGAGGGCCGCAGAAAGACCTTCACGTCGGTGGCGATGGTGAACTGCTTGTGGCCGGCCAGTTCTCCGCCACGATCCCAGGTCAGAGACCTTCGCAGCTCCATCGGGAGCTTACCGACTAGGCGAGTCGATGCGGATACCACGCTGGCCGTGTCGCGGCTGTTGACGTTCACAAGCATCGTAAAGCGCGATTGCCGTTACACCACAGTTGCAATGTGAGTGTTTTTGGACCCTGTGATCGGATCACCTCCCAATGACCGAGGATGGCCCGATCCTCGATTTCCGAGGGGCGCTCGCTGATGGAAATAGCATCTACGATCTGTCCTCGCTGTTGGCCTTCCGTGCTCGCCAACTTTGACTTTCGCATCTTGCTTCGCGAGCGTGGGTGCGCGGCCAGTTCCCCGGCTAGCCCAGGGCCCCGACTTCTCTCCATGGCACTTCATCATCCGCGTAATGTTGCATCGACCGGTTGAGTCCGCCCCTTGTTCTCGATCATCCCCCACCGGCTCCACTTCGGCGTGGTGATCGTCGGCCTCAACTACGGTTTCTCGGGGCAGACGCGTCTGGACGAAGTCACCGGCGGCGCGCCCTACGGCAGCGCCACCATCGCCGGCAGTTATGGTTCGCGCCAGCCCAGCGATAACGAACTCGACGCAGCACGTCATCAAGGCCCCGAAGTCGCCGAGGTGGCCAGAAAACTGCACGGTTGACCGGGCGACACCGGGCGGGCGGCAGCGCGGTGTGACTGACAACTCACTGCTCGTGGCCGCCCACGGCCGACTACAGCCCATTCCGGCCAATTTCGGCCGATTACGACAAACCATGGCCCTGTCGGCCACGCAATTGCGTACGTAAAGTACGACAGGTACCGCCGATGGCACCGCGCGCTTCTCCGGCGCCGCATCGGCAGCCGCTTCCCGGCATGCAGTTCCGCCGCGCACGGACCCGCACCTGTCGAAGGAACGCAACGATGTCGTCTCCCGCACGAGAATTGATCGAACGCCTGCCGCTGATCGGCGAGGGCGCCGCCGCCGCTCAGGCACGGGAGCTATTGGCGATGGATGTCGACTGGGCCTCGATCCGGGGCCAGGCCTCGTCCGCCGCGGCCTGGCGCCCCAGCCAAGCCTTCCTGATCGTCGAAGGCTCGCTCGACCTCGCCGGCAACGCGGTGATCGGCACCGGCGAGCACGATCGTGGCGCCCTGATCGTGCTCGGCGACCTGCGCTGCCGCAACCTGGTCGTGGCCCAGGATTTCCATCTGGTCGTCACCGGCGATCTGATCGCGAGCGAAGCCGTGGTCGCCGACCTCGGCGACAGCACCGCCCATGTCGCCGGCATGGTGCGGGCGCCGGTGCTGCTGTCCGGCGATGCCGGCTGGTTGACCCTGGACCGCGCCGACGGCCTGCGCGTGGCGCGCACCAGCGCCTACGTCATCGTCGACGAACAACCCCTGCCCTTGCCTCCGCACAGCCTCAGCGAGCTCGTCGACGACGGCGTGCTCGATCGCGAGGAATGGGACGGCCTGGACGCGGACGAACGCGAAGGCCAGGACATCGACGAGTTCGTCGTGCTCGACGAAGGCCGCGTGCTCAGGCGCCTCGCCGCGGGCGATTCGATCCTGCGCGGCTGAGGCCGCAAAACGGATTCGGCCTGCCCCTGCGACGGCAGGCCGTGCCGCGCCAGGCGGCGAGCGCGCTCAGTGCAGCCATACCGCGAGAAAGCCTAGCAAGGCCGGCAAGGCCTGGATGAAGAAGATGCGGCGATTGACCGTGGCCGCACCGTACACGCCGGCGACCACCACGCAGGCCAGGAAGAACAAGGCGACGTCCTGGCGCGTGCACAGCAGCGACCAGATCAGGCCGGCGGCGAGGAAACCGTTGTACAGGCCCTGGTTCGCTGCCAGCACTTTCGACTGCTCGGCCTTCTCCAGGCTCTGACGGAACACCTTGAGCCCGAGCGGCCGGGTCCACAGGAACATCTCCAGGACCATGAAGTACAGGTGCAGCAGCGCGACCACAACGATCAGGGCGACGGCGATCCAGTGCATCGGCAGGCTCCTAGGCTAAGGCGAGTGTCGGAGCCGCAGCATAAGGCTTCGGCCCGGCGCCGCGCAGCTGGGGGGAGTCGGCGCTGAGGAGTGAGGAACGAGGAGTGAGGAGTGAGGAACGAGGAGTGAGGAACGAGTAAAGCCCCCGGCGACCGGCTTTCGCTCACTTCTCACTCCTCCGCACTCACTTCTCCTACTCCTTCGCCGCATCTGCGCTCGCATGCCAGGCCTTCAACACCTCGGCCTCGCGTTGCGGCGCGATCCCGGCCTTGGGCTTGGCGCGGCGTTCGGCCGGCAGGCCCTGCCAGTAAGCGAGCGTGTCGCGCACGGTCTCGCGCAGCGGCCGATAGGTGAGGCCGGCCGCGCGCGCCTTCGCCACCGACGTACGGCCGAAGCCGGCGTACTCGCCGCGCGCGGGAATCCAGGCCGGCATGTCCTGCCATGGCGAAACTTTCTGCGCTTCGAGAAAATCCGCCGGCACCCAGGTAACGGTCGACTTCGCCTTGGCCGCGCGCTGCGATTCGGCCAGCACCGCGCCCATGCTCAGGGCGCCGGGGGCGGCATCGGCGTTATAGATGCCGAAGTGGCCGTGCTCGATCGTCGCCAGCAGGAACGCCGCCAGATCGCGTACGTCGATGAACTGGGTCGGGTCCTGCGCGCTGCCGGGCGCGAGGATCTCGCCGCCGCGGTCGGCGCGCGCCGGCCAATAGGTGAAACGATCGGTGGTATCGCCGGGACCGACGATCAGCCCCGGGCGGACCACGGTGCTGCGCTTGGGCAGTTCGCGTTCGGCGGCCTGCTCGCACAGGGCCTTGAGGCCGCCGTAGGTTTCGCCGGTGACCTCGGTGACGTTGGGATCGGCCAGCACCGCGAGCGGCGAATTCTCGTCGCTTGGGGCATCGTTCTTGGCGTAGACCGAGATCGTCGACACCAGCACGTACTGCTTCACCCTCAGCGCCAGCAACTTGGCCGAGCGGGTCACGTCCGCCGGCAAGTAAGCGGACGTGTCCAGCACCGCATCCCACCGGCGCTCGCCTTCCAGCGCCTTCATGTCGGTCTTGCGATCGCCGTGCAGTTGCTCGATGTCGCTGAACTGCTCGCCGGAGAACTTGCCGGGATTGGTCTTGCCGCGATTGAACAGGGTCAGGCTGTGGCCGTGCTTGCGCGCAGCCTCGACGAAATGCGGGCCGAGAAAACCGGTGCCGCCGAGCACCAACAGCTTCAGCGGCGCCGGTTTGCGCAGGCTGCGCGCGAACGACGGCAGGGCGAGCAGACCGGCGCCGGCGGCGCCCGCGGCCAGGAAATCGCGACGACTGGTTTTCATGCTTCACCTCGTAGAGAGCGGATGTCGGAAGGAAGAGTCGAAGCCGCGCCCGGCAGGCCGCGCTGGGCGCGCACGATGCTCCAGGCGCTCGCGGTCATGCCGGCGGCGGCGAGCACGCCGGCCGCGAATACGGCCTGGCTGCCGAACAGGGCCACGCCTTTGTGGATCCAGACGAAGGCCAGGTCGGTGCCGCGGAACACCGCGGTATCGATCACCGCCTTGCCCTTGTAGCGAGAGGGCCGGTCGACCCGCGTGTACAAGGTCTCGCGGGCCGGCTTGGCCAGGGCGAACTCGCCGGCGCGCTGCAGCACCTGCACGATCGCGACCATCGCCGGCAGCGGCGAGGCCAACAGCACGCCGAAGCCGAGCAACAAGGTCAGCCCCGGCATCAACAAGGCCGGGGCGACGCCGTGGCGATTCAACAGCCAGCGGGTCAGCAGCAACTGAGTGAGGATCGCAAGCAGATTGACCGCGCTGTCGATGCGGGCGAAATAGCGCGTCGCGGCTTCGGCGCCGGGATAGAACTCGCGCGCGATCGCCGCCTGCTGGTTGTAGAGCAAGGTCGCCGCGCCGACGCTGAAGAACAGGGTGATCGCCATCGCCCGCAACACCGGTCGCTGCCAGACCAGTTCCAGGCCGGCCCAGATCGAGCCGCCCATCGCGCCCTCGCCGCTGTCGAGGCCGTGCTCGCGTTCGCGCCGGATCGCCCACGGCCGCAGCCGCACGATACACAGCACGCAGATCGACAGGAACGCTACCGAGACCAACAACAGGTTGGCCACGCCCAAGGGCTGCACCAGCCACTGGGTCAGGATCGGCCCGAGCACCGCGCCGGCGGTGCCGCCGGCGCCGATATAGCCGTACAAACGACGCGCCTGGGCATCGTCGAACACGTCGGCCATGTAACTCCAGAACACCGTCACCGCGAACAGGTTGAACACCGCGGTCCAGACGAAAAACACCATGCCCCGCCCCGGCACGCCGGCATTGAACGCCCAATGGAACGCCAACAGGCAGGCGATGAACAAGGCATACACCACCGGTAGAAACACCCGCCGCGGGAATCGCGCGACCAGGGCGCCGTAGACCGGCTGCAAGGCCAGCATGGTCACGAAGGTGCAGGTGAACAACACCTGCAGCACGAAGTCCTTGAGCTGCAGACCGTGCGCCTGGGCCCAGGCGATCATCGCCTGCGGAAACACCGTGGCCGCATCGGCCGAAGCGCCCATCGCATCGCGCACCGGCCGCAACACGTAATAGCCGCAGAGCAGGCTGAAGAAGTACAGCAGCGACCACCACAGCGGCGCATTCGAGGACAGGCGCCGGCTCGGATGCGCATTGGCATACGCAGCGCTCATGTCCGTGCCCTGATCGCATCGACACGAGCGCAGCGCGTGGCGAACGACGCGGATACGCGTCCACCCCCGTCGTGCCCGCTCGGCTTGCGCATCGTCGCTGCTCCGGTTCCCCCGCCCAAACTAGCCGCGGGGCCCGCGCGCGGCCCCTGCGGATGGTCATACCGACCTTCGGCATGGTGGGGACGCTCCGAGCCTCGGCGTACGCAAGCAGTGATCGGGGACGCAGTCCGGTTCCCAAACGGATCGAGCAAACGCCCTGGGCCTGAACAAGCCCGGCAAAACCAACCGTCGTTTCCGTGCCGATGTGGGTGATTTGTAGGAAATGCCTGAATCGGCTGTCCGGAAAACACGGTTTCGGCGCCGGTTCGATTGTCCACGGGGCACCGCGGCAGTAGCCTGCTGATTCCCCATCGCATCAACGGAGGATGCCCATGCGCGCGACCGCAGCGACCGCCGCTCGAGCCGGCCTGCTTCCGACCCTGTTCTGCACACTGATGTTCTGCGCACTGATCGCATCCTGCACCACCACGCCCCAGCCCCAGGCATCGGCCAAGGAGAATGCCGCCATGACCACGCAATCGCCGACCCTCGCCGACAGCGCTCGGCTCGATGCCGAACAAATCGGCAAGCGCGTGCTGAAACTGATCGACAGCATTCACGGTGCCCAGGACCTCTCTCCCGAGAACATCGAAAAGCAGACCGGCATCAAGGTCGAGATCCATTCCGAGGACCGCACCGAGTACGGCTTCGGCGGTGCGCTGACGAACGCGTGGTCGTACAGCCTGACCTCGGTGTCGTACAGGCAGGGGGAAAAACCCACGCGGCTGGATTTCCGCTTCCTGAGCCAGGCCCAAGGCGCCGCCGATATCGCGCCGATTTGCAGCATGGACTTCAAGGACTACAGCCAGGCATTGACCTCGGCGGGCTTCCAGGCCCAGAGCTTGCCGAGCAGCGACGGCAGCGACCCCGGCTTCGGCTACCGCGGGGTCGAGCCCTGGAGCTTCGTTCGCGGCAAGGTCGAAGTGGCGATCTACACCCACGGCAATAAGGACCCTGAGCAAGGTCGGGCCTGCATCTCCAGTCTCGCCATCAGCACCCAGGCCTGAAGGAGCCCGCCATGGCCACGCCCGCCGAAAAACTGGAAGCGATGCTCACGGATTTCGAGAGTACCAACGCAGCCGGTGGCAAGAACCTGCGCGACCTGCTCAAGACCACGCCCGAGTTGCAAGCGCGCATCGTCAAGTCGATCGAACTCGGCAATCTCGACACGATCAAACCGCTCGACCCGGCCCTGCGCTCAAGAGGCGTCATGGGCGGTTTCAATCCGGTCGACAAATCCATCGCACTGCCGATGGACATGCTCAACAGCGCCGATACCAATCCCCGCAACGCCAATACGCTGCGGCTGGTGTTCGGCCACGAGATCGAACATTCCGTCAACAAGCAGGCCATCGCCGACGGAAACAAAGCATTCGAGGACAAGGTCAGGAAGATCGCCGAAGGTCCGTCGCCGCACGATTACACGACTCTCGTCAAAGACCGCGACACCGAGAGCCGCAAGCGCGAGGCGAACGACCAGATCGCCGGGTTCAACGTGCTAGCCGCGCACGTGCGCAGGGAAAACCCGAAAGCCAGCAAGGAACAGCTTTACGACAAGTTGTTTCACTCCTCCAACCAGATGGAGCAGTACTTCGATGTCGGCGGCACGCCGGGAAAGGAAAAATACACGCCGAAAGCCGGGCTGACGATCGACAAGAACGGCAAGATCGCCGCGACGAAGGCGAATATCGATGCCATCGGCGAGCATTTCTACGAGGCCAACGGCTACCCGAAGGTCTACGGCCCACGGTCTCTGGCCCTCATCAACAAGATAGAGAACGAGACCCTGGCCGCCGCCAGAGTCGGCAACCCCAGCCACCCCGCACCTGAGATCAAGGTCAATCTCAAGGAACTGGGCCTTACCGGCCTCAGATTGCCGCCGAGCTTTACCGATACCAGCCCGAGCCTGGCCCGCCCGACCCCAGCCGTGCCTGCTCCAGCCCTGCCTGCTCCGGCCGAGTCCCCGGCACCGGTCACGCCAACCGCGGCGAGCGCGCCTGCAGCGGCCTCGCGCGATTTCCGCGACGTCGGCCACCCGGACAACGGCTACTTCCAACTGCTGCGCGACAAGCTGCCGGCCAGCGTGCCGGACAATGCCGTGGCGCATGCGATGTTGCTGGCCAAGCAAGGCGGCCTGACCGATCCGTCGAAAGTGAACTCGAACGAGATCGGCCTGGTAGGCGGCAAGATCTGGGTCGGCGGCCATACTCCCGGCTTTCATATCAGCGCCGATCCTGCGCAATCCCCACCGATGGAGCAGGTTTCGCAGGGACTGAGCAAGCTCCAGGCACACACCACGCAGGCGCAGGAAGCGCAGAACCTGCGCGGCCCGAACGATCCGCAACCGCAGGCCATCGCGCGCTGAAGCGCCAGCCGCTCGATCCGGACCGGTGCCGTCTTCGGCCCGGCTTGGTCTGGCCTGGTCGGGGCGAACGATTCGACGACACGGTTGCTCAGCTGCCGCTGGCGCTTATCGAAAGCCCGTAGCTGCAGTTTGAGACAACGGCTCAATCGGGTGCGTGTCGCTCCCGACCCGGCACGGCCGCACGCAGCGTCAAGCGCGAAATCTCTGGCGGCACGCCGAAGCGGACCGGCAGGATGCTGGTGCCGATGCCGGTGGAGACGAACAGGGACTTGCCGTCTTCGATCAGGTAACCGCCGGCATAGCGTTGGTCGGCCGGCAGCACCGGAGTGCCGATCCACGGCAGGCGCACCTGGCCGCCGTGGGTGTGTCCGGCGACGGTCAAGGATGCGCGTGGCGGGACCTCGGGAAACAGGTCGGGGTTGTGGGTCAGGGCCAGCACCGGCGCATCGTCGGCGACGCCGGCGAAGGCGCGGTCGATGTCGTGGGCGGCTTCCCATTTGTCGCCGATGCCGACCACCCACACCCGGCAGGCGCCGAGCTGCACCGCCTGCGCCTGGTCTTCGAGCACGATCACCCCGGCCGACTCCAACGCGGCGCGTACCCGCACCCCGTCCTTCCACCAGTCGTGGTTGCCGAGCACCGCATAGACCGGCTTGCGTCGGGTCAGGGGCCGCAGATGCGGCGCCATCTGCTCGGCCGAGATGTAACTGCCGCCGAGCACGCTGAGGATCACGTAATCGCCGGCCATCAACACCGCCTGGGCGTCGCTCGCGACCAGCCGCTCGACGATATGGTCTAGCCGGTCGAGGCCGTTGTGCGGCGAGCCGGTATGCAGGTCGGCGACCACGTCGATGCGCAGGCCATCGCAGTCGCGCGACCAGTGCGGCAGGCGAAATTCGTAATCGCGCTCGACCAGTTGCCGCGGTTCCCAGAAGAACCCCCAGGCGAAGCATCCGACACCGGACAGGACCACGCCGACGAACAAGCGCTGCAGCCACAACTGACGCGGCCACGGCCGCCAACCGCGTTTCATGCTTTCGAGGTCTCTCGTGTGTCTGAGGCGCCGCCACGCTGCACCCAGCGCGCGACGTTCCAACCGATCAAGCCGGCGCCGGCGGCGACCGCCGCGCTGATGCCGGCCAGGCCGGCGACACCCACACCGACGCCGCGCAGGCCGACCATCGCGGTCGCCACGGCGACGTCGCCGAAGCGCCAGGCGGCGGTGTCGACCGCGTTCTTGCCCTTGTAACGCAGGGTGCGCGCGGCGCTGCTGAACAGACTTTCGCGGGCCGGGCCGACCATGCCGTAGGCGAGCCCGCGGCTGATCACCAGCGCCATCGCCACCGCCGGCATCGGCAGCAGCATCGCCGCCATGCCCTGCGGCAGCATCGCCACCAGTGCGCCGTAGCCCGGGAACAATTGGGTCAGCGGCGCATGCGGGTCGGCGACCAGCGCGACCAGCGCCAGGATCGACACCGTCACCACCGACCACACCCCGATCACCGTGGCCGCACCGCGTCGCGCCAGCAACCAAGGCGTCAACAGCAACTGCGCCGCCAACGCGATCATGTTGGTCATCAGGTCCAGGTCGGCGGCGAAACGGGTGCGCGCGACCGCATCGACGAAGGTCGCCTTCGAGTAGTCCACCACCAGGCCGTAGTTGACCGTGCCGATCCAGTCGCCGAGCAACAGCAGGATCGCCATCGAGCGCATGAAGGGATTGGCGAACACCTGCTTGAGGCCGTCGAGCATGCCGCCGCCGATCGCCGATTCGTGCGAGGCCTCGAAGCGGCGAGTGCCGTGGATGCGCGACCAGCGCCCTAGCAAAGCGACGAACAGCAATGCCAGGCCGAGCAGACTGGCCGAGACCATCAGCAGCGGCGCCACGCCGATCACGCCGACCAGCAACCGGGTCAGGACCGGACCGGCGAGCGAACCGAGCGTGCCGGCGACCGCGATCAACGGGAACAGACGCCGCGCCTGGCCCTCGCTCCAGATGTCGGTCATGAAACTCCAGAACACCGACACCACGAACAGATTGAACACGCTGATCCAGACGAAGAACACGGTGCCGAGCGCGCGCGGGCTGAGCACGCCGTGAGCGCTGAACAAGGGCACGAAGGCGAGCAGGCAGGCGATGAAGAAGCCATACACCAGCGGCACCACCACCCGGCGCGGATAGCGCGAGACCAGGGCCGAGAACACCGGCGTCAGCGCCAGCGTCGCGACGAAGGTCGCCGCGTAGAACCAGGGCAGTTGGGTCGAACCGACCGCGGCGCTGAGCTGGTCGCGGACCGGGCGGATCACGTAGTACGCGGTCAGCACGCAGAAGAAATACGCCAGCGAGAACGCGACCGCGCGCCATTCCCCGCTGTGGACGCGCCCGGTCTGCAGGCTGGCGTCTTGGACTGCCGACATTCCGTCGCTCCGTGTGGGACTGCCGGCATGGCCGACGGTTGGCGGGTCATCGGCGCGGCCGGGCCGGGCCCGGTCTCCTCGCCGCTGGCGGTGCCGGAAAGCGCCGGCCCCGTTCGTTGCCGGCACGGTAGCCCAAGGCGTCCCACACCGCCAGCACGGCGTCTGGCGGCTGCGGTATCGCCATTGGGAGCATATGCTCTAGTTTTGGCGCTTACGTTCGCCGCACAGTAAAGCGACCGATGCAGAGCAGCCCGAGAATGCCCCAAGAGTTCGACTACATCATCGTCGGCGCCGGTTCGGCCGGTTGCGTGCTGGCCAACCGCCTCAGCGAAGATCCCGACGCCCGAGTGCTGTTGATCGAGGCCGGTCCGCGCGACCGTCATCCCTTCATCCACATGCCCGCCGGGCTGGCCAAGCTGGTCGGCAAGAAAGGCGTGAACTGGGATTACGACACCGCCCCGGAGGCGCAGCTCAACCGGCGCGTGCTGTGGTGGCCGCGCGGCAAGGTGCTCGGCGGTTCCAGCTCGATCAACGCCATGTGCTACATCCGCGGCGTGCCCGGCGACTACGACGACTGGGCCGCGGCCGGCGCCAGCGGTTGGGGCTGGAGCGACGTGCTGCCGTACTTCCGCCGTTCCGAGCGCAACAGCCGCGGCGACAGCGCCCTGCACGGCAGTCACGGCCCGCTATACGTCTCCGACCTGCGTTACACCAATCCGCTGTCGGGCGTTTTCATCGAAGCCGGACAACAGGCCGGCTATGCCGCCAACCCGGATTTCAACGGCCCGAAACAGCAAGGCTTCGGTCTTTACCAGGTGACCCAGAAGAACGGCGCGCGCTGTTCGAGCGCGGTCGCCTACCTGGACCCGGCGCGCGAACGCCACAACCTGCACATCGTCACCGGCGCCCTGGTCAACCGCATCACCATCGAACGCGGCCGCGCCACCGGCGTGACCTACAGCGTCGGCGGCCGCGCCTATCATCAGCACGCGACGCGCGAGGTGCTGTTGAGCGGCGGCGCGATCAATTCGCCGCAACTGCTGATGCTGTCGGGCATCGGCCCGGCCGAGGAATTGCGCCGGCACGGCATCGAGGTGCTGCACGACGCGCCGCAGGTCGGGCAGAACCTGCAGGACCATCTCGACATCTGCACCCTGCAGCACTCGACCCGGCGCGTGACCTACGACCGCGTCAGCGATGTGCGCATCGCCTTCGACTATTACCTGCGCGGCCACAGCGGCCCGGGCAGCAGCAACATCGCCGAAGCCGGCGCCTTCGTGCGTTCGACGCTGGCGCCGGACGAGCGCGCCGACATCCAGATGCATTTCGTCCCGGCCATGCTCGACGACCACGGCCGCCACCGCCTGCCCGGCGACGGCTACACCGCCCACGCCTGCTTCCTGCGTCCGCGCAGTCGCGGCCGCATCGGCCTGGCCAGCGCCAGCGCCGGCGACAAGGCGCGCATCGAAGCCAACTACCTGAGCGATGCGGAAGGCTTCGACCTGAAGATGATGGTCGAGTGCGCCAAGCTCTCGCGCACCGTGTTCGCGCAGAAGGCCTTCGACCCGTATCGCGGCGCACCGATCTTCCCGGCCCGCGACGACCTCAGCGACGCCGAGTTGGTCGAGTTCGTCCGCGCCAAGGCCGAGAGCGTCTACCACCCGGTCGGCACCTGTCGCATGGGCGACGACGACGCCTCGGTGGTCGACTCGCGGCTGCGCGTGCGCGGAGTCGAAGGGCTGCGCGTGGTCGACGCCTCGGTCATGCCGAGCCTGATCGGCGGCAACACCAACGCGCCGACGATGATGATCGCCGAGCGCGCCTCGGACCTGATCAGCGGGCGCATCTGAGGCAAGGTGGCGGGCGAATCGGGGCGTCGCGGCACCACCGCGGCGGCCTGCAGTCGGGCCACCGCAACCGCTCGTCGCCTGCGTCGACAAGTTCCTGAACCAAGCCGCAGCAAGGCCTGTTCATCAGGCCATTAAAGCCTGAAAAATCAGAATCCTGAATGCGCTTGTTGTCCAATTCCCTGAGATCGGCGCTAGAATCGTTGTAACCCGGCTCACGCAGGCGCTGCGACCGATGAAACACGACAAGAATCCGGGCTCGCCCCGGCGGTCACTCAATCCCTGGCGCCTCGGCACGCTCGCTGCCCTGCTGACCTTGACCCTGGGTTCGACCGCACAAACTTCCCTGCGCTGGCAGAGTCCGCAGCCGCAGGCACCGGTCGCGCGCGCGCAAGGTTTCGACGGCACGCTCGCGCCGGGCCAGCACATCGTCTCGGCGCAGAATCCCGCCGGCCGCGTGTTGCCGCTCGCCAGCGATTTCGACGTCCGCCAATTCGAGGCGATGGCGCAGCAGCTCGTCGCCGACCAACGCATTCCGGGCATGGCCATGGCGGTCGTGCACAACGGCCAGGTTCTCAGCGCGCGCGGCTACGGCATCACCGACGTGCGCAACGCCGAGCCGATCGACGCCCACACCGTGTTCCGCCTGGCCTCGCTGTCGAAGAGCTTCGCCGGCACTCTGACCGGCCTGCTCGTCAACGACGGCACCCTGCGTTGGGACAGCAAGCTGGTCGATTACATGCCCAGCTTCCAGTTGGTCGATCCGAACGCCGCGCGCCAGATCACCGTCGCCGACCTGCTCAGCCATCGCGTCGGCCTGACCCACAACACCTACGACCGCGATCTGGAAAACTACGCCGACTACCGCGTGCTCACCCAGAAGCTGGCCTATGCGCCGATGACCTGCCAGCCGGGCACCTGCTACGGCTACCAGAACATCGCCTTCAGCCTGATCGGCGACGTCGTGTTCGCCGCGACCGGCGACTTCTACAGCCAGGAAGTGCAGCGCCGCCTGTTCAAGCCGCTCGGCATGAACGACGCCAGCCTCGGCCTGGAAGGCATCACCGCCAGCGCGCGCTGGGCCCGTCCGCACGTGCGCGCTCGCGGCGGCTGGGCCTCGCTGACGCCGAAGCCGACCTATTACCAACTGCCGCCGGCCGCCGGCGTCAACGCCAGCGCCAGCGACATGGCGCAGTGGCTGATCGCCCAGACCGGCCACCGCCCCGACGTGCTGCCGCTGCCCTTGCTGGCGACGCTGCACCAGCCCTTGGTCGACACCCCGACCGAGATCCGCGGTTCGAGCTGGCGCCGTCAGCGCCTGAGCTCGGCGGGCTACGCCCTGGGCTGGCGCGTCTACGACTACGCCGGCCATCGCATGGTGTTCCATGCCGGCGCGGTGCAGGGTTATCGCGGCGTGGTCGCACTGCTGCCCGAACGCGACCTCGGCATCGCCCTGCTGTGGAACAGCGAAAGCGGTTTGCCGACCGGCCTGTTGCCGACGATCCTCGATCGCGCCATCGGCCTGCCGCCGGAGCGCTGGATCGATGTCGGCTTCGACGACCCGGGTCTGTACGCCGCCGAGTCCAACCCGACCCAGCAGCGCGATCCCAACGGCAGCAACGCGCAGAAATCGACCGCCGCGCCGCGCTGAGGCGCGAGCGCACCACCGGCGCGACCGGTGGCCGGATACGCAACGGGCCGCGGCAATGCCGCGGCCCGTTGCGTTTCGAGCTGGGTGCGTGTCGATGGCCCGACCGAGTTTCAAACCCGCTGGCGCGGCCCGAACGCGGGCCGCTCGCCGATCACAGGCTCGCCGTCAGCGCGGCTGTTCTTCGAGCACCCGCTTGAGCTTGGCCAGGCCCTTGTCGTAGTCCTTGCCGACCATCTTGTCGAGCACCAGACCGAACCAGCGCGAGACCAGATTGTTGCCGTGCGCGCTGTCGAGCGACCAAGTCACGCGGGTGCCGTCGCCCTCGGCCTTGAGGTCGAAGGTGCCGACCGCCTGGGTGCCGTCGAAGTCGAGCGCATTGACGACCTTCTGCTGCGGCACCGACTCGGCGATGCGCTGGCTGCCCTTGCCGACCTTCACGCCCTCCCAGGCAAGCGACGCGCCGACACCGGCTTCGGGACCGCTGTAGACGTATTTCGCGGTCGGCTCCAGCTCGTACCACGGCGACCACTCGTTGAAGCGCTTGTAGGAATCGAGCATGGCGTGGACTTCGCCGGGCGGCCGGTCGATCGCGATCGATCGTTCGACGTGGGTCTTGTCCGGCAGCAGGAAGCCGCCGACCACGAACACCAGAGCGAGCAGTACGACGAGATACAGCAATCCCTTCAGCAAGGCTTTCATGGCGCTTCCCGGGCATTGGACCAGGCCCGATCCTAACCGCTGCCGCGGCGATCGGAAGCGGTTGCGGCGAGCTCGCCGACGAGAGGCGCGCGGCGCGGCATGGGAGCGCAGCCGCGCCGCCCAGCGGTCGTCACTCCGAGACGGCGGGTTCGGCCTGGCTTTGGCTGAGTCCGACGGCAGGGGCTTCCCTCGGCAGAACGCTGAAGTCTCTGGATCGCCGCCTTCGCGGGGATGACGGCTGGGAACACGCGGGCGGAATGAGTTGCGACGGACAGGGGCGATAGCCGACGGTGATTGCAGGAGCCTTCCGGTACCCGGTGCGGAAGCCCGACCTCACCTCAGCCCTCCACCCCAACGCCACTGCTCCCCTCTTTGAAAAAGAGGGGCTGGGGGAGATTTGCTCTTGGCTCCACGCCCCGCGTTCGGCCTTCGGACGTTTGCGAAGGTGTCAGCCTGTGACGCCGGAAGTCTTCGCTCACTCCCCCGCCCCATCGTCAGCACCCCCCTCTTTGGAAAAGAGGGGTTGGGGAGATTTGCTCTTGACGCCCCAGCGTGTGGCAGTCGGGTGTCCGCGAAAGCAAAAGCCGACCCGGCTGGGACTGTTCGCCCGCCCGGCCCTCGCGCACAGCGCTCGGGCGTTCGTCGAAGGCGCGAGCCAGTGGCTGGGAAGTCTTTCGCCCGCCCGGCCCTCGCGCACAGCGCTCGGGCGTTCGCAAAGGCGCGAGCCACTGGCTCGCAAGCGCCTTTGCTCACCCCAAAAAAAACTCTCCCCCCGCCTGGGCTGCGGGGAGAGAGCTTGATTACGGCTTAATCGGGGTTTTTCTTATTTAGATCAGCGGAGCCGGGGTGGCCGGCAACGCAGCTGCAGCCTTGGACTTGCGGGCCTTCTTGGCGGCCTTCTTCGGGGCCTTCTTGGCGGCCTTCTTAGCAGTCTTCTTGGCGGCCTTCTTGGCAGTCTTCTTGGCAGCCTTCTTCGGAGCCTTCTTAGCCGCCTTCTTGGCGGTCTTCTTGGCGGCCTTCTTCACAGCCTTCTTGGCGGTCTTCTTGGTCGCCTTCTTGGCTGCCTTCTTAGCAGTCTTCTTGGTCGCCTTCTTCGCAGTCTTCTTGGCCGTCTTCTTGGTGGCCTTGCGTGCGGTCTTCTTGGCGGCCTTCTTCACGGTCTTCTTGGCTGCCTTCTTGGCGGTCTTCTTGGTGGCCTTCTTGGCAACCTTCTTCGCGCCAGCTTTCTTGACAGCCTTCTTCGTCGCCTTCTTGGCGGCGGACTTCTTAGCAGCTTTCTTAACGGCCATGGTATGGCTCCTCGTCAGTGGTGATCAGGGATTGATCAGTGGTGGTGCGGTAAGCCCAGTGGAAAGGGACTCTGTGAAGACAGAGCCGCGGGAGTCGGACCCGCGTGCAACCGCCGACGCGCACTGCGCGCCGGAACGGATCGGGGATCGCATCCGGCCGCAGGCGCGGCGGGACCGATGGCGCATCCGCCCGGAAGGCGGACGGAGGGGGCCGCAAAGGGGCGCGGCCAAACAAAAACCCGGCCCGCCGAACGCGAACCGGGTTGCTTGGAACAGGACGCCAACGATGTCATCTGGGTTTTGGATGTCATCGGCGAAGAGAGTGCGGTCAACATTTCTGCAGAGGAAGCGAATCCTGCGTCCACCGTTTTGACTGTCCGGGCGGAGGTCCGTTTTGTGCTGCATGTTGTCGCGCTGGGTTTTCTCACTCTCGTCTGCAGGAAACGTCTGCTGGGCGAAACCTAATCACGCTTTTTCATACTGTCAACAACCGAGCCTATTTTTTTTCCGGGCCGCCCGCCCCGACGGCGGCGGCATCGGCGGCGCACGCGTTCGTCGAGTGCGCGCGCGCGCATCCGACCGATTCGCGATGCGTTTCTTTCGACATCGCTGAAACCCAAGCGTGGCGCGGGTTTCGGCGATGCGATGTTTTTTCGCGCGGAGTTTTTTCGATAACGCGCATCGCCGCGCGAGGCTGTCGAAGGCGATCTGCGAAGGCGAATCCGGAAGAAAAAATTCCGGTCCGCGGCGGCCGCGGATTTCGCGTCGCACAAGCCGAATTGCGCGAAACTGCGCGAACCGTTTTCGGCCTCCGGCGACGTTCGACGACCGCCTCGTCGGAGCGACGAGCATGCCGACGCGACGACTCGCTCGCTCGAACGACGGCGACGAACGACGTCGCCGAGCATGTGTGCCTGCACCTCGACGGCACCGACGAACGGCAACGCCGGCACGCGAGGCGACGACCGTTCGTCTGCCGAAGTCGCCGCGCTCGCGCCGCGTCGAGGCGCGAGCGCGGCGAAGTGGAAAGCGTTTTCCGACAGCCGCGACGACCGACCCGACGACCGCGTCGGGCCTTCGCCGACGGCATCGCCGATCCGCCGCGACGATGCGCCGGCTCGCAAAAACCGCTTGTTTTCGGGGCTGCGGCGTTGAGCGCATCGATCGCGCACGACTCGGCCCGCTGCCTCGAAGAGCACGGCAAGGGTCGCGCCACGCCGGTCTCGACCGCGCCGCTGCGAGTCGGCGCAAGCGGCATCGACGGCCGACGACGCGAGGTTCGCGGCGAGCGAGCGGCGTGCTCTTCACGTCGAGTCCACGCGTCGCGCTCGGACGTCGTGTCGGGGCGAGGCGCCGTCGTCGGTCGGGTTCGCGACGGCGCGACCGGGTTCCGGCGAACCGGCGACGCACGCGACGGCATCGGCGGCGTCGCGATGTCGACCGCCGCCGGAACGCGTCGGCCGATCTCCGGTTCGCCGTCGGCTCAGCGCCGCCTCGTCGCTCCACATCGACCGCTCGTCGGCCGCGTTCGCCGGGCGCCGCGGCGAAGCCGGAGTCGAACGCGCGCGCCGCCACCGCGCCGCCCAAAACGAAAACGGGGAGCGGAGAGCCGGCTGCCGCGATCGCGGTCCGGTTCTGCGCTCCCCGCTGCCGCCGCCCTCAGGGCGACGGTGCCGGATCGGCTGGGATCAGTGGTCGTCTTCTTCGAGCAGCTCGGCGTAGTCGTCCGGAGCGAGCAGTTCGTTGAGCTGGTCCGGCTCGTCGATCTCGACGGTGAAGATCCAACCCTCGCCGTAGGCGTCTTCGTTGATCGTTTCCGGCTTGTCCGCCAGCGCGGCGTTGACCGCGGTCACGGTGCCGGAGACCGGCGAATAGACGTCGGAGGCGGCCTTGACCGACTCGACCACCGCCGAGGCGGTGCCGGCTTCGACGCGGTCGCCGATGTTCGGCAGTTCGACGTAGACCAGGTCGCCGAGCAGGCCTTGGGCATGGTCGGAGATACCGACCGTGACTTTGCCGTCGCCTTCGACGCGGGCCCACTCGTGGGATTTCATAAACTTCAGATCGCCGGGGATTTCACTCATGGCTGGCCTCGAACGTGACGGGAGCGGCTGGTAATGGCGGGTAGTTTAACGATGCGGGCGCGACATGCCACAGGGGCGGCGGCCGGGAGGGCGACGGGCGCGTTCAACTCGCCCTCCCGCCGTCGTCGATCCGGTACGGCGCGCGGGCGCTGAGCAGCGCCTCGCGCAGCGCCTCGACGCGATCCTGGCCCCAGAACGGTTCGCCGTGCAGCACGTAGCCGGGCAGGCCCGGCAGGTCGGCGGCGATCGCCTGTGCGGTGTAATCCCGATAGCGCGCGGCGACCTCGGCGGTCTCGGCGGCGGCGATCGTCGCCTCCGCATCGTGACCGTGATCGCGCAACAGGCGCGCGACCGTGTCGCGATCGGCCAGGTCCTGGTCGTGCGCCCAGATCGCCCGGAACGCGGCGTCCATGTATGCGGCCGGATCGGCGCCGGCCTCGACCAGGGCGATCGCGCAGCGATCGGCCAGGCCGGGATCGACCGGGAAGAACTTCGGTGCCAGGTTCAAGGGCAGCGCGCGCTGTTCGCGTGCGCGCTGCAACTCGTACAGACGGTAACGCTGCCGGGCCGGCGCGCGCTGGCCGAGCGGCAGGCCGCCGTTGGCGGCGAACAGCTCGAAGATGCGCACCGGCTTGTAGACCAGGCGCGCACCGCTCGCCTGCGCCGCCTCGAGCACGGCGGCGTGCCCGAGGTAGGCATAGGGCGAGATCAGGCTGAAGTAGTAGTCGACGAAGACCATGGTCGAGGCGTCGGTCAGACCAGCACGCCGTCCTGGGCCTGGCCGTCGCGCACGAACGGGAACTTCACCACCCGCACCGGCACTTCCTTGCCGCGGATGTCGACGCGGACGTTACCGGCGCTGCCGAGCGGAATCTCGCCGGCCGGCACGCGCGCGAACGCGATCGACTTGTTCAGCGTCGGCGAGAAGGTGCCCGAGAGGATCTCGCCCTCGCCGTGCGCGGTCAGCACTTTCTGGCCGTGGCGCAGGACGCCCTTCTCGTCCATGACCAGGCCGATCATCTGGCGCGCGGCGCCGCTGGCCTTGAGCTGTTCGAGCGGCTGGCGGCCGATGAAGTCGCGGCCTTCGTCGAGGGCGATGGTCCAGGCCAACGCGGCTTCGTACGGCGACACGCTGTCGTCCATGTCCTGGCCGTAGAGGTTCATGCCGGCTTCCAGGCGCAGGGTGTCGCGCGCGCCGAGGCCGGCCGGCTTCACGCCAGCGGCGAGCAGCGCATCCCACAGCGCGACCGCCCGGTCTTCCGGCACGACCACTTCGAAACCGTCTTCGCCGGTGTAGCCGGTGCGGGCGACGAACAGCTCGATGCCGTCGGCGGTCCGGGCCTGCCCGGCGACGAACTTGCCGAGCTTGCCGACGCGGGCGCGGTCTTCCTCGCGCAGCAGGCCGATCAGCTTGTCGCGCGCGCTCGGGCCCTGCACCGCGATCATCGCCAGTTCCGGACGCTCCTTGACCTCAACGCCGAAGGCCTTGGCCTGCTCGGCGATCCAGGCCAGGTCTTTTTCGCGGGTGGCGGCGTTGACCACCAGACGGAAGAATTCTTCCTCGAGGAAATACACGATCAGGTCGTCGATGACGCCGCCCTGCGGATTGAGCATGCAGGTGTACAGCGCCTTGCCCGACTTCTGCAGCTTGTCGACCGAATTGGCGACCAGGTGGCGCAGGAACTCGCGCACGCGCGCGCCGCGCAGGTCGACAACGGTCATGTGGCTGACGTCGAACATGCCGGCGTCGCGACGCACCTGGTGATGCTCTTCGATCTGCGAGCCGTAGCTGATCGGCATGTCCCAGCCGCCGAAATCCACCATCTTGGCGCCGAGTGCGCGATGGGCGTCGTTGAGGATGGTCTTCTGGCTCATGGGGCGCTGCCTGCTCTGCTGGGGAGGTTGAGCCGGCGATTATCCCAGAAGCGCGCGCCGCCCGTGGCAACGTATTTTCGGTACGCAAGCGCATGGAAGCGCGCCGCGTGCTTCAGAAGTGGGCAGGAGCGGCGCGAGCCGCGACCGCGAAACTGTGCCGACTATGCGCGAAGGTCAAAATCGAGGGCGCGCACTCACGGCTCGCATCGCTGCTGCCAGGCAGCGAAGGGTTCGCGGCGACCTGATGCCGGAGCCGGGAACTGAGGGGCCCTGCGACGGACTTCGCGGTCGCGCGGTGGCTGCTGTTGCGCGGCCGGCTCTATTCCCCTTCGGCGCCTTCGTTGTAACAGCTCACTTCGGTCGGCCGGACTTCGACGAAGCGACCTTTATTGCGGTCCAGGCGCACCGCCCAACGCGAGGCCTCGAACATCTCGCGCGCTTCGGCGTTTTCGACCGCGGTATCGATGACGGCGATCACACCCGGATCGCCGACGCCATCGATGACACAGGTCGAAATCGACACGCGTTCGCCGCGCAGCAGCTTGGGGTACGGCACCACGTCGGTGATCTTCCAGCGCGCCTCGTTGCCGATCCGGCCGACCAACTCGGCGGCGTAGAACTTCAACGAGCGGTCCTCGGCGTCGTCGATGGTGCCGATGCTGCGCGCGCAGATCTGCTCGGCGCTGCGCCCGGAGCCGACGCAGCCGCCGGTGTTGGACTTGAAGCCGTCCGGGAACGGCGGCACCACGCGCCCGATCCAGGTCTCGCTGCCGTTCGGTTCGCCGGCCGGACAGGGAACGACCGTGCACAGCAACGCGACCATCGCCGATGTGCGCAGGGCCGTCATCGCCTCAGGTCACCGCTTCGACCCGCAGGGTCATGCCGTCGGTGCCGATCACCCGCACCGCGGCGCCGGCCGGCAGCTCCGGGCCGGTCACGTCCCAGTACGCGTCGGCGATCTGCACCCGCCCGCTGCCCTGGACGATGCCGCGCTCCAGGGTCACCACACGGCCGACCAGTTGTTCGGCGCGACGGTTGAGCAAGGGCCGGTCGCTCTGGCGCTCGCGGCCGCGGAACCAGGTGCGGTAGACCTGGATCGAAACGAAGCTGAGCAACACGAATGCGGCCACCTGGGCCAGCACGGTCAGCCCCGGGAACACCAGCACCAGCCCGAATACGACCGCCGCGGCCAGGCCGAGCCAGAGCATGAAAGCGCCGGGCGCCATGGCTTCGGCCGCGAACAGCAGCAACGCGATCGCGGCCCAGGTCACCGTCTGCCAGTTCCACGACATGGCTCAGCCTCCGCTGCGCGGCGGCAACGGCGGCGTCGCCGGTGCGCGGCTGGGCTGGCGCTCCAGCGCTTCCTTGGCCAACTCGCCGATGCCGGCCAGCGAGCCGATGATGCCGGCCGATTCCATCGGCATCATCACGAACTTCTGGTTCGGCGCCTCGGCCAGCGACTTGAAAGCCTCGATGTACTTCTGCGCGATGAAGTAGTTGATCGCCTGCACGTTGCCCTGGGCGATCGCGTTGGACACCACCTCGGTCGCCTTGGCTTCGGCCTGGGCCAGGCGCTCGCGCGCTTCGGCCTGGCGGAACGCGGCTTCCTTCTCGCCTTCGGCTTCGAGGATCACCGACTGCTTCTCGCCTTCGGCCTTGAGGATCGCCGCCTGGCGGAAGCCCTCGGCCTCGAGGATGTTGGCGCGCTTCTCGCGCTCGGCCTTCATCTGCCGCGCCATCGAGTCGACCAGGTCGCGCGGCGGCTGGATGTCCTTGAGCTCGATGCGGTTGACCTTCAAACCCCAGGGATGGGTCGCCGCGTCGACCGCGTTGAGCACCTTGGTGTTGATCTCGTCGCGCTTGGACAGCGACTCGTCCAGGTCCATCGAACCGATCGCGGTGCGGATGTTGGTCATGACCAGGTTCAGGATCGCGATCTCGAGCGTCGCGACCTCGTAGGCGGCCTTGGCCGCATCCTGGACCTGGAAGAACACGATGCCGTCGACCTTGACCACCGCGTTGTCCTTGGTGATCACGTCCTGGCTCGGCACTTCCAGGACCTGCTCCATCATGTTGATCTTGCGGCCGACCCCGTAGATCACCGGGATCAGGAAATGCAGGCCCGGGTCCATGGTGTGGGTGTAGCGGCCGAAGCGCTCGACCGTCCATTGATAGCCCTGCGGCACCATGCGCACGGTCTTGAACAACAGCACCACGCCGGCGAACACCAGCACTGCAGCGAGCAACGTCGGTCCCATGTCTCCCCTCCTCCCTGTCCGTTGACTCAGTATAGGCCTTGGCTGCGGCTGCGACCCTTCACGCCCCTGGCGCATCCTTGTCCTGGAATGCCGACCGAATCCCCGCCATTGCCGTCCATCCCGCCCGAGCCGGCGCGCCCGCTGTCGAGCTTCGCCATCGACGTTCCGGAGGCGCTGCTGAGCCGCGCCCGCTCCGGCGAGGGCGCCGCGTTCGAGCAGATCTACCGCTGGTTCGAGCGGCCGGTTTTCACCCTGGCGATGCGGATCGCCGGCGACCGCGACGAGGCCACCGAAGTGCTGCAGGACACCATGCTCAAAGTGCTGACGCGGATCGGCGACTTCCGCGGCCACCGCGACGGCAGCGGCACCCCGTTCTGGGGCTGGCTGCGGCAGATCGCGGTCAACGAATCGCTGATGCGTCTGCGCAGCCAGCGTCGCCACGAACATGCGGTCGAGCCGGAGGACGAACACCTCGCCGACGACCGCACCCCGCCCCCGCCCGCGGCGGCCGATGCGGCGGCGCTGGGCCGCGCCCTGGCGCAGTTGCCGGCGCCGACCCGCAGCGTGCTCTGGCTGTACCACGCCGAGGGCTACACCCATGAGGAGATCGCGGCGCTGATGCAGCGCACGCCGAGCTTCTCCAAATCGCAACTCGCTCGTGGCGGTCGACGCCTGCGCCAGTTGCTGGAGTCGGGCATCAAGCACAACGATCTGGAGCAGGCCCATGCCTGACCGCACCCCTTCCGCGCCGCAGGACTGGTCGTCGGCGTTCGCGCAATTGCCGCCGGAGATGCCGCCGGCCGATGGCTGGTCGCGTATCGCCGCCACCCTCGCCCAGCGCGGTGTCCTGCCGACGCCGGCCGAATCGTCCGCGGCCGAACCGATCCGCTCGCAGCCTTTAAGGAACGGTTCGGCCCAAGTCGAACCGCGGCGCGCCGCCGCGAACGCACGGCCGCGCCAGCGCTGGATGATGGCGGCGATGCTGGCCGCGGCCCTGCCGCTGGGTCTGTGGCTGTCGCTGCGCAGTCACGCCCCGGACCCAACCGGCGTCGGCGCGGAAGCAGTCGCACATTCCGGCGCCGCTCCAACGACGGCGAAACCAGCGACCGCGAAGCCCGCCGCCGATGCTGGCCTCGATCCGCGGCACGGCGCCACCGCGCCTGCGACCCGGATCGTCGACGCGTCGACCCCGAAGGCCTCGTCACGGGCGGTTCCGACAACGGCGACCAAGCCGGTGCGCGCGCCGAGCCCGGCGACCGACCGCATCGCGTCCACACCGGCACCGCGGCGTTCGCAAAACCCGCCGACTCGCTCGGCCGCACACGACGCTGGCGCAGCCACCCATCCCGCCTCGTCCCAGGTTGCTGCGACCACGACGGTGGCGACCGCACCCGCAACCCTGGAGACGGCGTCCATCGCCGCGACCGCGCTCGCCTCCGCCGACGGCGAGGCCCGCCTGCTGCGCGAACTCGGCGAACTGCAGGCCGAGTCGGCGCAGCTCGAAGCCCTGGTCGCACTGACCCGCGACGAGCAGGTCGGCAGCGCCTCGGCGACGGTGATGAGTTCCGAACTCGACGAACGCGTGCGCCTGATCGACGCCACGCTGATCGCCGGTTCGCTGCCTGCGGCGCAACGCCTGTCGCTGTGGCAGCAGCGCGTCGGCGCGCTGCGCACCCTGGCCGGCGTGGAAAGCACGCAACGCTGGTTCGCCGCTCGCGGCGAACGCTACGACGACGCCCTGGTTCGCGTCGACTGATCCCTTTCATGCGGCACCGGAGACCTTTATGCACCGCTTCACTCTGACTGCACTGCTGCTGTCCACCGCGATCGGCAGCGCCCTGGCCTACGCGCCGGCGGGCACGCCGAACGGCGCAGCGGCCCATACGCCGGCACCGCAGGACGATGCCTCCCCGAGAGTGATCGTGCGCCGCTCGCACGGCGAGCGTCCGCTGGTGATCGCCCAGGTGCGGCCGCAGGTCGTCCAACAGATCCGCGGCCTGCCCGATCCGGTGACCAAGCCGGTGTTGATCCGCGACGAGATTCGCGGCCCGCAGTTGGGCGTGATCCTGGCGCCGGACGACAAGGCCGGCGCGCGCATCATCGCGGTCACCCCCGACAGCGCCGCGGTCAAGGCCGGCCTGCGCAGCGGCGACCGCCTGCTTGCGATCGGCGGCAAGACCATCGCCGGCGCCGATGGCGACGCGCGCCTGGCCGACGCCCGTGCGCTGCTCGGCCGGCTCGAAGCGCGCAAGCCGATGCGCATCCGTTATCAACGCGACGGCCGCGACGTCACGGTCGAGGTCACGCCGCAGCTCGGCGAACGGGTGATGGTGTTCGAGAGCGGCGACGGCTCGCAATTCGTCACCAGCGGCCAGGTCATGATCCGCCGTTCCGTCGACGGCGAGATGGAGGTTTCCGGCGACCGCATGGAATTCACCCCGGCCGATGCCGTGGTCGCCCCACGCCTGCGCACCGAGATCGTTCGCCTCGGCCCGGAGGATTGCAAAGACAAGCCCTGCTTGCTGCCGACGATCAGCGACGCCCTGCGTTGGAACGGCCTCAACCTGGCTTCGGTCGACGCCAAGCTCGGGCGTTATTTCGGCGCCCAGCGCGGCGTGCTGGTGCTCAGCACCGGTCCCGAGCTGAAGGGGCTGGAACCCGGCGACGTGATCCAGACCATCGACGGCCGACGCGTCGACACCCCGCGGCAAACCATGGAAGCGCTGCGCAACCAGGCCGAGGGCGCCCAGGTCGAGGTCGGCTATCTGCGCGACCGCGCCACCGCCAGCACCAAGCTCAAGGTGCCCAAGGCGGTGCAGTGGACGCCGCCGCGCCCGCCGCTGCCGCCGCCGGCCCCGGCCGCACCCCGTGCGCCGCTGCCGCCTGCTCCGCCCGCACCGCCTGCCCCGCCGACGCCTCCGCAGGCCAAGGCGCCTCCGCCGCCGCCCGCACCGCCGGCCTGGGCGATAGCCCGCGGCACCCACGTGCACCGGGTCTACTGAGCCGGGCGAAGCGGCCTGCAGACGCAAAAAGAAAGGCCGGGCGATCCGCCCGGCCTTTCCCGTTTCTGTGTTCCGCGTTCCGCGCGGCCTGGCACACCGCGCCGAGCGGCGCCGCTTACTCCGCAGGCGCGGCGGTCACCCACTTGGCGAACACCGCATCGATCTCGCCGTCGCCGACGCTCTTGCCATCCTCGAGTTTTCCGGCCTGCTCGAATAAGGGAATGATCATCGCCATGCCGTCGATCTTGGTCTTGAGCCGCACGCCCGGCGCGCGCTGCAGATAACGGTCCCAATGCGTCCGGACCTTGCCCCAGAAACCTTCGGTCGCCTTCCAATAAGTATAGGCCGGCTTGAAATCGACCTCGGCGGTCTTCTGGTAATCGTTGAAGCCGAACTCGCGCGCCAGCTCTTCCTGGCTGCCGTCGGGCTTTCGCAGCACCTTGGTGTTGAACTGCTCGTGGGTCCAGCCGTTCGGCGTGATGGTGTGGCGATTGACCGCCGAGACCGCGTTGTAGTCGCTGCGCTTGGTGTACTCGCGTCGGGGCAGCGGGCGCCAGCTGGCATCGCTGGTCCAGGTCGCGATGCCGTTGCGATACTCCCAACGCCCGGTGCCGCAATAACGCGGCGCATCGCTGACCTCGTACACGCACTGGGTCCAGGCGCCGCGATTAAGTTCGGCCGGAATCTTGCGCACGTGCCAGGTCTGGTCGGCGCTGAACTCGAAACGCTGCGGCGCCTCATAGACCCAATCCTGGCGCCAGTGCTTGGTCACGTGACCGCTCTTGGCATCGACCAGGATGTGCTGCAGCACGAGCTTGCGCGGGCTGTCCTCGACCACGATGACGGTCTCGTTGCCGCCGCTGCGCATCGCCGGCGCACGCTCGTAGCCGGGCTTGAGCAGCACGGTTTCGTCGAAGGCGAAGTCGACGATGTATTCGCCCTTCATCGCCAGGATCGAAGCGCGGTCGCGCTCGGTCGAGGCCTCGGCGGCCGGCACGGGAGACAGGGCCAGCACGGCGGGGCTGGCAAGAACGGTGATGGCCAGCAGGCTGGCGGGGTACAGACGTCGGGTCATGGCTGAACTCGATGGTTCTCGGTTGGCTGAAGGATTGGGAATAAACAGACGAAGCGGTCGGCTCAGGCGTACTGCGGCGGCGCGCCGTCGCGCAGGCCCGAGGCCATGCAGCAGCACACGTGCGCCTGCGGGCGCAGGCGCGCACCCTCGCCGGCGGCGATGCGGCACGCGTGCGCATGCCCGAGGTCAGACAGCTCGGCCGCATCGGCGAGCAGGACGCAGTGCCCGGCTTCGTCGTGCAGCACATGCAGG
Source organism: Lysobacter sp. ESA13C (assembly GCF_019970005.1). Lineage (NCBI taxonomy): Bacteria > Pseudomonadati > Pseudomonadota > Gammaproteobacteria > Lysobacterales > Lysobacteraceae > Lysobacter > Lysobacter sp. ESA13C. Next base: position 423,852 of record NZ_JAHXYK010000003.1, on the reverse strand, counting down.
CGCAGGACCTCGGCGCACCAGCGGCCGCGCAGACGACGCCACCAGCGTCGCCGCAGACGCGGCCACAGGCCGCTGCGCGCCTCCGCGCCGCGATGCACCGGCAAGTCGGCGGCGGCATCGTCCCAGGCCAGGAAATCGCTGTCCGGCAGCAGATACAAACGCCAACAGGCGCGGCCGGCACCGTTGCGGAACAGCAAGGCCTCGCACGAGGCCTCGCCGTCGTGACGGACCAGCCGCTCGGCGCTGTGCGCCTGCAGCCAGCCGTCGAGGGCGTCGCGATGGCGCGAGGGATATACGCACAACACCGTCGCGACCGCCGCCAAGCGTTCCGGCGCCGGCAAGCCGGCGCGGTCGAGCGTGGCGGTCGGCGACGGCGCGCGCATGGCTTACCAGCTCACCGCCACGCTCATGCCGAGGTTGCGGCCGGGCGCGGTGTAGCGGTCGACGATGGTACTGCCGGCACTGAGGCCGGGCAGATTGGCGCCGTCCCAATACTTCTTGTCGGCGAGATTGAACACGCCGACGTTGAACTTGGCGCCGGGCGCGAAGTCCCAGTGCGCGAGCAGATCGAGCACGCCGTAACCGGGCGTGGCGAAGCGGTTCGGCGCCGGCAGGTCGGTCTTGCGGTGGGCGAAACGGCCGGCGAGTTCGACGCCCCAGCTTTCGCGGTCGTAGGCCACGCCGAGCGTAGCGGTCAACGGCGCGATCGACTCCAGCGGCCGGTCGGCGGTCTTGTCCTCGCCCTCGCTCCAGGCCGCCGCGCCGCGCAGCGACCAACCGGCGAGACGGTCGGAGAGCTGGCCGAAGTCGACCCCGCCGCGCAGCTCGACGCCGCGGATGCGCGCCTTGGCGACGTTCTGCGACTGGAACACGATCAACGGCGTCTGCGGCGGCGCGCTGACCTGGCGGTTGGATTCGATGAAGTCCTTGTAGTCGTTGGAGTACACCGACAACTGCGCATAGGCGGCCGCGGTGCTGAAGCGCAGGCCGAGCTCGTAGCCGTCGCTGGTTTCGGGCTTGAGGTCCGGGTTCGGGATGGCGGTGTAGCCGAACTGCAGATTGGTGAAGCCCAGGTTGACGTCGTTGTAGGGCGGCGCGCGGAAACCGCGCTGGTAACCGCCGAACAGCGACCAGTCCTGGGCGAAGTGCCAAACCGCGCCGAGCTTGGGCGAAACGCTGGTCTTGCTGAGGTCGCTGATCTTCACCCCCGGGTTGTCGGCGTTCCAGATCGGGTCCTGCTGCGGACGCAGTTCGTAACGGTCCACGCGCACCGCCGGCACCAGGCGGAACTCGCCGTCGGCGAAGCGGATCTCGTCCTGCACGAACACGCCGGCGTTGCGGGTCTTGCTGACCGGGAAATCGCGCACCGGGAAGGTATCGGGCGAAATCACGCTGCTGACCGCGCCGGTGGTCAGGTTGACCGCGCGGCCGTCGCGCTTCTGCCGGAATTCGGTGTCCTCGTACTCGAAACCGTAGGTCAGCGTGTGCTCGACGGCGCCGGTCGCGAAATCCTTGTGCGCGGTGGCCTCGGCGCCGTACACGCGTTGGTCGAAATCGAACTCGCGCAGGCGCAGGGTCGGGCTGACTTCGCGACCGCCGATCACGCTGACGCGCTGCTCGCGAGTGCGCTGGGTGGTCTCGCTGTCCTGGCGATAGACCTGCCAGCGCAGCGAATCGGCCAGCACGCTGTCGAGGCTGTCGATTTCGTGCGCGAACGCGACCCGTGCGCGGGTCTGGTGGTCGTCGCCGGTCTGCGACAACACCCGCACCTGCGGCGCGCCCGGCATCGACAAGGCGGTGCCGCGGGCGCTGAAGACCTGGGTATCGGTCTGGTCTTCGCTGCCTTCCACGGTCAGGCGGAAGCGCTGCCGGTCGCTGGGCGCGTACACCAGCTTGGTCAGCAGGCTGCGGCCTTCGTTGCTCTGCGGGTTGGGGCGGGTGCGGCGTGCGTCCAGCGCGGCGTTTCCGCCCTGGTTGCCGGTCTCCTCGCCCTGGTGATGATTGAGCACGACCAGGCCCGACCAGCGCTCGCCGCCGAACGCCGCGGTGGCGCCGCCGAACAGGCTTTCGTTCTTGCCGTCGTAACCGGCCTTGAGGCCGAAGTAGCTGCCGGCACCGTCCTTGAGGTAGTCGGCCGGATCCTTGGTCACGAACGACACCACGCCACCGAGCGCGTCGGAACCGTGCAGGGCGCTACTCGGGCCGCGCACGACCTCGACTTCCTTGACCGTATCGAGGTCGACGAAATTGCGCCCGGCGTTGGAGAAGCTGCCGATCGAGAAACTGTCGGACACCGAGATGCCGTCGACCAACACCCGCACGCGGTTGCCGCCGAGGCCGCGGATGCGGATGTCGCCGAGGCCGAAGCGCTCGCTGTTGGCGCCGACTTCGATGCCCGGTTCGTAGCGGAACAGGTCCTTCAGGTCGCGGACCAGCTCGCGGTCCATGCGTTCGCGGTCGATCGCGCCGACTGTCGCCGCCACGTCCTCGACGGCGCGCTCGGTGCGGGTAGCGCTGACCACGACGCGCTGGAGTTCGTTGACGTCGGCGCTGTCGGCGGCATCGGCCGCGGCGGCGACTGCCGGAAGAGCCAGCAACAAGGCCAGGGCGAGCGCGCAGCGCGCCGGTACGCGCAGGGACGGGGAAGTGGAACGAGCGGGCACAGCAGTAGTAAGAACGCAGGACATTCGGTCGGACTCGGTAATGGATTGGCCGAGGCGAGCGGGCGTCCGTTGCAACGACTGTGCAAAGCGGAGGGCTGGCAGCCTTGAGAGAGAAGGTGCTGGCGGGTCGGCCGGAGCCGACGCGCCATACCGCCCTCCTGCCGGGAGCGCGGTATGGCGGATGACGCGGGCGTTGCGTTGCGATCGGCCTGGGGCCGTCGATGGACCCATAGGTCCAGACATCGATCCAAACATCGATCCGCCATTCCCATTCAAAGAACGGATGGGGCGGGACGGGCTTGGCTGGACCGCGCCAATCGCCGGGTTACTTGGATTACGCCGATCGCGGTGTTACGCGGAACTGCATCGCAGGATTACTTCGTAAGGATCAGCTTGTCGTTGCGGGTGTGACGCAAGCGATAGACCTCGCCGCCATGGCGGATCAACACTTCACGCGCGCCACGAAGCAAGGCCGTGCTTTCGACCAGGACGCCCTGGGCGGCGGCGACGACGGCCGAGGCCGCCGAGGCCGAAGCGATGGAGGGCACGGCGACGGGCGCCGCGACGGCAGCCAGGGGACGATCGCTACGGGGTTTCAGTTGCAGCACCGGATTGCGCAGAGACATGACGGTGGCTCGTTGGGGGTGGGCTCGACAAGAATGATAATGATTCTCATTTGACAGTCAACACCCCAACCGCCGGTTCTGCGACCCCGGTCATGCGCGGTCCGCCCCTCACCCAACTCAAGCCGCGTCAGGCCGTCGCGCGCTCCACCCGCTGCCAACCGGCCTCGTCGATGCGATCGACCCAGTCCAGCGCCTGCAGGTTCTGCAGCAGTTGCTCGGTGCGGCTGGCGCCGAGGATCACGCTGGAGACGTGCGGGTTGCGCAGGCACCAGGCGATCGCCAACGGCGCCGGCTCCGCGCCGAGCTCGCGCGCGACCGCGACGAAGGCGTCGGCGCGTTGCGGCCGCCGCTGGTCCGAGCTGCCGAGCACGATCCGCTGCAACCATTGCTGGTCGGCCTGGCCGAGCCGGCTTTGCGCGGAAATGCCGTCGCGGTATTTGCCGGTCAGCAAGCCCGAGGCGAGCGGCGACCAGATCGTCGTGCCGAGGCCGAGTTCCGCATACAGCGGCGCGTATTCCAGTTCGACCCGCTCGCGATGCAGCAGGTTGTACTGCGGCTGCTCCATGGTCGGCGCATGCAGATGATGAGCGCGGGCGACCTTGTGCGCCTCGCGGATCAGCGCTGCCGGCCATTCCGAAGTGCCCCAGTACAAGACCTTGCCCTGGCGGATCAGCGCATCCATCGCCCACACGGTTTCCTCGACCGGCACGTCCGGGTCGGGACGATGGCAGTAGTACAGATCGAGATGCTCGACACGCAGCCGACGCAGCGCGTCGTGGCAGGCTTCGGTGACATGCTTGCGCGACAATCCCTTCTGGGTCGGACCCGGCTCCTCGACTGAGCCGAACATGACCTTGCTCGACACGCAGTAGCCGTCGCGCGGCAGGCGAAGATCGGCGATCGCCTCGCCCATCACCCGCTCCGCCTCGCCGTTGGCATAGCCTTCGGCGTTGTCGAAGAAATTGATGCCGTGGTCCCAGGCCGCGGCGATCAGCTCGCGGGCGGTGTCGCGGCCGATCTGCGCGCCGAAGGTGACCCAGGCGCCGAACGACAGCGCCGAAATCTGGAGGCCGGATGAACCGAGGCGACGGTACTGCATGGATGCACTCCAATCTGAGCGGTGACTGCGGTCATGCTACGCCCCTGGACGATGCGACAAAGGACTGCATGTGGCGACGACGAACCTGAAAACCCGAGGCCTGATCGTGATCTTCATCGCGATCGCGGTCGCATTGTTGGCCTGGCAACTATGGCGCCTGCGCACGCCGGCGCCGGCGATGCCCGAACCCGACGCCATCCAGGCCGATATCGCCGACGACGCGCCCGAGGCGACCGACACCGCACCGGCCGCCGCCACGCCGCGCAAGATCCAGCCCGCCGCCGGCGACTACCGCAACCCGGCCCTGGCCGAGCTGAAGAACCGCGCCGACGCCGGCGACAGCCGCGCCTCCTGCCAGCTCGGCATGGAGCTGCTGCGCTGCACCGACCTGTCCGCCGCCGAGCAGGTGCTGGCCGCGGCCGACGACAACGCCCGTCCGGACATGCCGGCCGAGCAACGCGCCTACATGAGCAAACTCGAAAACCGCGCGCGGCACATGGTCGCCGAATGCCGCAGTGCGCCTGCCGATGCCTGGAAACAAGGCAACCATTACCTGCGCCAGGCCGCCCTCGCCGGCGAACCCGAAGCGATGTACCGCTACGCCCGCGGCGACTCGGTGCTGATCGACTACTCGCGCATGGGCACGCCCGAGTTCGACCGCTGGCGCGCGGAAGCCGGCAACATGATGCAGCTCTCGTTCGAAGCCGGTTACCTGCCCTCGGTGTTCGACCTGATGGTCGGCTACAGCGACAACTCCTCGCCGATCACCGGCCTGATCCCGAACGACCCGACCAAGGCCCGCGCCATGCGCCTGCTGATCGGCCGTCTCTCCGGCAAGCCCGCCGACCGCCCGGAAGCGCGCCATGCCGCACTGGAACCGGCCGCCGTCGCCCTGGCCGCGCAATGGCAACGCGACTACTTCCCGACCCTTAAACCGCCGTTGCAACGCATGCCGCGCGTGATGCCGGCCGGCTTCGCCTCGTTGTATGCGGACGAGAACGTCGAGAGTCCGTGTTCGCAGTGACCGTGTTTGTTGCGGTCGGTGCATTTGACGCCGACATGGATAGGCGCCGCGATGGCTTGCGGCGCATCGCTCTAACCAAATCAAGATCTAGATCAAACGCCAAAAGCTTCCGCCACTAAAGCGGCGGGTTACTTTCTTTTGTCTAAAGCAACAAAAGAAAGGTAACCAAAGAAAAATGCTTCTCTTTGAATCAAGGGCCCGCAGGCTCGATGCCGACGCGGGGATTTTTCATACGGGACATCCCTGTCCCGATGAAAAACAGCGCGCATCCCTGCGCGCCGCCCTCCGGGTCTCCGATGGCCTTCGCGAGTGCTCGGCGGCGCAAAGCCCAAGCCCAAGCCCAAGCCCAAGCCAAAGCTGAAGCTGAAGCTGAAGCTGAAGCCGTAGCCGTAGCCGTAGCCAACGAGGGAACCAGATTGCGGCGTCGCCATCCCCTGTAGGAGCGGCGCGAGCCGCGACCGCGATCCGCGGCGACCGGCGCGGGCGATCAGGGTTGCGTGGTCGCGGCTCGCGCCGCTCCTACCCTTAGAGCGAGATTCGCCGTTGCCGTTGCCGTTGCCGTTGCCGTTGCCGTTGCCGTTGCCGTTGCCGTGGAGAGCTTGGCGCAGTTCCGAACTTGCGATGCGACCGTAGACCCAGAGGGCGCCGCACAGGACGTGCGGCGTTTTCCGATAAGACAAGGATGTCTTATCGGAAAATCCCCGCGCGCGCTGCGAACTCGCAGGGGAGCTTCGTCAAGGAAAGCCCTTTTCTTTGGTTACCTTTCTTTTGGGCTTAGCAAAAGAAAGTAACCCGGCCGCGTGAGCGGGCGGAAGCTTTGCAATTGATGTGGCTTCACCGCTCTGCGGCAAGAAGCCCGCAACCGCCAGCTGCGCGGTCGCGGCTTACGCCGCTCCTACAGAGGCTACGGCCGGGAACGACGCGAGATTGAGACGACGCGGTCGCGGCTTGCGCCGCTCCTACCCTAAAAGCCAACACGCCGAGCACGGGAAACATCGCTGACCGCGCACAAGCGCATAGCCTGCGAATCGGGAATCGCGGGGGCGGGTTGCCGAATTGCGGAAGCGCGGGTTAGCGGGTTAGCGGCAACGAACCGCTACAGCCCCCAACAGCGAAAGATTCTCATTCCCCACCCTTCCCCTCGATCCAGCTACAATCCGCCCCACTTTCCTCCTCCGGGGAGTAGCCCACCCGCAGCCGCCAAGGCCCGCGGGGACATGCGTCAACACACTTGGCCCACCGGCCATGGCGCATGAGCGGCAGCCAGCGCGAACGATCCGGGTCCACGACCCATCGCCGAGCGCTAGCGACCACGGGCAAGACCGAAGGCAGGCGTTGCGCGCAACCCGGGTCGGGCCGTGCATCGTCCGCCTTCGCGTCCACGCGAATGCCCGACCCCGGAGTTGTCATGGATCTGTCCTTTCTCCCGGCCTCGGTCGTCACCACCCTCGTCTCGACGGGCACCGTCGCGCTCGCCGAAATCGGCGACAAGACCCAGTTGCTCGCCTTGCTGCTGGCCGCGCGCTTCCGCAAACCCTGGCCGATCATCGCCGGCATCCTCGTCGCCACCCTGCTCAACCATGCCCTCGCCGCCTGGTTCGGCACCCTGGTCGCGCAGTGGCTGCAGCCGCAGGTGCTGCACTGGATCGTCGCGGCGAGCTTCCTGGCGGTCGCGCTGTGGACGCTCAAGCCCGACCGGCTCGACGACGAGCCGCAGTTCTCGGCGCGCGGCGCCTTCCTCGCCACCACCATCGCCTTCTTCTTCGCCGAGATCGGCGACAAGACCCAGGTCGCCACCGTGCTGCTGGCGACCCGCTACGAACCGCTATGGGCGGTGATCGCCGGCACCACCGTCGGCATGCTGCTCGCCAACGTGCCGGTGGCGCTGCTCGGCAGCCGCTTCGCCGACCGCCTGCCGTTGAAAACCGCGCGCTACGTCGCCGCGACCGTGTTCGCGGCACTGGCGATCTGGGTCGCGGTGCGCGGAATCGGCTGACCGGCCGCCTCACCCTCGCTCACGCAGGAGCCGGGCGACCGGCTCTCGCGCTATGCTCGCCGCGGACGGCAAGGGGATCGCGTAGGGATGCACGGCATCGGCGGAAGGTTGCGCGGCGTACTGGTGGCGCTGTTGCTGCGGCCGGACGAAATCATGCTGGAGATCGGCGCCGGCGGCGAACTGCTGGTGGCGCGACTGCGCGCGGTGCTCGCCGCGATGCTGCTGCTGTTGCCGCTGTTCAACGCGATCGGTGGCGGCAGCGTCAAGGAAACCATGATCGGCCTGGGCGGGGCGGTCTTCGTCAACGTGTTCTCGCAACTGTGGCTGGCCCTGGCCCGGCGCCAGCGCCGCTACCGCTGGCTGCCCTTCACCACTGCCGGCTTCGACGTCACCGCCACCACCCTGGTCCTGGCAGCGCTCGCGGCCCAGCACCTGCCGGCCGGGCTCAACAGCCTGATCGTCTGGTGCGGCTATCTGTTCGCGATCCTGATGACCGCGCTGCGCAGCGACGGCCGCGTCACCCTGTTCGCCGGCCTGCTCGCCCTGCTCCAGTACGCTGTGCTGATCGTGGCCGTATTCGCCGCCGCCGACTCGCCGGAAGAGCTGATGTCCAGCGATTACGGCGCGGTCACCGTCGGCAGCCAGTCGCAGCGCATCGTCCTGCTGGCGATGGTGACCATCGCCACCTCGATGGTCGTGTACCGGATGCAGCGCCTGATCGAGATGTCCGGCACCGACGGCCTGACCCGGCTGCCGAACCGTACCTGGCTGACCCACCGCATCCCGCGCCTGTTCGACACCGTGCGCCGCGATGGCGGCAGCCTGACCCTGGCCTTGATCGACCTGGACCATTTCAAACGCATCAACGACGACTACGGCCACCGCCTCGGCGACCGCAGTCTGCGCCACCTGGTCGCGGTGCTGCGCGAACAGGCCGAACCCAGCGAATGGCTGGTCCGCCTGAGCGGCGGCGAATTCCTGCTGGTGATGCGCAAACCCTTGGGCACCGCCTTCGAGGAAGTCGACGCGATCCGCCGCACCGTCGCCGAGCGCCCGTTCGAGCCCGGCCGCGGCGCCGAGCCGCTGTGGCTGAGCTTCAGCGCCGGCCTGGTGACGTTTCCGCAGGAAGGCGGCGACCTCTCGCGCCTGCTCCGCCGCGCCGACCTGCGCCTGCAGCGGGCCAAGCAATCCGGCCGCAATCGCGTGGTCGCCCGCGATATCTGAACGAGCCGGCCCTGGCAAGCCCGGCGGCGCAGCTTGCCGCTGGCGCCGTCACTGCACTAGGCTGCCCCGATTAATAAGTCGCTAACAAGCCGCCGGGGCTCCGGCGCCCGGGGAGAGTGGAGTGGATTCGATTACGCGCGTGGCCTTCGGCCTGTTCGGTTTGGCGGTGCTCGTCGGCATTGCGTGGGTGTTCTCGGTCAACCGCCGTTCGGTCGATTGGAAACTGGTCGCCATCGGCATCTCCCTGCAGATCGCGTTCGCCTCGGTGGTGCTGCTGGTGCCGGGCGGCAAGGACGTGTTCGACGCGATCGGCAAGGGCTTCGTGCACGTGCTGGAGTTCGTCGGCGCCGGCTCGAAGTTCATCTTCGGCGACCTCATGGACGTCAGCAAATTCGGCTTCATCTTCGCCTTCCAGGTGCTGCCGACGATCATCTTCTTCTCGGCCCTGATGGGCGTGCTCTACCACCTCGGCGTGATGCAGGCGGTGGTGAGGGCGATGGCCTGGGCGATCACCAAGGTGATGCGCGTGTCCGGCGCCGAGACCACCAGCGTCTGCGCCAGCGTCTTCATCGGCCAGACCGAAGCGCCGCTGACCGTACGGCCGTACATCCCCAAAATGACCGAATCCGAGCTGATCACGATGATGATCGGCGGCATGGCCCACATCGCCGGCGGCGTGCTCGCCGCCTACGTCGGCATGCTCGGCGCCGGCGACCAGGACGCCCAGGCTTTCTACGCCAAACACCTGCTGGCCGCTTCGATCATGGCCGCGCCGGCGACCCTGGTGATCGCCAAGATCCTCGTTCCCGAGACCGGTGAGCCGCTGACCCGCGGCACGGTCAAGATGGAAGTCGAGAAGAACACCGCCAACATCATCGACGCCGCCGCTGCCGGCGCCGGCGACGGCCTGCGCCTGGCGCTCAATATCGGCGCGATGCTGCTGGCCTTCATCGCCCTGATCGCGCTGGTCAACGCGCCGCTGACCTGGATCGGCGAACAGACCGGCCTGGCCGCAGCGATCGGCAAGCCGACCGACCTGTCGACCCTGCTCGGCTTCCTGCTGGCGCCGATCGCCTGGGTGATCGGCACGCCCTGGGCCGACGCCAACGTAGTCGGCGGCCTGATCGGCGAGAAGGTGGTGCTCAACGAGTTCGTGGCCTATACCCACCTGGCCGACATCGTCAACGGCAAGGTCGCCGGCGTCGCCCTCAGCGACGAAGGCCGTCTGATCGCCACCTACGCCCTGTGCGGCTTCGCCAACTTCAGCTCGATCGCGATCCAGATCGGCGGCATCGGCGGCCTGGCCCCGGAGCGTCGCCAGGACCTCGCGCGTTTCGGCCTGCGCGCCGTGCTCGGCGGTTCGATCGCGACCTTCATGACCGCGACCATCGCCGGCGTGCTGACCCACTTCTCCGCCTAAGCCCATGAGCCAAGCCACCGCAGGTCGCGTCGTCGTCGTCGGCTCGTTCAACGTCGACCACGTCTGGTCCCTCGCCGCGCTGCCGCAGCCCGGCGAAACCCTCGCCGGCACCTACCACACCGGTCCCGGCGGCAAGGGCTTCAACCAGGCCACCGCGGCCGTGCGCGCCGGTGCGCAGACGAGCTTCGTCTGCGCGCTCGGCGAGGACACCGGCGGCCAGCTCGCACGCGCGCTCGCCGCCGCCGACGGCGTCGACCTGCGCGATCTGCGCAGCGACGCGCCGACCGGCACCGCCGGCATCTACGTCGACGCCGACGGCCGCAACACCATCGTCATCGGCCCCGGCGCCAATGCCGAGTTGTCGGCGGAATTCGTCGACGGCCACGACGCCCTGCTCGGCACCGCGCAGGTGGTGTTGAGCCAATTGGAGACGCCGGTCGAATCGGCCGCAGCCGCGTTCGCCGCGGCGCGCCGCATCGGCGCCCTGACCCTGCTCAACCCGGCCCCGGCCGACGCCGTCGCCAGCGACGCGCTGTGGGCGCTGGCCGACGTGATCACCCCGAACGAAACCGAGTTCTGCGCGCAACTGCGCCTGCGCACCGGCAGCGCGCTCGATCCCGACAGCCTGAGCGCCCTGCCCGACGCCGAGCTGCACGCGCACTGCCGCCGCCTCCTTGGGCATGGCAGCGTGATCGTGACCCTGGGCAAGGCCGGCTGCTTCGTATCCCATGCCGACGGCGCCCTGCACGGCGACGACCGCGCGTACTACCGCTGCCCCGCGGCAGCGGTCAAGGCGATCGATACCACCGGCGCCGGCGACGCCTTCAACGGCGCCCTCGCCGCCTCGCTCGCAACCCCCGGCGAGGCCCCGTTCGCGGCGCATGTCGCCTACGCCAACCGCTACGCCGGCCTGTCGACCGAACGCGTCGGCGCGGCCGCGGCGATGCCGCGCGACGCCGAAGTCCGCGCGCGGTTCGGCTGAGCGGTTTGCGGCCGACGGCGGCGCGTCTCTAAGCCAGACGGGTTTACCTGGAAGGGTAGGAGCGGCGCGAGCCGCGACATCGTCGCTATGGCCTCACGTCGCTACTGTCCAAGACCTCTGTAGGAGCGACGTCAGTCGCGACCGCGGGACGCGCTGCGGCGACAGCGCTCATATCGGTCATCGAAGCCGTGTGCTTTCGCGAGGGTAGGAGCGGCGCAAGCCGCGACCACGCTGCGACGGTCTTGCGGCGCCTCTCTGAAGCAAGATCAATATCTAGATCAAACGCTAAGAGCTTCCGCCACTAAAGCGGCGGGTTACTTTCTTTTGTCATAAGCAACAAAAGTCCGTCTGGATTCCCTTCGGTCAAAGGTAACCAAAGAAAAATGCTTTGTTTTGAATCACAGGCCCGCACGATCGTTGCCGACGCAGGGATCTACATACGGGACATCCCTGTCCCGATGAAAAACGGCCTGCATCCATGCAGGCCGCCCTCTGGGTATTCGATTGCCTTCGCCAGTGCGAGGCGACGCACGGCAACAGCAACGGCGATTTAGCCACTATTGCTGCTGTTGCTGTTGCTGTTGCTGTTGCTGTTGCCATGAAAGCTTGGCGCAGCAACGAGCTTGCGATGCAACCGTAGACCCGGAGGGCGGCGCACAGGACGTGCGCCGTTTTTCGATAGGACAAGGACGTCCTATCGAAAAATCCCGGCGCTAGCTGCGAACTCGTGGCCTGTGCCCTTGCAAGGAGAGCCCTTTTCTTTGGTTACCTTTCTTTTGGGCTTAGCAAAAGAAAGTAACCCGGCCGCGTTAGCGGGCGGAAGCTTTAGATCTTGCCCCACAGCTCTACGGTGAGAAGCGCAGCAACCGCCTGTTGCGCGGTCGCGGCTCGCGCCGCTCCTACCCCGCGACAGTTCGTCGCTTCGATCAATGACGACGGCGATACGTCTCTACCATCCCTTGGTCGCGTCTTGCGCCGCTCCTACCCTTCGCGAAAGCGCGCGGCTTCGATGAATGGCATCGGCGTCGTTGCCCATGCGCATCCCTTGGCCGCGGCTCACGCCGCTCCTACAGAGGCTGTAGCCCCTCGGAGGGGGCGCGAAACGCCCCATCCGGCCCCCTCAAGGGAAAAACCAAGCCCCACCCTTTTGTTTGAGAATGGTTCGCATTAACATGCGAATCCTGTCGCAGTTCTCAGGCCTACCCCGCATGCCCCGTCTCTCGTTCCTCTCCAGCGCACTGCTGGCGACCCTCGCCGCGCCCGTCGCCCACGCCGACGAGGCCAAGGACATCGACCGCGTCACCGTTTCGGCCAGCACCAGCCGCATGCCGAACTCCGAGGCCGCGCTGGCCAATACGATCACCGTGATCGACCAGGAACAGCTGCGCCAGCAGTTGGCCGTGACCCAGGACATCTCGCAGGTCCTGGCCAACCTGATTCCCTCGTTCGCACCGTCGCGACAGAAGCTCACCAACGGCGGCGAAACCCTGCGTGGGCGTAAGCCGCTGTATCTGATCGACGGCGTGCCGCAGTCCACGCCGCTGCGCGAGGGCGGTCGCGACGGCCACACCATCGACCCGGCGATGATCGAACGCATCGAAGTGATCCACGGCGCCAATGCGCTGCAGGGCCTCGGCGCGTCCGGCGGCATCATCAACATCATCACCAAGCGCGCGCCGCGCCAGGACGGCGAAAGCTTCCACGAGCTCAGCCTCGGCGCCAGCACCGCGCTGCCGAGCCAGAGCGACGGCAGCGGCTATCGCGGCTCGTATCTGTTCGGCACCCGCCACGGCGCGTTCGACTTCGTCGGCGGCGTCTCCTTCGCCAGCGAAGGTCTGTATTACGACGGCAATGGCGACGCGATCGCGGTCAACGACATCCAGGGCGACCTGATGGACGCGCGCAGTCATAATCTGTTCGCCAAGGCCGGCTGGGACCTCGACGAGCAGCGCCGCCTGCAGCTCACCGCCAATCGCTACGAGCTCGAAGGCAACAACGACTACATCACCGTGAACGGCGATATCCGCAGCGGCCGCCTCGCCACCTCCGCGCGCGGCAGCCGCGAGGGCCAGGGCGCGCGCAACCGCTCGACCTCGCTGGTGCTCGACTACACCGACAAGTCCGTGGCCGGCGGTTATCTGCAGGCGCAGTTGTACTGGGTCGACTTCAAGGGCCTGTACGGCGCCACCGACTGGGAAGACTTCTGGCGCGACGGCCGCGACCTGCATTGGTGGGACCAGTCGCAGAACGTCTCGGAAAAACTCGGCGGCAAGTTCAGCTGGTCGCGCGACAATCTGTTCGACCAGCGCCTGCGCGTCACCCTCGGCCTCGACTGGGGGCGCGACACGACCTACCAGGAACTGGTCGTCAGCGGCCTGAAATGGGTGCCCGAGACGCAGTACGAATCCTGGTCGCCGTTCGTCCAGGCCGAATGGTGGGTCGCCGACAAAGTGATGCTGACCGGCGGCGTGCGCCACGAGCGCGGCCGGCTCGAGGTCGACGACTTCAACACGATCCCGGCCAACGCCGGCGGCAGCCGTTTCGTCGAAGGCGGCTCGCCCAAGACCAGCAAGACCCTGCCGAACTTCGGCGCGGTCTGGGAAGCCAGCGATGCGCTGAAGTTCTACGCCTCGTACTCGGAGGGCTACACCGTCGCCGACATCGGCCGCGTGCTGCGCGGCATCACCGCGCCGAACCAGCGCGTCGACAACCTGGTCGACCTGTCGCCGGTGGTGTCGGACAACCGTGAGGTCGGCCTGGACTTCGACGACGGCCGGTGGGTCGCGCACGTGGCGGCGTACTGGTCCGACTCCGACCTCGGCTCGCGCCTGGCCTTCGACCGCAACACCCAGAGCTATAACGTCGTGCGCGAGCGCACCGAGATCCGCGGCGTCGAAGCCAACTTCGCCTTCCGCTTCTCCGAAGCCGGCCGCGTCGGCCTGGGCTACGCCGGCGCCGAAGGCCGCTACGACAGCGACGGCGACGATCGCGTCGACAGCGACCTGCCCGGCATCAACATCAGCCCCGACCGCATCATCGCGTTCTGGGATCACAGCTGGAGCGAGAATATCTCCACACGCCTGCAGGGCAGCCGCTCGCTGGACCGCGACTTCGACCTCAAAGGCGTGCGCGTGGCCAGCACCGATGGCTACACCACGCTCGACCTGCAGGCCCGCTTCAAGCTGCCGGCCGGCCAGCTCAACCTCGGCGTGGAGAACCTGCTCGACGAACAGTACGTGACCTACTACTCGCAGAGCACGCCGCGCAACGACACCTACGTCGCCGGCCGCGGCCGCGTGTTGAGCGCGAGCTGGCAATATCGCTTCTGAATCCGTTTCCGGCCCGCCCAGCATGTCGCACCGCCAGGCCCATGTTTCGCTGCGTTCGCGCCTGCGCACGGCGCTGAAGTGGCTGCACCTGTGGCTCGGCCTCAGCGCCGGTCTGCTGTTCGCCGTGGTCGCTTTGTCGGGCACCGTGCTCGCGTTCCAGCGCGAGTTGCTGATATTGGCCTATCCGCAACTCGCCGAGCACGCCTTGCCGAGCGCGGAGCAACGCGGACGGGCGCTCGAACGCATCGTCGGCCACTGGCAGACCCAGGGCATGAGTTCGATCGACCTGCCCACCGCGGCCTTGCCGGTGTGGCAGGCCTATTTCCCCGACAACGAACGCCGCTACTTCGATCCGGCCAGCGGCGAGCTGTTGTTGCTGCGCAATACCGATAACGACCTGCTGCTGTGGCTGCGCGACCTGCATATCCATCTGCTCGCTGGAAAGACCGGCGAGCAAGTGCTCGGCGTGGTCGGCCTGGCCGCGGTGTTCCTGCTCGCCAGCGGCCTGTACCTGTGGTGGCCGCGCTGGAAAGCGTTGGCGGCGAGCCTGAAGTGGTACCGCGGGCCGCCGACCCGGCGCTGGCTCAGCTGGCATCGCGGCATCGGCCTGTGGCTGCTGCCGTTGACCCTGCTGGCAGCGCTGACCGGCGTGTCGATGGTCTACGACGATGTGGTGCGCGACGGCCTGCGTGCGGCCTTCGGCGACGCCAAGCCGCGCAAGCCGCCCAAGCTGGAAGCGCGCGACGCACCGATCGACTGGGCCGCGACCTTGCACGCGGCCGAGGCCGCGGTCGCGGCGGACGGCCCGCTCGCCGGCGCGCGCCTGAGCCGGATCAGCCTGCCCAAGGCCGGCAGCGGCCTGATCGCGATCCGCAGTCGCGCCGTCGACGAATGGCATCCGGTCGGACGCAGCATGGTCTGGCTGGATCCCTATCAGGGCCGATTGATCGGCACCCTCGATGCGACCCGGCAAGGACTCGGCACGCGCAGCTACGAATCGATCTATCCATTGCACGGCGGTTTCGTCGGCGGACGCACCTGGCAATGGTTGATCGCGCTGACCGGCCTGGCGCCGCCGTTCCTGCTCGTCACCGGCTTTTTGTTCTGGCGCCGGCGCCGCAATCGCTGAACGCTCGCCACGCCGACCCAACCACCTGCTCGACAAGCGCTACGTGCCCTCGTGCGCCAGCCTGCTGTACTGCTACTACGGCGAGGAGCGAAACGTGACGGCGAGCGTGCGTTACGACTTCTGAGGCGGCCCGCGCCCGGCTCCGCCGACCGGCGGTCGCGGCCTGCGGCCGGATCGGGTTCACAACCGCGTTCTATCGACGTGTAACCGGATGTCACACGTCCGCCGCAGGCGGCTAACCGAGGGAACGAAAATGGCAGGCAGGTTCTTGATCAGCAAGCGCAGCAACGGCGAATTCCAGTTCGTCCTCAAGGCCGGCAACGGCGAGCCCATCCTCAGCAGCGAGGGCTACAAGGCCAAGCCCTCGTGCATCAACGGCATCGAGGCGGTGCGCACCAACAGCCAGAACGACGCCCGTTACGAGCGCAAAACCTCGTCCAACGACCGTCCCTATTTCGTGCTCAAGGCGGGCAACGGCGAGATCGTCGGCACCAGCGAGCTGTACTCCAGCAACGGCGCGCTCGAAAAAGGCGTCGCCTCGGTCAGGCTGAACGCCCCGACCGCGGCCGTGGACGACCCCACCGCCTGAACGAGCTCCGCCTCGGCAGACCGGCCCCTCGCGGCCGGCTGCGAGCGGCCGGCCACGGACGGCCCGAGCAGGCCCGCGCGCAGGGTGGCTTACAATGCCGCCCATGCGCATCGGCCCTTACTCCCTCATGCCGCGCGTGATCCTCGCGCCCATGGCCGGGGTCACCGACAAGCCCTTCCGGGTGCTGAGCAAGCGCCTGGGCGCGGGCCTGTGCGTGTCCGAGATGACCACCAGCGACCCGCGCTTCTGGACTACGGCCAAGTCGCGCCACCGCATGGACCACGACGGCGAGCCCGACCCGATCAGCGTGCAGATCGCCGGCACGGTGCCGCAGATCATGGCCGACGCGGCCCGCTACAACGTCGACCACGGCGCCCAGATCGTCGACATCAACATGGGCTGCCCGGCCAAGAAGGTCTGCAACGCCTGGGCCGGCTCGGCGCTGATGCGCGACGAGGCCCTGGTCGGGCGCATCGTCGAGGCCGTGGTCAAGGCGGTCGACGTGCCGGTCACCCTGAAGATCCGCACCGGCTGGGACCACGACCAGCGCAACGCCCCCAACATCGCCCGCATCGCCGAGGACGCCGGCATCGCCGCACTCGCCGTGCACGGCCGCACCCGCGACCAGCAGTACACCGGCAACGCCGAGTACGACACCATCGCCGCGATCAAGGCGGCGCTGTCGATCCCGGTGATCGCCAACGGCGACATCGATTCGCCGCACAAGGCCGCCTTCGTCCTCGCCCACACCGGCTGCGACGCGGTCATGGTCGGGCGCGCCGCGCAGGGGCGGCCGTGGATCTTTCGCGAGATCGCCCACTACCTGGCGCACGGCGAAGAACTGGCGCCGCCGACCCTGGCCGAAGTGCGCGACATCCTGCTCGGCCATCTCGAACACCTGCATGCGTTCTACGGTGAAGTCTCGGGCGTGCGCATCGCCCGCAAGCACCTGGGCTGGTACGCCAAGGACCGCCCCGAGAACACCGCTTTCCGCGCCGTGGTCAATCGCGCCGACACCGCCGAACTGCAGTTGCGCTTGACCCGCGATTACTTCGACGCGCTGGTCGCGGGCGTCGCGCCGGACCTGCCGGTCGCGGCCTGAGCCGCCAGGCGCGCTGCGGCGCGAGCGGCTTCGAGATCGTTTAGAGCGACGCCGATGCATGGAGCGCGGCGCCTGCTCCGCGACTCAGCGCATGCCGCCGTTGTGGCTTTGCGCCGGGATCGCCGCGGCGCGCATCGAGGTCGGCGCGGGCGCCTGGGCGTCGGCGACGATCTCCGGCTCCCGCCAGATCCGCGCCCACATCGCCGGCAGCTTGCGCGCCGCATCCCAGGGCCATTGCAGTTGCTGCGGCGGAATCTCGCGCCAGGACTCGGCGGCGCGTTCGGCCACCGCGAAACGGAAGCTGTAGTCGGGCTCGGCGCCCATGCGCAGGTCGGTCACGATCAAACGGCCATCGCGCTGTTCGGCTTTCATGAAGCCGTGGTTGAACCACTTCAGGCGGTGCACGGCCGGATAACCGCTGACCTGGCTATAGGCTTGCACGTCGGAAGCATAGGCGCGGAACTGCATCGGCCCGCGATCGGCGACCAGCGAACGCTCGCCTTCGACGAAGCCGTCGGGCGTCATCGCCACCACCCGCCACAGCAGGGTGTTGAACGGCATCGGCACCGAGAAGCGCGGCGCGTCCTCCAGCCCGAGCTTGGCCAATGCGGCCTCGGCCTCCTGTTCGACCCGCGACTTGGCCCACAGCGAGCCGCCCAGATACAACGAGCTCAATGCGAGGCCGACCACCAGCGCCGGTTGCGCGAGCTTGCGTTCGCGCGCGAACCAGGCCACCACGCAGGCGAGCAGCAACCACACCGTGTACAGCGGGTCGATGATGAAGACGCTCGACCACATCACCGGCTTGACCGGCAGCGGCCACAGCAGCTGCGTGCCGTAAACGGTGAACGCATCGAGCACCGGATGGGTCAGCAAGGCCGCCTGCATCGCCCAGAACCAGCGCTTGGGCGATTGCGCGACGCGGCCGCCGCGTTCGCGGCACCAGGCCCAGATCGCCCAGGCGATGAAGGGCAACACCAGCAGCGAGTGGCTGAGGCTGCGGTGCCAGGTCATGCGTTCGACCGGGTCGGCGGTGAACAGGTTGACCGGGATGACGTCGAGGTCGGGCAAGGTGCCCAGTGCGGCGCCCGCGAGCAAGGCCGCGCGGCGATGCCCGGCAGGCGCGATGGCGGCGCTCAGCGCCGCGCCGAGCACGATTTGAGTCAAGGAATCCATGCGCGAATGCTAACCGCAGGGCCGGCGGCGGCGAGTTTGTTTTTCGTTGTGATGGCGCCCTGCACGGCCCACGGCCTTGCCTGGAAGCGCTTGCGGCGCTGCTCGATAATCAGCCTGCCGAGAACCGATCGCCTCGCCGCCCCCCAGAAACTCCGCCAGGAATCGCCCTATGCCCAACCGCCCCCTGCCCCAGCCCATCGGTATCGTCGCCTGCTCGGCCGAGGGCGCGGCGCTGTGCTACCGGACGATCTGCGCCGAGGGCGCGCGCCTGCTCGGTCCGCATGCGCATCCGGAAATTTCCCTGCATAGCCACTCCCTGGCCGACTACGTGAGCTGCCTGGATCGAAGCGACCTCGACGGCGTCGGCGAGCTGATGCTGTCGTCGGCGCGCAAGCTGGCCGCGGCCGGCGCTCGGTTCCTGATCTGCCCCGACAACACCATTCACCAGGCCATGGCCTACGTCGAAGCGCGCTCGCCGCTGCCGTGGCTGCATATCGCGCAGGTGGTGGCGCAGCGCGCGGCCGAACGCGGCTTCCGCCGCATCGGCATCACCGGCACGCGCTGGCTGGTCGAGAGCGAGGTCTATCCGGACAAACTCGGAGCGCTGGGCCTGGACTATATGCGCCCGAGCGCGGAAGAACGCGCGCAGATCGGCCGCATCATCATGGACGAGCTGGTCTATGGCAGCTTCAAGCCCGAGTCGGTGGCGTATTTCCAACAGGTCATCGAACGGTTCAAGCACGCCGGCTGCGACGCGGTCGTGCTCGGCTGCACCGAGATCCCCTTGATCATCAGCGACGAGAACTCGCCGCTGCCGACCCTGGATTCGACGCGCTTGCTGGCGCGGGCGGCGTTGAAGCGGGCGGTCGCGGGCGATTGAGGGGCGCGGGGGTGGGCGCGGCGTTGGGCGGCCCTCAGCCCGGCCCTCTCCCGCAAGCGGGAGAGCGAGCAAAGCGAGATCGAGCTTCCCTGGGCTAGCTCAGGCCGCGTGCGGCAATGCGCCCGGCAGCAGACGTGGCGCGCGCGCCGGCAACAACGCCAGGGTCTCGCCGGTGTGGGCCAGCAGGCGCAGGGAGCCATCGGGGTCTTCGGCCAGGGCGGTCAGGCTTTCGACCCAGTCGCCGTCGTTGGCATAGACGCAGCCGTCGCGTTCGAACAAGGCGGCGCGGTGGATATGGCCGCAGACGATGCCGTCGAGACCGCGCCGGCTGGCGTCGCCGAGGCCGGCCTGGACGAAGCGCGAGATGTAGCGCTCGGCCGCGCCGCTCTGGCGCTTGAGGAAATCCGCCAACGACCAGTAGCGCAAACCGAAGCGACGACGCACGCGGTTGGTCAGGCGATTGCTGGTCAGGATGCGCTCGTACAACCAGTCGCCGAATTTCTCCTGCATGCCGCCGAACTGGGTCACCGTGTCGTAATCGTCGCCGTGGGTCACCAGCAGGCGGCGGCCGTCGGCGGTCAGGTGGATCGCACGCCGCCGCACCTGCATGCGCGGCAGCACCAGGCCGCAGAAGCGGCGGATCGAGCGGTCGTGGTTGCCCGGCACATAGATCAGTTCGGTACCGGCGCGCACCAGCGCGTGCAGCGCCTCGACCACTCGATACTGGGCCGAACCCCAGGCGGCGCGGCGCTGCGCCATCCACCACAGGTCGACGATGTCGCCGACCAAGTACAAGCGATCGCAACGCAGGCTCTGCAGAAAGTCGGCGAATTCCTCGGCGTGGCAGTGCTTGGCGCCCAGGTGCACGTCGGAGACGAACACGGCACGTCGGCGTACCGGCAATTGCGTGATCGATGCAGGACTCATGACACGGCCTCGCTGGCGACGGGTTCGGTGCCGGACTCGGCCGCGCGCGGCGCGCCGCCGAGATAGCGCTCGCGCTTCTTCGGGCGCAGGCGTTGCAGGTCCACTTCGATCAGGCCGTCGACCGCGTCGCTGAAGGCCGGGTCGACGCCGAAGGCGAGGAAACGCGCCCCGCCGGGTTCGCACAGGTCGGTGTATTGCTTGTAGAGCATCGGCAGGCTGGCTCCGAGCGCGTCCAGATTACCCTTGAGCACGCGGAAAGCGGTGGCCGCATCGAGCGCGTCGAACTGCGGCGGCGCCGCCCGGTAGACGAAGGGCTGCTTCGACACCGCGGCCGATTCCTCGCTGCCGTAATAACGCGCGTAGTAAGCGACGATCTGCTCGCGCGCATCGGCCGGCAGGGCCGCGCTGATCGAGACCGGCCCGAACAGATAGCGCACGCCCGGATGCCGGCACAGATAGGCGCCGATGCCCTGCCACAGGTAATCGATGCTGCGGCTGCCCCAGTACTCGGGCACGACGAAGCTGCGGCCGAGCTCCATGCCCTGCGCCAGGCGCGGCACGGCGTCGTCGGCATAGCGGAACAAGGACGCGGTGTAGAGCCCGGCCAGGCCGCGCTCGGCCAGCACCCGACTGCCGCGCGCGATGCGGTAGGCACCGGCGATCTTGGCCTCGACCGCGTCCCACAGCACGATGTGTTCGTACCAGCTGTCGAAGACGTCGACGTCGAGACGCTGGCCGGTGCCTTCGCCGACCGCGCGGAAGGTCAGCTCGCGCAGGCGGCCGATCTCCCGCAGCAAAGGCGCGCCGGCCGGCAGCACGCCGACCCGGATCTGTTTGCCGTCGAGGGTCTGGCCCAGCGATTCCATCGCCTCGACCCCGGCCCGCACCAGCGCCGGGTCGACCGCGTCGATCAACGTCTCCGGCCCGATCGGCGCGGCGCGCTCGCGCGGCGTGCCGATCGCATGCAGTTCGCGCCGCACTTCGCGCAGCAAGCGCTCGGCGTCGCCGTCGACCGGCAGTTGCAGCGGCCGGCCGATCCGCAGCGCGACCCGGCGCGCGCGCCGGGCGAACATCTCGCGCGCCAGCAGGGCGGTGCCGGCCGGCTTGAACAAGGCCGAGGCGCCGTAGAACAGCGCCGAGTTGCGCGCCTCGATCCGCACCGGCAACACCGGCGCGGCGGTCTTGCGGGCGAAGCGCAGGAACCCGCGCCGCCAGCGGCCGTCGGTGACCCCGCGCAGCCCGAGCCGGGCGACTTCCCCGGCCGGAAATACGATCACGCATTGTTCCGCCTGCAGCGCGGCCTCGATCGCGTGCAGGCTGTCGGGACTCGGCCGGCCGCCCAGAATGCGTACCGGCAAGATCAGACCTTCGAGGCCGTCGAGCGCCGACAGCAAATCGTTGGCGACGATGCGGACGTCGCGGCGCACGCGGGCGACCGCATCGAGCAGGGCCAGGGCGTCGACCGCCCCGGACGGATGGTTGGCGACGATCAGCAGGCGTCCGGTCGCGGGAATCCGCTGCAGCTCGGCGGCCTCGACCAGATAACGCGCCTGCAGGAAATCCAGGGCGGCGGTGACGAAGGCGAAGCCGCGCAGGTGGCCGTTCTCGGCCAGGAAGCCATCGACCCGGTCGAATTTCGACCAGCGCCCGATGGTGCGGAGCAAAGGACGGGCGATCCCGGCCCGGCGACCCCGGAACCATTGCGGGAAGCGCTCTTGCAGTCGGCGTTCGAATTGCAGCATCGGCGTCGCATCGGCGGCGGTATGCCGGGCAGCCTGAGCCGGAGCAGCGACAGGATCATGGCGGTTTCGGGTCAGTCCCGTGACAGGGCCGGCGGCGGTCCCGGACGGGCTTTTTCCCCGAAGATTCCGGACATAGGCCGCAGTTAAAGACCGCTTAACCCCCGGCAACCCCAAGACACGGCACAATGCGCGCTCGCGGCCGACGCTGTATTATGTGCGGCCATCTTTCTATCCGAATACGAGGATATAGCCTCGATGTCCAGCTACCTGTTCACCTCCGAATCCGTCTCCGAAGGCCACCCGGACAAGATCGCCGACCAGATCTCCGACGCCGTCCTCGACGCCATCCTGGCCCAGGACAAGCGCGCGCGCGTGGCCTGCGAGACGATGGTGAAGACGGGCGCGGCGATCGTCGCCGGCGAAGTCACCACCAATGCGTGGGTCGACATCGAAGCCATCGCACGCAAGGTCATCAACGACATCGGCTACGACAATTCCAACGTCGGCTTCGACGGCCACACCTGCGCGATCATCAACATGCTCGGCAAGCAGTCGCCCGACATCGCCGCCGGCGTCGACCGCAAGAAGCCGGAAGAACAGGGCGCGGGCGACCAGGGCCTGATGTTCGGCTACGCCTGCAACGAAGCCCCGGAATTCATGCCGGCGCCGATCTACTACTCGCACCGTCTGGTCGAGCAGCAGGCCAAGATCCGCAAGGCCAAGAACTCCAAGCTGCCCTGGCTGCGTCCGGACGCGAAGTCGCAGGTCACCCTGCGCTACGACTCCGAACACAAGGTGGTCGGACTCGACGCCGTGGTCCTGTCGACCCAGCACGATCCGGGCATCAAGCAGAAGGACCTGGTCGAAGGCGTGTACGAGCACGTCCTCAAGCCGGTGCTGCCGAAGGCGTGGCTCGAGAAGCTGCCCAAGAGCAAGGTCCACATCAACCCGACCGGCATCTTCGTGATCGGCGGCCCGGTCGGCGACTGCGGCCTGACCGGCCGCAAGATCATCGTCGACAGCTACGGCGGCATGGCCCGTCACGGCGGCGGCGCGTTCTCGGGCAAGGATCCGTCGAAGGTCGACCGTTCGGCCGCTTACGCCGCGCGTTACGTCGCCAAGAACATCGTTGCCGCCGGCCTGGCCGACAAGTGCGAAGTGCAGGTCTCCTACGCCATCGGCGTGGCCGAACCGACTTCGATCTCGGTCACCACCTTCGGCACCGGCAAGATCAGCGACGACAAGATCGAGAAGCTGATCCGCAAGCACTTCGACCTGCGCCCGTACGGCATCGTCAAGATGCTCGACCTGATCCACCCGGTCTACCAGCCGACCGCCGCTTACGGCCACTTCGGCCGCAAGCCGAAGGAAGTCAGCTACGTCGACGGCGCCGGCAAGAAGCAGACCGCGACCGCGTTCTCGTGGGAAAAGACCGACAAGGCCGACGACCTGCGCAAGGATGCCGGGCTGAAGAAGTAAGCCGGCAGCGATATCGCATCAAGAGAAAGGGCCGCGAAAGCGGCCCTTTTTCGTGGTCGGTGCGCCCCGTGCGGGCTCAAAGGTGCTGAGGCGAAGCGCCTCCGACCGCCTGCGACGGGTTCGGGTTCGATGGGGTCGCCGACAGCATCCGCGCGGCATGCAGGCTCGTTGCCTCTGCGCTTAGCTTCGACATCGGCATATCGCAGACGTCTTCGAGATTCACCGCCGCGAAGGTACGCGATTCGCTCGTGCCGCGTTCGGTCGCGCTCAACATCGTGTCCTCCTTGCCCGGCGGGACGAAGGTCTCGATCTTGTCGATGTCGCCGTAGATGCCCCGCTTCATGCAGGCCACGGTCAAGGCCGCTGCCGCCTGTTGAGCGCTGAACAAGTCGGCGACGTTCTCGCCTTTTTTCAGATCGAACGCATCGCCGGGCATCTTGCCGAGGATCTCCGAGTACAGGCCATGCATCGGGTGCTTTTTATCGTTCACCATCACCGCCTCTGCCGGTTTGCTCGCCCCCACAACCAGAGCGGGCGCCGACGCGCTGGGCGTTTCCCTCGCCTGCGCCAGCGCCGCCGGATAGCCAGGCTTGCCAAGCATCGACAGGGTGACCGCTTCGGCGCTCGGATCGGCCGACAGCCCGTAGTCCCGCGAGGTCTTGTAGTCGTGGCTGTAGTACTCGGCGGTGTCGTGCTTCTTCAAGGTCGAGGTGACGACATCGGCGTTGGCGGAAATCCGGCACCCGTTGTCCTGGCGGGTTTCGACGACCGCGCCCTTGCTCTCGAGCCAGGTCTTGAGCTTTGCAGGCAACCATCCATCCTGGCCGCCGGCGTCTTCGCCCTGGGCGCACACCAGCACGGCCTTCTTCCCTCGCAGGTCGCCCAAGCCCGAACTTTCCAGGGCCGCTTCCAGCTTGGGATGGTAATCCCCCCAGGCTTTCTCGCTGTCGCAACCCGAGTAGACATGCGACAA
Source organism: Lysobacter sp. ESA13C (assembly GCF_019970005.1). Taxonomy (NCBI): domain Bacteria; kingdom Pseudomonadati; phylum Pseudomonadota; class Gammaproteobacteria; order Lysobacterales; family Lysobacteraceae; genus Lysobacter; species Lysobacter sp. ESA13C. The sequence goes on along the minus strand of NZ_JAHXYK010000003.1, from coordinate 399,492 downwards.
CGCGACCTTGCCGTTCCCCGCCAGGCCCACCGCCACGCAACCGGACAAGCCGTCGGTGACCAGGTCCGTGGTGCCGGCATCGGCGACCATCCATTCATTCAAACCGACTTTGACGCGATCGTTCATAACGTTCTCCGGTTTGGGTTCGAACGATCACGGCGACGATTCGCCGAATCGAACTGAATGACCGAACGCAAAATGGCGGCAAACACGGCCGGGACACGTCGTCGCGGCGCCGCCTCACATGCCCTTGGTCTGGCCGCCCTGTTGGGTTTGCGCCTGGATACCCTGCGTTTCGCTGTGCAGAGCGCTCAGCGCGAAGTCTTTGAAGGCGCGTTCGCTCGCGCCGGCGATGGTCGTCTCGTCCACTTCGAAGGCGTGCACGCACAGATCATGCCGTGCGGATTCTTGCTGGCCCGGGAGCACGAACACCTGATTGACGTCCTTCGTGCCCGGGGCCACCCCCTTGATCTCGCGGATGCCGGCATCGAGGCATTGCGCGGTCAATTCCGCGGCGATCTGTTGCTCCCAGATATCCTTGCCTTTGAACATGCCGCCGTCCAAGGCCTTTACCTCTTTGAGAATCGACGCATACAACGGGCATCCCGGATGCGATGGCTCGCTCAACGCCGGAATCTTCGCGATCCCGAGCGACGCCTGCGGATCTTGCAATGCCGGCGTGGCCGCCCCGGCCTCCTTCGACAAGGCAAACCGCGCGACCGCTGCGTCCGAATCGCGCGTGGTCAGATAGCCGTACATGTACTCGTCGCTCGAATCCTCGCTCTTGATCGTGACCGCCGGCTTCGGCGTCGAGTCCGACACCCGGCAACCGTCGTCCTCGCGGCGTTCCGATTCGATGCCATGACGCTGCAACCATTTTTCGATACGCCCGCACAGCGCCTCGCTGGTGTGATCCGAATACACCAGCACCGCGCGGACCTCGTCCGGCTCGCCCAGGTTCGAGGCCTGCAGGGCCGCGTCGAGTTTCTCCTGGTAGCCCGGCCAAAAGGCCTGGTCCTTGGCTTCGTCGTAGACGTGCGTCAGGGCGATGCGGTCCTTGCCGGTCAATCCCACCGCGACGCAACCGAGCAAACCGTCGGTGATCAGGTCGGTCTGCTTCGGATCGGCCGCCAGCCATTCGTCCAGGCCTACTTTGACTCGCATGCCGCTCTCCCCATCGAATGACTCCTGTAACTCCTGAATTCCGACCGCCGATCGCGCACGCCGCCATCGTCCCGCAGCTCGCGCGCGGGCCGGCGGCATTGCCTTGCAACGCAGGTCACGGCCAGGTGCGCGCAGTCTCGTTTCCTAGAACGCAAAAGGGCCGCGACAGCGGCCCTTTCGTATTCCCCCTCGTCCGGGCGCGACGCCACTCGGCGCCACCCGGCCGCTTGCATCAGTTGGGGTTGTGCTTCTCCACATCCATGCTGATGCGATCGAAATCGCCCCTGGACATGTGGCCGTCCGCCGCATAGGAGATTTCCAGCAGGCTGTTGGCGAAACCGTACTTGTCCTGGTTGGACGTGCGCGACAGGCCGACGGCGAAAGCGAAGGTGCTGCGCGAATGGCCGTCGCCGTCGTCGGTCAGGGAGGCGATCGAGTTACCCGGCGCGTAGGTGTCGCCGGCCTTTTCGGCTTGCGCGTTCAAGGCGCGCATCTCGCCTTCGGTGAAGGTCAATTTGACCTTCTCGCCCGGGATCGCCGGGCCGCTCTCGCTGGCTCCGCCGCTGAGCACCCAATTGATCTGCTGCGCCGAATGGTTGCCCAGGCCGCTGGTGTCGACGGTGTATTCGTAGGTGCGTTCGGATCGCACTTCGTTGCCTTCGGCGTCGAAACGTTGGGTCACCTTCAGCGGCACGTTGTTGCCGTACTTGAATTCGCTGGTTAGGGCGATGGAGCCGTCGGGATACGTCGTCTGGGTGTAGGTCCCGGTCGTGGCCGCGCGCAATGCGATGTCGCCTTCCACCTCCGCTTCGCCGGCGCTCAGCTTGAGCTTGAGCCGGCCTTGCGAGGACACGTCCAGGCGATGCACCGTCGCCACATCGGACACCCCGGGCGCCCCATGCTCGGCTTCGCCGGTGGCGAAGAAGTTCCCATAGGCGGATCGGCCTGCGGCACTGTCCAGATCGAACGTCGCGGTGCGCATCATCGAATCGCCCACGTTGATCTGCTGCCCGACGGTCAGCGAACCCTCGACGCCTCCGGCCCCCTTGAAGCGAACGCCACCGCCGTTGTAGGCCTCGATCGAAGCGCTCGGGCCCTTCATGATCTGCACCTGGTTCGAACCGGTACGGGTGATCGAATAACTCACTCCGCTGGCGTCCTTGATCTCCGACTCGCCGCCGACATGGCGAAACGAACCGGCGATTTCGGTCTGGGTGTAGTACTGACCGTCCATGATCACGGTCGCCCCGAGCGGAATCGTGCTGGGGTCGAAGGGATCGATCTTGGCCACTTCCTTCGGGTCGTGGCCTCCGCCCGGCAGGATCACCTTGTAGCGGGCGCGGAACCCCGCGCCGACCGACACCTCGGCTTCCAGTTGTCCGCTGCGGACCTCGGCATGGGTTTTGTTGACGTTGGCGCCGGTCACGGTGAACTCGGTCTTGCCCTCCTTCACGACCCAACCGATTTCCAGCGACGATTCGGCGCTGATCTTGAATCCGACCTGGCTGGAGCCCTCCACGGCGGCCTCGTTCGTTACCGTGACCTTGGTGGCGTTGTCGCCCGGGTTGTAACCGATCTTCACCGAACCCATGCCGGCGGTGAATTCGCTGTTGGTCGTGCCATGGCTGGCTTCGTAAGGGCTCTCCATAGGCTCGGCCGTCACGCTCATAGGCGCAGCCGGGATCCGCAACGTGTCGCCGTAGAAGATCGGGTCTGCGCGGCCGCTCTGCTGCGCTTCATCGAGGCGCCATTTGTCCTGGAACAGCTCAGGATTGGCCGCTCGCAGCGCTTGCGGGGTAACGCCGTACTGGTCCGCTATCGCAGGAAGGGTCTCGCCGTGCGCGACCTGATGCGTGGTCGGCTCGGTCTGCGGCGTAACCGAGGGGACGTAGCCGAGCTGGGATGCGGACAGGTGCATGGGCGCCTCGAAAACCGGATGGAGGAATACGGCGAAGCGCGCGATGCGCGGCTCCGGCGTGGCGCCAGAGTGCAACGGCAGGGTTCGCGATCCTTGTCCTGGGATCGCGCATCGGCACTGATCCCGATATCGGAACAGCATCGTGCTCATTCGAGGCTAGTGCCGTCGTTCTCCGGCGCTGCTCGGGCGTAATCGGCCTCGATCGTTCAAAAGGAATTGGCTCTTGCCTGCGTGCGGCAGCGCCAAGCGGACCCAGCGCTTGCGACGCAATGCCCGATCGCCCCGTGCAAACAGAAACGGAGCGCAATGCGCCCCGTTCCGTCCCGCTCGTTGCCGTCGCGGCCTTGCCGATACGGCAAGGCCTACTTCGAAGCCGCCGGCTTGTCCGGCGCGGACTTCGCGCCAGCGGTCTTGGGCCTCGCCGCTTCGGGCTTGGCGTTCTTCACATACCGATCGAGCCAGCGGTTGGTCTCGGCCAGCATGTGCAGGATCGATTCGCGCGCGCGGTAGCCGTGGCTTTCGTTCGGCAGCATCACCAGGCGCGCCTTGCCGCCGAGGCCCTTGATCGCGGCGAACAGGCGCTCGCTCTGGATCGGGAAGGTGCCAGAGTTGTTGTCCTGCTCGCCGTGGATCAACAGCAGCGGGTCCTTGATCTTGTCGGCGTAGTTGAACGGCGACATGGCCTGGTAAGTCGATTCGGCCTGCCAGTAGTTGCGCTCCTCGGCCTGGAAGCCGAACGGGGTCAGGGTGCGGTTGTAGGCACCGCTGCGGGCGATGCCGGCCTTGAACAAGCGCGTGTGGGCGAGCAGGTTCGCGGTCATGAAGGCACCGTAGGAATGGCCGCTGACCGCGATGCGCTCGCGGTCGGCAACGCCGCGGCGCACCACTTCGTCGACCGCGGCTTGCGCACTCGAGGTCAACTGCTCGATGTAGGTGTCGTTGGGCTCGCGCTCGCCTTCGCCGACGATCGGCATCGACGGGTTGTCGAGCACGGCATAACCCATCGCCAGGTACGGCAGCGGGCCCCAGAAACTGACCGCGTTGAAGCGATAAGGCGAACCAGTGACCTGGCTGGCCGCAGCGGCCGATTTGAACTCGGCCGGATAGGCGTACATCAACAGCGGCAGCGGGCCGTCGCGCTTGGCGTCGAAACCCGGCGGCAGGTACAGGTCGGCGGTCAGCTCGACGCCGTCGCTGCGCTTATAGCGGATCTGCTCTTTCTTGATGTCCTTGAGCTGCGGCGTCGGATGCGCGAAACGGGTCAGCGCCACCGGCGCGGCGTCGCTCGCGCTGAGATCGCGCAGGTACAGATTGCCCGGCTCGGTCGGCGCCTCGCGCAGGGTCAGCAGGCGCTTACCCTGATCGTCGAGCACGACCTGCGGCGCTTCGTAGTACGGCGCCTGCGAATGGAATAGCCGCGTCCGCTGTTTGTCGGCCAGGTCGTAGCGGTCGAGAAACGGCCGGTCGCCTTCCGGCGAAGCGCCCTGGCCGATATAGAACAGGCTGGCGCCGTCGGCCGTGGTCAGAAGGCGGCGCTGGCCGTTCGCGTCGCGCATGCTGACCGGCTCGCCGGGGTCGTTGTAACGGTCTTCACTGAGCCCCTCGAACACCAGCTCCGGCGCGCGATCGCCGTGGTCCGGCGCGATCCGCCATTGCCGGGTCTGCCGGGTCTTCCACCAGAACTCGTCGACCAGCGCCAGATCGCCGCGCCCCCAATGCGCACCGGCGTAACGCGCGCCCAGACGCATCAGCGTCTGCGGCGGACGCTCGAACGGCGCGGCCTGCATCATCACCGCATCGCGGATATCGGTCTTGCGCGCCGGGTCGCCACCATCCTGGGCCTCGGCCCAGACCAGGGTCGCCGGCGCATCACTGCGCCAGGCGATCTCGCGCACGCCGGTCGGCACCGCGTCGTTGCCGGTCGGCAAGCCGTCGACCAGGGGCAAGCGCGCGATTTCGTGCTCGAACTTGCCGTCCGGCGCCAACACTTCGATGCGGTGGCCGAACATCGACACCGGCACCTGATAGGAGAACGGCCGCTCGACCCGCGTCGCCAGAACGTGGCGGCCGTCGGGCGACGGCGTCGCCGCCAGGTACAACTGCGGCGCACCGGCGCGGACCACGGCACCGGCCAGGTCGACGGTGGCGAGCTGCGAGCGCAGGTAGTACTCGAACACGCGCGCATCGCTCTCGTTGCGCAACAAGTCCTGATAGGTGCGGATCTGCCGCACCGTCGCGCTGATTTCGGTTTCCTGCACCGCCGGCCCGGTCGGCGTGGCGTTCATCGGCGGCGCTTCGCCCTGCCCTTCGGGCTGCAACTGCACCAACAGGCGGCGGCTGTCGGGCATCCAGGCATAGCCGCGCCCGGACACGGTATTGAGGCCGGACACCAGCTTGTGCGCGCGGCGCTGCTCGACTTCGACCAACCACAGCTCGTTGGCGCCGCTGGCGCTGTCGACGCGGTTGAAGGCGATCCAGCGCTGGTCGGGCGACCATTCCAGGGTCGCCAACGACAGCGGCGCCGGCAGACCTTCCACATTCAGACTTTTACCGCTGGCGATATCGAGCAGGCTCAGGCCCGTGCCGAAGGCGAAGCGGCTCTGCGCCCGCGTGCGCGGATGAATGCGCAGGCCGGCGAGTTTGAGTTCGGGTTGCGCGACCACTTCGATGCCGGGCAACGACGGGGTCTGCACCAGGGCGACCCGATCGCGCTTCGGGCTGGTGAACATCTGCGGCGGCCGCGGCGCATCTACGATGGCCTGCAAGGCCTTCGGCGGCAGCTGATAACCGCTGACGGGCGCGGTCTGCGCGGTCGCCGCCAGCGGCAGCAGGAGCAGCAACACACCTGGCCAACTCAGGGCCCGGGATAGCGGCTTCAGGGAGGACCGGCCGTCGTGGCCGGTGCGTCGCGCGAGTGGGTTCATGCTCGATCCGATCGGTAAGTGAAGAAAACTTCGAAGCGCCGCTGCCCGGCCGGCGCTTGTGCCGGCCGGTGCGGATGCGCTTGCGCCTGGGGCGCCCCGGCCGAGCTTAGCCCGCCGCCGTGCCCGCCGGCCTATCCCATTGGGTCTGTTCCGGGCCTGCCTGGGCCAGACCGGCAACCCGGCCGAAAAGCAGGCCGGAACCGGGCCGCCTCGGTTCCGCGATGAACGTCATATTCAGGCGCATCCGCCTCGGCGCCGTGCGACGGTCATGGGCGCCGCGATATACTGCGCGCTCAGCCCGCCGAGGGGCGCTGCGACCGTCATCCGCGGATCTTTCCGCAAAGCCCGTACCCGCTACGGACTTCCAGAATGACGGCCAGGCTCGGCGAGGCGTAGTCCCAACGGCGCCCGGTTTGAGCGATCGCTTTCGAGCGATGACTCGCCGGACCCGGCATCCGCCGGCTCCCTAAAGAACTGGAGCGACACACCATGAACGCAGTACCCAAGACCTTCTCGACCGAAGGCGACTACAAGGTTGCCGACATCTCCCTGGCCGATTGGGGCCGCAAGGAAATCGACATCGCCGAGCACGAAATGCCGGGCCTGATGTCGATCCGCAAGAAGTACGCCGCCGCGCAATCGCTGAAGGGCGTGCGCGTGACCGGCTCGCTGCACATGACCATCCAGACCGCGGTGCTGATCGAGACCCTGCGCGACCTCGGCGCCGACGTGCGCTGGGCTTCGTGCAACATCTTCTCGACCCAGGACCACGCCGCCGCCGCGATCGCCGCCAGCGGCACCCCGGTGTTCGCCTGGAAGGGCGAGTCGCTGGAAGAGTATTGGGACTGCACCCTCGAAGCCCTGACCTTCCCGGGCGACGGCGCGGTCAAGTTCCGCGGCCCGGAGCTGGTCGTCGACGACGGCGGCGACGTCACCCTGCTGATCCACAAGGGCTACGAGCTCGAAAACGGCGACGGCTGGGTCAACACCCCGTCGGGCAACCACGAAGAACAGGTCATCAAGAACCTGCTCAAGCGCGTGCACGCCGAGCGCCCGGGCTTCTGGCACGAAGTGGTCAAGCATTGGAAGGGCGTCTCCGAAGAAACCACCACCGGCGTGCACCGCCTGTACCAGCTCGCCGAAGCCGGCTCGCTGCTGGTCCCGGCGATCAACGTCAACGACTCGGTCACCAAGTCGAAGTTCGACAACCTCTACGGCTGCCGCGAATCGCTGGCCGACGGCCTCAAGCGCGCGATGGACGTGATGCTGGCCGGCAAGGTCGCGGTGGTCTGCGGTTACGGCGACGTCGGCAAGGGCTCGGCTCACTCGTTGCGCGCTTACGGCGCCCGCGTCGTGGTCACCGAGATCGACCCGATCAACGCCCTGCAGGCGGCGATGGAAGGCTTCGAGGTCAACACCGTCGAGAGCACCCTCGGCCGCGGCGACATCTACGTCACCACGACCGGCAACAAGGACGTGCTGACCCTGGCCCACATGCAGCAGATGAAGGATCAGGCCATCGTCTGCAACATCGGCCACTTCGACAACGAGATCCAGGTCGATGCGCTGGCCGCGTCGGGCGCCAAGCGCCTGAACATCAAGCCGCAGGTCGACAAGTACACCTTCGCCGGTGGCAACTCGATCTTCCTGCTGGCCGAAGGCCGCCTGGTCAACCTTGGCTGCGCCACCGGCCACCCGAGCTTCGTCATGTCCAACTCGTTCGCCAACCAGACCCTGGCGCAGATCGAGCTGTGGGCGAACAAGGAAACCTACGAAGCGAAGGTCTACATCCTGCCGAAGAAGCTCGACGAAGAAGTCGCGCGTCTGCACCTGGAAAAGATCGGCGTGAAGCTGACCACCCTGACCGACGAGCAGGCCAAGTACCTGGGCGTCTCGGTCGACGGCCCGTACAAGCCGGATCACTACCGCTATTGATCGACCCCGCCGCGAGGCGGATCGATGCGACACGGGAAACGGGCGCTTCGGCGCCCGTTTTCTTTTTGTGCGGAGCTGCTTCAGGGCCGTGCGATCGAATGGGTTACGTCGTCTTGTGTCCAGCCAGGCTGCGCCGAAGTGGCGCCGCCGACCGCGGCGTCGCGGTCGCGGCTTGCGCCGCTCCTACCCTTGGATGCGCGGCTTTTGGGTAGGAGCGGCGCAAGCCGCGACCACGCTGCGGCACGAGCGATGCATCGACCCGACGACCGCGTGGAATATGCCGCATGAGGCTGCCGGATCCATCGAAGCTGAACCGGCAAATCGCTGACTCACCTAGGGTCCTACCGAGGCTGGCAGGCGCAATCGCGGCCGTTAGGCTGGCGGTGAAATCCTGCAGGAGCGCGCCATGATCCGCCCCATCGACGGCCCGTCGTTTCCGAGCTACACCCCGCCCGCCAACGATCCGGCGCCGGTCGAGGTCGGCACCCCGGCTTACTACGAACAGCGCCTCGCCGACTTCCAGGCGCGCAACCCGGGCGTGGAGCCGCCGGACTATTACCTGGGCTACGGCGACAAGTACATGGAACGGTTCGCCTCACTGGACCGCACCGACCTGTCGCCGGAAGGGCTGGAATGGCGCGACAAGACCACCCTCGCCCTGCAGACGGCGATCGAGGATTACCGCATCCGCGACCCGCAAGGCTTCGCCGATCTGGAACGCGACCCGGATGCCTTCCGCCGCTTCGCTTTCGCCAGCCACCCCGACGCCTATGTCGATTCGGGCCTGTACGGCCTGTCCGTCCAGGACCTGACGGTGATCGCGCTGACCCCGGACATCGGCGACGTGCTCAACCAGGAAGGCATCGACCAGACCAAGATCACCATCGGCAAACTGGAACCCGAGGACGTGCCGGAAATCCTCGGCGACACCGGCGTGCAATACCTGCGCGATGCAGGTCCCTTCGCCTTTACCCCACTGGGGCCGTCGCTCGCCGTCGGCAAACAGGGCGAACGCCTGTTCGACCGCCTCACCGAACAATCCTGGTTCCCGAACATCACCGACCTGCCGCCAGTAGGCCTGCCAGACCTGAATCTCGATCTGTTGCCGGACGTGAGCCTGCCGGACATCGATCTGCCCGATATCGATCTGCCCGACGATATCCCTGGTATTCCAGGGATCTGAACGTTCCACGGATGAGCAGGAATAGCTCCGCGGGCCGCAGCATCGTCGCCTCGGTTCGCGCCGCTCCTGCCCCAAAGCTACACATCCAAGGGTAGGAGCGGCGCAAGCCGCGACACGCCGCTGCACTGCGGAGGCATCGATCAAGCAAGCCCGCGTCACATTGCGGCTTTCACCCGAACGATAGGCAAGCGCGGCAACCGGCAAACGCCGGTGCCTATAGCCGCCTCAACGACCAAAACGGAATATCCCGCCGCAGGCGATAGCCGTTGCGTTCGTACAGCCCGACCGCGCGCGGGTTTTCGTGGCTGACGTGCAGAAAAGGAATACGCCCGCGGGCGTGGTTGTCGTTGGACAGGAACCGCAGCAGGCGCCGCGCATGGCCGTGACCGTTGAAGTCCGGGTGGGTGCAGACCGCGCTGATCTCGGTGTAGGCGTCCGTGCCCATGCGTTCGCCGATCATCGCCGCAAGGCGGCCGTCGCGGTAGATGCCGAAGTAGCGGCCCAGCGCCATCGTGTGCGGGCGGAAATAATGCGGATACACCAGGGCGGTCAGCGCAAGCACGTCGCCGCGCTGGCGTTCGCCGAGTTCGACGATGTCGGGTGCATCGTCCGTCGCCGGGTCTTCGGCGATAGGCGCCTCGCAGATCATCTGGGCCAGGTCGGCGAGGTGTTTGAGCTCCCAGCCGGCCGGGATCGCCGGCGCGCGGTCGAGCAGCAACACGTTGTCCTGCGCCGGCACCAGTTCGGCCAGTGCGGCCCCGGCGTCGGCGCCCTCCTCGGCTACCCCCATGAACGGGGCGATCTGCGCCGGGTAGCGCGCCAACGGCCCGGCGCTCAGCGCCAGCGAGGCGTGACGGCTGCGCAGGGACGACCAGATCGGGTTATCGAGGACGTGGGGCTGGCTGTCGCTCATCGGATCGCACTCATCGGCTCGCACTCGTCGGCAGGGCCCGCTCGTCGCGGTAACGGCCCCAGTTTAGGCAAGCGCCAGCCCGGGGCGGGAGCCTTGTTCCATTCATCGCGATAGAGAGATATTATCCAGACACCCACCATCGTGCGACTCGCCCATGCTGCCGATCAGCTTCGAGTTCTACCCGCCCAAGACCGACGAGCAGCGCACTCAGTTGGACCGTTCCGCGGCCAAGCTCAGACCCTACTCGCCGAACTACGTGTCCTGCACCTTCGGCGCCGGCGGCTCGACCCTGAGTTACACCCCCGACACGATCCAGCGCCTGCGCGAGAAGCACCGCCTCGATGCCGCGCCGCATTTGTCCTGCGTGGGCGGCACGCGCGCGGAAATCCGCGAGCTGCTGGCGCGCTACCGCGAACTCGGTTGCCGCCGCCTGGTCACGCTGCGCGGCGACCTGCCCTCGGGCATGGCCAGCGCCGGCGACCTGCGTTACGCCAACGAGCTGGTCGAGTTCATCCGCGCCGAGACCGGCGACCATTTCCACATCGAAGTCGCGGCCTATCCGGAAACCCATCCGCAGGCGCGCGATGCGCTGTCGGACCTGGAGAATTTCAAGCGCAAGGTCCGCGCCGGCGCCGACGGCGCGATCACCCAGTACTTCTACAACCCCGACGCCTACTTCCGTTTCGTCGACGACGTGCGCGCGGCCGGCATCGACATCCCGATCGTGCCGGGCATCATGCCGATCTCGAACTTCAGCCAGCTGCGGCGCTTTTCCGACCTGTGCGGGGCCGAGATCCCGCGCTGGATCGGCCAGCGCATGCAGGCCTATGGCGACGACGCCGACAGCGTGCGCGAATTCGGCGCCGACGTGGTCGCGCAACTGTGCAGCCGCCTGATCGAAGGCGGCGCGCCGGGCCTGCACTTCTACACGCTCAACCTCGCCAAGCCGACCCTGACGGTGTTGTCGCGCATCGCCTGAAGCATTCAGGCACCTGAAAGCGCAAGTGCAGGCGTCAAGAGACGACGTTGCGCACCGAGTGCTTATGGCGAATTGCTAAGGCAGGTCTCATCTCCGACTTGTCCGACGACAAGTTCGGTCTTGAGCGGCGAGACGGCGCGGTAGCTCACTGCCAGCAGGACGCATCGCCACGACGGGCGATGCCCTCGCGACCGCCGTCGGGGCCCCGTGCCCCGACGCGCAGCGGTCCTCACTGGAGAGAGCGCATCATGTCCGCACGCAAGTTGCTGCCGTTGAACCTCGCCATCGCTCTGTCGCTCGGCCTCGCCGGCGCCGCCTCGGCCGCCGAACCGGCCCCGCTGTTCGCTTCGCCTGCCGTCAGTCAGGTACGCAGCGCCAATACCGATACCGCTTACCAGGCCGTCAAGGCCGAGCGCGCCGCGGTCAAGGTCGACCTGGTCCGCGCCAACACCGCACAGATCACCGAAAACCAGCAGGAACTGCTGCTCAACCTCGCACCCGGCGTCAGTCTCAAGGCACACAAGCTGCAGGCCGAGCGCAAGTCCGACGGCGTGGTGATCTGGCAGGGCCTGGTCGGCGACCCGAAGACCCAGCTCAAGCGCATCAACCAGTTCACCGGTGCCGAACTCATCGGCGATCCGGAGGAATCGGCCACCATCGTGCGCCAGGGCGATCAGATGTCCGGCACGGTGCGCAGCGGCGGCAAGCTCTACCGCATCGATCCGCTCAAGAACGGCGGCCACACCATCAGCCTGATCGACGAATCGCTGATGCCGCCGGATCACCCGGCCTCGGGTTATACCGCCAAGCCCATCGTGCCCTTCCTCAACGACCCCAAGTTCAATGAGGCCGCCGCCGGCGAGAAGGCACCGGTCACCGTGCGCGTCATGGTGGTCTACACCCAGGCGGCCGCGAATGCGGTCGGCAACATCACCACCAAGTCCAACCTGGCGATCACCGAGAGCAACCAGAGCTTCGCCAACAGCGCGGTCAACGTACGCTTCGTGTTGGCCGGCAACTACACCAACAGCTATGTCAGCGCCGGCTTCGACACCGACCTGAGCCGCTTCCGCGGCACCAGCGACGGTTATCTCGACGGCTACCACGCCACCCGCAACACCATCGCCGCCGACGTCAACGTGTTGATCATCACCGACCCGGCGTACTGCGGCCTGGGCTATCTGAACTCGAACGCGGCCAGCGCCTTCAGCGTGGTCGGCAACACCTGCATGACCGGCTACTACAGCTTCGCCCACGAAATCGGCCACAACTTCGGCGCGCACCACGACCCCAGCAACGGCAACAACACCGCCTACGCCTACGGTCACGGTTACTGGGCGCCGAACAAGACCTGGCGCACCATCATGGCCTACAACTGCGGCTCCAACTGCCCGCGTCTGAACTACTGGTCCAACCCCAACATCACCTACAACGGCGTGCCGATGGGCACCGCGGCGAAGAGCAACAACGCCCGCGTGCTCAACGAACGCGCCGCCACCGTGGGTGCGTTCCGCTGATCGCCGTCTAGGCGACAACCGCAAGGGCGCAGCCTGCGGGCTGCGTCCCTGCCGACGCCGCGGCGATCCGGCCGCGGCGTTCGCGGCGCGATGCGCCGCCGACCGATGTGCCCGCGGCATCCTTTCGGCATCGCCGCACTGTCCCTGGCCGGCCCTCGGCGCTAGTCTTCGCCGATGCCTTCGTTCGCCCGACTCTGTCTGTTCCTGTCGTTGACCGCCCTGTGGGCCGTGGCGACGCTGTACCCGGGCACCGCCGCGGCGCAGATCCGCCGCTGCACCGATACCCACGGCAACTCGGTCTACACCGATCGCGACTGCGCCTCGGTCGGCGGCGTCGACCGCCTGCCGCGCGGCGCCGCCGCCCAGCAAAAGCAGCAGCAGGCCTACGTCGGCGGTTGCGCGCGCAATCTGCGCGACCTGATCGGGCTGATCACCAGCGCGATCGACGCCCGCGACAGCAACCGTCTGGCCGCGGTCTATCACTGGACCGGCATGTCCGGCGACCAGGGCTATGCGGTATTGCAGCGGCTCGACGCGATCGCCCAGCGCCCCTTGCTCGACATCGCACCGATCCTGTCGTCGCCGGCACCGCCGCCGTCCGAACCCAGCGGCGCCGCCTGGACCACCCTGCCGCCGGCCGCGGCGAACGCGGCCACCGCGCCGCTGCCGCCCATCCCGGCACCGGCGACGCCGCTGGGCAGCCCCGCCGGCGCCGCCACGGCCGATGCGAGCGACGCCGCGAGCGAAGACACGCCCTCCGCGCCGGCGCCCGCAGCGCACGCCCCGCAACGGCGCACGCCGGTGGCGCTGCGCCTGGAGCAAACCATGGCCAATGGGGTGACGCCGTCGCGCACCGTATTCGGCCTCTACCGCCACTTCGGCTGCTGGTGGATCCGCGGCGGCTGAGCCTTGCGCCCGGCTCCGCATGGCGTCCATACGCCGCTCGATTGGGCCTGAACCGGGCAGGCAGGGCACAATAGGGGTTTCCTCACCCACCACGGAAGCCGACGATGCAATACCCCGAATGGATCTGGCACAACGGTGCGATCAAGCGCTGGGCCGAAGCAACCACCCACGTCATGTCGCACGCGCTGCACTACGGTTCGTCCGTATTCGAGGGCATTCGCACCTACGACACGCCGCAGGGTCCGGTGATCTTCCGCCTCAACGACCACAACACCCGGTTGTTCGCCTCGGCGAAGATCTACGACATGGGCATCCCCTACACGGTCGAGCAGATCAACCAGGCCTGCCATGAAGTGATCAAGGCCAACGGCAACACCACCGACTATCTGCGTCCGGTCGCCTACCGCGGTCTCGGCGGCTTCGGCCTGTCGGCCGACACCCCGACCGACGTCGCCGTGGCGACCTGGAAGATGGGCCAGTACCTCGGCGCCAGCGTGCTCGAGGAAGGCATCGACGCCTGCGTGTCGAGCTGGCAGCGCTTCGCGCCGAACACCATCCCGGCCGGCGCCAAGGCCGGCGGCAACTACCTGTCCGGCCAGTTGGTCGCGCGCGAGGCGCGTCGCCTGGGCTTCGGCGAAGGTATCGCCCTGGCCTCGACCGGCCTGCTCTCGGAAGGCGCGGGCGAAAACCTGTTCCTGGTGTTCAACGGCGCCCTGCACACCACGCCGGTCAGCGCCGCCCTGCTCAACGGCCTGACCCGCAACACCATCATCACCCTCGCCCGCGACGTCGGCATCGAAGTGATCGAACGCGACCTGCCGCGCGAATACCTCTACCTGTGCGACGAGTTGTTCATGTGCGGCACCGCCGCCGAGATCACCCCGATCCGTTCGGTCGACGGCCGCCAGGTCGGCAGCGGCCGCCGCGGCCCGGTCACCGAGCGCATCCAGGAGCTGTTCTTCGGCCTGTTCAACGGCAAGACGGCGGATAAGTACGGCTGGCTCGAAGCCGTCGCTTAAAGCCGGGAATCGGGAATGGGGATTCGGGAGTCGTAAGAGCGGTTCGCCGCAAGCCCGAAGCCCCATCACCGCACGACGAAAACAAAACGCCCGGCTTCGACGAAGCCGGGCGTTTTGGTTTTTGCTTTGACGATTCCCGATTCCCGATTCCCGATTCCCGATTCCCGATTCCCGAATCACCAATCCCGGCTCTCAGAAAGTGAGCGTCGCCACCACGCCCCTGACCTCGCCGGGTTTGACCCGCACGTCCCAACCGTAGAGTTCGCACAGCCGGCGCACGATCGACAGGCCGATGCCGCCGCCTTGCGAGTGGCCGGCATGGGTGCCGCGGTAGCCGCGCTCGAACAGCTTGGCCGCATCCTCGGCGCTGAGGCCGGGGCCGGAATCGATGACCTCGACCGTTCGCGGGTGCAGGCGCACCACTACTTCGCCCTGGGTCGTGTACTTGACCGCATTGCCGATCAGGTTGCCCAGCGCCACCGCGACCGCCGCTTCCGGGGCGTCGACGACCAGGCCCTGCTCGCCTTCGATGCGCAGGGTCAACGGCTTGCCACCGAGCTGGGCGCGGTGGGCGTCGAGCAGTTGCTCCGCCAGCCGCGCGATGTCGGTGGAGCCGTGCCCGCGCTCGTTGCGCGACAACAGCAGCAAGGCGCTGATCAGATCGGTGCATTGCTGTTCGGCACGCTGAATACGCAACAATCGATTGCGAGTCTTGTCCTCGATGTCCGGCCGCGACAGCAACAGCTCGACCGCGCCCTTGATCACCGCCAGCGGCGTGCGCAGCTCATGGCTGACGTCGGCGTTGAACTCGCGGTCGCGCTGGACCACGTTGGTCAGGCGCTCGGCGTAATCGTCCAGGGCCTCGGCGAGCTGGCCGACTTCGTCGTCGGGGAAGTGCGCGGCCAAGGCCTCGGCTTGGGAACTGCGGCCGGAGCGCTTGAGCCGGTTGGCCAGCTCCGACACCGGGCTCATCACGCGCGAGGCCGCCCACAGGCCGACCAGCAGCGAGAACAAGGTAAACACCGGTACCGACAAATAGATCGCGCGATTGAACTGCGCCTCGCTGAGCGCGCCCTGGCTCATGTCGTAGGCCAGGAAGAACCATTCCGTCGGCGTCTTGCGCACCCCGAGCTTGTACGAGAACGGGCTGCCGTCGGGGTCCTTGCCCTGGATGTTGTGAATTCCGTCGGGCAAGGTGTACCAGTCGGGTTGCTCGATGCGCACTCTTTCGAAGCTGTCGCTTTTGTATACGCGCAACCACATCTGCTGGAACGGCACCTCCGGCTTCAAATTCGGCGCCGAGTAATACTGTCGCGCGTATTCGTCGATGTTCCGATTCACCACGTCGGCGACGAGTTCGTTCTCGACCCGCGTGCGCGTCCAGTTGGTCGCGAACGCGAACATCGCCGTCAGGCCGAAGCCCAGCAGTACGAAGGACAGGACGATACGGCTGCGCAACCGCCGCCGGTAGCGCTTCTTTTTCTTCAGCCGCGCCGCGGAAGGATCCTCTGCAGCCACGCGATCAACCGTTGCTTTCGGGCGCTGCGATGCGGTAGCCGATGCCGTGGCGGGTCTGGATCAACGGCGTCTCGAACGGCTTGTCGACCACCGCGCGCAAACCGTGGATGTGCACGCGCAGGCTGTCGGAGTCGGGCAGTTCTTCGCCCCACACGCGGGTTTCCAGCTCCTGGCGCGTGACCACCGCCGGCGAAGCTTCCATCAGCGCCTGCAGGATCTTCAGCGCGGTCGGGTTGAGCTGCAGCAGCTTGCCCTGGCGGCGCACTTCCAGGGTGTCGAGGTTGTATTCCAGATCGGCGGCGTTGAGCACGCGGGTCTGCACGCCGCGGCCGCGGCGCGACAGGGCGTTGAGGCGGACCTCGACTTCCTGCAGGGCGAACGGCTTGATCAGATAGTCGTCGGCGCCGGAATCGAAACCGGCGAGCTTGTTGTCGAGGCTGTCGCGCGCGGTCAGCATCAGCACCGGAGTCTGCTTGCGCGCTTCGTTGCGCAGCTTGCGGCAGACCTCCAGGCCGTCGAGACCGGGCAGGTTCAGATCGAGGACGATGGCGTCGAAGTCGTGCACGACCGCCAGGTGCAGTCCGGTGATGCCGTCGGCGGCGAAATCCACCGTGTGGCCGCGGTCTTCGAGGAAGTCGCCGAGGTTGGCGGCGATGTCCTGGTTGTCTTCGATCACGAGTATGCGCATGTGCTCTTCCCAGTGGGTTGGCGTTCGACCGTGCTAAGACGTCCGAGGTTCCGTATTCGTGGGCCGCTGTGCGATGCGCAGCGGCGGCAAGCGACCGATTCTGCCAGAGCGTATGTAAAGTGAACGGAAAAGGTGAACAGGGGCTGGGCCGCCGTTCAAACGCCGCGGCACCGGCCTAGGCCGAAAGTCATGGCTCGCCCGGCAGCGCCAACATACGGAAAACGCCGGAAAAGACCGCAAAAAACAAAGGCCCAGACGCGGGGCCACCGCGCCTGGGCCAAAAGGGTATTGCCCCGATTACCGTAACCTGCTTCCGACCAGATCCCTATCCGTAACGTTCTGACGAGGAGCGTGACTTGGAGGAGCGGCAGTGCTGCGGTCCGGGTAACGCTACGCGGATTTCGATTAAACCGTCGTTAAAAACAATGTTAAAAAATAATTAAATACAACCTGAAGTTGTCATCTTGAGGGCCCGGCCCTTCCGCGCCGGGGAGGCGCCGTTCGGCGGATCGCCGGCAGATGACCTGCCAGGCTTGCCATTCTCCTCGGCCGGCCCGCTCCGGGGCCCGGCCGGACGCCTGTTCAGCGTCTCGTGGCGGTGCGACGCCCGGTCCCCAGCTTCAGCTGACCGGCCACGTGCTCGATGATTTCCCCGGCCACGTCGACCCCGCTGGCCTCCTCGATGCCCTCCAGACCCGGCGAGGCGTTGACCTCCAGCACCAGGGGGCCGCGGACCGAGCGGATCAGGTCGACGCCGGCCACGCCCAGGCCGAGCACGCGGGCGGCGCGGACCGCCACCTCCTGCTCGGCCGTGCTGGCGCGCACGCCCTTGGCGGTGCCGCCGCGGTGCAGGTTGGAACGGAAGTCGCCCTTCGGCGCCTGCCGCTTCATCGCCGCAACCACCCTGCCGCCGACCACGAAGCAGCGCAGGTCGGCGCCCTTGGCCTCGGCGACGAACTCCTGAACCAGGAAATTCGCATACAGCCCGCGCAGCGCTTCGATCACGCCCTTCGACGCCGACAGTTTCTCGGTCAGCATCACCCCGGCGCCCTGGGTGCCTTCGTTGAGCTTGATCACGTGCGGCGGCGGGCCGAGCATCGACAGCAGGTCGGCGGTGTCGTCGGGGTTGTCGCCGAACACCGTCGCCGGCAGGCCGATGCGCTCGGCGGCCAGCAGTTGATGGCTGCGCAGCTTGTCGCGCGCGCGCAGGATCGCGTCGGAGGTGTTCGGGGTGTAGGTGTCCATGAGCTCGAACTGACGCAGGACCGCCGAGCCGTAACGGGTCACCGAGGCGCCGATGCGCGGGATCACGGCGTGGTAGCCGGAGATCTCGCGCCCCTTGTAGTGCATCTCGAAGCCGTCGGACGCGATGCGCATGTAGCAGCGCAACGGGTCGAGCACGCGCACGCTGTGGCCGCGCTCGCGGGCGGCCTCCACCAGCCGGCGGGTCGAATAGAGCTTGGTGTTGCGCGACAGGATCGCAAGCTTCATCGGAAGGGATTCGCGTGGGTGGAAGAAATGTGGAGAAGAAAGACGAACGGCCCGGCGCGTTCAGACGCGCGGGTGGCGCCGCCGGATCCGTCCATGCAGGAACGAGCGTGCCGGATCGACCGTGAACACCCCGGTCACCGCGGTGCGGCCGAGCAACATCGGGAAACGCATGCCACGACGATCCGCCAGGTTTATTTCAATTTCGCGTTCGATGCCGGCCAGACTCAGCACGGTGCGGATGAAGACCCGGCTGCTGCGGTGACCGCCGGAGTCGGTGACCCAGCGCTCGTCGTGCACCGGCGCCCGCGCCTCGACCCGGCCGGCGCCCAACGCCCCCGGACTCAGCTCGAAACCGACCCAAGGCATGCCGGCCTCGACGAAGCGCCATTGCGAATCGACGTGCAGCGCCGAACTGCGCGCGCCGGTGTCGATCTTGGCGCGTATCGCGGCCAGACCCAACGCGGGCAACGCCGCCGCCTCGCGCCAACCGAGGACGATCTTCGATGACATCGTACCTCCGCTGTAGCGACTGCTGCCGGCCTGGGACGACCGCGACCCGACTTGGACCGCGACCACCGTCGGTCGTTCCGTTCCAGGCGCCGCGCGCCGACAAAAAACGGCGACCTCGCGGCCGCCGTACGTATCGGACCGGAGCAGGCGCGGATCGTCCGGCCTGGGGCTACGGTGCGATACGCGACGACCCACTCGGGACCGGGCGCGCAGTCTAGCGCGCCGACGGTGAAGCGTCGATGCGCGCCTCGCTGCGGCCGGATCGGGCAAGAACCACAGGCTTAGCAATGAACCTTCACATCGCACGGCCGCCTGGAATCGCTGAACCGGTCAGGGGCGGCAGAGCCGGCGCTCGTACTCCAGCTCGCGCTGCAGCGCGGTCGAATCGCCCTGCACCGCCAGTTCGCCGATGTTGTCGCGCGTGCGCAGGCAAGGGTCCTCGCCGCGGCCGCCGAACAGTCGACCGACGCGCTCGACCGTACGGGCGATCGAGTTCGGCGGTTGCATGCGGAAACGCCGCGCCCCCTGCCCCGGCAAGACCGGCATGCGACTGGCCAACAAATCGGGCGCCGGCGCATCCCACGGCGCCCGCGTCGCGCCGGCCGGATCGAGCGCGTTACGGTCGATGCGGATCGCGGTGAGGCCGGTCGCTTCGGCAGGTTCGGTCGTAGCAATCGGCGCGGCCTGTGGCGGCGCTATCTGGAGCGGCGCGGCAGCTTCGGGGATGAATGCGGGGCGCGGCGATCGTGGCGCCGTCTTCTTCGGCAAATCGCGTGCCGGCGCTGTGCGCACCGCTTCGTTCGGGCGCGAAGGCGACGAAGCCGCCGGCCGCAGAAGAATCACCGTCAGGCTCGCTTCGCTGTCGACCGGGTCGGCCGGCCTGCGCAACTGCAACGCCGCCCAGATCAAGCCCGCATGGACCAGCGCGACCACCGTCCAGGCAAGAGCACGTTCGAAGCGCACTTCGCCGAACTCATGCGCGCGCATCGGCGCCCCCGCTCATCGCTGACGCGCACAGCCACCCCATGACCCCGGCATCCTGCCCCATCGCTCGCATCCCTTCGCTGTCGATCGCGCAGCAGTGTGCCTGCTGCGATCAGTGCCGCAAGGTTCGGCAGCGAGCGCGGTTGGCCGCGGTTAAAGCTTCGTGGGCTGAATCCGCGAGGCCCGGCCATCACGCGTATCCCCGCTCTTTCACCCCGTAGACAGCAACCGCCACGCCAACCAAGCCGGCACGCCGAGGTAGAATGCCAAACGGCCCAGCCATTCGAGCGCGTCGCGCAGGGCGGCCGCGTGCGCGTAACGCAACGCCATGGCGAGTACCACGACCGTTTCGATCGCGACCCGCAGCACGGCGGCGAACAGCATCAAGCCGACCGACCACGACGCCCACCAGATCAGCAATCCGGTGAGATAAGCCGCCAATCCGTAGCTGTAGTACTCGCCGAAGGCACCGCCGAATGCGATGACCTGGTGCAGACGGAAGGCGACCAATGCCAACAGCAACGGGAATAGCGCGAATTTCACCAGAGGGTGATCGAGCCGGCGTCGATGCGCGTCGTCGCGGGACTGGATCAGATCGGCCCGACCGGCGGCGAAGCGGCCTTCCCAAGCGATCGGCACGCCGGTCGCGGCCAACAGACGCCGCAAGGCCTCCGGGCGCGCCAACGCCAGGCCCCGCGTCCAGAGCGGACCTGCGGCCAGGCGCACATCGACACCGCTGCGCGGCAACGGCAGACGCCAGGGCCGCAGCGCGGAGATCGACGCCACCGGAAGCTCGATCCGTTGCCGGCGCTGGTCGAGCACCCACAGCGCACCTTCGACGCGCGCTTGCGCGGCGAACCTGCGCTCGATGGCCCATGCCGCCACGGACGGCAGCAACACCGCCACCGCGAACAGCCGAAGCTGCGACAGGGATTGGACCTGCAGACCGATGCGCGCCAGCATATCGAAGGCCAGCCACAGCAGCCCCAGGCCTGCGCACAACCTCAACGCGCCGCTCAGTGCACGCCAGAACGGCGTCAGCAGCACGACCTCGATGACCGGCTCCACTTCCGACGCGGCGACGGCGCGGCGACGCAAGGCCTGCCACGCCGCCAGTGCCGCCAAGGCCAGCAGGAAGACGATGCCCGCACGCCCCACCCAATCGCCCCAGCGCACCATCAAAGTGGGCGACGGATCGCGGGCGCTGACGAAGGCGGTCAACACGGCCTGGTCGCCGACCGAGGTGTTCGCGAGCACCTCGCCGGTGTCGTCGATGATCGCGCTGAGCCCATTGGTGGTGACGCGCACCTGCGGCAGCCGCGTTTCGATGCTGCGGAAGGCCGCGACCGCCAGATGCAGGCGCGCGCCCACCGGGTACGCGGTGAACCAGGAATCGTTGGACATGCCGATGATGGCTTGCGCGCCGAGCCGCGCGCCGTCGATGGCCAGGTCGGTATGCACGTCGTCCAGGCAGATCAACGGCACCACGTTGACCTCGCGCCCGTCCGCGCTGCGCAAGGGCAGCACGCGCGCGCCGTCGCCCGCGCGCCAACCGCCGACCCACGGCAACCAGCGCCGCAACACCGGCCCATCGAGCCAACGCGGCACGTATTCGGTCAGCGGGAACGGGTAGGTCTTGCGATAGAAGCCGAGCAAGCCCTTGCCCGGTTCGAGGAACGCCGCCGCGTTGTATTCGCCTTGCCCGTCGCGGTCGTAGGTGCCGAACACCAAGGGCACGCCCGCCGTATCGACGAAGCCCTGGATCTCGCGGTCCAGCGCCGCGCCGTCCTCGCTGCGCGGGCTGGCGAAGCTGGTGGGATATACGGTTTCCGACCACAGCAGCACGTCCGCATCGTGGTCGCGGATCGCCGACCACGAAAGTTCGTAGTGCGTGTCGAGCACCTTCCGGACCACTGCGTAGGCGCCGATTTCCTTACGCAGCCGCTCGTAGTCGGTGATGTTGGCCTGGACCATGGCGACGCGCAGGGTCGGCGCTTCATTGGCCACCGGTGCCTGCAAATCCGCGCGCCGCATCGCACCGTAACCGGCCATGCACACCACGATCAGCGCCCCGAGCGCGAGCGGCCGCAGCAGCACGCGCGCGCCGCGTTTGCGCTGTTCGATGGCGAAGGCGGCCGCCTCGTTGACCAGCAGCAGCAACGCGGTGAGGCCCGCGGCGCCGCCGAGGTCGGCCACCTGGCGCAACACCGCGGATGGAAACAAGCCGTGCCCCAAGGTGTCGCCCAACAGCTTGGGCATCAGCCGTTCGCAGGCCACCCAGGCCGACGCCGCGGCCAGGGCGCGCAGCACCGGCCCGTAGCGGCGCCCCGCCCATTGGCGCACCAGCGCGAAGGCGAGGAATTGCGGCTGCAACAACGGCGCCAGCACCAGCAGCGCCGCCGTCGCGGTCAACGCGCCCACCTCGGTGTAGGCGCCGATCGCCGCACCGAACCAATGAAACACCGCGGCCACGAAGACGACGCTCATCAACGCGCCGTTGGCCAGCACGCGCAGCGTGGTCCTGTCGTTGTCGAGCACCAGCAGCCACGGCACCAGCGCGACGAAGCCCAGGCCCCAGGCGGGGCCGCCGCGAGCGTACAGGCCGAGCAAGGCAGCGGTGGCGAGAATGCCGGCGAGGCTACGCCAGCGGGACGGGGACAACCGCTCCTGGATCAAATCGAAACACTCCGTGTCGCTGGGTCAGCGCGGGGGAATCCGGATCGGCCGCTGCGGCATCCCGGGCGGTGCGAGTTCCGGCGGCACGATCCGGTCGTCCGGCATCGCGATGGGTCGGCCCTGCGCGTCGTACAAAGTGAAGCCGGGCGCGAACATCAGCACCGGCTCGATCGGCACGCCCTCGTCGGTCACCTGATGATGGCGAACATAGCCTTGCGGCAATTCGTAGTTTTCCGGCACGGCCAAGCCCAGCAGCGGCGGACTGGTGCCGGGCGGATTGAACGCGCCCAGGCCCGTACGCACGCCGGCCTGCTGCAAGGCCTCGATGACCTGCGCGCCGGTGGGTTCCGGATCGCCGGGTTGGAAATAAGCCGCCAAGTCGTTGGGATCGTTGCTCGGCATGGCCGGTGGCTCCTGCTGCGACGCGGCTTGCTGTCTTGCCCGCGTAGACAGCGAACGGCTGTCCGGCGGAGCGGCCGCGTCCCGATCCACGTCGGCCTGTGCAACGACGGCATTCGCGCCTTGCGCAGGCTCGCGCATCCACCACCAGCCCACCGACGCCACGGCGATCACGACGACGGCGCAGATCGCCCACAGCAAGCGCCCATCGCGGGCCGCGGGCACTTTCGCAATCACACGCATGCCCTCGCCGTCCGCTCGGGACGACGGGGCATGCGGATGATCGCGCTTGGTCATGAGTCGGCTATCCGCCGGACGCGTCCGTCAGGGCGAAGCCGGCTGATAGACCGACAAAGCCCAGCCCATGCGCTCGTGCCCGTACTGGTTCCAGATCGGGCTGCGGCCGTTGGTGAAGCTGGAGTAGCGCGGCGCGCCGGTGCCGGTGCTGCCGCCCCAGAGGCCGGCCGACACCGTGCCGCCGGTGTAGGTCGGATGGGTGTCGTCGGACTGGATGTAGTCGAACGAGCTGGAGGACGACACGAACTTGGTGTTGGCGTCGCGCAAGGTCGCACGCAGAGTGACCGCGGTGCGGTTGATGTAGCTGGCCTCGCTTTCGCCGGACACATAACGCAGTGCGTCGGAATCGATCTGCCCGTCGCCGTTGCTGTCGTAGTCCGCGCCCATGTACTGGGCGAAGCTGTCCGCGCACTTGAAGCCCTTCTGGCGGGCGTATTCGCACATCCAGTAGTTCATCTTGGCGATGGCCGGCAAGAAGCGATCGCGCATGTTCACCGTCTGCCCGGTGGCGGAGTCGCGGCACGAGCTCTGCACGTTGTCGGCGTTGTAGCCGGGGTAGTACAGGTTGGAGATCACCTTGAGCTTGGTGTTGGCATGCGCATTGGCGTTGATGTAGTCCATCGCCGCCGCCACGTAGGTCCTGCAGGAATTGACCGCCGCATCCAGCCCGCTGTAATTGCAGGTGCCGGTTTGCTCCTTGAACGCCGTGCGCGCCTGCAGGCCGTCGTTGCCGCACATCTCGAAGCTCACCACCCGGGTCGAGGCGGCCTGCATGTAGGAACGATCGGCAACGATCTTGTTCTCGTAGACATCGCGCGCCACCGCACCGGACTTGGCGCGGCGAATGCTTTCGACGTCCGCGTTCCACCGCGCCGACAGATACTCGGCATCCACCGTCGGCGCCGAGTAGCGCGCCGCATTGCTGATCGAACCGTTATAGCCGGCGAAAATCGAATCGCCGTAAGCCACGACGCGGTACTTGGTGCTGGTTGCGGGCCGATCGACGGTCCAGGAAACGTTCTGATTGAGCGTGCTGGCCATGCCCGAAGCCGAGAGCGCGAACAGCGCCACAGCCGAAAGCAACCGCCCCGCCTTATTGCGGAACAGAATCTTCATCCTTAATTCCCCTTCGAGATGATGTGCGCTGCGGACCCCTGACGGCGCCCGATGAGTAACGCGAAACCCGAATCACGATGGGGATGCCCGGACCCCGCGGCACGCCCCCCTGCCATCGCCCCCGGACGCTAGCGTATGGTTCCAGGGGGTGCAATGTGCGCTGCAACAGCGGCGGGGGGCTGCATCACGTTTTGGGGTTTGGGGTTTGGGGTTTGGGGTTTGGGGTTTGGGGTTTGGGGTAGGGAACCATACGCAGAGCAGGCGCGCCGAAAGCAATCAATGCGTTCAACGATCTTCAGGATCGTCAGATCCGCTAAACTGTAGTTTCATGGCGTTATTAGCAGGCCATCGCCAGTTGTAAAGGTGCTTAAGTGCGATGCGCTACAGTATCCGTTGATCGCATAACGCTTCGCTCGGCAGCTACGGCAGCCGACGCGCCATCGCGGACTGTGCGGATTGACGTGTTGGAGACCGCGTACATGTTGCGGTAAAGAGCGGAGCATACTCATCGCGTGGACAATGATTCGCTTATGCGCGTCTACCTCCGCACGCTCTTCGAGGAACCAGCCCCCGTCCGCTCTGGCTAGAGCTAGGCTACGAATGCTCCCACGGCCCATGCGTCCACAAAGCAGTGACTGCAAGTCATCGCACCCACCCAAGCACAACCTCTCGACGCAAATACGCTCCAGCGCCTACTTCATATCCTTGCTCAACGGCGCTGGGTGTTTGTCCGAGCGGAACTGGAAAACAAAGTAAGGCGGAATGCAGATGCCTCGCCTGTCCCCTAGACCATTATTTCGGGAAAGCCAACCCTCGTCGGGCCGTTGCTGGCCGAAGTCATCGTCCCGATAAGGGACCACCCTCCTACGCTGCCCGTGCAAATCAGTCGCGTTGCCAATGGTGTAGCCCATAGGTTTGAGGCAGATGTAGTCGTCTCGACAGGGACTGGAAACTTCACACGCCCGCATACCTGCGTAAGAGGTCCTTTCCGCAAAGCACTGGGCAAGACTTTTGGAGGGACCAGTCTTTTCGAGACAGTCATTGAACCCACTAGAAGCTACAAGCCCGCACGTCGCCTCATCCGGCAAGTTGCGGCATTCCGACAACCTGAGCATGCCGCCCGGGAATCCTCCCGTTTGAGCGTCTCGGATCCGCTTTCTCCTCTGCTCCGGGGATTCATCCTCAGCCGGCGCTCGACCGTAATACCACTCTTGATGGGCTCCATAGTAACTGTTGCCTTCTAGCTCCTGCGCCGGAAGACTCTCTGCCGGAATCAAAGCGTCTTGGGTATTCTTGGGCTCCAATCTGGTGTAATGGTCTTGCCCATAAACGTCAGTGATGACCCGCCCGACCTGCAGCGCATCGCCTATCTCCTGACGATGATTAGGCACGCAAGTTCCCAAGCCTGGTGCGTTCTTGGATTCAAAAAGGGGCTTGCAAGTAAGCCCGACCTGGCAATCCCATTTGCGCTGGCTGGACACCTGAGCTTCCGCTACAAGGCACGCTCCGCCCCAACCGCCAATAAGTTGGGTGCCCCTGAGCCTTTGGCTATACTTATTCAAAGGCCTGGAGGAATAACCGCTAGCCAGTTCATACGCAGTGAGTTTTCTTCCTTGCGCCAACTCCGCCAGTATGTCCGACCTGCGCAGCTGATCTCCATAAAAATGAGGCGAACCCGGCAACAAGACAGCATTGGCGGAGGGTGTTCCTTCCCGATCTGCACCTGGAAAATGAAAACCAGCCACAGCGCGCGATTGATGACACCCCGTGCAGCTCAACTCATTCAGACGAAGCCTCATGTCCTCGGCTGAACGCATAAAACTGAGCAATTGCCCTCGCTCCCTGGCTCTTGCCAAAGCAGCCTCGATCTCCGAATCGCGCAGAAGCTCCGTTGCTGCATTGCCTGACTTCCAATACAGCGAGTTTCCTGATCGAGCCTGTCCGCCTGGGGAAACTGAGGTCGCCCTACATGCTAAAAATTCCTTTTGTATATTGAGCGTTCCAGTATCGATGTCCGCAAGCACCTTAGGAGACGACAGATAGTCCACGAACGCCTTTCTCGACAATGGCTTGGACACACCAAAGTCGCACGAATTCGCATCTCCTTTTGACGCACCGAGCAGGCGTGCACGGTCAATTTGATTGGTCAGATAACTCTTAATGAACCTTTTGCTCTTGCTATCCCAGCGAAACACGCGAATAACGTATTCCGCCGTGCTCCCGAGCTTGGTTTTGTCAGATGAGACGTTACGCCTAAATGCCTGAATGTTCAGTTCGATCCGCTCAATGTCCTGCCCACTAATACCGGACAACACCCCTCCGCTCGGATTCTCTATATCCTTCACTACTTCAGCGGGAGTTCTGTCCCGTGGACGTCCCATCTCGGCCATCCAGGCTTGAGCTGCTTCACGACATGAAGTCATCTTACTTCCTGCCGTCTCGGGCACGGCGGGGAACACCACATTCATGGTAACTGGAAGACGCGAAGCGGCCATCCCGTGGTTGAAATCTTCCGACCCATACTTTATTGAATAAGAGAATCGGTATATGACACTAATTTCTCCGCAACGCGCGGCATTCTCCTTGCCCGGCACGATATCCTTGATGAATTGCCTGTCCATTCGATTGACAATACCAACGAGCTCCATTCGCGAGCCGGCGTGCGCCAGGAAGGCCGGATGGATCTGCTGCTCAGCAAAAACGTTGCCCTGCGTCCGATAGCTCGTGAGATCTTGCTCAATGGTCGCGCGAATTTCCGACGCCACTTGAAGATTGAATGGATTGGCAGAAGGCCCCACTGGCACCTCATGATCGTGAGACTCGGCCAGCGCTTGTATGAGGCAGGGAAAGACCAAGGCCCCTGAACGCTCACAGTCCCCATCAGGGCTATAGCGATCGAGTAAGGCGATCACCTGGGGGTCCGCAATGTAGGGGCCCGAGGCAAATTCGGGCAGATCGAACGGGACAGATGCGCGCTGATCGGCAGAGCGTTGTTGAGCTTGCCCTAATGCCGCGTCAAACCAG
The DNA here is from genome assembly GCF_019970005.1 of Lysobacter sp. ESA13C. Lineage (NCBI taxonomy): Bacteria > Pseudomonadati > Pseudomonadota > Gammaproteobacteria > Lysobacterales > Lysobacteraceae > Lysobacter > Lysobacter sp. ESA13C. The sequence goes on along the minus strand of NZ_JAHXYK010000003.1, from coordinate 372,331 downwards.
AGGATCGCACTAAGCGATCCTAATAAGCCTAAGTTAACGCCAACCCACTTCTTCATCGCGCGACTCCCGAATCCCGTCTAAAATCGGGGCACTGTCTACTGCGGATACTCCACGAAGCAGGCAGCAACCTGCTCTTTGTAGGTCAGAGTTGCAGCAGCGGCACTTATTAATGATTCGGCGTTAGATGATGGGGCGCCAACCATACCCGAAAGTTCGTTTTCGGCATCGCTCTTTTGATTGATGGCATCGTCGATAACTTTCTTCATCTGCTCTTTCGTTAGCGGCGTTAGCGCCAATCCACTCAGTGCAATGCGCAGATCATTGGCGACACGACGGAGTGCCGAAGAAGTAACGGCAGGGATTTCGGCGTTATGCGCCGCAATCGCAGCCAAAATAGCTAGGGAGGCAGGATCAGCAGAGAAAGCAGCATGCATGCCAGAGAACGCACTGGCACTTACAAACTTCCGTGTCACTGCGACCGAGTCCCAGAACTGTGTCGCGGTAAGCGCTGCTTCCATACATGCGACCCTTTCTTCTGCCTTACGAAAAGCAGTTGCTTGCTCGCCCAGACGATACCGTCCTGCAAACAAAGTTCCCAAACCAGCAGACGCCCCTCCGGTATTGATCAAGCCTTGCTTGTCCAGTGAAAGTCCAACGACCCCAATGAGAGAGCCGTAGTAAGTAACTTCCGATGCCACCAGTTCGGTTCGTTTGCGGTTGTCGGCAGCAGAAGCCAATAGACTTCGAACACCTCTGACTTTTACCAAAGCTTCGGTCGGGCTAGTAGCGAGATAGGGATCTGTCTTGGCTGCGTCATCGATCTGCTTTGTGCTCCAACGAGGCACGACTGGATAAATGGCGCAGCTAGCCAGCAGAAAAAGACTTGCTGCCGATGAAGCCAGAGCTTTTACGTTCATTAAGACCCTCCTTGATCCTCGGTTTCAAATAACATCCGATTTTTCTCAAGACATCCCGCGGCATCGATTACGATCCGAATGACACCCACTGCAGCGATAAAGATCGCCATGCTCATTGCTTCGTCCATCAACGCTTAGCCATCGGATAGCACCAAAGGCTTCCAAGGCACTTTTTCAATTCAAAGCTTGTTGCGCCTTGCCTTGAGGTGTAAACGGATGCTTTGCATTGCAAACTGCTTCTTTGTGGAACAGAGTGCATACTTAGATGCAGGAGTCCGGCGCAAGCTCGCTGGGGCGATACACGGATTTCCAGTTAGTAAATTCGTGCTCGAGCCTTCCTTCACCTTCGTCTTATCACGCGATAACTTCTCCTTAGTTGTTGATGCAACCGCAGAAGCTCCGTTCGGATGGCATCGCATGCTGGCGAACAAGCCGAAGCGCCACAGTGAACGGCGTCTCTTTCTCAGCCCCGCTGCTCCAGACCAAGGGAATATGTGACAGCCCGCGAACCCATAATTCTTTATTGCGACCTCACTATAATGATCGGGACTTTGACACCTTCACGTAGAACAGCGCATCCGCCGGCCAGCGATTTCCCTGCGAATCAGTTAGCTTCTACCTGAGCTATTTCCCGGACTGCAAAGTCAGTGGCCGCCACCGGTTGCTTTTCCCGTTTCGCCATTTTTAATGGCTCGCACCATGCTCGTCGAGGTGGCGTTGTCCACGCCCCCCCTCTCCACGCCTCATTGATACTTAAACGTGCCCACATAGATATAGCCAACCTGACGCTCCGTTTCGGTAACGGCCTACACGACGAGCGGCTGCGTGCCCGCATCAACGAAAACGTCGATCTTGAGACCGCACTGGCGAAAGCTGCGCCGTGTGAAGCAAGCCCGCGCCACGCCGAGACAAGGCCACAAAGTTCGCAGCATGCTCTATGTTCGACAGCGCGCCGGCCGTCAAATCCGTTCGTGGATGATCTGATTGGGTCAGCTATCGACCCATGCTAGATTCAAAGCGCCCATCGAAGCCGGGCACTACCTCACACGGCAAAATGCCTTCAAAGAGGTTTAGCCAGCACCTAACCCCGGCGGGGGCAAATATTCAGCACGCCGCCGCACACTAATTCACAGGGCACGTACGATGGAGATAACACGTGCGCGCTTCAGAAGAGCGCAACAGCAACGCTGGCTTGGCATAAATGGCACCTAAAGTGATGCCCATAGAAAGTCGCTTCAAGGACCCTGCCAATACGTAAGACCTTGAAAACTAGCGATTTAGATCGCTACTTATCGAGATGGAGCGGGTGATGGGAATCGAACCCACGCTAGCAGCTTGGGAAGCTGCAGTTCTACCATTGAACTACACCCGCTTGCGGGCCAGTTTATAGCGCGGGCCGCGCGGGTGGCAAACACCTGGTCCGTTGGCGCTGCAGCGCGAGGCTTGCGCCCTCCCATCGGCTGTGCCCGCATTCTTCGCCGACGCTCTGTCGCCCGGCCTGCTGATCGGTGTGCCTATCGAAGCCCCAACCTCGCTTGATAGCCCGCCCTCGCCTGACGCCCCCCCCCGACGCCTCGCCCAAAAAGAAACCGGGCCTCTCGGCCCGGTTTCGGTGACGCAATAACGCTATGCCGCTATGACGCAGTAGTGCAGCCTAAGACCGCAGCAATCAGAACCCGCGGCCCACCTGTGCGAACACAGTGGTGTTGTTGCCACCGCCCTGACCGACCGTCGCGCTGGCGCCGATGTTGGCGTCGAGGCCGAACAGGTGGGTGCGCACGCCGAACAGCAGGCTGCCGTAGTTCTGGTCGAACTTGCGGCCCATCACGGCGTAGTCGCCCAGGCCCGGCACGGTCTGCAGACGGGCGTAGGCGTGTTCGGGGGCGTCCTCGAACTCGCGGTCGACGGTCAGGCGCGCGTAGGGGCGGAAGCTTTCGCTGTGGGTGTAGTTGATCTGCCAACCCACGCTGCCGATCAGCGAGTCGAACTCCTGCTTCGGATAGGCCAGCGAGGTCGCGAGCGTCGGGTCGCTTTCGGCGAAGCCGTCGACTTCGATCTTCTGCGAGACCAGGCCGAGCACCGGGCCGTGACGCAGGGCGTCCTGGCCGAATTCCCAACCGCCGTTGACGGCGATGGTGAGGTTGTCGCCGTCGGCGGAACCGTGGTGGACGCGGGTGACCGGGCCGAGGTTGGCGTTGCGGTCGATGTCGAAGTCGAGCTGGGTGTAGCTGACCTGGCCGTTGACCCAGGCGCGTTCGCCGTACCAGCCGACGAAGCCGCCGAGAGTGGCTTCCTTCTGCTCGAATTCGCCGTTGCGCAGGCCGAAGTCGTTCTTCTGCTGGCCGTAGCCGGCGAAGGCGCCGAACACCAGGTTGCCGCGGTTCCAGTCGATACCGCCGCTCAGCGCCGGACCGGCGCCGTCGTACAGGTCGCCGTGGCCATAGCGCTGGAAGTCGCCACGCAGGCTGGTCCACCAACGCATGCCGTCGCCTTCCTGCGGGCCGGCGAGGTGGTTGGCGACCTGGTCGGCGCGGGCGCGGCCGCTCATCGCCGCCGAGTTCGGCAGCACGGCGATGAAACGCGGCGCTTCCAGCACCGACAGGGCGTAGTCGGCGAGGATGCGATGGGCCTTGCTCGACGGATGCACGCCATCGGCGAAAGCGTAGGTTTCCGGCGCGTCGGGGGCAGCGTAGTTGAGCGGGCTGCAGGTCAGCGACGAGGCGGTGATCTGCGGATTGCAGCCGGTGCCGGTGACGTTGGTGATGCCGTACGGCGCCGGGTTGGCGGTGATTTCCGCCAGCAGGCTGAAGGTATTGAGCGGGATCACGCGCAGGCCGGCTGCGGCGAGGCCACCGTACAGGGCGTTGTTGTAGGTGGTCGACAGTTGGGTGCCGGCGGCCTGGGCGGCGGCGCCGCCGGCGCGAAACTGCGGGGTCAGGCCGAGGTTCGGCACGGTCGGCACCAGCACATACTGGGCACCGGCGTTCTGCAGCGCGGCGACCACACCGATCTGCGCGGTGACGGCGTTGGTGATGGTGGCCTGCGCCGGGGCGCCGGCGACGACTGCGAACAGGTCGTTGGCGCCGCCCCACACGGTGTACAGCGCGTTCGGGTCGGCGCGGCCGCCGTTGGCGGCGAGGTAGTTGGTGGTCTGCGTGGCCAGCGACGGAATCGCGCCGAGCGGGCTGGCGCTGTTGGTGCCGGTGCGGGCGCCGCCGACGGCGTAGTTGGTGCCGCCCTGGTTGGCGCTGGTGGCGTTGGTGCCGTAGTACTCGGCGACGTATTCCGACCAGACCAGGCCCGGGTTGGTGGTGAAGCGGCCGATCAGGGCCGCGTTCGGACCGACCGCCTGGAACAGGGCCGGGCGGAAATGGCCGGAGTCGGTCAGGCTGTCGCCGATGAAGACGGTCTGCGAATACTCCTGGGCGAAGGCCGGAGCGGCGGCCAGCACGAGGGCGGCGGCCAGCACGGTACGAACGGGTTTCATCATGAACTTCCCTGCGGTGATGTGACGGGTGATGGCGATCGAACGATCGGTCGATTGCCGGTAGAAGCTCCGCGCGGGCGTGACATACGCCGGCGGATGGCCGAATCGAAGCACGCGCCGGCGGATCAAGGCAAGGCGCAGCGCGGCAAAACGATGCCGCGATTATCCCCGGCCGGCCGCTCCGGCGCCGGGGCCAGAGGTCACAGAGCGGAGGTTCGGGGCGGTTCGGATGCTGCCAACCGCCAGGGCCGAGACTGGTCGCGAGCAGGCCCCCACGCGACAATGGCGGCATGAATATCCTGCTCAATGGCGAACCGCGCGCGCTCGCGGCGCCGACCACCGTGGTCGAACTGCTGCACAACGAAGGCCTGGGCGAACGCCGGGTCGCGGTCGAGATCAACGGCGAGATCGTCCCGCGCGGACGCCACGCCGAACGCGCGCTCGCCGAAGGCGACAAGGTCGAGATCGTGCACGCCCTCGGCGGCGGCTGAGCGCGACACCCGGATTGTCCCGGATCGGCGCCGACGGCCGCCGGGTGTCGTGCGGTTAGCGGTTGAAGTACACCGGGTTGCCCATCAAGGCGAGCCGTCCCTGCGCGTCGCGCACGTCGACGCGCAGCCAATGGCGGGCGCCATCGCTGCGCCAACGGAAGTCGAAGCGCTGCCCGGCTGCGCCGATCGCCGGCTGCTCGATCAGGGGCACGGCGACGCCGTCGACGATGGTTTCGACCCGGCCGCCGGCGACGTTGCGCACGGTCAGGCTCAGCCTGGCCTCATCGCCCGACCGCAGGCGCAACTCGCCGCCCATCGCGACTTTCTGGTGCCCGTGGTGCGCGCTCAATTCCAGGGCGCGATCCTTCGAGCCGCGCACGTCGACGAAGACATTGCCGGCGCGCAAGCCTTCGAGAATCGCCGGCATCGACAGCTCGCGCGCATGCACGACCGTGGTCGGCCGGCCGATCCGGCTCGCGCCGAAGGCCTCTTCGGCCTCGGTCGGCGCATCGTGGTTGTCGCTGCCGCCGATGCCGGTCAGGCGATGGCCGGCGTTGAGTTCGCGCTGCCAGAAGGCGATGCCCGAGCCCGGGGTGTCGGCGTCGCCGCCGTTGACGGCCTCGACCATGCTGACCCGCGACAGGTCCGCCGCCGGCATCGGCGTCCAGCCGCAGCCCATGCAGCGTTCGTCGGAGGGACGGATCGGGTGATTGATCGACACCGGCACGCCGCGCTTCTCCAGCGCGCGCAACACCGTGTCCCAATCCGGCACTGCGGCGCTGCCGACGCGGAAGTCGACCGGGGCGTAGGTGCCGAACACGTTCGCATGGCCCTGGAAGGTGGTGATCTCGATGCCCGGCATCAGCAACAAACGATCGAAATACGGCTGCAGCTCACGCAGGCCCGGCAGGTGCGAGACCGTGTTGTGTTCGGTCACGGCGACGAAATCCAGCCCCTGCCGGCTCGCCGCCTGCGCGGTCAGGAACAGCGGGCACGGCACCTTGTTGCCAGCCTGGGAAGCGCAACTGCCGTCGCTGTGGCCGCTGTGCATGTGGAGGTCGCCGCGGTACCAGCCCGGCCCGGAACGCAAGGGCTTGGCGACGATCGCGGCGGGTAACGCATCGGGTCGATCGGCCATGCCGAAATGGATGCGCGCGACATAGCGGGCGCGTTGCTCGGCGCGGATGTTCGGAATGCCCAGCAGGACTTTCCACTCGCCCGCGGGCAAGGCGCCGGCCGGATACGACGGGGTCGTATCGGCGGCGCTGACGGTGAACACGCGCTTGTTGCCGCCGCTCCAACCGCGGAAGCCGTCGCGGCCGAGGAAGTCGCCAGGGCCGATCAAGCCCAGGTCGATCGTGGTCTTGTGCTCGCGCCCGTCGTAGGCGAACTCGACGGTGACGCGAACGACGCCGTTCGGCACCCGGAACGGCAGTTCGCGATAGCTGCGATTGTCGCGGCCTTCGATCGCGCCCTCGATGGTCTCGTCGGCGGCGTCGGCAGGGCTGGCCGCGCTGGCCACAGACGCCGTACAGGCCAAGGCGAGCATCAGCAGCGCAATAAGCGATTTCATGATCATGCCCCGGTTCGTCAATCGTGCTTCTCGAGCGCTTCGACCGAACGCTGGTTGCAACGCTCGGGCTGGCGGCGCGGGTTGCAGCGCGCGATTTCGCTGCGCGGGAACACGACGCGATAGCGGCTGAAACGCCGGTCGGGCTGCGGGTAATCGGTGGAGATGTAGTGCGCGCCGCTGGCGAAGGCGGCCTCGCGCCGGCGCGGGTCGTTGCGCCGCGCCTCGAGCGTGTCGGCGTCGGCGCGAGTGCGCACCAGGAAGCCAGCGGCGACCCCCCGGGCGATGCGTTCGCCCTGCCCGATCGGGTCGTTGAGGGTCAGATAGGCGGCATCGGAGGCCTGCTCGTCGGTGTTGACGAACATCGCCCGCCCTTCCAGCGATCGTCGCGCGCCGCGGTACAAGCCGACTTTGCGCGCGTCCTCGTCGAGCGCCAACAGGACCTTGCCGCGCGCCTGCGCCAGCGTCGGCCAGCGACCGGCCAACACCGCCTCGCGCAGGCTCGGCGCATCGCCGCGCACGTCGTCGGGAACGATCAATTCGGCGGCGGCGAAGACCGAACGGATTTCGCCATCGAGCGCATCGAAGGCGGCGCTGTCGAACGGCAGCGGCGCGACCGCACCCCGCCCGCCGCGGCCGTCCTTGGCGTTGATCAGGATCAGGATCGGCGCGTGCTCGCGATGCCGCTGCGACCAATCGCGGATCTGCCGCAGGCATTGCACGAAAGCCATGCACTGGCTGCGGAAATCGATATCGGCCAGGTGCATGACCTTGAAGCCGGGCTGCGCCATTTCGGCCGCGACTGCGGGCGACCAGGGGCCGGCCTCGCCATAGCCGCCGCGCAAGGCGCCCGGCGGGTGCGCATAACGGCCGCCGCGCGGGTCGTAGTAGACATCGAGTTCGAGCGTGCGGGCGCCCTGCTCCAACTGCGCGGACAAGGGCGGATGCGCATAGTCCAGCGAGTCCGCGCCGGCCGCATCGACCGCGCGGTGCGCGGCCAGCTCCTGCGGCGGGATCGCGAGCTTGTAGCTGTTGTGGGTGCCGATCGCCTGCAGATCGTTGATGCGCAGGCGCGCGTCGATCCAGGTCTGGCTGCAGTCCGGGCCGGCCGCCGCGGCGCGATCGGCGTCGAGCTTGCAGCCAGCGCCCGCGACCCCTGCGCTGGTTTGCGCACCGGCGGCGGCCATGAGCGGGCCGGCCATAAGCGCGCCGACGATCAGCGCGCCGCAACTCAGCCCAGCCTTGACCGCCCCCATCCGCATCGCGCTCAGAACCGGTACATCAGCGCGGCGCGGAAGGCGCGGCCGAGCAGCGGGCGGGCGATGAAGGTGTTGGCGCCGGCGTCGGCGCTCTGCAGCTCGCCGGCGCGCGGGTTGCCTTCGGTCAGGCCGCGCGAGTTGGTCAGGTTGTCGCCGTACAGGAACAGGGTCAGCCCCGGGGTGAACTCGTAGCGGGCGCTGGCGTTGAGCACGTTGTACGACGGCAGCCGCACCGAATTGGCGGTGTCGACGAAACGCTCGCCCTGGTATTCGTAGGCGAGCTGCAGGCGCAGACGGTCGTCGAGCAGGTTGATGCCGGGCACGATGCGGAAGCTGTTCTTCGGCACGCGGATCAACTGGTTGCCGACGAAGTCGCGCAACACCGGCGCGCCGTTGACGATCTCGGTGTAGCGCAGGCCTTTGTATTGCGGGTCCTGCACGGTCGCGGTCAGCTGCATGTCGAACCAGCGCACCGGGAACCACGACGCTTCCAGCTCCAGGCCGGTGGTCTTGGTGTCGGCATAGCCCTGCTGCACGGTCGAGGTGCCGGCGTTGAGGTCGAACACGGCGTTGCTGAAACCGACGTTCTCGTACTTGGTGTAGAACAAGGTGGCGAACACGTCGAAGGTTTCGTTGCTGAACTTGTAGCCCACCTCGCCGAGCTGCATGGTCTGGATCACCGGCTGCGCCGCCGTGTCCTTGCTCACGCAGTCCTGGGCCGCGGCCTGGGTGCAGTTGGAATAGCGGGTGATGAAGCTCGACAGATTGGGCAGACGAAAGGTCGGGGTCCAACGCGCGAACAAGCCCGAATATTTGTCGAACTGCCAGTTGGCACCGACGGTCCAGCCCAGCTTGTCGTAGTCGCGGTCGTAGTTCACGAAGCGACCCGAGCCGGTCAGGATCTGCGAGCTCGCCGGCGTGCCCAGGTTGACCTGCTTGCGGATCTCGGTCCAACCCTTGGCGTTGACTTTCTCCCAGCGCACGCCGGCGTCGATGCGCAGGCGCTCGTTGACCTGCCATTCGTCCGACAGGTACACGGCCTGGGTGGTCGAGCGGCCGCTGGCGTTCTCCCACTCGTATCCGTAGCGGTAGAAGCCGTGGTCGGTCAGCGTCGCCAATGGGCGGCCGGCGGCGTCCACCGCGACCAGATCGAGCAGGCGCGCGTTGTCGCGCACGTCGAGCAGGGTCGTCGACGAATAGCGGTCGAAGTCCTGGTCGAAGCGCGCGTAGTAATAGCCGAAGGTGAGGTCGTGGCTCTGTCCGCCGAAATCGAAACGGCGCATCAGGCGGGTGTCGCTGATCAGCTCGTCGACCGGCATGGTCACGCCGCGCAGGCCGCCGACCGTGACCAGGCCGTTGCCGTTCTGGTTGGCGACGTCGAACACCTGGCCCGGAGTGTTGACGTAACGCAGTTGCGCGCCGGTCGCGCCCGGAATCGCCGCGAGCTGCTTCTTCAGCGCCGGGTCGGACAGGAACTTGGAGGCGCTGAGCAACTGCAGCGGGAACACGCCGTTGCGCTGGGTCTCGGTGCGGTCGTAGCGCAGCGACTGGGCGAGCTTGAAGCCGGCGCCGAGTTCGTAATCGAACTTGGCCGTGTACTGGTCGCGCTTCACTTCGGTGCCGCGCGCATTGTCGAAGGCGTAGCGGCTGCGGTCGCCCTGCAGCATCGAAGCATGGCGGGTGTCCGGGCCGGCCAGGGTGCCGTAGTGATCGTCGAAGCCGGGCACGCCGCGGATCTTGCCGTCGGCATAGGTGCGCATCGGGATGCCGAGGTACAGCGCGACGTTGTCGTCCAGGCGCTTGTAGTCGAAGGCGAAGCGGCCGCGCTCGAACTCCTTGCTCAGGTTGACCCGGTACTGGCCGCCGTCGTTGGCCTGGAAGCCCGGATCGCGAATGCCGTCGTCGAAACGATAAAAGCCGCCGAGGCCGAGCTTCCAGCCGGCGCCGAGCGGCGTGCCGAAGAAGAAATCGTAACGGTTCAGGCCGTAGTCGCCAGCGGTGTACTTGACCACGCCTTCGGCGCTGTCGCCGACCACGCGCGGGATGAAGTTGATCGCGCCGGCCGGCGCGTTCGAATAGAACACCGAAGAGGGGCCGCCGCGCACCACTTCGATGCGCTCGATGGTCTCGTCGAGTCGGAACGCCTGGTCGCCGTTGAGGAAGCCCAGGGCCGGGTCGTGCTGCACCGGGATGCCGTCTTCGAGCAGGGTGACCGAACCGAAACCGTCGACCGGGATGCCGCGCGCACGGATGTTGCCGCTGGCTTCGCCGCCGGTGGCTTCGACCCAGAAGCCCGGCACCGACTTCATCGCCTCGGTGACCGAGGTCGGCGCCTGCATGCGCAGGCGGTCCTCGTCGATGGCGGTGATCGAGTAGCTGGTTTCGGCCTTGCTGCGTTGGCGCGTGCCGGAACGGCCGGTGACGATGACGGTGTCGAGATCGGTGGCGCTGGCGGCGGCCTTGCTCGTATCGCTGGCGGCGGTCGCTGCGGTGTCCTGGGCCTGTGCGGTGGAAACGGCGAATGCGGCGAAAGCAGTCGATACGAGGGCGCAACGGATCGCCCGGCTCAGCTGGCGGGTGGAAGGCATCATGGATTCGGCGTTCGGAAGGAAGGGAAGGCTGCCGGCCGGTTCCGTCCGAAGGCCCTGCGTCGAGCCCGGCAATCCTGCGCATGCTGGGCCGCGACGTTTAAAGATTCGTGACAGCCGTCGATGGAATTGCGTGCGCGGTGGTTGGCGCCAGGATCGGTCAAGCTTGCTTGCTGGGCGAATGCGGGGCGCGAATGCAGAGCGGAGCAGGAGCAAATCCCCCCCTGCCCCCCTTTTCCAAAGGGGGACCTCTCTGGGCAGCGGCCACATCAACACCGTGTGCTCGACGCCGACGGATCGACGGGCGTGAACGGCCTGCGGAAACACCTACACAAGCCCCCTTTGCAAAGGGGGCGGGCGCCTGCGTCGTTCGGCGGAGCGACAAGCCCGCTGCGCCGGGGGATTTCCGGGCAGATCGCCTTGATGTGGATGGGATAAGAGCAAATCCCCCCTCCCCCCTTTTTCAAAGGGGGGAGTTCATGTGTCGATGCGATATTTGAGGGGGCCTTACGTGTCGGTGCGATGTTCAAGCAAATGACATCGGCGCATAAAAAAGCCCCGGCCGAAGCCGGGGCTCTGTTGCGGATTGCAAGTACGGCAGGTGTATCAGGTGCCGGCGTCGATCACGGTGGCCGGCGAGACCGAGCAATGGCCAGGTCCGGTCGTGCCTTCGTTGTAGGCGCCGAGAATCCCGGCGAGCCTGATCGCGGTGTCGCGTGCCGCGCCCTTCGGCGCAGTGGTGCTGCGACCGATGAACCATGCGGTGGCTTCGGCGATCGCGGCCTGCACCTCGGACGGTGCGCCTGCGCCGGCTTCGGCGTTGAGGCGTGCGGCCATGTACTGGTGCGCGAGGATGTAGTACGCGTTGCCACCCTTCGGCGGCGTCCAGAACACCTTGTACCAGGTCTGACCGGAGGCGAAGAACAGCGTGTCTTCTCCGATCGCGGCCCAGGTCGCGTCATACGGCGCGGGGCCGTACTTCGAGTGGGTCTTCCAATAACCCTGGGTGTAGGTGCATCCGCTGTTGGCGCACAGTTCCGGCACGCTCACGGTGATCACGGCTTCGTCGCTCTTGTTGACGCCGTTGTCGGTCGCCAAGGTCAAGAGGTTCGGAACCATGAATTCGCAAGTGTTACCGGGTCCGGTCTGGCTCGGCAGTATCCACGCCGCGAACAGGTCGAGGCTGTTGACGATGCCCGGATCGGGGTTGATGTCGCCAGTGACGTACTGGGCGAAGCTGCTGCACATCAGCGGGCTGACCTGCCAACCGAAGGTATCGCCGAGGTTGAGGCCCGGGATGCCGTTGAACAGGTCGCTGACCTGCACGCAGGCGTCGGTTTCGACGTTCGGCGAGCCGTACACCAGTGCGGCCTGGTTGGAGGTGTAGCTCGTGAAGCCGCAATCGCTGGCGTTGCCGGCAGCGTCGTAGCACTTCAGCACGCGCTGGATGCTCGCCTCGTTATAGCCTTCGAGCTTGCCGCTCAGCGCTGCGTCGTAGGTGCAGTTGAGCGAGGTCGCGCCCTGCGGGTCGCACGTCGGCGACACCGACTGGGTGCCTCCACCGGCGAAGTGCAGAGTGTCGCTCGGATCGGCCGGGCTGAACTGCGGTGTCGCGTCGGCAGGCCAGGTGACCATGATGCTGCCGCTGACCGCAAAGCCGCTCTCGGACTCGGTGCTGCGGGTCGCCGCGAGACGATAGACCGTCTCGTAGTTGCCGCCGACATTGAGCAGCACGTCGACGTCGTCGCACAGGAAGTTACCGGCGTAGATGCCGCTGGCGATCGGATCGGGCAGGCAGCCCTGCATGCCGACGACCTTGGCGTCGGCCGGCGAGACCACCACATGCTTGTCGGGCGCCCAGGCATAGTCGCGGTCGTAGCGGGTCTGCGCGGTCTTGCTGATCGCGACGGTCCGGCAGGCGACGGTGACCATGGCCGAATCGCTGGCCGTGGCATTGGTGCTGGCGCTGGTGCTCCAGGTACCGGTTGCGGTGTTGTTGTGCTGACCTTCGTCGGCACCGCACACGAACGGCGACGGACGCGGATAGGTCCACACATACGGACCGTTGCCGAGGCTGAAGCTGTGGTTCGGATCGCCCGGCAGCATCGAGTCGTCGATCACGAACGTGTCGCCGTAGCTCTCGGCCGGGTTCGCCGGGATCGAGAACGCAGCGGAAGCCACGAACGTATAGGTGCCGCCGTTGCGCTCGCTGGTGATGCCGGCGGCGTTGACGCCTCCACTGGCGTTGAGCAGGAACGGATGGGTGTTGCTGCTCAGGTCGAACGCGTAATCGCAGGTCAGGATGATCTTGTCCGGATTCGCGGCCGGCTTGACGCAGGCCAGGGTGTCGGTGTCGCCGCCCTGCGAGGTCCAACTCAGCTGGAACTGGGTCGCGCTGTTGTTGAACTGCATGGTGTCGACCACGGCGGTGGTCTTCCAACCGAAGCCGAACGGGTCCTTGACGGTGATGGCGCCGGCGACGCGGTACATGCCACGGGTGGTCGGCGTGGCGGTGACGGTGTATTCGACCTGGTGGCTGTCGCCATCGAACATCACGATGCTCTCGGGCGTCACGGTCTTTTCGATCTGCCAATCGGTATAGCGCTTCCAGCTCGCCGTGGCGGTTTTCTCGCCGCTGGGCTTGGGCAGGAAGCAGAACACGACATGGCTGACGCCGGCGGGTTCGCCGCTGGAATTGATCGGTGCGAACAGATTGATGTCGCTGAGGGCGGCGGGGTCGTAGTGGAAGACGTTATAGGCGTTGCCGCCCTTGACCACGATGTAGTCCATCGGCACGGTCGAGGTGAAGCCGATAAATTTGCTTTGGTCGGCAGGTGTGTAGTTGAAGGTGATGGTTTGACCGGGTGCGCCAAGGTTGTAGCTTTGGCCGTTGACCGGTGCGCTGCCGGTGCTGCCGCCCAATCCGGCCCAGGTCGCTACGCCGGGCAGGTCGTCGCAACTGGTGAAGTTGCCCGAGAAAGTGGTCGGCTGCACCGAGGCCGCCCAGGCCCCGGTGGGCAAGGCGGCAGCGGTAGCAAGCAAGAGCGCCGTTGCAAGCAACGGACGCCAACGTCGAGTGGTGGACATGTCAGAACTCCGTGAGCGGGGTGGCAAAGCACCCTGTTCTTCGCGCTCGGTAGCTCGGCCATGCTGACCGGACGGCCCGCACCCGTGGCTTTGCGACACCGGCTTTCACCGGTTGTGCCTTTTTCGAGTCCCGTACGACGGCGCGGCGCCCGCTTCCCCCAGCGGACGCCGCCGGCGATGGCCGATGCGTCGCGAACCTTCAGCGCCGCCCCAGTACCGCTTGCCGGCCAATATACGCTTCAAAATGTGATTTCAATCACATTTTCATCATCCGGCGACGAACGGTCGCCGTTCTGGATGGATGGCGCCGGGGACGACCGGGAACGGCCCCGAGCCGCGTTTTGCAGCCCTCGCCCAGCCCCGCCCAACCCTCGCCCGGCCGCGCCGCGGCGGCAGAGCGAAAACCGCACGCCGGGTGAAACAGCGGGCCGCGCGGGGTCCAAGCGCAGGGCGTTATCCGACATAATTCACCGATGACGAACAACGCCTTATCCGATCCGCTGGTCATCGCCGGCAAAACCTACCGCTCGCGCCTGTTGACCGGCACCGGCAAGTTCAAGGACCTCGACGAGACCCGCCTGGCGACCGAAGCCGCCGGCGCCGAGATCGTCACCGTCGCCATCCGCCGCACCAACATCGGCCAGAACCCGGGCGAGCCGAACCTGCTCGACGTGCTGCCCCCGGACCGCTACACCCTGCTACCCAACACCGCCGGCTGCTACACCGCCGACGACGCGGTGCGCACCTGCCGCCTCGCTCGCGAGCTGCTCGACGGCCACAAGCTGGTGAAACTCGAAGTGCTCGGCGACCAGCGCACCCTGTTCCCCGACGTGGTCCAGACCCTGGCCGCGGCCGAGATCCTGGTCAAGGACGGTTTCGACGTGATGGTCTACACCTCCGACGACCCGATCCTGGCCAAGCGCCTGGAACAGATCGGCTGCGTGGCGGTGATGCCGCTGGCGGCGCCGATCGGCTCGGGCCTGGGCGTGCAGAACAAGTACAACCTGCTCGAGATCATCGAGAACGCCAAGGTGCCGATCCTGGTCGACGCCGGCGTCGGCACCGCCTCGGACGCGGCCATCGCCATGGAGCTGGGCTGCGACGGCGTGCTCATGAACACCGCCATCGCCGGCGCCCGCGACCCTATCCTGATGGCGCATGCCATGAAGCTGGCGATCGAGGCCGGCCGCGCCGCGTTCAAGGCCGGCCGCATTCCGCGCAAGCGTTATGCCAGCGCGTCGAGCCCGGTCGACGGTTTGATCGAATGACGGACCCGTTCTCCAGCGACGGCGCCAAGACCCCGCCCAAGCCGTTCACCGTGGAAGAAGGCCGGCGCCAGGTGCGCAGCTTCGTCCTGCGCCAGGGCCGCTTCACCCCCGCCCAGCAACGCGCCTTCGACGAGCTGTGGCCGCGTTTCGGCATCGACTACCAGGGTTCGCCGCGCGATTACGACGAAATCTTCGGCCGTAGCGCCAAGCGCGTGCTCGAAATCGGCTTCGGCAACGGCGAGGCCCTGCGTTTCGCCGCCCAGCAGGATCGCGAGCGCGACCTGATCGGCATCGAGGTCCACGCCCCCGGCGTCGGCCGGCTGTTGAACGCCCTGGCCGAAGACGGCAGCGACCATGTCCGCCTGTATCACCACGACGCGGTCGAAGTGTTGAACCACGAAGTCGCCGACGGCTCGCTCGACGAGGTCCGCATCTATTTCCCGGACCCGTGGCACAAGAAGCGCCACAACAAGCGCCGCCTGGTCCAGCCCGCGTTCGCCGATCTGCTGGTGCGCAAACTTTCGCCCGACGGTCGCTTGCACCTCGCCACCGATTGGCAGGACTATGCCGAACAGATGTGGGACGTGCTCGATGCGACCGCCGGCCTGGTCAACCGCGCCGGCCCGCGCGGCAGCGTGGCCCGGCCGCCGTGGCGTCCGCAGACGCACTTCGAGACCCGCGGCCAGAAACTCGGCCACGGCGTCTGGGATCTGCTGTACGACAAGCAGCCGGGAATAGGGAATCGGGAATAGGGAATCGGATGCGCCCCACCGAACATTCGCGATGCCTTGCTGAGACCGAATCCGGCGGCGACGCGTTGCCTTGCTCCTGCTCTTCCGATTCCCGATTCTCCATTCCCGATTCCCGGCCCTGATGGATACCGCCCTCGCGCTCACCACCGACATGAAGCTCGTCCTCGGGCTGGTGGTCTTCACGATGGCGATGTTCCTGTTCGAGCGCATCCGCGCCGACGTCGTCGCCCTGGTCGTGCTGGTGCTGCTCGGCCTGTCGGGCCTGGTCGAGCCGGACGAACTGTTCAACGGCTTCTCGGGCAACGCGGTTATCAGCATCATCGCCACGATGATTCTCGGCGCCGGCCTCGACCGCACCGGCGCCCTCAACCGCCTCGCTGCCTGGCTGCTGCGGCGCGCGCACGGCGTCGAACAACGCTTGCTGTTGCTGACCACGGCGGTGGCCGGCCTCAACTCCTCCTTCATGCAGAACCCGTCGGTGATGGCGTTGTACATGCCGGTCGCCTCGCGCCTGTCCTCGCGCACCGGCCTGTCGCTGCCGCGCCTGTTGCTGCCGATCGCCGCGGCCATCGTCATGGGCGGCGCCCTGACCATGGTCGGCAACTCGCCGCTGATCCTGCTCAACGACTTGTTGCTCAACGCCAACAGCAACCTGCCCTCGGGCGCGGCGACCATCGAGCCGCTGAAGATGTTCGCGCCGATGCCGATCGGCATCGCCCTGCTGGTCGCCTCGCTGGCGTATTTCCATTTCTTCGGCGACAAGCTGCTGCGCGACGACAGCGACAAGGGCGCCACGCCGGCGCGCACCCAGAGTTATTTCGCCAAGGCCTACGGCATCGAGGGCGACGTCTACGAAATGACGGTCACCGCCGACAGCCCGTTGGTCGGCATGTCGCTCGGCGAGGCCGAAGCGCTGCGCGGCGCGCCCCTGCTGCTCGCGCTCAAGAGCGACGGCGAGGCGCGCCTGGCGCCGCCGGCCGACACCCGCATCTGGGTCGGCAGCGTGCTCGGCGCGATGGGGCCGAAGCAGCAGGTCGCCGACTTCGCCCAAAACCAGTTCCTGCGTTTGTCCTCGCGCCTGCGTAACTTCGCCGACCTGTTCAACCCCAGCCGCGCCGGCATTTCCGAAGCGGTGGTGCCGGCGACCTCCGGGTATATCGGCAAGACCGCCGGCGACCTGCACCTGCGCAAGCATGCCGGCCTGAGCCTGCTGGCAATCAACCGCGACAAGAGCGTGCTGCGCGACAACGTGCGCACCGTGCCGATGCGCGCCGGCGACATGCTGGTGTTCCACAGCATCTGGACCGACCTGGCGACCGCGGCGGCGAGCAAGGACCTGGTCGTCGTCACCGACTACCCGAAGGGCGAGCAGCGCCCGCACAAGCTCAAGCTCGCGCTGACCATCTTCGCCGTGGCGATGCTGCTGGCTCTGTCCTCGCGTCTGCCGGTGTCGATCGCGCTGATGACCGGCGTGGCCGGCATGCTGATCGCCGGTGTCATCAACATCGACGAGGCCTACGCGGCGATCAACTGGAAGACCGTGTTCCTGATGGCCTGCCTGATTCCATTGGGCTGGGCCATGGATTCCAGCGGCGCGGCGGCGTGGATCGCCGGCCATACCATCGAGCGCCTGCCGAGCGGCACGCCGGTGTGGCTGCTGGAGATCTTCATCGGCTTGCTGACGACGATGTTCTCGTTGGTCATCAGCCATGTCGGCGCGACCATCGTGGTGGTGCCGCTCGCGGTCAACCTCGCGCTCGCCGCCGGCGGCAACCCGACCGCCTTCGCCCTGATCGTGGCGCTGTCGGCCTCGAACAATTTCATGACCGCCTCGAACCCGGTGATCTCGATGATCACCGGCCCAGCCGGCTATACCGGCAAAGAGCTGTGGCGCATCGGCGGCCCGCTGTCGCTGATCTACACCGTGGTGACGGTGCTGATGGTGAATTTGCTGTTCTGGGGGAAGTGACCTCGCAGACGCCGCAGCTTCGGTGCGGTGGCGGGAAAAGCAAATCCCCCCTGCCCCCCTTTTCCAAAGGGGGGGAATGCATCTGGTGGGTCCGTATGAGCTCGGCGCCTCGCCCCGGGCTCGCTCGCTTGTCGGTACGGCCGGATCGCTGCAAGTCCTAGCGAAGACGAACCCCGCATTCGCTTATCCCCCCTTTGCAAAAGGGGGGCAGGGGGGATTTGCTGTTGGCTGTTGGCTGTTGGCTGTCCACTAACAATCCCAACTCACCCCAGCCACACCGCCCCATCGCGCACCGTCACCGCGACCGCGCGCAGCGCTTCGCCGCGGCAGGGGCCGGCGACGCATTGGCCGCCTTGCAACTCGAAACTCGCGCCATGCGCGGCGCAGACCAGCAGGCCGTCCTTGCTCTTGAGGAACTGGCCCGGCGCCCAGTCGAGACGGCGGCCGGCATGCGGGCAAATATTCAACCAGGCGCGTACGGCCTCGCCGTCGCGATACAGCAGCAGCGATTCGGCGTCGCCGTCCAGGGTCGCTTCGACCTCGACGAACGCGCCGTCGGCCAGCCGCGCCAGCTCGATCAGGGGCAACACTGCGTTGCCGCCTTCGCCGGGATGATTTAACGAACTTCTCACACCCTCGTCCATGCCTGGAACGATACTCCTGTGTCCGGCGTTTGCCGCATTGTCTCACGACACCCTAAATGTTTGCCCAGACCTTCCGATTCTCCGATCACCGACCGCAATGGAATGCGTTCCAGTCGCGCGTGCGCACCGCTTTCGAGCCGCGCAAGCCGCGTCACCGCCTCCTGCGTTTCGTGCTCGGCGTGATCGGGCTCGGGCTGCTGGCGCTGCTGGTCATGTTCAGCGTGGTCGTCGGCGCGGCGATGATCGCCGTCGGCCTTGCCTACAAACTATGGAAGCGCCGCGGCAAGCCGATGGCGCATCGCGATGCCCACGGCCACGACATCGTCGAAGGCGAGTTCCGCGTCGTCGATGCGGCTCGCCTCGGCCATCGCTCCCCTACTTCTTCCACGCATTGAACGCATGAGCGACGCGATCGCGGCACCGCCGCATACCCGTATTCCGGTCCGCGGCGCCGACGTCGCCGACGGCACCACCTTCCCGGTCCGCCGCGTCTACTGCGTCGGGCGCAACTTCGCCGAACACGCACGCGAAATGGGCGCGGCCGTACCGACCTCGGCCGCCGATCGCGGCCGCCCGGTGTTCTTCCTCAAGCCGCACGACGCCATCGAACTCGGCGAAGCCGTGCCCTACCCGCCCGGCACCGACGACCTGCACCATGAGGTCGAACTGGTGGTCGCGATCGGTCGCGATGCGCCGGCCGGCGAACTCGCCGTCGCCGACGCCCAGGCGTTGGTCTACGGCTATGCCGTCGGGCTCGACCTGACCCGCCGCGACCTGCAATCGCAGGCCAAGGCCAAGGGACTGCCCTGGGATACCGGCAAGTCCTTCGACCACGCCGCACCGATCAGCGCGATCGTGCCGGTCGCCGACGTCGGCGAACTCGGCGCACGCGCCTTGAGCCTGGAAGTGAACGGCGAAGTCCGCCAGCGCGGCACGCTCGCCGACCTGGTCTGGAACGTGCCCGAAATCCTGCATGAGCTGTCGCGGCTGTACGCGCTGCGCGCCGGCGACCTGATCTACATGGGCACGCCCTCCGGGGTCGGCCCGCTGCAGCCCGGCGACCGCTATCACGCCGTGCTCGAAGGCGTGGCCGAACTGCACGGACACATCATCCCGGCGCCGGTATAGTCGCCTCGGCGCTGCGGCGCCGCATTCATGTCGTCAACACAGGGAGAGCATGCGGATGGGCATGATCAGCGAGTTCAAAGAGTTCATAGCGCGCGGCAACGTGGTCGATCTGGCCGTCGGTGTGGTGATCGGCGCGGCCTTCGGCAAGATCGTCACGGCCCTGGTCGACGGCATCGTCATGCCCTTCATCGGCTACCTCAGCGGCGGGGTCAGCCTCGGCGACGCCAAGTACGTGCTGACCGCGGCGCAGATGGATGCCGCCGGCAAGGAAGTCGCGGCCGAAGTCGCGATCAAGTACGGCGCCTTCCTGCAGACCGCGATCGACTTCGTCCTGATCGCGTTCGTGATCTTCCTGTTCCTCAAGGCTTACAACAAGGTCCGCAAGCCCGCCGACGCGGCGCCGGCGGCAACGCCCGAGGACATCGTGCTGCTGCGCGAGATCCGCGATTCGCTGAAGAAGTGAGAACGCTTCGCCCGTTGCGGCAAAGTGCCTCAAACGTGGCGATAGGCAGCGACAAAAAACCCTCAAGTCCGGCGTGACTTGCGACAGGTAGAGACGGGGCCGCGGGTTGCTAAGCTCGCGGCTTCGTCTTTTCCGGCCGCCTGGTTGCAGGCGGCCTCCGGTCTTTCCAGATGAGGGAGTTGGGGATGCGCGCACCGTTGTGGGCAGCGATCGCTGCTGTGTTGTTCGTCGGCTCCGCCGTGGCCGCCCCGCGCGAGACGCGCATTCCCGAGGCCGCTATCGCCGCCGCCGGCGAATTGCGCGAAAGCGCGCTCGCCAGCGACCTGGGCTATCGCATCACCGAATCGCTGACCACCGAGGTCGGCCCGCGTCTGGCCGGCAGCGAGGCGGATGCGCGCGCGGTGAAGTGGGCCGAAGCCAAATTCCGCGAGCTCGGCTTCGACAAGGTCTGGCTGGAACCGGTGACGTTTCCGAAGTGGGAGCGCCGCAGCGAGCAGGCCGAAGTGCTCGGCGAACATCGCCAGCCGCTGAACCTGACCGCCCTGGGCGGCAGCCCCGCCGGCAAGGTCGAAGGCGAGATCGTGCGCTTCGCCGACCTCGCCGCGCTGGAAGCCGCGCCGGCCGGTTCGCTCAAGGGCAAGATCGCCTTCATCGACTACCGCATGGAGCGCGCCAAGGACGGCGCCGGCTACGGCCCCGGCGGACGCGTGCGCAGCCGCGGCCCGTCGGCGGCGATCCGCGCCGGCGCCAGCGCCTATCTGATGCGTTCGGCCGGCACCGACTCGCACCGCAATCCGCACACCGGCATCACCCGTTTCGACGACGGCCTGACCCCGCTTCCGTCGGCCGCGCTGGCCGCGCCGGACGCCGACCAGCTCGCGCGCCTGGCCGCGCGCGGCCCGGTGCGCGTGCGCGTCGCCCTGGATTGCGGCTGGGACGGCGAAGCGACTTCGCACAACGTCATCGGCGAGATCCGCGGCAAGAGCAAGCCCGAGGAAGTCGTGGTGATCGGCGGCCATCTGGATTCGTGGGACCTCGGCACCGGCGCGATCGACGACGGCGCGGGCGTCGGCCTGACCATGGCCGCGGGCAAGCTGATCGGCCAGAGCAAGCTGCGCCCGGCGCGCAGCATCCGGGTGATCGCCTTCGCCAACGAAGAACAGGGCCTGTACGGCGGCAAGGCCTATGCGCTCAAGCACGCGGCGCAGATCAAGCAGCACCAGATCGGCGCCGAGAGCGATTTCGGCGCGGGCCGTATCTACGCCTATTCGAGTTCTGCGCCGGCGCATGCGCAGGCCGCCGACAAGCAGATCGCCGAGGCCCTGGCACCGCTAGGCATCGAGCACACGCCCGGCAAGGGCGGCCCCGGCCCGGACATCTCGCCGTTCGCCGCGCGCGGCCTGGCCTGGGCGCGTCTGGCCCAGGACGGCAGCGATTATTTCGACTACCACCACACGCCCGACGACACCCTCGACAAGATCGACCCGAAGGCATTGGCGCAGAACGTCGCGGCGTATGCGGTGTTCGCCTATCTGGCCGCTTCGGCCGACGGCGATTTCGGCAGCGAAGCCAAGCAGGTTACGCCCCCGGAGGAGTGAGGCGGCACGACGCTCATTGCGTGCTGTGTTCGCCGACGCCTCTCAGCTCCCTCTCCCGCGCGCGGGAGAGGGGCTTTAGCGCGATGGCCTATGCGCTACGCGCAGTCCACGCCGCCAACAGCACCGCGGTCGCCGCGGCGACGTTGAGGCTTTCGACCTTGCCGCTGCCGGGAATCGACAGACGCAGGTCGCAGGCGGCGACGAGGTCGCGGTCCATGCCTTCGCTTTCCGCACCCAACACATAGACCAAGCGCTGCGGCAATTGAGTCGCGAAGGCGTTGTCGCCGCCGGACACCACCGTCGCGGCCAAGGCGAAACCGGCGCCGCGCAATTGGGTCAGCGCGTTGTCGCTGCGGCCCATGCGCACCATCGGCACCGCTTCGGCGCCGCCCTCGGCGACGCGCGCGGCGGCGCCCGACAAGGCCAGGGTCGAATCCTTCGGCATCAGCACCGCGGCCACGCCGAAATGCGCGGCCGAACGCAGGATCGCACCGAGGTTGTGCGGATTGCCGACGCCGTCGAGCCAGATCGCCAGTTGCGGGCCTTCCGGCAATTCGCGCAGCCATTCCGACAACGAAGCCGGCTCCTCGCGCAACACGTCGGCGACTACGCCTTCGTGATGCCCGCTGGCCGCGAGTTTGTCGAGGTCGGCTTCCTCGACCACGCGATAGCCGACGCGGTTGGCCACGCACCACGCCAGCAAGGGCTGCAGCGCGGGAATGCGGTTGCCGCTCAGATACAGCTTGCGGATCGCCTGCGGCCGGCGTGCGAACACCGCGCGGATCGCATTGAGGCCGTACAAGCGCAGCTCGACGTCGCGGCGCGCGCGTTGCGGATGCGGCGCCTCGAACATGTCGTCGCCGAGGGGCTGACGCAGATCGGCCTCGTCGCGCTGGCGATAGACCCGCTCGTCGCGCTCGTGGCGTTCCGGCCGCGCCCGCTCGCGCGGTGTGCGCGCATCGGCGGGATGTTGGTTGCGCTGCTCGCGTCGTTCCAAACGCGAGTGCGGATGCGCATGTGCGTGTCCGCCGCGATCGTGTCCGCCGCGGTACGGCGACGGCGGCGGTTCGACCGGCCCCGCGCTGCCTTGCGCATCGGGCTCGCGCCGCGGGCGTTGTTCGTCGTCGCGGCGCGGACCGGTGCGCCAGGGGCTCTGTCCCGGAGCGATGGGGGGGCGCGGACCGCGCGGGGGATCACGTCGCATCGTCGAGACTCCTTCTTACCTTGGCGAATACACGCAAGTCGTGCAGCTGCCCGCGCTTGAACACGGCGCAGCGTTGCGCGCCTTCTTCTTCGAAACCGTTCTTCAGCAACACCCGCGCCGAGGCCGGGTTGTGGTCGAGCACCGTCGCGCACAAGCGATACAGGGACAGCTCGCGCATGACCCAAGGCGCGAACAGAGCGACCGCGCGCGTCATCAGGCCGGCATTCCACAGCGCGCGCCCGAGCCAATAGCCCAGCTCGGCGCTGTGGCCGCGCTCGCCCTGGCCGGCGCGCACGCCGATGCCGCCGCAAGCGCGGCCGTCGACTTCGATCGCCATGACCGGGTCGTTGAGATTGACGACCTGGCCGGACAGGAAGCGCTCGCCGTCTTCGCGGGTATAGGGATAGGGAAAGCGATCGCTGGTGGAACGCGAGACGTGTTCGTCGTTGGCGTGTTCGACCAGGCTGTCGAGGTCGTCGGGCCGCCAGGGGCGCAGGACGAAGCCTTCGCCAAGCAGGCGGATATCGCCCGGGTCGGATAAGGGAGCGGCGTTCATGGCGATAGCGTACTGCATCACTGTTGGGGGGCGGAAACCGGGTCCGGGGACGGCGTCTGGGCAGGAGCGGCGTCCTCCTGGATTTCCTTCGGTCGCGAGCCGCGACACGCGTCGTAGCCGAGGCCCCGCGGTCGCGGCTTGCGCCGCTCCTACCCGGAAGCGGTGCGCCGGCCTGCATTCACGCGATCACGCGTGGCCGCCGGCCTGCGGGGTGTCCTTTTCCAGCTTCTCCAGCTCGTGCGCGACCGCCTCGGGCGATTTGGTGTAGCGCGCCAGCAAGACGTAGAACGCCGGCACGATGAACAGCGACAACAGGGTCGAGAACGACACGCCGAAGATCACCACGATGCCGATCGTCGCCCGGCTCGCCGAGCCCGGGCCGCCGGCCAGGACCAGCGGCACGGCGCCGACCACGGTCGCGATCGAGGTCATCAGGATCGGCCGCAGGCGCACCGCCGAGGACTCGACGATGGCCTCGTGGATGCTGCGGCCCTCGTCGCGCAACTGATTGGCGAACTCGACGATCAGGATGCCGTTCTTCGCCGCCAGGCCGACCAGCATGACGATGCCGATCTGACTGAACAGGTTGAGGGTGCCGCCGGTCATCCACAGGCCGAGCAAGGCGCCGAGCACGCCCAGCGGCACGGTGAGCATGATCACGAACGGATGGATGAAGCTCTCGAATTGCGCAGCGAGCACGAGGTAAACGACCAGCAACGCCAAGGTGAAGGTCATCAGCACCGCGCCACCGGCCTTCTGGTACTCGCGCGATTCGCCCTTCCAGTCGATCTGCGCCTGTTCCGGCAGTTCTTCCTCGACCACCTGGTTGAGCCAGGTGATCGCCTCGCCCATGGTGTAGCCCGGCGCAAGGCCGGCGCTGACGGTGATCGCTCGCAGGCGGTTGAAGCGGTTGAGGCTGCCGGGCTCGGCCAGTTCCTTCAAGGTGACCAGGTTCGACAGCGGCACCAGGCCGCCGTCGCGCGCGCGCACCTGGATCGCGGCCAGGTCGGCCGGCGAGGCGCGCACTTCGCGTCCGGCCTGGACGATCACGTCGTACTCCTCGCCGTTCTGCACGAAGGTGGTCGCGCGCCGCGAACCCATCATGGTTTCCAGCGAATGGCCGATGTCGGTGACGCTGACGCCGAGATCGGCGGCGCGCTGGCGGTCGATCTCCACGCGCATCTGCGGGCGGGTTTCCTTGTAGTCCGAGTCGACCGAGAACAGGCCCTTGTTCTGCTCGATGCGGGCGAGCAGACGATCGCGCCACTTCGCCAGTTCGACGTATTCGGGGCCGCCGAGCACGATCTGGATCGGCTGCCCGCGCGTACGCACCAGGCCGCCGCCGACCTGCGGCAGCGCGCGCACGCCGGTCAACTGACCGAGCTCGCTGCGCAGACCGTCGGCGACGTCGGCGGTGCTGACGTCGCGCTTGTCCCAATCCTGCAGGAACACCGCGATGCGGCCGGTGTGCATTTCCTCGCTGGCGCCGAAACCGCCGGGCACGCGCGGGTTGTAGCGCTGGATGGTCTGGTCCGGGCCGGTGTGCGAGGCGATGATCTTCTCGACCTGCTGCACCTGCTTGACCGTGTAGTCGTAGCCGGCGCCTTCCGGCCCGATGATCGAGACCTGGAACGAGCCGCGGTCTTCCTGCGGCGCGAGCTCCGAAGGCACCAGCTTGAACAGGCCGAAGCTCAAGGCCAGCGCGATCACCATCAGCACGCCGAACAGCCACGGCCGCTCGACGGTGTGGTCGAGCAGGCCTTTATAGCGCCGGCTCACGCTTTCCAGGCGCGCATTGACCCAGCGGTTGACCGGGTTGGATTTCTCTTCGCTGTGCGGGCGCACGAACTTCGACGACATCATCGGCGTGAGGGTCAGCGCGACGAAGGCCGACAAGGCCACCGCGCCGGCCAGCGCCACCGACAGCTCGCGGAACAGGCGCCCGGTGTTGCCTTCCATGAAGCCGATCGGCAGGAACACCGCCACCAGCACCGCGGTGGTGGCGATGACCGCGAACGCGACCTGCTTGGTGCCGCGCGCGGCGGCGACCAGCTTCGGTTCGCCCAGGTCGGCGCGGCGCTGGATGTTCTCCAGCACCACGATCGCATCGTCGACCACCAGGCCGATGCACAGCACCAGCGCCAGCAGAGTCAGCAGGTTGATCGAGAAATCGAAGGCGTACAGCGGAATGAAGGCAGCGATCAGGCACACCGGCACGGTCACCGCCGGGATCAGCGCGGCGCGGAAACTGCCGAGGAACAACCAGATCACGATCAACACCAGGATCACCGCTTCGGCCAGCGTGTGGTACACGCGCTCGACCGCCGACTCGATGAAGATGGTGGTGTCGAAGGCGACGAAGATGTTGGTGCCGTCCGGCAGGCCCGGGCGGATCTTGTCGGCCTCGGCGCGGATCGCGCGGGCCACGTCGAGGCTGTTCGCGGTGGAGGTCTTGACGATGCCCAGGCCGATGTTCGGCTCGCCGTTGCTGCGGTAATAGGCGCGGCGTTCGGCCGAATCGAGCTGGATCTTGGCGACGTCGCCGAGCCGCACGACATAACCGTCGGCGCCCTTCTTCAGCGGAATCTGGGCGAAGTCCTCGGGTTTTTGGTAGCTGCGCGCGACTCGCAGAGTGAAGTCGCGCGTCTGCGATTCGATGCGCCCGGCCGGCAGTTCGACGTTCTCGGCGCGCAGCGCGGCCTCGACCTCGTTGACGGTGATGTCGCGCGCCGCCAACGCGTCCTGGTCGAGCCAGATGCGCATGGCATAACGCTGCTGGCCGCCGATCCGGACCTGGGCGACGCCGTCGACCGAGGACAGACGGTCGACCACGTAACGCTCCGCGTAGTCGGACAGCTGCAGCGTGTCCATCTGCTTGGAGCTCATGTTCAGCCACATGATCGGGTCGGCGTCGCTCTCGACCTTTTCGATCTGCGGCGGGTCGGCCTCTTCCGGCATGCGGTTGGAGACGCGGCTGACCGCATCGCGCACGTCGTTGGCCGCAGCCTCGATCTCGCGCTGCAAGGTGAACTCGATGCTGATCGAGGCGCGTCCGTTGACGCTGCGCGATTCGATGCTCTCGATGCCTTCGATGCCGGCCAAGGCGTCTTCGAGCACCTGGGTGATGCGGGTCTCGACCACCGCCGCCGAGGCGCCGGGATAGGTCACGTCGACCGAGACCACCGGCGGGTCGATCGCCGGCAATTCGCGCAAGGTCAGGCGCGAGAACGCCATCACGCCCAGGGTGATCAGCAGCAGGCTCATCACGGTGGCGAACACCGGACGGCGGATCGACAGGTCGGAAATATTCATCGCGCGTCGCCGCCGTTGCGGCGCTTGGGCGCGCTGCGCTTCGGCGCTATGTAGATCGGCACGACCTTGGGCCGGTCGCCCGGGGCCTGCTCGGGGTCGTAGGCCAGGTCTTCAGGCGGAGCCCCGGACATGCCGCGCAGGCGGAAGTCCAGGGCGCGCTTGACCGCGGCGCGCAGGTCGCCGGCATCGGGCTTGCGCGGAAACGAAGACAGCAGGGACCGCATCCAGTCAGCCATTCGCGCGGCCCTTGGCTGCAGCCGGCTCGCCCTGGCGCTTCGCGGGCGCATTCGCACCGGCGGCCTGGACCTTGTTGCCGACACGCAGCTTGCCGGTGCCGTCGACGACGATGACATCGCCGACCTGCAGGCCCTTGACGATCTCGGCCAGCCCTTCGCGACGCGTGCCGACTTCGACGTCGGCGCGCTCGACGGTGTTGTCGGGCTTGACCCGGAACACGTAGGAATCGGTGCCCACCTGCACCACCGCGATCTCCGGTATCAACAGGGCCTGGCGCTCGGGTTGCAGCAAGGTCACCTGCATCAACATGCCCGGCCGCAGGCGATGGTCGGGATTGGGGAAATCGGCGCGCACCGTGATCGCGCGCGTGGCCGGGTCGACCCGCGCGTCGATCGTGCTGACCTCGCCCTGGAACGGCTGGCCCGGATACGCGGCGCTGGTGCCGTCGACGGTCTGGCCCTTGGCGACGCGCGCCAACAGCGTTTCCGGCACCGGGAAATCGACATAGACCCGGCCGGTGTCGTCGAGGGTCGCGATCGGCGTGCCCGGGGTGACCAGCGAGCCGGGGCTGACCTGGCGAATGCCGAGCACGCCGGAGAACGGCGCGCGGATCACCCGGTCGCCGATGTCGGCCTTCATCTGCTCGACCCGGGCGCGGGTGGCGTCGCGGGTGGCGCGCTGTGTGTCGAGCGCCGAACGCGCGATCAACTGCTGCGCGGCCAATTCGCTTTGCCGCTTGTACAGGGCATCGGCTTCCTTGGCGGTGGCCTCGGCCTGGGCCAGGGCGGCCTGCTGGGCCTTGCCGCTGAGGGTGATCAGCGACGCGCCGGCGGCGACCTGGTCGCCGCTGTCGAAATGCACGCCCTGGACGATCTCGCTGACCTTGGCGGTGACCGTGATCGACTCGCGCGCCTTGACGTTGCCGAGCGCCTGCACGGTGTCGTTCCAGGGCCGCAAGCGGACCGGCTCGGTGGTGACCGGAATCGGGCGATCGCCGCCCTGGCCCCCCTGGGGCGCCCCGCCCTTGCTGCCGCAGGCGGTCAGGGCGAGGGCGAAGACAAGGGTGCAGCAGGTGCGAAGGCCGGAACGTGGTCGCATGCGGATCTCTGAACGGGTACCCGTGAGGGCGGCGGCGCGGGTCTGGCGGGCGCTGGTGCGGCCCGGCCAGGCGATCCGCGCGGAAGGGAGAACCGGCGCGGCGATGAAGCCGCGCGATTCTAGCGGTGCAGCATTAACGCTCGCGTGGGCCATTGGTTGACCACCGTATAGGCAAAGTCGTCCCGGCGATGTGTTCGGGCCGGCGGCGGCCGACGAAGGTCGGCCTGGACGACTGCCGCGCCGATGTTTCATCGCCGTAATCAACGTGATGGCGCGGGCGGCACGGACGGAGTTCATACTCCGCGAGTCCCCCAGTTGGAGCCTGGTCATGATCCACGACAGCATCCTCGACACCATCGGCCGCACCCCGGTGATCCGCCTGCACCGCCTCGCCCCGGCGCACGTCAGCCTGTACGCCAAGGTCGAAGCCTTCAATCCCGGCGGCTCGGTCAAGGACCGCCTGGCCCTGGCGATCATCCTCGACGCCGAAGCCAAGGGGCTGATCAAGCCCGGCGACACCGTGGTCGAAGCGACTTCGGGCAACACCGGCGTGGCGCTGGCGATGGTCTGCGCCGCACTCGGTTACAAATTCGTCGCCACCATGAGCGAAACCTTCTCGATGGAGCGCCGCAAGCTCATGCGCGCCTACGGCGCCAAGGTGATCCTGACCCCGGCCGCCGAACGCGGCAGCGGCATGGTCCGGCGCGCGGAGGAACTCGCGGCGAAACACGGCTGGTTCCTCGCCCGCCAGTTCGAGAACCCGGCCAACCCCGCCTATCACCGCAACACCACCGCGGCCGAGATCCTGCAGGACTTCGCCGGCCGTCGGCTCGATCATTTCGTCACCGGCTGGGGCACCGGCGGCACCCTCACCGGTGTCGGCGAAGTGCTGCGGGTGGCGCGCCCGGAAGTGCGCATCACCGCCTGCGAACCGGCCGGCGCGGCCCTGCTCAGCGGCAACGCCTGGCAACCGCACAAGATCCAGGGCTGGACCCCGGACTTCGTCCCGGCCGTGCTCAACCGCGACGCCGCCCACGACGTGCTGACCGTCGACGAAGTGCTCGCGCGCGACACCGCGCGCCGCCTGGCGCTGGAGGAAGGCATCTTCGTCGGCATCTCGGCCGGCGCCACCGCGGCCGCGGCGCTAGAAGTCGCGCGCACCGCCGAACACGGCGCGGTGATCCTGGCGATGCTGCCCGACACCGGCGAGCGCTACCTGAGCACCTTCCTGTTCGAAGGCATCAACGAAGGCAGCGACGACGACTGGCTGGCCTCGCTGGGCTGAGGCTCTGGCAGGTCGCGGGCGTTCGCGCGCTCAGTTGCGGAACACGAGATACCACAGCGTCACTGCTGCAACGGCGATCAGCAACGCCCACCACAACATCCCGGCGTTGCTTTCGTCGCGCCGGACCGTGCCGTCGGCGCGGCCGCTCAGGCCGCGCTTGCTGCGCTGGCGTTCGTGGTCAAGCACGCGCTTGATCGCCTCCGCGTTCGCAAGCCCGTGGGTTTTTTCCAGCAGTTCGAGCGCACCGACCCGGTCGCCGCGCAGCAGCGCCATAGTTACATCGGCGGGCAAATCGGCGCGACCGGCGCCCACCCCGGTGGTGGACGCGTCCGCGTGTTGCCCGCGCAAATGCGCATCGACCACCGCGAGCGCATCGCGCAGGTCGAGCCGGTGGACCGCGCGCACGATCTTGACCGCCTCGATCTTGTTGCCGCTGCGCAGCGCCAGTTCGGCCTGCGCCGGGAAACCCTCGGGCGGCGACGGTGCCTCGTCCGGGGCGGCGTGGGAATGCCCGCCTTCGGCAGGCTCGCGCTGGTAATGCTCGACCGCGTCCTTCGCGTCGCGCAGGCCCAGCCCCGGATTCGCATCCAGCACCAGCTTGATCGCCTCGATCTTGCGGCCGGCGCGCAACAGCGTGGCCGCCTGCGGCGGTATGAAGGGCGTGCGGTGGTCGCTCATCGCGGGGCTCCTTGCCGGCTGCGGATCCCGCCAGCCTAACGGGCCGGGGCCGGATCCGTCACGCCCGCACGCCGTGCCTCAGCGCGACGACCACGCCAGCTTGGCGCCGAAGCCCAGCATCATGGTGCCGATCAGGCCATCGAGCGCGCGCGCTGTCCGCGCGCTGCGCAAGGTCCCGGCCATGCGCGAGGCGGCCACCGCGACCACGCACAGCCACACCGCGCCGATGCTGTAATGCAGGCCGATCATCAGCATCGAATCGCGCGCCATGTGCGCGCCCGGGGCGAGGAATTGCGGCAGAAACGCGAGATAGAACATCGCGATCTTCGGATTGAGCGCGTTAGTCAGCGCGCCCTGCGCGAACGCGCGCCACAGCCCGGTCGCGGGCGCGGCCAGCTCCGGCAACGGCGCGTCGGCGCGCGGCCGCAGCGCCGCGCGCAGGGCCTTCACGCCGAGATACGCCAGATACGCAGCGCCGAGCATTTTCACCGTCCAGAACGCGCGCTCGGAATACATCAACAACTGGGTCACGCCCAAGGCGAACAGCGCGACATGGAACAGCCCGCCGAAGGTGATGCCGGCGACCGCCGCAAGCCCGCGGCGCGCGCCGCCGAGCGCGTTGCCGATCACCAGGAACGTGTCGGGGCCGGGCATTAGCGTCAGCATCAGCGCGGCGACGGAGAAAGCGAGCCACTGGGTTTCCATGCGTCCGGGTCCGTGCAGGTTGAAAGGAACGGTGGGCGCTAACGAAAAACGCCGGCGCGAGGCCGGCGTTTTTCCGATGCGTCGTAGCCGAAGCTTACGCCGCCGACTTCCACTGGCCCAGCGCCGCCAGGCCGTTGGCCTTGGCGCGCTCGTACACGGTCTGCTGGGCCTTGGCGATGTTGCCGACCAGGTCCTGCGACCACAGCTTCAGCGCCGCCGACTGCATGGCGCGGCCGTAGGAGAACGACAGCGGCCACGGGTTCGGGCCCATCTGGTTCATCGCGTTGAGGTGCGCGGTGGCGTCCTCGTCCGACTGGCCGCCCGACAGGAACACGATGCCCGGCAGGGTCGCCGGCACGGTCGACTTCAGGCACTGCAGGGTGGCTGCGGCGACGTCGTCGACGCTGGCGCGGTCGCTGGCCAGGGTGCCCGGCAGGACCATCGACGCCTTCAGGATGGTGCCTTCGAGGACCACGCTCTGCTCATACAGCGCGCCGAACAGCGAACGCAGGGTCACTTCGGTGACTTCGAAGCAGGTGTCGATGTCGTGGCTGCCGTCCATGATGACTTCCGGCTCGACCATCGGCACCAGGCCCTGCTCCTGGCACAGCGCGGCGTAACGCGCCAGCGCGTGGCTGTTGGCCTCGATGCAGGTGCCCGACGGGATGTCGTCGCCGATGTTGATGACCGCGCGCCACTTGGCGAAACGGGCGCCGAGCTTGTAGTACTCCTCCAGGCGCGCGCGCAGGCCGTCGAGGCCCTCGGTCACGACTTCGCCCGGGAAGCCGGCCAGCGGCTGCGGGCCCTTGTCGACCTTGATGCCCGGGATCACGCCGTTGTCCATCATGACCTTGGTGAACGGCACGCCGGCCTTGGTCGACTGACGGATGGTTTCGTCGTACAGGATCGCGCCGGAGATGTAGTCGCCGATCTTCGGCGTGGTGAGCAGCAGCTCGCGGTAGGCGCGGCGATTTTCTTCGGTGTTGTCGATGCCGACGCCGGCGAAACGCTTGGCGATGGTGGCGTTCGACTCGTCGATCGCGATGATGCCCTTGCCCGCGGCGACCATGGCCTGGGCGGTTTCGGCAAGCTGTTCGATGCTCATGGAGATCCTGCGGCAGCGGTGGGAAGCCCGCGATTATAGCCGCTGACGGTGAACCTTGCCCCCTCCTTGGGCCTGTCGAATCAGGCACTTGCGCTCAGTTTCGACGGAAACCGTTTTCAGCGCATGGCCGTCATCGATGTCAAAACGCGGATGCCGGCAGCGGCGGACTGCACCGCCGATCCCGCGGACCGGAGCCCCAAGGCAGCGAACCGGTCCCGCGTTGACACCCATGCGGCGACCGCCGAGCATCCGCTGGCATCCGGCGCGCCATGGACGCCGCCCTCTCACCGCTGCAAGGAAGCCTTCCGCATGTCCGATCTTCATTCCCGCCGCCGCATTCTGGCCGCAGCGCTCATCAGTGCGCTTAGCCTGTTGCCGGCCACCACCGCCCTCGCCCAGTCCAACGACGCCGACCGCGATTACCGCGAAGCCGTCGCCCATTGCGAATCGCATCCGCAGCCATCGGTCCGTTACGTCGTCGTCGATGCGGCGCGGATGCGTTCGTTGCCGCGCGCCGAGGGCGGCGCGGTCACCTCGGTGCCGATCGGCGCGGAGGTCAAGGTGCAGTGCGTGTTCGGCGAATGGGTGCGCGCGACCTCGGAACGCCCGAAC
Organism: Lysobacter sp. ESA13C; assembly: GCF_019970005.1. Taxonomy (NCBI): domain Bacteria; kingdom Pseudomonadati; phylum Pseudomonadota; class Gammaproteobacteria; order Lysobacterales; family Lysobacteraceae; genus Lysobacter; species Lysobacter sp. ESA13C. The sequence continues at coordinate 340,318 of NZ_JAHXYK010000003.1, read as the reverse complement.
CCCTCGGTCGGCTGGATCCGCGCCGACCTGCTCGGGCCGCGCGCGCCGACCGCGGCTTCGCTGGAGCAGGACTACCGACGCGCTGCCGGCGCCGAGCGGCGCACCATCGCCGAGCGCGCGATCGCGCTGCGCCCCTTCGCGCGCGACAGCCATCAACTGGCGATCGACGCCGCACAGGCCGACGGCGACAGTGCCGCCGCGCAGGCGGCGACCTTGCGCCGGGAACGCATGACCGCGCCCAAGGTCGAGCGCCTGGCCGGCGAGCCGCGCCTGCTGTTCGGTGTGGACGGCGGCTACCTGACGACGATCGCACGCATCGACGGCCGCGGCCGCTATGCCGACCCGGCGGCGCCCGACAGCACCTACGCGGTCTGGCGCGGTTTCCACCTGTACCGCAATGGCGCCGCCGACGGGTTGGTGCAGATCATCGACCGCGGCGACGCCGTCGGCCTCGGCATGGAAGCGCAGGTGCGCCGCCCGCCGGCGACCGAGCGCGACCAACGCCTGAGCGGCCTGGCCAGCAACGAAAGCCTCGGCGCCGGCGCCGCCGTCATCGCGGCGAAAGTAAGCGCGGACGAACGCCGCGCGGTCGAGCGCGAACTGCGCTCCGTCCTGACCCGGCAGCGCATGGACCGCGCCGCCGTCGACAAGGCGTTGCGTCCTTATGACGAGGAAGAGCGCAGCGGCCTGCGCACACATGCGCTCGACCTGGCTGGCGGCAAGCGCCTGTTGGTCGCCACCGCAGTGGCGGCGGTGCCGCCGCGCAACGCTGACCAGGCCGATACCACCCTGGACTCGGTGTTGTTGTTGGAGGCCTCGGGCAAGCAATACCGCAAGGTCGGGGAAGTCGCACGCGAGACCGGCGGCGACGGGGTCGAGTCGCATTCCTTCCACGACGCCCTGGACCTGGACGGCGACGGTGTGGCCGAACTGATCTTCCGCCTCCACCAGTACGAAGGCAGCGAATATCAGATCTGGAGCCAGCAATCCGGCCAGTGGAAACCGATATATGCGGGCGGCTACGTCGGCGTATGACGAGTGTCGGTGCCGCTCCTAGGGCAGGAGCCGCGTCCGGCTGGATTTCCTTCGGTCACTAGCCGCGACCTGACCGCAGCGACGTAAGCGCGGTATCGCGGTCGCGGCTTGCGCCGCCTCTACCCGGGATGGTTCGGCGGCTCCTAATCCGAGCCGCCATATCGCCTCAGAGCTCGCCGAGCCCCTCGGCGCAACCGCCCTCGCCCACTTGCAGCAGGCGCAGGGTATTGGTCGCGCCGTGCTGTTCCATGGTGTCGCCGCTGGTGAAGATCACCCGCTCGCCCTGGCCCAGCTTGCCTGCATCGAACAACTGCTTGACGACGTTGCGCGCGGCGTCGCGCGAGGCCAGGCCGCGGCTGTCGAAATCGATCGGGTAGACGTCGCGCATCATCGACATGCGGCGGCGCGCGCCGCCGTGGCGCGAGAACGCGTAGATCGGCGCATTCGAGCGGAAGCGCGAGAGGAAACGCACGGTGCCGCCGGATTCGGTCATGGCGACGATGGCGCGCACGCCGATGTGCTCGGACAGAAACATCGCCGCCATCGCGATGGCCTGGTCGGCGCGCTCGAGGTTGCGCGGCGCTGCCTCGAAATCGGTGTCGTGGTCGAACTGGCGCTCGGCGCCGAGGCAGATGCGCGACATCGCCTCGACCGCCTTGACCGGATAACGGCCGGCCGCGGATTCCTGCGACAACATCACCGCGTCGGTGCCGTCGATCACCGCGTTGGCGACGTCCAGCACCTCGGCGCGGGTCGGGATCGGGTTGTCGACCATCGACTGCATCATCTGGGTGGCGGTAATGACCACGCGATTGCGCGCCAGCGATTCGCGGATGATCTTCTTCTGCAGGCCCGGTAGCTCGGCGTCGCCGATCTCCACGCCCAGATCGCCGCGCGCGACCATCACCACGTCGCTGGCATCGACGATCTCGGCCAGGTTCTCGATGGCCTCGGCGCGCTCGATCTTCGACACCAGCGCAGCATCGCTGCCGGCGGCGCGGGCGATGCGGCGGGCCTCGTGCATGTCTTCGGCATTGCGGCAGAACGACACCGCGATGAAGTCGGCGCCGAGTTCGGCGGCGACCAGGATCAGTTCCTTGTCGCGCTCGGTCAGCGCGCCCAGCGACAGACCGCCGCCGAGTTTGTTCAGACCCTTGCGGTCCGACAGCGCGCCGTCGTTGAGCACGGTGGTGATGATGCGTTCGCCGTCGACCGCGCCGACCCGCAGTTGCAGCAGGCCGTCGTCGAGCAGCAGCACGTCGCCCGGGGCGACGTCGTTGGGCAGGCCGAGGTAGCTCACGCCGACCTCGCGCAGATTGCCCGGAGGAGCGCTCGCGCTGGCGATCAGGTCGAAGCGGTCGCCCGCCTTAAGCAACACCCGGCCTTCGGCGAAACGCTCGATGCGGATCTTCGGCCCGGGCAGATCGGCGAGGATGCCGACCTCCACGCCGACCCGCAGCGCGGCCTCGCGCACGGCCTGGGCGCGTGCGACCTGCGAAGACGGATCGCCGTGCGAGAAGTTCAGGCGGACGACGTCGACACCGGCATTGAGCAAGGCGTCGAGCACGCCCGGCGGATCGGTGGCCGGGCCGAGGGTGGCGAGAATCTTGGTGCGTCGCGGGCTTGAGGACATGGCGGGCTCTCTTGACTGTCGGCCAAACTAGCACAGCTTCGGCGACGGTCGAACCCGCTGTGCGCGAGCACATTCGCTCGATACCCGCGATTGGAAAAAATCATCCCGATTTACCGATGTCTGATCTGCCGAGGTCTGGTTTGCCGGCGCCGGCTTCACCGATGCGAGCGCCACTCTCGCAATGCGCTGCCGTATGCCGGCCGAATCGGCGATTGCACACTGCGACGGCGCGCGCCTCCGAAAACGGAACGGCCGCCCTAGCCGCCCACCCTCGACGTTGCCGGCGAGCCGCCCTGCGCCAGGGCATCGGCGATGCCCTGCAAGGACAGCACCGCGGGCAATTTCGTCCGCCGCCCTTCGCGGTCGTAACCGACGTACAAGGGCACGCCGACCGCGCCCTGCTGCTTGAGCAAGGCGGCGATGGCCGCATCGGGCTGGGTGTAGTCCGCGACCAAGTACACCGCATCGGCATCTTTCAGCAGGACGCGAAAGCCGTCGCGTTCGAGCACCGCGGCCTGGTTGACCTTGCAAGTCAGGCACCAGTCGGCGGTGACGTTGACGAACACCGCTCGGCCCTGACCGCGCAACTCGGCCAGCCGTGCGGGGCTGAAACGCTCGGCGCCGGACGGCAGTTCGGCTTTCGACGCGACGGACGGCCCCGCATCGCCTGTGCGCGCACCCAACATCGCCAGCGGCGAGAGCGACAAGGCAACGATGAGGACCGCGAGCAGGCGGTGTCGGGCCCCGCCGAAGCGATTCTTCTCGAACCACCACAGCCCCAGGATCAGCACCAGCGCGGCCAACAACACGATCGCCATCGCGTCCACGCCGCGCTGCTTGCCGAGTACCCACAGCAGCCACACCGCAGTGGCGTACATCGGGAAGGCCAGCCATTGCTTCAAGCCGTCCATCCAGGCCCCCGGCTTGGGCAGCCAGCGTGCGGCGCGCGGCACGAATGCGATCAACAGGAACGGCGCCGCCAGCCCGAGCCCCAGCACGACGAATACCTCCAACGCCAGCCACGGCTGCGGCGAAGCCAAGGCATAGGCCACCGACGCGCCCATGAACGGCGCAGTGCACGGGCTGGCGACGACGCAGGCCAACACGCCGGTGACGAAGTCGCCGAGTAACCCACGGCCCTGGGCATGGCGTTGACCGACACCAGCCAGACCGGCGCCGAAATTCACCACGCCGGACAAGCCCAAGCCGACCGCCAACATCACCAGCACCAACAGGCCGATCACCCACGGTTGCTGCATGTGGAAACCCCAGCCCGCGCCACCGCCGGCCGCGCGTATGGCCAGCACCACCCCGCCCAATGCAGCGAACGACGACACCACGCCGGCGGTGTAGGCCAGCGCACGCCGCTTGGCCCCGACCGGGTCGTCGGCCGCGTGCAGAATCGAGAACGCTTTCAGCGACAACACCGGCAACACGCAAGGCATCAGGTTCAACAGCAGGCCGCCGGCGAACGCCATCAGCAACATGTCCAGCCAGGGCGATGAGGCCTGTTCCTGCGCACGCAGCGACGGCGGCAGTTGGAACGACAAGCGCCGCAATGTCGGTGGATAACAGACGCTGTTCTCCAGACAACCCTGAAAACTCAGTTTGAGTTCCAACCGCTGCGGCAGCGGCGCATCTGACCGCAGCGGGACACGCAGTCGCGCATGTTCGTAGAAGACCGTGACCTCGCCGAACTGCGGGTCCTTGTGTTGCCGGCCTTCGGACCATTGCAGCGCGCCGAGCGCCTGCGGCGCATCGGTGGCCTGCAGGGAAAACCGGTCGCGGTACAGGTAATAGCCCGACGGCATCCGCCATTCCAAGGCCACACTGCCGTCTTCGAGCAGTTTCGAGGTGAGTGCGAAAGCTTGTTCGACCGGCAGCGGCTCGGCATCGACGACCGAGCGGCTCGGGTCGGAAGCGCTGCTGTCGTAAGCGTTGTTCGTCGTCGCTCCCTCGGCGAACGCGATCGAAGGCGACAGCAGCACCGCCGCCGCCAACACCAGACCGCGTGCGGTCGAACCGGCCCATCGCAGGGCATCGCGCAGCAGGCCGGTCATTCAACGAGCCCCTGCCGCGTTGCCGCGCGCCATGCCGCCCGCTCCACCGAGCAGGGACTGCAGACGCGACGGCAGCGCTTCGTCGACCTCGATGCGCCGCAGCAGCCGTCCATCGGCACCGACGACCAGCACGGCCGGCACGCGCTGGATGCCGAAACGACGAAACAGCACGCCGTCGCGATCCAGACTCAACGGCACCGGCACCCGATGCTCGTTGCGGTAATCGCGCAGGTCCTGATCCGATGCCCACAAGCCCGAGGCGATGCCGACCCAACGCACGCGACGGTCGCGCCCCAACGACACCAATTGCTCGCGCAGCACGCGGCATTGCTTCGACGATTGCGGCCGCGTCTTTTGCAAATAGCTTTCGCACCAAGGCGAGAGGAAAGCCAACACGCTCGGTCGCTGGCCCACCGGATCGGTCAAGGCGAGCTTGCGCGCTTCGAGGGTTTGGATCTTCGACGTCGGCACCGGCTCGCCGATTTGGAGAATATTCCGTGCAGGTGCGGCAGGCGTTTCCGCGACGAGCGTACGCGGATCGAACCCCGGCATGCTCCGCGCCTGCGCCACCGCGGCATCGAGCCGCGCATCGGCCAGATGCCCGACATAACGGACGGTGCCGTCCTTGCCGATCACCACGTGCTGCGGCGTGACCCGCAAGCCGAAACGTTCGCCGAGCGAACCGTCGTCGTCGCGCACGATCGGCATGCTCAAGCCGAGCTCGCGCCGATAGGCCTTGATCTGCTCGACCGTGTCGTCGAAACCGATATTGATCGCCACCACCTGCAGATCGTCGCCGGCACTGCGCTGCACCTTCTCGAAATGCGGCATCTGCTCGCGGCAGGGCACGCACCAGGTAGCCCAGAACTTCAGATACACCGCCTTGCGGCCGCGCAATGCGCCCAAGTCCAAGCGCTGACCATCGATGCTAGTCAGAACGAGCGCCGGCACCGCTTGCCCGACCAGGCGCGCGCCGACCTGCTGCGCGTAGTCCTTGCCGGTTTCCGCCCGTGCTGGCCCAACGCCGCCCGACCACCACACCGCGAGCAACACACAGGCAGCCACCGACGTTCGCGCCCATCGGCGCGAGGAGTACACAGTCATACGGATTCCTCGATAAGGGACAGCAAGGCGATGCGCGATCGGCCCACCGGGCACGCTCGGCCCGAGGCCGCCCTCGCATGCATCGCCACTTCGAGGCCTCACGCTACGGCCCGACTGGTTCCTTGAGTGAGCCAGTCCCCGCGAATCCGACCGGACCAGTTGCTGCGTCGGCGGCTGCCCCGCCGCAGCGCGAAGAGCCCGGCGATTGCGCGGCATCGGCCTCGTGCATGCATCCGCTCCGGCGCCGATCTGCGCTGGCTCGCGCGCATCAACCTCACCCTCGCTCACGCCGCTGAGGCAGTCACGTTCTCGATTCGCGAGCGCACCCTAAGCTCGCTCGGCAACACCGCACGAGCACTCGCGAACGCTCGCGACATTCTCCATCCCGTAAGCGAAATCGCCCCTGCGTATACGCCAACCCGCCCACCGGAGGATCCGCAGCCCGCTCACGCTCATCGCAGTCCGCACGCCCGACCACGGCATTCGCCATCACGACGCAGTTGTCGTTCGCACTCTCAAAGGGAGATTGAATATGACGAAACCCATCCTTGCCTGCTGCCTGCTGATGTCCCTGGTCCTAGCCTCCGCGGCCGCATTCGCGGAGAAGAAATACAGCGTCCGCCAGGCCGGCGGCGCCTGCGGCGAAGACGCCACCAACATCGCCGTCTGCGACGCGGGCCTGACCTGCAAGGACGGCACCTGCGCCATGCGCAGCTACCTGTCCGGCGCCACGGTGAGCTGCAAGTCCGAGATGGCCAAGGCCGGAGTCGGATCGCGCGAACTGGTCTCCGTGCACGACGGCTTCTGCTACTACCGCTGCAACGGGATGTACGAGGCCGCGATGGATGCCAGCGAGGTCACCGAACGCCTGCTCTTGCAAACCAGTGCCGGTTCCGAAGCGTTCGTGGCCGAACTGGCGAAACTCTCCGCCGACGAGAAAGCGAGTTACAAACGCGCCGAAGACAAATGCAACTCCTGCGGCACGCATTGCACGATCGGCGCTGCCTTCCTGGGCCGCGGCAGCTACTGAGCGAGCGGACACTAACGGCGACCGCCGGATACATACCGCCTCGATCCGGTTGCGCCGCGTCCCAACGAGAACAGGCATTCGGGTTAACCCGAATGCCTGTGTCGTACCGCGACAAGGTCTGATCCGGCGCCCGGATCGTCGGCGATATGGAAAACCGCCTACCGGCATCGCCAAGGCGATGCCCTCGCATCACAGCGGCACCGCCACGACCCTCGGGTACCGATAACGCCGCTTATTGGATCGCGTCGCCGTAACCGCAGCCGACCGTGACCCAGCCCGGCGCATAGGACACATCGACCAACACGCGCACCGTTTTCTCGCCCGGCAACACCTTGCGATAGTCCAGCCCCTTCCAGTCGTAAGTCTCGATCATGGCCGCCAGGTCGGGACGCGGGCTCATGCCGCCGATGCGCTTGGCGAGCGCCTCGCCGACCTTCAACTCCTGCCCGGCCGGCACCTTATAGGCCAGGTGCATTTCCTGACGGCTCGGGAAGTTGACGTAGCTCGACTTCTCGCCCCACGCCGACAACGGCTGCACGCTCTTCCACAGCATCAACGCGGCGTCGCCGCCATCGTCGGTCTGGGCCAGGCCCTCGATCTGCTCGGCGTTGAGCTCGTCGCCGAACGCATTGACCTGTTCCAGGCTGAGCTTGCACTCGACGAAATCGGCCACCCGCTTGGCGGTGGTGTCTTGCGCCGAGGCCAGGGCGGGCGCCAGCGCCACAACCAAGGCGGCGAAAGACAGGATCTTGTTGCGATAGTTGGACATGGTTCCTCTGAGTTCCGGTTGCGGATCGTGTATCCGCTAGTCATGACGAAGCAGGGGTGAGAATCCAGTACGCTCGCAACAGTTTCCGGATTACTGAGGCATCGTGTCGGCCTGGGGCCAACTCGCTGGGCAATGAATATGGGGACTGCAGCAAAAGGACACGCCCCAAAGCCTACCTGTTCGAGCAGCAAAGAGGCCTTAGATCGGCTCGGAGTCAAATATGATCGCCAGGAATGAATTGGAAATCTATCTAGTCAACGTGACGCAGACGTTTAGCGCCACTGAAGCGCACGCGATCCTTATGCGTTTCATGTGTCGCTGCTTACTTCTCGCCCATGAATTCCTTCCAGAAATCGGACGGAATGCGTTGAACTTGGCTACGGCATTCTGGCTGAGCGGAGAAGGGCAAGCGGAGGACTTGCTAACTGCCCGCATTGCCTGCTGGAACTATCTGGACTCCAAACATCGGAGTACCGACATTCAAGACCGGGAGGATGCGGCGATGCGGGCTGTTATTTGTGTTCTTTACGCAGAACCCGAGTCCGATGATTTTTCAGTCGAAACCGTGCATTGGTTTGCGGACATGTTCGACCGTCTTGGCGATTACTCGAACGAAACCGCACAATTGATGAAAGACTGATGCCGCAATGGGGCCGCTTGGCTGATTGACAAGTCGCCACGAAGACAGTGCCGCACCGCCAATGAGAGTGCCAGACCATGAGCTCATTCGTTCTCGCGTTAAATAGCGCCTCCACGTGGTCGCCGCTGGACTGGATGGCGAATTACAGGGGGCTTAAATTGGCAAATGGCCAGGTAACCATCGAGGAAAATAGCGACTGGCTGTCCATCTTGCATGACGACAATCTCATTCGTGATTTTGATGAAGGGGAACGAGAACTGCTACGGTCGTTGCTTGGCAGCCCTCGAATGTTTCTGATCGAGTACAAGGGCGAGCGATTGGTGAATTTTCTTGTACAGTCAATACCAGCGGATTGTGATGCGATGATCGACAATGATCATGGCCTACTTGTACGAGCCTACCTACTTCGAGCCTTCTCGATAAATGACTGGGAAAGAGCGAGCGCTCTTCCATAGTGCTCGCCGCCGGCTCCCGGCACCTAACCGATACCAGATAGTTGCCCCCTCGGCCCTGCTCACGACGCCCTCTCTTTGATCGACAAGAACTGGCACTGGACGGAGCCTCGGCATGCGAAAGCGATACCCAGTCCTCTTTACTGCATCGAGCGACAAGTAGGCGCTAGCAGGGATATGAGAGGAAATTTGCTCCCCCAAGCGAATGCCTCCAGTCTTGAAAACGCCGCCGAAGGAAATTCCGGAAATCCGGCGTCGTTATTCGCGCGGCATCGACGGGGCTAAGCTTTGGCCTAGCTCGAAGCGGGAAGCGGTTTGCCCGGCTCTTGCGCGCACAAATCTGGAAGCTAGACCGGCTCGGCCACAGTAGTCCAGGGCAATCCGAAGCGAGCCGGAGCACTTAGCCAACCAGCATCGTGGTGCAACCCTAAACCGACAACAGGCATGAGAAATGAAATGGTATGGCGCAAGCGCGTTCTTCGAGGCTCAGCACGTTCCGCCCTCTTCCGTTCCGACGCTTTGGGAGGAGAAGGTCTTCCTGGTGCAGGCTCACTCGACCGAGGAAGCAGTCGAGCTCGCGCGCGAGGTATCGATGAGGAACGAAGTGTCTTATGAGGCAGCGGACGGATCGATGGCTCATTGGAAATTTTCAAAGATCGAACGTATCAACGAACTGGACTTCGAGACGGTTGCATCGGGCGCGGAAGTTTTTTCGCGATTCCTGAGGGCCTCTGAAGTGGAAAGCCTGAGCACCCCCTTTGACTGATCAGTCAACCAACCCGTCGGCAGCACCAGACACTGGTCAACTCAGCTCCCAAGGGCTGGGTACGGGCTCTTTGAACCGGCTGTCTCAGTAAAAGGGAAGACGACGCAGAGGTTTCGGGAAGGGAAATGCGCGACAGATTGCCCGGATTAGCAACACCCTCACGCGCCCTTTACGCATCGTCGCCCGGACTGCGCCATCGTTGGCGTCCGGGGGCGATCAAGCCGAGTGCGTCGTCATGGTCATGAAGCCGATTCCGAAGTACGTCCGCCGGGTTGCGGACGCGAACCTGAGTTATTGGGTCCTGAACTATCCGTCGGCGCCGTTCCACCGACCGGGCCTCACCTTTCGCGATTACGGCCCTGCGCTGTATCTGGGCATGATGACTTTCGAAGAGCATCCCGAACGTTTCTTCGACGATCCACGCGCGGACTTGCGCGGTCGTTACGAAGCGCTGAAGGGCAACTCGCCGCTCGCTTGGCCCGAAGCGCGCCGGGTGGCTTGGGCGGCATGGGAACGCGCTCACGCGCAAGCCCTCGCCTGTCAGACGGGACCGATCGAATCGCTGCGCTTGTGCGCTCACGCGTAACGCGCTGCGCTCGAAACAACAGGGGTAGCTGGTCGTCCGCACGACACTTGGCCGAAGCAGAAGAACGGTTATCTCGTTCGCTGTATCGGCCCATCCAGCTCAAGCCAGCTGGGCACTGATCGGCGCCGACGGCGCCCGCAAAGAAAAAAGCACCTGGACGCGAGTCCAGGTGCTTTTCTTGTTTGGTGGGTCGTGAAGGATTCGAACCTTCGACCAAAAGATTAAAAGTCTTCTGCTCTACCGACTGAGCTAACGACCCGAAGCGGTTGCTGCGGTCCCGGCGCTGCGCCGGGGCCGGTGATTCTAACAAAACCTGTGGGGCGCAGTCAGGCCCCCAGGCCAAAGCCGTTCAGACGGCCGGCCTCAGACGTAGCGGGTCGGGTCGGCCACGCCGGCCGCGCTGAAGCCTTCGGCGCGCAGGCGGCAGGCGTCGCAATGGCCGCAGGCGCGGCCGTCGGCATCGGCCTGGTAGCACGAGACGGTCTCGGCGAAGTCCACGCCCAGGCGCAGGCCCTCGCGGACGATGTCGGCCTTGCTCATGAACTGCAGCGGGGCCTGCACCCGCAGGCCCGCGCCCTCGACGCCGGCCTTGGTGGCCAGGTTGGCCAGGCGCTCGAAGGCCTCGACGAACTCGGGGCGGCAGTCGGGGTAGCCGGAGTAGTCGACGGCGTTGACGCCGCAGAAGATGTCGTTGGCGCCGAGCACTTCGGCCCAGCCCAGGGCGATCGACAGCATGATGGTGTTGCGCGCCGGCACGTAGGTGACCGGGATGTCGTCCTTGGCCGCGGCCGCGCCGATGGCGTGGCCGTCGTTGTCGAGCGGCACCGAGATGGCTTCGTCGGTCAGGGCCGAGCCGCCGATGCTGCGCAGGTCGACGCTGACGGTCTTGTGCGCGACCGCGCCGAGCGAGCCGGCGATGCGGGCGGCGGCGTCGAGTTCGGAGGTATGGCGCTGGCCGTAGCGCACGCTGAGCGCGTGCACGGCATAGCCCTGCTCTCGCGCGATGGCGATGACGACGGCGGAGTCCATGCCACCGGAAACGAGGACGACGGCTTTTTTCATGATGTCGGGTCGGGAATCGGGAATCGGGAATCGGGAATCGGGAATCGGGAATCGGGAATCGGGAAAGGCTAAACGATGAAGCTGATACCGGGTTCGTCATCCCCGCGAAGGCGGGGATCCAGGGGTTTACCGAGGCATGACCCTGAAGTCTCTGGATCCCCGCCTTCGCGGGGATGACAAGCAACAGCGGAAAGCCAGGGTCGGCAAGAGTGGAAGTCGAGGGCATTCCGGCCAGGGCGGCGCCGGTTTACCCGGCCGAATCCCGAGTCTCGAATCCCCGGTCCCGGCCGCTCACCGCCCCGGTTCGTCGTTCCAGAGAATCTTGTGCAACTGCAGCTGGAATCGTACCTGCAGGCGGTCGGCGACGATCCAGTCGGCCAGATCGCTCGGCTTGACCTGGGTGAAGCTCGGCGAGAACAGGACGTCGCAGATCCCGGTCAGGCGATGCTCGGCGACGATGCCCTTGGACCACTCGTAGTCCTCGCGGCTGCAGATCACGAACTTGATCTGGTCGCGCGCGGTCAGCAGCGGCAGGTTGCTCCACAGGTTGCGGTGGGCTTCCTTGGAATCGGGGGTCTTGATGTCGAGCACGCGCGAGACGCGCGGGTCGACCGGGCCGATGTCGATCGCGCCGGAGGTTTCCAGCGAGACCTCATAGCCGGCGTCGCAGAGTTTCTGCAGCAGCGCGATGCAGCGCTTTTGCGCGAGCGGCTCGCCGCCGGTGACGCAGACATGGCGGGCGCCGTGCTTGGCGACCTCGGCCAGGATGGCATCGAATTCCCACCATTCGCCGCCGTGGAAGGCATAGGCGGTATCGCAGTACTGACAGCGCAGGGGGCAGCCGGTCAGGCGCACGAAGACGGTCGGCCAGCCGATGCTGTTCGACTCGCCTTGCAGCGACAGGAAGATTTCGGTCAGCCGCAGGCGTTCGGACGACGCTGCGGCCGTCTCGGTGGCAACGGCGTTCATCGGGTATCGGTCAGTTGCGCAGCCGGCTCAGCTGGATCGCATTGAGGCGATCGGAAGCCGTGCGGGCGGCGTCGGTGCCGGGATAGCGGGTGGCGACGTCGGCGAGCGTGCGCTCGGCGGCATCGACCTGTTTGAGGCCGAACTGGGCCAGACCGACCTTGAGCAGCGCGCCGGCGGCCTTGTCGTGGGTCGGGTAGCGATCGAGCAGGGTCTGGAACTCTTCCTGCGCGAGCTGGTAGTTCTGGGTGACGTAATAGCTTTCGCCGAGCCAGTACAAGGCGTTGGGCGCGTAGGCACCGCTCGGGTAGTTGGCCAAGAAGGCCTGGAACAGCCGCGCCGACTCGACGTACTGGCCGGCCTTGAGCGCACTGAAAGCAGTGTCGTAGGCGCCGCGCTCGTCGCCGCTCTGGGCGAGCAGGCCGGCATCGCCGTGCACCACCGGTGCGCTGTCCCTCACCGCCGCCGAGGGCGACGGTGCCGGGGGTGTCTGCGGTGCAGCGGCCGGAGCCGACGGCGCCACCCCGCCTTCGAGGCGGTTGAGGCGGTTGTCGGTGTCCAGGTACTGCGCCTTGTTCGTGTCCTGCAGCTGCTTGGTCGTCTGCTGCAGTTCCTCGACCTGGGCGCGCAGGGCCTGCAGCTCGGTCTTGAGCTGGGTGACCTGGTTGAGCAAGTCGAGGTTGGCCTGGTTGTCCGAGGCGCGCTGCTCGAGGACCGCGACGCGATCGGCGAGGCTGGCGCGCTGGGCGAACGCGGGCGTGGCGGCCAGGCAGGCCGCCGCGATCGCCAAGGCTAGTGCGAACTTACGCATCGCTTAGATCAACCTTCGTTCTTCGTTCGGTCGGTGGACGGCGCCGATGCCCCGGCGCCGCCCTGCGCGACACCGCTATTACTTGGCGGTGTAGACGATTTCGACGCGACGGTTCTTGGCCCAGCAGTCTTCGTTCGACTCGGTGCAGACCGGGCGCTCTTCGCCGTAGGAGGTCACGGTGATCTGGCTGCCCGAACCGCCGTTGGCCTGGATCGCCGAGGACACCGCGTTGCCGCGACGCTCGCCGAGGCCGAGGTTGTACTCGCGGCTGCCGCGCTCGTCGGCGTTGCCTTCGAGGGTCATGCGCGAGGACGGACGGTCGCGCAGGTACTTGGCGTGGCAACCGACGATGGCCTGGAATTCCGGCTTCAGCGAATCCTGGTCGAGATCGAAGTAGACCACACGCTGGCGCAGGCAAGCATCGGTGTCGAGATCGTTCGGACCGTAGGCGCCCGAGGCGACCGGACCGGTGTCGGACGGCACGGTGGTGGACGGGCCGGTGCCGGAATCGGTCGGCGGAGCTTCCTTGACCTTCTTCGAGCAGGCGACGGCCGCGGTACACAGCACGGCGGCGAGCAGGATGCGGGCGGTGTTGTTCATTGGTATTCCTCGTCAGTTTGTAACGTGGGGCAGGAGTCGTTCGGGGGGTGTGGCGCGTCCGCGCGCAGGGAAACGCCCAGCCGCTTATCGCGGCAGGCGGTAGGGTCCCCAGGCCGGTTCGCGCACGTCGCCGTCGGCGAGCACCAGGCGCTGGCGCACCCGGGCATCGGCTGAAACGGCATAGAGCACGCCACGGCGTCCTTCGCGCGCAGCATAAATGATCATGGAGGCATTCGGGGCAAAGCTCGGCGACTCGTCCAGCGAACCCGGCGACAGCGTGCTCCAGCGCGGCGAGCCCAGGCTGCTGTCCATCATCGCGATCCGATAGGTATTGCCGGCGCCCTGCGCGGTGGCGATCTTCTTGCCGTCGAAGGAAACGCTGGCGCTGGCGTTGTAGCTGCCCTGGAAGGTGACGCGGGTGGCGCCGCCGCCGCTGGCCGAGACCTGGTAGATCTGCGGCTTGCCGCCGCGGTCGGAGGTGAAATAGATCTTGCTGGCGTCGGCGGCCCAGGTCGGCTCGGTGTCGATGCCGAAGTGGTTGGTCAGCTGGGTCAGCGCCTTGCTGCCGAGGTCCATCACGTAGATCTCGGGGTTGCCGCTGCGCGACAGGGTCAGGGCCAGGCGACGGCCGTCCGGCGAGAACGCCGGGGCGCCGTTGATGCCGCGGAACTTGGCGATCAACTCGCGGCTGCCGGTGCCGATGTTCTGGATGTAGATCGAGGAATTACCGCCCTCGAAGCTGACGTAGGCCAGGCGCGCGCCGTCCGGGCTCCACGACGGCGACAGCAGCGGCTCGGGCGAGCGCACCACGGTCTGCGGGTTGTAGCCGTCGGAGTCGGCGACCATCAGCGCGTAGTTGCTGCCGCGGCCGACGCCGGTGGCGGTGACGTAGGCGATGCGGGTGAAGAACGCGCCGCGCACGCCGGTGATCTTCTCGTAGACCGCATCGGCGATCTGGTGGGCCACATCGCGCATCGCGTTCGAACGTGCGGTCAGGGCGAAACCGAGCAGACGCTGCTGCTTGGCCACGTCGAACAGCTCGTACTCGACCCGGTAGCTGCCGGCGCCGGCATCGACCACGCGGCCGACCACGATGTAGTCCTGGTTGAGCGCGCGCCAATCCGGGTAGCTGATCTCGCTGCCCTTGGTGGGCTTGGCCGCCATCTGCTCGACCGGCAGGCCGCGGAACTGGCCGGAACGGTTGAGGTCGTTGCGCACGACCTCGGCGACGTCGGTCTGCGGCGCGGCGCCGCTGCCCTGGTAGGGCATCGGCACGACCGCGATCGGCAGGGCCGAGGCGTTGCCGCCGACGATGTCGATCTCCAACCCTTGCTGTTGGGCTGCGGCGGCGAGGGGAAGCAGGAGAGCCAGCAGCGAGGCCAGCCAGCGCAGGGGTCGTTTCATCGGCACTCCGTGATCGGTCGACGCGGGTTGTTCAGGTTCGGCATTGTTAACGTTGGAGGGTGAACGTGGGCTCAAAAGCGGCGGTCAATTTACATTCCGGCCTTGCCGAATCGGCCCAACGGTCGCGATCGGTGCCCATTCCGGCTCATTCGGGACATGAATGGGGCTTCGGCAGCCCCGGATCGGACTCCGGCAGGTCGGCGGGCCGTCCCTGCCCTCGCCAGTGGATCAGCGCTCGCGCAGCCGTTTCCACCAACGCCGGGGCTTGGACACCACCGGGTCCTCGTCCTGGACCCGGAAGCTGAGCTGGATCTGCGGCCGGAACACCTGTTGATAGCCCTGGTAGGGCAGCGGCGAGGCCTGGCGCACGGCGGCGAGCAGGGACAGCCGCCCGGCCTCGTCCAGACTGCAAGGCTCGATGACCTGCACCGACAACACCCGACCGCCCGGCGCCTGGCGCAGGTCCACGCTGCAACCGGCGTCGGCCGGCGTGGTGGCCGGCGGCGCCCATTGCTCGTCGATGGTGGCGCGCAGGACTTCGGCGTAACGCTGCTGGTTTTGCGCGACCCGGTCCGACTGGGCCAGGCCGGCCGCGGACAGCGTCGACAACGCGAAGCCGGCCAACAGCCTCAGGCGCATCGACGCTCCCCTCGCCGCGCCCACTCAGCGGTCCTGGGCTTTGAAGTTGAGATTGAGGTTGCGCTGGAACACCGACTCGAAACCCGCATACGGCAAGGGCTGGGCCTTGAGCACCGCGGCTTCGATCGAACGCCGGCCCTGCTCGTCGTAAGAGCACGGCTCGACCACCTCGACCGCGAGCACGTTGCCGCCGGGCGACTGACGGATGTTCAAGCGGCAGCCCGCACCGAGCGGCACGCTGTCGGGGCGGGTCCACTTCTCGACGATCGCGGCCTGCAGCGCGGCGGCGTACTTGGCCGCCAGGCCGGCGTCGACGCCCTGGTTGCCGGTGGTCGCCGGCGCCGTGGCGGCGGCGTTCTGGCTGGCCTTGGCGGCGCGCGCGTCGGCGATCTGCTGCAGCTTCTGTTCGCTCAGGCTTTGCTCGCGCTGCAGCTTGGCACGCTCGGCGCGGATCTTCTCCAACTGCTTGTCGCGTTCCAGTTGCTCGGCGGCCAGGCGCTTTTGCTGCTGCGCTTCTTCCTGGCGCTTCTGCTCGGTCAGGTCGACCTGTTCCTGGCGCGCCTTGGCTTCCTGGACCTTTTGTTCCTCGGCGCGGTTCGGCGTAGGCGTGTCGACGACCTGTTCCTGCGTGGTCGTGTCCGGCACCGGGATGAAGTCTTGCGGCGATTGCTGCTGCGGCGCGGTCGCGTCCTGCGGCTTGGGCTCGGGAATGGGCTGCGGCAAGGGCGAAGCGTCCTCCGGCTCGGGCAGCGGCAGCGGATCGACCGGCTCGGGGCGATTGCGCAGGGTGCGCTGCATCGCCGCCGAGAGATCGCTGACGTCGGTCAGTTCCGAGGACAGCGGCGAGCCCGCCGCAGACACCTGCGCGCTGTTCCAGTTCCAGAGCATGCTCAGGAAGATGGCCGCGACCAGCAGGCCGTGCAGAAGCACGGCCAGCATGATGGCTTGCGCGGTGTCGGCGCGGGTTTCCCTCATTTCTTCGCGCCCTTCTCGGGCTGGCTCATCAAGCCGACCTTCTCGACGCCGACATCCTTGAGGATGTTCATCACGTCCATCACCGGCTGATAGTTCGAGCGGCCGTCGGCGGCGATGTAGACCTGCAATTTTTCCTTGCCGTTCTGCTTGACCAGCGCGCCGACCTTGGTCGCCAGGGTTTCGCGGTTGACCGCTTCATTGCTGCCGGCCTTGACCGCAAGGAAGTAATTGCCCTGGGCGTCGACCTGGACCACCACCGGGTCCTGCTTGGTCTCGATCGATTTGAGGTTGGAATTGGGCAGGTCGACGTCGATGCCGAGGGTCAGCAGCGGCGCGGTGACCATGAAGATGATCAGCAGCACGAGCATCACGTCGATATAGGGAACGACGTTGATCTCGGCCTTGAGTTTGCGTTTGCGCGGGCGGCGGATGGCGGTGCCGGACATGGCGGAATTCCTCGTCGGTTACGCGTTGCGGTCGCGCTGGCCGTGGCGCAGCGGACGCGGGCGGTGCAGGCAGCGGTGCGGGCGGCCGTACAAGCGATGGGGCGCGAGCCGCATCACTCGTCCAGGTGGGCCTGGCGCTGCAGGATCGAGGAGAACTCTTCGGAGAACGCGTCGTAACGCACGGCCAGACGTTCCACGCCGGTGGCGAAACGGTTGTAGGCCCACACCGCCGGGATCGCCACGAACAGGCCCATCGCGGTGGCCAACAGCGCCTCGGAGATGCCCGGGGCGACGTCGGCGATGCCGACCTGCTTGGAGGCCGAGACCAGCGAATGCATGGTCACCATGATGCCGAACACGGTGCCGACCAGGCCGATGTAGGGCGAGGTCGAGCCGATGTTGGCGAGCAGTTCGAGGTTGTGTTCCAGGCCGTCGAGTTCGCGCGAGCCGGTCGCGCGCATCGCCCGCTGGGCGCCTTCGAGCTGGGCTCGGGCGTCGACGCCGCGGCGCTGGCGAATGCGGTTGAACTCGCGGAAACCGGCCTCGAAGATCGCCTCCAGGCCACCCATGGCGCGGTTGCGCTCGGTGGTGCCGGCATACAGCTTGGACAGCTCGGCGCCGGACCAGAAGCGTTCTTCGAAATGATCGGCTTCGCTGCGTGCGCGGCGGATCACCTTCCATTTGCGGAAGATGATGATCCACGAGGTCACCGAGGCGATCACCAGCAAAGCCATGATGAACTGGACCGGGAGGCTGGCCTTGATCACCAGGTCCCAGAGATTGAAGCTGGCGGCTTCGCCGGCCGCGGCGGCGCCTTGGGTCACGGCCTGGACGGCTTCCTCCGGCAGGGCTTCCACGGTCGTGGCCAGAAGCGCGATCAGCGATGACGTCATGCTTGGTTCTCCGTAGCCCGGTACGCGGGCCTGTGGTGGGGCTGGGTGGTCCGTGGGGAGTAACGAACCGCCGGATGATTTGGGTTCAACGGTGACCTGGGCGCGGTGCCTGGGTTCAGCCGTCGCGGCCGGCCTGGACTTCCTGCGCCTGCAACTGCGCGAACAAGGCCGCTGGAATCGCGCAGGGACGCAGATGCTCGGCATCCACTGCGGCGACCCGGACTTCGGCGCTGATCAGCGTTTCCTCGCCGCGCCGCACGGTCTGCGCGAAGATCAGGCTGGCGCGGCGGCAACGCCGCAGTTCCACCGTGACCTCCAGCGCATCGTCGAGCCGCGCCGGTTTGAGGAAACCGATCTGCATGCCCGCGACCACGAACAACAGCCCGTGATCGCGGCGCAAACCGTCCTGGCCGTAGCCCAGGGCACGCACCCATTCGGTCCGCGCGCGCTCCAGAAACGCCAGGTACTGAGCGTGATAGACCAGACCGCCAGCGTCGGTATCTTCCCAATAGACGCGTGTCGGCCAACTGAACACCGATTCAACCGCGCTCATGGCTCGGAGGCCTCTTCGAATAGCCCGGCCGTGTCGGCGCGGGGTTTCAGGCCCATATGGCGGTAGGCGCGCTGGGTCGCCATGCGGCCGCGCGCGGTGCGGATCAGATAGCCCTGCTGGATCAGGAAGGGCTCGATCACGTCCTCGAGCGTGCCGCGTTCCTCGCTGAGCGCTGCCGCCAGCGACTCGACCCCGACCGGGCCGCCGTCGAAGGATTCGATGATGGTGCGCAGCAGGCGCCGGTCGAGATCGTCGAAGCCTTCCGGATCGACCTTGAGCATGGCCATGGCGGCATCGGCGGTCTGCAGATCGATGTTGCCGCCGGCGCGCACCTGGGCGAAATCGCGCACCCGCCGCAGCAGGCGGTTGGCGATGCGCGGGGTGCCGCGCGAACGGCGGGCGATTTCCGCCGCGCCCTCGGGGGCGCAGGAAATGCCGAGAATCTGCGCCGAGCGGCGCACGATCCGGGTCAGGTCCTCGGTGTTGTAGAACTCCAGGCGCTGGACGATGCCGAAGCGGTCGCGCAGCGGCGCGGTCAGCAGGCCGGCGCGGGTGGTCGCGCCGATCAGGGTGAACGGCGGCAGGTCGAGCTTGATCGAGCGCGCGGCCGGGCCTTCGCCGATCATGATGTCGATCTGGTAGTCCTCCATCGCCGGATACAGCACTTCCTCGACCACGGGCGAGAGGCGGTGGATCTCGTCGACGAAGAGCACGTCGTGCGGCTGCAGATTGGTCAGCAGGGCGGCCAGATCGCCGGCCTTCTCGATCACCGGACCCGAGGTCTGGCGCAGATTGACCCCGAGCTCGTTGGCGATGACGTGGCTGAGGGTGGTCTTGCCCAGGCCCGGCGGGCCGAAGATCAGCACGTGATCGAGGGCCTCGCCGCGGTGCTTGGCGGCCTCGATGTAGATCTTGAGCTGCTCGCGCACCGGCTGCTGGCCGAGGTACTCGTCCAGGCGCTTGGGCCGGATCGAGGCCTCGATGGCGTCGTCTTCACGGGTCGAGGAGGCAGCGATGATGCGGTCTTCGGTCATACCGCTATGTTCGCATGGGACGGCGCGCGGGCGCAGGGCGGAAAGTACCGGGGTTTACCCATCGCGGGCCGTTGGGGCATGTAGGCGGGCTGGTCAGCCTGCCGCGGGAACCGGTTGCCGCGCGAATGCGGACAGTCGGGAGCCGTGAGACAGATCGCCCGCTTTGGCAAAGGGGGCTGGCGGCCGGCGCTATGCGGCGAAACGAAGACGCCGGGGCGCCGGGGGATTTGCTGTGGGTGGCGCTAAAGGCAAATCCCCCCTCCCCCCTTTTTTTCAAAGGGGGGAACAGCACGGCGAATGTGGGCGGCGGGCGGCAGACGCTGGAAGCACAGAAGCTGGAAGACCGGCAAGCTCAGAAGCAGAAACGCGCGCCTTAAGCGAAATGCACGTCATAACGGTCGTGCACTTCGGCCAGCGCCTCGGCGTCGACTTCGCCGCGCATGATGCTCGGCAGCATGCGGAAGTAATCGAAACGGTCGATGCCGGGGGTCAGGGTGATGAATACGTCGGCGACCTGGCCGGGGGCAGCGCCGAAGGAATGCACGACGCCGGGCGGGATTACGGCATAGCCGCCTTTTTCGACGGTTACGGTCTCGCCGTCGATGAGCATCTCAAGCGCGCCGTCGAGCACGTAAAACGCTTCGCTCGAACGTTTGTGGTGATGCGGCTTGGCGCCGGCAGCGCCGACTTCGAGGCGTAGCCGGTTGGCGCCGAGTGCGCCGCAGCAGTCGCTGGCGTCGGCCAACAGCCACAGCTGGGTGCCGTTGCCCTGCAGGGTTTCGGCATCTTGCTGCCGGATCACGAAAGCGCGGGAGCGGGTCATCGCGGAACCTCGTCGTCGGAAAGTGCGACGAGGCTAGGCGCGACCGGCACGAGGCGGCAATCCGGCGCCGATGGAACGATTTTTCCCGAATTTCCCGCGCGCACCAGTGTGTTGCAGCGGCGCTGTTGCGCCGGCTGGAACTCGGGCTTCGCAGCCGGCCGAACGGTGGCGGCGCCCTCGCCTCGGACTTCGGATTCGCCACTGCGGCTGTTCCAATGCGAACCCCAGCCGCGCAGCGAGGCGACTAGATCTCCACCTGGGCGCCGAGTTCCACCAGGCGGTTGCCGGGAATGCGGAAGAAGCCGGTCGCCGGCGCCGCGTTGCGGTGCATGAAGGCGAACAGGCGGTCGCGCCAGATCGGCATGCCGCGGTGACGGCTGGCGACCACGGTCTCGCGGCTGGCGAAGTAGGTCGTGTCCATCGGGTCGAAATAGATGCCGCCGGCATCGCAGGAACGCATCAGCGCCAGCGGCACGTCGGGCACTTCCATGAAGCCGAAACGGATCAGCACGCGATAGAAGTCGTTGCCGATCGCCTCGATCTTCAGGCGCTTCTCGCGCGGCGCATACGGAATGCCCAGCGTTTCCACGGTCAGGAACACGTTGCGCTCGTGCAGCACCTTGTTGTGCTTGAGGTTGTGCAGCAAGGCATGCGGCACCACGCCCTTGTCGGCGGTCATGAAGATCGCCGTACCGGGCACGCGCACCGGCGGCGCCAGCATCAGGCCGGGCAGGAAGCTGCCGAGCTGGATGCCTTCCTTGCGCACTTCCTCGTGCAGCAATTCGCGGCCGCGGCGCCAGGTGCGCAGCAGGGTGAACACCACCAGGCCCAGCACGACCGGGAACCAGGCGCCCTGGAAGAACTTGGCGCCGTTGGCGATGACGAAGCCGAGGTCGACGACGAAGAACACCACGCACAGCGGCAACACCCACGTGCGCCAGCGCGGCCACAGCGAGCGCGCGACCAGGGCCAGCAGCAGGGTGTCGATCAGCATCGTCGCCGAGACCGAGATGCCGTAGGCCGTCGCCAGCGCAGTCGAGCTGCGGAAGGCCAGCACCACGGTGATGACGGTGATCGCCAGGATCCAGTTGATGTACGGCACGTAGATCTGGCCGATGGTGTCGCTGGAGGTGTGCTTGATCTGCATGCGCGGGATGTAGCCCAGCTGCATGGCCTGGCGCGCGACCGAATAGGCGCCGGTGATGACGGCCTGCGAGGCGATCACCGCCGCCATCGTCGCCAGCACGATCATCGGGTACAGGCCCCACGAGGGCACCGCCTCGAAGAAGGGGTTCTTGACCGCTTCGGGATGCTGCAGCACGAACGCGCCCTGGCCGAGGTAGTTCAGCATCAGGCAGGGCAACACCATGGTGTACCAGGCGTAGCGGATCGGGCGCGCGCCGAAGTGACCCATGTCGGCGTACAGCGCTTCGCCGCCGGTGACAGCCAGCACCACCGCGCCGAGGATCAGCACCGAATGCGAACCGTGCTCGACGAAGAAACGCACGCCCCAACGCGGGTCCAGCGCCTTGAACACCTCAGGCGCCTGGACGATGTTGTAGATGCCGATGGCGGCCAGCGAGACGAACCACAGCATGGTGATCGGCCCGAATACCTTGCCGACCTTCTCGGTGCCGAAGCGCTGGGCCAGGAACACCATCACCAGGATCACCACGGTGATCGGCACGATGAAGCGATGCAGGCCGGGCGCGGCGACTTCCAGGCCCTCGACCGCGCCGAGCACCGAGATCGCCGGGGTGATGACGCTGTCGCCGAAGAACAGCGAAGCGCCGAAGATGCCCAGGATGCCCACGACATAGGCCGAGCGCCCGCCCTTGGCCAGGGTGCGCTGGGCCAGGGTCATGAGCGCCATGATCCCGCCCTCGCCCTCGTTGTCGGCGCGCATGATGATGGTCACGTATTTCAGGGTGACCACGATCATCAACGCCCAGAACACCAGCGACAGGATGCCGAGCACCGTGTCGTGGTTGCCGGTCAGGCCGAAATGCGGCGAAAACGCCTCTTTCAGCGTGTACAGCGGGCTGGTGCCGATGTCGCCGAAAACCACCCCGATCGCACCGACGACCAACCCGGGCAGCCCCTTCTTGGAGCCGTGGTGGTGCGAGCCGTGAGCGTGAGCGTCCTTGCCTGGCGTGGAGGGAACAGTGGAGGACATATCGCGTGGTTCCGTGGCGGTAACCCGCCTTGGCTCAACGAAGCGCGGACTTTAGCGCTTTGCGGATGATGGCGGCTGCATCGTCGCCGGCGGCGGTGGCCTCGCGCGCCATGCGCGCGGCCTCGGCCGGTTTGTAGCCCAGTTGCTGCAGGGCGATGGTGGCTTCGCTCTGCGGATCGGCGGGAATCCCGCTGGAGCCGAGGGTGGGCGCGCCGAGGCCGGCGAGGTCGGCGGCGCGGTCGCGCAGCTCGACGACCATGCGCTCGGCGGTCTTCTTGCCGATGCCGGGGATGCGGGTCAGCGCGGTGACGTCGCCGGTCTGGACCAGGCGCGCGAATTCCTCGACCGGCACGCCCGACAGCACCGCCAGGGCGATCTTGGCGCCGATACCGCTCACCCGCTGCACGTCGCGGAACAAGCGCCGTTCGGCCTCGCGCAGGAAGCCGTACAGCGAGACGCTGTCTTCCTTCTGCGCATAGTGTGTGAACAAGGACACTTCGCGGCCGAGCTCGGGCAGGTCGTAGAACGTGCTCATGGGCGCTTCGAGCTCGTAACCGACGCCGTTGACGTCCACGATCAGCCACGGCGGCTGCTTGTGGATCAGGGTGCCTCTGAGACGACCGATCACTGTGGAACTCCAGATACGGCTGGCGACGCGCACCGGCGGACCGGCCGGGCGCGAAGCGGGCTGTGACGATACGAAGACGGCGCGTCAGACGGAACGCGGTGGCGCACGCAGGTCCCTACCCCGCACGCCGCCGGGCCTGTGGAGCGGGCCGGGTTCACGCCCCGCGCCTGCGCAACTGGTGGGTGGCGATGCCGGTTCGCCGCGCCGTGGCACTCATGTGGGCATGGGTCAGCGCCACCGCAAGCGCGTCGGCGGCGTCGGCCTGCAGCTTCACTTCGGGAAGATTCAGCAACAGCCGCACCATGTGCTGGACCTGCTGCTTGTCGGCCGCGCCGCGGCCCACCAGCGACTGCTTGATCAAGCGCGGCGCGTACTCGCTGATGGCGATGCGCCGGCGCACTACGGTGGCCAGGGCGGCGCCGCGGGCATGGCCGAGCTTCAGCGCCGAGGTCGCCGATTTGTCCATGAAGACGGTTTCGATCGCGACCTGGTCGGGCCGGTACTCGTCGAGCACCGCCTCCAGGCCTTCGCACAGCAGGCCCAGGCGCGAGGGGAAATCCTCGGCGTCGAGCAGCTTGAGCGCCTGCGCATGCACGTACACGCAGCGTCCGTCGGCCGCGACGTCGATCACGCCCAGGCCGGTCCGCTGCGAACCGGGGTCGATTCCTAAGATTCTGGTCACGGCGACAGCTTACGCGTTATGCGTAAGCGTCCTCGTCCAGATCGGCGTTCGAGTAGACGTTCTGGACGTCGTCGAGGTCTTCCAGCCAGTTCAGCAGCTTGACCACCTGTTGGGCGGTCTCGCCGGTCACGGCGATGTTGTTGTCGGCGCGCAGGGTGACCTCGGCCTGGCCGGCGACCAGGCCGGCGGCGTCCATCGCGGCCTTGACCTGGGCGAAGGCCTCGGCGCCGGTCAGCACGTCGATCGAGCCGTCTTCCGGGTAGACCACCACGTCGTCGGCGCCGGCTTCGATCGCCACTTCGGTGATGCGCTCTTCGTCGGCGCCGGCTTCGAACCACAGCACGCCGCGCTTGGCGAACATGAAGGACACCGAGCCGTCGGTGCCGAGGTTGCCGCCGAACTTGCCGAAGGCGTGGCGCACGTCGGCGACGGTGCGGACCTTGTTGTCGGTGAGGCAGTCGACGATCACCGCCACGCCGCCCGGGGCATAGCCCTCGTAGCGGATTTCCTCGTATTCCACGCCTTCCAGCGCACCGGTCGCCTTCTTGATCGCGCGCTCGATGACGTCCTTGGTCATGTTCGCCGACAAGCCCTTGTCGATGGCGCTGCGCAGGCGCGGATTGCTGTTGGGATCGCCGCCGCCCGAACGCGCCGCCACGCTGATCTCGCGGATGATCTTGGTGAAGATCTTGCCGCGCCGCGCATCCTCGGCGTTCTTGCGAGCCTCAATCGACGGACCTCTACCCATGGCAATAACCGGACGTGTTGTCTGAACAAGCCGGCGATTTTACTCGATCGTGCCCGCCCACCGGCGGTTTGCAGGAGATTCGTCGCCGATCCGGGTCGGTTCGGTCGGTACCCGGCTCAGTCGCCGAAGCGGCCGCGACGGAAGAAGGCCTCGGCCAGGCGCGCGGCCTGCGCCGAGAACAGCAGGCCGCTGTGGCTGGCGTCGATGACCGCATGGTCGCTCAAGCCCGGCAGGCGGGTCTCGGCGACCGCCACCGTGCCGTCGCTTTCGCCCTGGAAACGGCCGAAGAAACGCCCCAGCCCGTGCGGAGTGCGGCCGGCGATCAGGCCGACCTGGGCCGCGCCCTGCCAGGGCGGGCAGCCGCGCTGCAACACCTCGGCGGCGCGACCGAGCACGGCCGCGCTCCAGGCCTTGCGGGCCAGGCCGCCGGCGGCGGCGCTGCCGCACAAGGGCGTGCCCAGGCAGACCACGCGTCGCACCGGCAGGTGCGGGTGCTCGCGCAAGGCCCCCAGCACGATCAGGCCGCCGAGGCTGTGGGCCAGGACATGGCAGGGCTCGTCGAGGCGTTCGACCAGGCGCGCGATCGAGGCTTCCGGACCGGCGCCGGCACCGGCATAAGCGAAAACTTCGGGCTCGTAGCCGGCCGCAGCCAGGCGTGCGCCCAGCCAGCCCATCGAGGCCCCGGGCATCCAGATGCCGTGCAGCAACAACACCCGGCGCGGACCGCGCGGCTTGGCGGCGGGCTTGCTGGGGTCCGTGTCGGCGCGGCTGTCCATGCCGCGAATATGGCCGTCGCCGGCGGCGAATCCAAGCATCGGGCGATCGCCGCGAAGATCGGGGCCAGACGTCGTTCAGCGATGCCGCCGCGCAACCGCGAGGGCTGCGCGACGGCATCGGGTCGATCAACAGCGGTGCAGGGTCAGGCCGGTCGGTGCACCCGAGGTGCCCCAGGTCTGTACCGAACCGTCGCATTCGATGCGGCCGCCGCCGATGGCATTGCCGCTGCTGTCATAGCGGGTCCACTCGGCCCATTCGACGCCGAGGATCGGGTAGCGCGCGAACGCCGAGCCCGCCACCGCCACCAGTCCCAACAACAACGCTGCCGTGAAAATCGCTTTCCGGGTACGAAGCATCTGACCTCTCCTTGTGTGTGCCGCGGACTGCATGTCCGCCTTCGCAGGCTAAGCCAGAGCGCCACCACGAATGTTCACCGGAGACCGCCGGGCATCACAGTTCGAGGATGCCGGCGCCAGCCGATCCGTGCGCCGCGTCGGCCTCCGTGCGCCGCGTCGACCATAAGTGCGACGAATTCGTAGCAATTGAAACCAGTCAATACAAATCCAAACATATCCAATATCGAAACCGCGACCGATCTCAACAAAGTCGAAGATAAAAACATGATCGCAGCCAGAGTGTGACGGCGAGCCAATCCTGCGCGTCTTCACAGCCCCCAGGATTCGCCGCACCTCCCCCCCGCTCTCGGAAGCCGGTATGAACCTGCGGCACCCCGCTTTGCCCGTCGTCAATGTCTTGGCATCGGCGTTGCTCGCCGCGGTCGCGATGTTTCCTGCAGCGCCCGCATCCGCAGGCGAGCTGCGCCCCAGCCAGAGCAACAACGATCTGTCCAACCCGCATCGCGGCTTCCTGCTTTGGGGTAGCACCGTCGCCGCCGACGGCGGTCTGCCCGACAACCACTACGGCGCGTCCATCTATCAGATCTACGTCCCGTGGCGCGAAATCGAAAGCGCCGACGAACAGTTCGACTGGGACAAGTTCGAAACGAACCACCTGAAACCGATCCTCGACGAAAACCCCAACGCCACCTTCGTGTTGCGTCCGGTCGCCGACTATCCCGACAGCGTGGCCAACAACATCGGCTATTTCTATCGGAACGAAGCCGAGCCGTTGCGCGCGTATCCGAAGTTCCTCGAACTGGCGCCGGTCAGCATCCAGTTCCACAACTACAGCCAGACCCAGTGCGACGACGTCGGCCCCGGCCGCGCGCCGATCTACAACACCCCGGCGATGCGCCAGCAACTGGTGCAGTTCGTGCAGGCGTTCGGACGCCGCTACGACGGCGATCCGCGCATCACCGCGGTGCACGTCGGCCTGCTCGGTTTCTGGGGCGAGTGGCACACCGCCGGCTGCGACAGTTGGGAACCCGATGCGACCACCCGCAGCGCGGTGCGCGATGCCTACGCCGCCGCGTTCCAGCAAACGCCGGTGCACAGCCGCTACGCGCGCCAGTCCGATGTCGGCGGCACGAACTTCGGTTTCAGCGAGGACTACTTCCCGTCGTTCACCGCGATGTGCAACAAGTTCGCGACCAAACTGCCCGAGTGCGACGACAGCGGCTGGCACAACCTGGAATGGGGCTTCCGCAACGACGCCACCGCCGCGCGCGGCAACTGGAAGTTCAACCCGATCGGCGGCGAAAGCCCGAACAGCGGTCAAAAGGCGACCTGGACCGGACGCACCAACGACATCCTGACCCTGCTGCGCGAGTATCACTTCACCTGGCTCGGCCCGGCCGGCCAGCACGAGGTCAATCCGTCGGGCAAGCCCTCGACGTTCAAGGCCAACATGCTCAAGGTCAAGCGCGCGCTCGGCTACGAGTTCACCGTGCGCCAGGTCAACTGGCCCGACGCCATGCAGGCCGGCGCCGCCATCCCGGTCAAGCTGAGCGTCGAGAACACCGGCTCGGCACCGCTGTATCAGGTCTACCAGACCGAACTGCACTGGGTCGATGCCGGCGGCACGACCCGCGCCAAGGCCGCGTTCGACTATCCCTTGAACGCCTTGCTGCCGAACACCGTACCGGCGCTCGTCGACGCCACCGCGCAGGTCCCGGCCACGCTCGCACCAGGCAGCTATTCGCTGCGCCTGGCGATCGCCGACAGCTGGCCCGGCCGTCCGGCGATCAAGCCGCAGAACACCGGCCGCGACAGCGCCGGCCGATTGAGCTTGGGGACGGTGACCGTCGCCGCGGCGGCGGTCGACCTTTGAACGAGCGGGCCGGCGTTCTTCCCCGGGGCGCCGGCCCGCCCTTCATCGACCTGCCGCGAAGGCGTTCACGCCCGGAGTCCGGAACGGACCCGGCGCCGCTCACATAAGCGCGCGTGCGCCCGCGCTCCATACGCCTGCGCCCGCGCGATCCGCGGGCGCAGTCACGTTCGCGGCCCCGGACTGCCCCTAGATTCCCCGACGCCCATCGGGGCCAATCACCAGGGAGTCGGTATGAAACGATCGTCATGGTTCCTGGCGTTGAGCGTCGCGCTCGCGCCCTGCCTCGCCGCGCACGCGGCGCCACCGCGAGTCACCCAAGGCCTGGTCGGCGAATGGCATCTGGAGTTGTCCGGCAACATCGCCTACGACACCAGCGGCTTCGGCCGCAACGGCATGGTCGTGGGCGATGCCGCATCGAGCTACGGCTGGCTCAACACCGGCGCCGATTTCAGCGCCGGCAAATACGTCGAAGTGCCCAATTCGTCGAACCTCAACTTCGGCACCGGCAGCTTCACCCTCGCCGCGTGGGTGCGCATGGCCAACCCGGGCTCGTCGATCGTCAAGACCCTGGTCGAGAACCGCGCCGGCACCGGCCGCGGTTACTCGTTCGCGATCGACCAGGGCCGCAACGTGCTGCTGCAACTCAACGACGGCAGCGCCTGGGCCAACTATGTCTCCGACGGCAGCCTGACGTTGGCGGCGAACCGCTGGCACCACATCGCGGCAGTGGTCAACCGCAGCAGCGCGCCGAACACGATCTCGTTCTACATCGACGGCCGCCGCACCACCGCCCAGCCGACTCCGATCGCGACCAATATCGACAACAACGACTTGTCGTTCCTGATCGGTGGGCACATCGACACCCCGTCCTATCGCTTCAACGACCGCGCCGACGAGGTACTGGTCTACAACCGCGCGATCCCGGCCGACGCCAGCGGCGGCCTCGGCGATCTGATGGCGCCGGGCCGGACCACCTTCCAGCCGACCTACTGGAACGACGACGCCACCCGCAAGCGTTACAACAACTGCTACAACTACGCCAACAACAAGACCACCAACACCTTCGCCCAACCCGGCCGCGCCGCCGGCTCGATGTACAGCTCGATCAGTTGCGCCGCCGTGCACGCGGCCGCTGTGCGCGACGGCCTGGAACCGGTCACCGACATCAACGCCTCCAGCTACAAGAACATCGTGGCCCTGGTAGCCGGGACCAATTACGACTATCACTGGTATCGCCGCGACGCCAACGGCAAATGGACCCACAAGCCCGGCCAGACTTCCGCCACCAATCGCGACAATTCCGGCAACGAGATCACCGACCCGCGCACCGCCAACCGCGGCGCGTACACCGATTTCTGCGGTTTCTTCCGGGTCTGGTCCGACAGCGTGGAGGGCACCGGCCATGAACAAGTCAACTAAGCCTGCGCCCACCCGGGGAACCGCCATGACCAAGCTTTCGCTGAAATCCCTGCTGACCGGCCTGGCCCTGCTGGCCGCGCCGGCCTTCGCCCTCGCCGCCGAAGCACCGGGCCTGCAGATCACCTACCTGGTGTATTCGGGCCGGCCGAACCCGGTGGTGATGGTCACCGACCCGGCCGCCCTGCGCGCGATCGAGACCCGCCTCGCCGACGCCCTCGCCGCCCCGGCAAAAACCGGCGCCGCGGCCGAACCGGTGCTCGGCTACAACGGCATCCTGCTCGAACACGTCGGCGGCTCGTCGGCCAAGGCCAAGCCGCAGCCGCTGCTGATCAAGGGCCAGCAACTGCGCATCGACACCGCCCCGGCCACGGCGATGAAGGCCGCGACCGCAACCACCCGCAGCTCGGCCGCCGCCGGCGACCTGGAAACGATGCTGCTCAAGCTCGGCCAGAAACAGGGTGCGCTGGATGCGACCACGTTGAACGTGTTGCTCGACCAGCGCTGAGAACCTGCGCTGCACCGATACGGCCTTTTCTGCTTCGGCGGGGGGAAGTCGTTTTGTATTGGCGGTTGTCGATTTGCGGGATGCATGAATCGGCACTAGCGCGGCAAGTTGAAGCAGCGCGGTCGCGGCTCGCGCCGCTCCTACCCAGGCAACCACGTTGCCGTTGCGGAGATTTTGATCTGCATTGCTGCTTTGCCGGTCAAGTGGAGACCCGGAGGGCGGCGCACAGGACGTGCGCCGTTTTTCGATAGGACAAGGATGTCCTATCGAAAAATCCCGGCGTCAGCACCGCACTCGTGGCCTGTGCCCTTGCAAGGAGAGCCCTTTTCTTTGGTTACCTTTCTTTTGGGCTTAGCAAAAGAAAGTAACCCGGCCGCGTCAGCGGACGGAAGCTCTGCTCTTGCTTGTGGCTTCTTGAGCATCAAGATAAAGATCAAACGCTAAAAGCTTCCGCCGCTAAAGCGGCGGGTAACTTTCTTTTGTCTAAAGCAACAAAAGAAAGTAACCAAAGAAAAATGCTTTTGTTTTGAATCACAGGCCCGCACGTTCGATGCCGACGCAGGGCTTTTTCATACGGGACATCCCTGTCCCGATGAAAAACGGCCCGCATCCATGCGGGCCGCCCTTCGGGTCTTCGATTGCCTTCGCGAGCGTCAAGCCGCGCACAGCAACAGCAGTCACAACAGCAATAACTACGGCAATGGCAATGGCAATGGGAGCGGGCTTCGCAGCCTCACATCAACCCGAAACCGCCACCGCATCGCGCTTGAGAATGAACTCATGATCGCGCGTATTGCCGACGATGAAATCGTAATGGCCGACATGCTCGAAACCGTACCGGCCATAGAAACGCTGCGCGCCGAAATTCTCCGACCACACGCCGATCCACAGGGTCCGCGGGCCTTCGCGCTGCAGCCATTCGAGCACGGTGTCGAACAGGCGCGCGCCCCAGCCGCCGTTCTGCGCTTCGCGCAACACGTATAAGCGCTTGAGTTCGCCATCGCCCGGAGCCACGTCCGGGTGCGGCAGGCCGCAGGGCCCGGCCGCGGCATGGCCGACCGCGACGCCGTCGCGTTCGAGCAGGAAGATCGCGTAATCCGGGTGCGACAGGATCACCGTCTGCTTCTCGACCGAATAGCTGTCGAGCAGGAAACCCTGCAGATCCTCCGGCGGGTACAGATGGCCGAAGGTCTCGACGAAGGTGCGGGTGGCGATATCGGCGACGAGGGGCGCATCGCCGACATCGGCGCGGCGGATGGAAAATTTCGGTGCGGCGTTCGTCATAAGGCCTCGCGGTGTAAGCGGACGGTAACGATGGAGCGGCGACGCGAACGGGCGATCAGGGAGTCGCCTTGCGCGGGCGACCCTGCGGGCCGACGACGCCGGCCCTCAACGCCCACGGCGACGCGCGATTCCGCACGCCGCCCGGGCTGGACTCGACCCACCGGGCTCGTCGAGCCCGGCCGTGCACTCCGGTCAGGCCGGGTCTTTCTTCGGACGCACCATCACGTGCACTTCGGCCAGTTGCGCGTCCGGAATCGGCGACGGTGCGCCGGTCATCAGGCATTGCGCGGTGGTGGTCTTCGGGAAAGCGATGACGTCGCGGATCGACTCGGTGCCGCCCATCAGCGCGGCGATGCGGTCGATGCCGAAGGCGATGCCGCCGTGCGGCGGCGCGCCGTACTTGAGCGCGTCGAGCAGGAAGCCGAACTTGACCTCGGCCTCTTCCGCGCCGATGCCGAGCAGGTCGAACACCGCCGACTGCATCTGCGGGCGGTGGATACGGATCGAACCGCCGCCGATCTCGTTGCCGTTGAGGACCATGTCGTAGCCGCGCGACACCGCGGTCTTGGCGTTCGCGCGCAGGTCGGCGATGTCGTCGACCGCGGGCGCGGTGAAGGGGTGATGCAGGGCGACGTAGCGCTGCGCTTCCTCGTCCCACTCGAACATCGGGAAGTCGGTGACCCACAGCGGCTTCCAGCCGTCGGCGACCAGGCCGAGGTCCTTGCCGAGCTTGAGGCGCAGCGCGCCCATGAAATCGCTGGCGGTCTTGTAGTCGGCCGCGCCGAAGAAGATCGCGTCGCCGCTCTGGGCGCCGCTGACTTCGACGATCTTGGCCAGGGTGGCGTCGTCGAGGAACTTGGCGATCGGCGAGTTGATGCCGTCGCGGCCCTTCGACGCGTCTTCGATCTTCATCCAGGCCAGGCCCTTGGCGCCGTACTTGGCCGCGTGCGCGCCGCACTCGTCGATCTGCTTGCGCGACCAGCCGGCCGCGCCGGGTGCGCGCAGGGCGACGACGCGGCCGTCGGCGTGGTTGGCCCAGTCGGTGAAGACCTTGAACTCGCACTGCTTGACCAGTTCGGCGATGTCGACGAATTCCAGGTCGATGCGCAGATCGGGCTTGTCGGAACCGTAACGGCGCATGGCTTCGGCATAGGTCATGCGCGGGAACTGCGCGTCGAGCTCAACCTCGATGGTTTCCTTGAACACCACGCGGATCATGTCCTCGACGGTGTCCTGCACGTCGCGCTCGGAAACCCAGGCGAACTCCATGTCGAGCTGGGTGAACTCAAGCTGGCGGTCGGCGCGCAGCGCTTCGTCGCGGAAGCAGCGCGCGATCTGGTAGTAACGGTCGAAGCCGGCCACCATCAGGATCTGCTTGAACAGCTGCGGCGACTGCGGCAGGGCGTAGAACTCGCCCGGATGCATGCGCGCCGGCACCAGGAAGTCGCGCGCGCCTTCCGGCGTGGCCTTGGTCAGGATCGGGGTCTCGATGTCCTGGAAACCGCGCGCGTCGAGCCAGCGGCGCAGCGACTGCACCAGGCGGATGCGCGTACGCATCATCTTCTGCATCTCGGGACGGCGCAGGTCGAGGTAGCGGTAGGTCAGGCGGGTTTCCTCGCCGGCGTTCTCATGGGCATGGAACGGCAGCGGCTCGGCCTTGTTCAGCACTTCGATCGTCGCGGCCAGCACTTCGACCTTGCCGCTGCGGATCTTTTCGTTGGCGGCCTGGCGCGCGCGCACCGTGCCGGTCACCCGCACGCAGCTCTCCACGCTCAGATCGCCGGCGGTCTTGAACAGCTCGGCGGTATCGGAGTCGACGACGATCTGCACCACGCCCTCGTGATCGCGCAGATCGGTGAACACCACGTGGCTCTGGACGCGATTGGTGTTGACCCAGCCGCACAGGGTGACGGTCTGGCCGATCAGCGCCTCGTCGACGAGGCCGCAGAAATGGGTACGCATGGAAACTCCGATTGGTCGATCCGTGAATCGTGGGGGTTGCGACAGGAGGGTTCAGGACCGGGCCGCGGCAGCCGCCGGGCCGGGAACGCCTCGCCGGCCGGGGGCCGGAACCGGTCATTCTAGTGCACGTGCCAGTGCACGCGCAGGACTGGTGCAGTTGCCAGTCCGCGCTCAGGACCGCTGCAGTACGCCCTGTGCGGCCGTTATCCCGCACATCGCCGGCCCGACTCAGGGCAGGCCGATGCGGCTCGTTCCCGCAAACGACCCGGGGCGCCTCGCGACGCCCCGGGGTGAAAGCTGGACCATCCGGGCGCTGGCCGCGGACCGTCCGGAATCAGGTGGCGCTGGCCCCGGAGGCCGGCTTGGCCGGGGCCGCGGCGGGCTCGGCCTTCTTCTCGGCGGGCTTGCTGTCGGCGGCCGGGGCCGAACCGCCGCTGCCGCCGGAACTGCCCTCGCCGGCCAGATTGCGCTTCTTGTCGCCGTCCTTCTTGAAATCGGTCTCGTACCAACCGCCGCCGGCCAGGCGGAACTGCGGCGCGGTCAGCTGACGCCCGACTTTCTCGGCGCCGCACTCGGGGCAGACGGTGGGGTCGGCGTCGGAGAGCTTCTGCAGGCGGTCGAAGGCGTGGCCGCAGGCGCTGCACTGGAAGGCGTAGATGGGCATGGCGGAGACTGTAATTCGGGACGGCGGACTGGGCAGTGTGGGGGCGGATCGCGGCGATGCAAGGCGCGGCGGCCTCTAAGCTGACCCGCATCGGGCTCGTTTCAGGCCCCCGCGGGTTCGCTCCGGCCCGGCCGGCACGGTCGCAGCGACAGCCATGGCCGCCGGCAGGCGGTCGGTTCGGCCCGAGCGAGGCCTAGTCCGGGTTCTGCGTCGTCTGCTCTTGCGGGGCGCCCGTTCTTCGAACGGATCGACCTTGAACGGCGCGCCGAACACCAGCGAGGGCAGGACCTTCGTCGGCAGAGGGACGAGTGTGGAGACCGCGACAAGCCAGTCGTGGAGCAGATACCCCGGGCGTTTCGGCCGATTGCAAACAACCGCAGCAGCGACGTCATTCGGGTCGCGATGCCCTCATCCGGCGCTACGCGCCCCCTTCTCCCGCGAGCGGGAGAAGGGGTTCGCGCCGCTGAAGATGCACGATGCAGTTGCAGTTGCAGTTGCCGTTGCTGTGCGTCGATTAGCACTCGCGAAGGCAATCGAAGACCCGGAGGGCGGCCTGCATGGATGCAGGCCGTTTTTCATCGGGACAGGGATGTCCCGTATGAAAAATCCCTGCGGAAGCACCGAACGTGCGGGCCCTTGATTCAAAGAAAAGCATTTTTCTTTGGTTACCTTTCTTTTGTTGCTTTAGACAAAAGAAAGTAACCCGCCGCTTTAGTGGCGGAAGCTTTTGGCGTTTGATCTTGATCTTGCTCGAGCGATACGCCGCAAGACCGAAACGACGCGGTCGCGGCTTGCGCCGCTCCTACCCTTGCGACAGCTCACGCCTCCGATCGATGACGAAGGCGTTGCAGACTCTGCGCGTCCCGTGGTCGCGGCTCACGCCGCTCCTACAGAAAGCAGCGCAGCGCAGAGACGACACCCAACCTCAAGCCGCGTCGTACAACGCCATCCACTCCGCCTCGGCCTTGGCCAGTTCCGCCGCAACCTTTTCGCGCTGCTTGGCCAGCTCGGCCGCGTTGTCGCCGCCGCCGGCGTACTTGGTCGGATCGGCCAGATCCATGTCCAGGGTGTGCAGCTTGGATTCCAGCTCGGCCACGCGCTTTTCCGCTTCCGCCAGCTTGACCGGATTGACCTTGCGCCCACCCTTGCCGCCGCCGGCCTGCTTGGCGGCCGATGCGGCGGCCGTGGCCTGCGCCGCGGCCTTGGCCACCGCCGCGCCCTTGCCGTCGTTGCTGTTGTCGCGCGTACGCAACCACACCGCGTAGGCGTCGAGGTCGCCGTCGAACGGCTGCGCCACACCATCGGCCACGCGCCAGAAGGTTTCGCAGACCAGGCCGATCAGGTGACGGTCGTGCGAGACCAGCACGATCGCGCCGGGGAAATCCGACAGCGCTTCGGCCAGGGCCTCGCGCACGTCCAGGTCCAAATGGTTGGTCGGTTCGTCGAGCAGCAGCACGTTGGGTTTGCGCCAGGCGATCATCGCCAGGGCCAGGCGCGCGCGTTCGCCGCCGGAGAACCCGTCGACCGATTCGAAGGCGCGGTCGCCGGGGAAATTCCACTTGCCGAGGAAATCGCGCAGCTGCTGGGTCGGCACGCCCGGGGCGATTTCGGCCAGGTGATCGATCGGGCTGACGCCGGCATGCAGCGATTCGACCGTGTGCTGGGCGAAGTAACCGATGCGCAGGTCCGGATGCCCGCCGCGTTCGCCGGTCAACAGTTCCAGCTCGCCGACCAAGGACTTCACCAGGGTCGACTTACCCGCACCGTTGGGGCCGAGCAAGGCGATGCGGTCGCCGGCTTCGAGGATGAAGCTGACGTCGTCCAGCACCACGTGATCACCGTAGCCGCAATCGGCATGGATCAGGCGCAGCAGCGCATGCGGCAGCTTGGTCGGCGCCGGGAATTCGATGCGCATCGCGCGCTCGAGCCGCACCGCCTCGGTGCCGACCATCTTGGCCAGGCGCTTGACCCGCGACTGCGCCTGCTTGGCCTTGGCCGCGCTGGCGCTGAAGCGGTCGATGAAGCTCTGCAGGTGGGCGCGCTCGGCCTGCTGCTTCTCGTGGGTGATCTGCTGCAGGCGCAGGTGCTCGGCGCGCTGGCGCTCGAACGAGGTGTAGTCGCCGGTGTACAGCTTGGCCTTGCCGTCGTGCAGATGCAGGGTGTGGGTGGTGACCTCGTCGAGGAACTCGCGGTCGTGCGAGATCAGCAGCAAGGTGCCCGGGTACTTCAGCAGCCACTGCTCCAGCCACAGCACCGCGTCCAGGTCCAAGTGGTTGGTCGGTTCGTCGAGCAGCAGCAGGTCCGACGGCGTCATCAGCGCGCGCGCCAGGTTCAGGCGCACGCGCCAGCCGCCGGAGAATTCCTTGACCGCGCGTTCGTGGGTATCGGGCGAGAAGCCCAGGCCGTGCAACAGCTTGCCGGCGCGCGCAGTGGCGTCGTAACCGCCGAGTTCTTCGAGCCGGTGATGGGCCTCGGCGACCGCTTCCCAGTCTTCGCGCTCGACCGCTTCGCGTTCGGCGACCAGCACCTGGTAGACCTGGGCGTCGCCGGAAAGGACGAAGTCCAGGGCCGGGTCGTCGAGGGCCGGGGTTTCCTGGGCCACGCTGGCGATGCGCACGCGGTTGGGCACGTCGATGTCGCCGCGGTCGGCCTCGACTTCGCCCTGGATCGCCGCGAACAGCGAGGACTTGCCGGTACCGTTGCGGCCGATCACGCCCACCCGCCAACCGGCGTGCAGGGTCAGGTCTACGTTGGACAGCAGCAGGCGTTCGCCACGCCGCATGGCGAAATCACGGAAAGAAATCATGCGGATATGGTCGCATGACTGATCGGTATTTGCTCATGAACACAAGTTCGGCCGCTCCGGCAGCGGGCATCGAATAATCGGGACGTCGGCCTCAGACCGCCCCCACGCGTCAACGAGCTCGCCTCCCGCGGCAAAGCGCCCCTCGCGCCGGCCGTGGCGGCTTCGCTCGCCCTGACGTCCCCCGTTCGACCGCCCGGAGTGTCCATGTCCCGCCGCCTGTCCCTGCTCAGCACCGCCGTATCGATCGCTCTCGCCACCGCACCCGCCTGGGCCCAGGACCCCGCCGCCCCCGCCGCCCCGGACGCCGCGACCGCCAACCCGACCAACCTCGACACCCTGATCGTCACCGGCACCCGGGTCAGCGACCGCACCGTGGCCGAATCCACCGCGCCGATCGACATCATCACCCCGCAGACCCTGGAGGCCACCGGCACCGTCGAGCTGGCCACCGCCCTGTCGCGCGCCCTGCCCTCGCTGAACTTCCCGCGTCCGGCGATCACCGACGCCACCGACGCGGTGCGTCCGGCGCAGTTGCGCGGCCTCGCCCCCGACCAGGTGCTGGTGCTGGTCAACGGCAAGCGCCGCCACACCACCTCGCTGATCAACCTCAACGACAGCATCGGCCGCGGCTCCTCGCCGGTGGACCTCAACGCCATTCCGATCGCCGCGATCGAACGCGTCGAAGTGCTGCGCGACGGCGCCTCGGCGCAGTACGGCTCGGACGCCATCGCCGGCGTGGTCAACGTCGTTCTCAAGGGCTCGGGCGAAGGCGGCAGCCTGGCCGCGCGCTACGGCCAATACAGCGCCGGCGACGGCAAGCAGTACCAGTTGTCCGGCGACGCCGGCATCAAGCTCGGCGAAAACGGCGCGCTGCACGTATCGGCGCAAGGCGGCCACAGCGACAACACCGACCGCGCCCGCCCCTACCTCGGCACGGTCACCCCGACCAGCAACCCGCCCGGCAAGGTCGTGCACCGCTACGGCGACCCGGAGATCGACCAGGCCGCGCTGGCCTACAACGCAAAGTGGAGCCCGAGCGAAGGCGTCGAGTTCTATTCCTTCGGCACCGCCAGCCGCCGCCGCGCCATCTCCAACGGCTATTTCCGCGCCCCGGGCAACCCCAACAACATCCGCTCGGTGTATCCGGACGGCTTCCTGCCGCAGATCGACAACGTCAGCCAGGACCGCGCCTTCGTGCTCGGCCTGCGCGGCCAGACCGCCGGCGGCTGGAACCTCGACCTGAGCTACAACTACGGCCAGAACCAGCTCGACTTCGACGTGCGCAACAGCCTCAACCGTACCCTCGGCGCCGCCTCGCCGCACGATTTCTACATCGGCGCGCTCGAAGTCACCCAGAACGTGCTCAATGCCGACTTCAACAAGTCCTTCGACGTCGGCTGGCTCAAGTACCCGCTCACCGTGGCCTTCGGCAGCGAGTGGCGCGGCGAGAAGTTCAACCAGTCCGCAGGCGAACTGTCCTCGTATGTCGCCGGCCCCGAACCCGGCGCACCCGGTGCGCAGGTGTTCCCCGGCTTCACTCCGTCCGATGCCAGCCGCCGCAACCGCAACAGCCACTCGTTCTACGCCGACCTCGAAGCCGACGTGACCGACAAGCTGTCGCTCGGCGCCGCCGCACGTTACGAGCGCTACAGCGATTTCGGCGAAACCACCTCGGGCAAGCTGTCGGCGCGCTACGCCTTCAACGACAAGGTCGCGCTGCGCGGCACCCTGTCGACCGGCTTCCGCGCGCCGTCGTTGCAGCAGCAGTTCTACCAATCCACCCAGACCGTGATCGTGCTCGGCGACCCGACCCCGTTCCAGGTCCGCACCTTCGCCGTCGACGACCCGGCGGCGATCGCGCTCGGCGCCGAGCCGCTGAAGGCCGAAGAATCGACCAACATCGGCCTGGGCCTGGTGCTGCAACCGATCGAATCGCTGTACATCACCGTCGACGCCTACCAGATCGACATCGACGACCGCATCATCCTGTCGGAGAACCTGCGCGGCCCGGCGGTGGCGAGCTTCCTGGAAGCGCGCGGCCACCGCGGCATCACCGGCGGCCGCTACTTCACCAACGCCGTCGACACCCGCACCCGCGGCATCGACATCGTCGGCAGCTACCGCTGGTCGCTCGGCGCCGGCGCGATCGACCTGACCGCCGGCTACAACCGCAACAAGACCACCCTGGAGCGCATCGCCGCCAACCCGCCCGAGCTCACCGCCGGTGGCCTCAACCTGCAGCGCATCGGCCGCGTCGAACAAGGCCGCATCACCCAGGGCGCCCCGCGCGACAAGTTCTTCCTCGGCGGCAGTTGGACCACCGGCCCCTGGCGCTTCGACGCCACCACCACCCGCTACGGCGAGTTCCACACCTTCAACGACGACCCCAGCGGCGTACGCGACCAGACCTACCGCGCCAAGTGGACGCTGGACCTGGCCGCGACCTATGCCATCGACGGCTGGGAGTTCACCGTCGGCGGCGACAACGTGCTCAACGAGTACCCGGACGAATCGATCTACGCCAACAGCGAAAGCGGCCAGTTGCCTTATAGCGGCAACTCTCCGTTCGGGTTCAATGGTGCGTTCGCTTATGCCAAGGTCGGGTATAAGTGGTGAGGTCGTAGCGACGGCGCCTAGCGTCGTGTTCGATGGGGAGGCCGCCGCAGGGCGGCCTTCTTCGTTTCGAGGTCTGTTTTTTTCTTGACCGGGGAGCGGCCTTTGTTTCGATGGCGCGATCGCTTTTTTGGCCGACACGCCGCAAGACCAGCGTGGCGCGGTCGCGGCTTGTGACCGTAGGAAATCCAGTAGGACGCCGCCCCTACCCAAGAGCAGCGACGCCGACTCTGCCTATGCCCCTGCTCCCGCCGTTGCCGTTGCCGTTGCCGTTGCCGTTGCCGTTGCCGAGACTTTGATCTGCTTTGCAGCTTTGCCGCTTTGCCGGTCAACAGTAGACCCGGAGGGCGGCGCACAGGACGTGCGCCGTTTTTCGATAGGACAAGGATGTCCTATCGAAAAATCCCGGCGACAGCATCGCACTCGTGGCCTGTGCCCTTGCAAGGAGAGCCCTTTTCTTTGGTTACCTTTCTTTTGGGCTTAGCAAAAGAAAGTAACCCGGCCGCGTTAGCGGACGGAAGCTCTGCAGTTGCTTATCGCTTTCAGGATCAAACGATAAGAGCTTCCGCCACTAAAGCGGCGGGTAACTTTCTTTTGTCTAAAGCAACAAAAGAAAGTCACCAAAGAAAAATGCTTTTGCTTTGAATCACAGGCCCGCACGAGCGGTGCATACGCAGGGATTTTTCATACGGGACATCCCTGTCCCGATGAAAAACGGCCCGCATCCATGCGGGCCGCCCTCCGGGTCTTCTATAGCCTTCGCGAGTGCGAAGCCGCGCACAGCAACAGCAACAGGGGCAACGGCAACGGCAACGGCATAGCTAGAGCTAGAGCTAGAGACAACCGCAATCGCCCCGGTCCTGCGACAACGACTATCCGATTGCCCCGTCGCCAGCCCTAATCGCCAGGCATCAATCAGCCCATTCCGCGCAAATCTGCCCCCAACCACTCCAAAGCCCGGCGCACAGCTGAATTCGCATTCATCCCCACACCCCTCACCGGCACGAACCGATTCCGCGCGACCGCCAAACCATCACGCCCACGCCACCCCTTGCGCGCAAGTCTCCAACACGCATCCGCCCCCGCGGCGCCCGCACGCCCCGGGGCAAAAATGTTTCAGAAACAATCATTTGCAAGCGCCGCACAAACGAGAAAGACTTGCATCCAGCGGCCTCACCACACATCCTAAAAGGACGACATCACAGGAGAGCCGATGCATCACACGTCCCTGATCGCCATCCTGGTAGCCGGTTTCGTACTCGCCTTCATCTTCGGCGCCATCGCGCAACGCCTGCGGCTGTCGCCGCTGGTGGGCTACCTCATCGCCGGCATCATCGCCGGACCCTTCACGCCGGGCTTCGTCGGCGACCAGACCCTTGCGCCGCAATTGGCCGAAATCGGCGTGATCCTGCTGATGTTCGGCGTCGGCCTGCATTTCTCCCTGCGCGACCTGCTCGAGGTCAAGAACATCGCCCTGCCCGGCGCGGTCGTGCAGATCGTCGCCGCCACCGCCCTGGGCTGGGTCATGGCCTGGCTGCTCGGCTGGTCGCACGGCGCCGGCCTCGTGTTCGGCCTGGCCCTGTCGGTCGCCAGTACCGTAGTGCTGCTGCGCGCGCTGGAAGAACGGCGCCTGGTCGAGACCGCCAAGGGACGCATCGCGGTCGGCTGGCTGATCGTCGAGGACCTGGCGATGGTGCTCGCGCTGGTGTTGCTGCCGGCGCTGTCGGGCCTGCTCAAGGGCGAAGTCACCGAAGGCTCGGAGGTGTGGAGCCAGCTCTTCATCACCCTGGCCAAAGTCGGCGCCTTCATCGCGGTGATGCTGATCGTCGGCCGCCGGGTCATCCCCTGGATTCTCGAACGCGTGGCCGGCACCGGTTCGCGCGAGTTGTTCACCCTGTGCGTGCTGGCGATCGCGCTCGGCGTCGCCTTCGGTTCGGCCGAACTGTTCGGCGTGTCCTTCGCCCTCGGCGCTTTCTTCGCCGGGATGATGCTCAACGAATCCGAGTTCAGCCATCAGGCCGCCGCCGAGACCCTGCCGCTGCGCGATGCGTTCGCGGTGTTGTTTTTCGTTTCGGTCGGCATGCTGTTCAACCCGATGATCCTAATCGAACGGCCGCTGGAAGTGGTCGCCACGTTCGCGATCATCGTGATCGGCAAATCGGTGGCCGCCTACGCCATCGTGCGCGCCTTCGGCAAACCCAATTCGACCGCGATCATGATCTCGGCCAGCCTGGCGCAGATCGGCGAGTTCTCCTTCATCCTCGCCACCCTCGGCGTGGAACTGGAGATCCTGCCGAAGGAAGGCCAGGACCTGATCCTCGCCGGCGCACTGCTGTCGATCATCGTCAACCCGCTGCTGTTCGCCTGGCTCGACCGCAAGCAGGCGCGCGAGGCCGCGGCCGCGATCGAGGCGAAGATCGACCCGATCGCGCCGCCGGTGCCGGCCGACATCGACAAACACGTGATCCTGATCGGCTACGGCCGAGTCGGCAGCGAGCTGGGCCGCCTGTTGACCGAACATAAGGTGCCGCTGGTGGTCATCGACGGCGAGGACAGCCTGGTCGACAAGGCACGCGCCGCCGGCCTGCCGGCGGTGTTCGGCAATGCGGTCAACGAACGCGTGCTGCGCGAAGCGATGCCGGAGCGCGCGACGACGGTGATGGTGGCGATTCCGAACGCGCTCGAAGCCGGCGAGATCATCGCCCGCCTGCGCGAGATCAACCCGGCCCTGAGCATCGTCGCCCGCGCCCACAGCGACAACGAGGTCAAGCACCTGCTCGAACACGGCGCCGACGGCGCGGTGATGGCCGAGCGCGAGCTGGCCCACAGCCTGGCCGAAATGGTCATGGCCGCGCCGGTCTA
Source organism: Lysobacter sp. ESA13C (assembly GCF_019970005.1). Taxonomy (NCBI): domain Bacteria; kingdom Pseudomonadati; phylum Pseudomonadota; class Gammaproteobacteria; order Lysobacterales; family Lysobacteraceae; genus Lysobacter; species Lysobacter sp. ESA13C. The sequence goes on along the minus strand of NZ_JAHXYK010000003.1, from coordinate 298,682 downwards.
CCGCGGCGCGCGCCAGTTGCCGCCTTCGACCGCGCTCACCTGAGCGCGACCTTCCTGCTCAAAGACACGAACACGAGTCCAGAACGACCATGAGCGAACTCGATAACTCCAACACCGACGCCCCGGCCGATTCCGCCGACGCCGCGCCGCAACTGAGCCTCGCCGAGGCGCGCATCATCGGCAGCCTGATCGAGAAGGAAGCGACCACCCCGGACGTCTATCCGCTGACCCTCAACGCCATCGTCACCGCCTGCAACCAAAAGACCGCGCGCGAACCGACGATGCAGTTGGAACAGGGCGAGGTCGCCAACGCCCTGCGCCGGCTGGAGACGCGCGGCTGGGTGAAGTCGCAACACAGCTCGCGCGCCGAGCGCTATTCGCACCGCGCCGGCACCGTACTCGACCTGACCCGTCCGCAGACCGCCCTGCTCGGCCTGCTGCTGTTGCGCGGGCCGCAGACTACGCACGAGCTGCTGGCGCGCAGCGAGCGCATGGCCAAGTTCGATTCGGTCGGCGACGTCCAATACGCCCTGGAGCGCCTGGCCCAGCATACGCCGACCATCGTGCGGGTGATCCCGCGCCAGAGCGGGCAGCGCGAAGACCGTTACGGGCATTTGCTCAGCGGCGAGCCGGTCTATATCGGCGGCGGCGGTTGGTCGGGCGAGGAAGGCGGCGGCGCATCGGCCCCCTCCTCGGCCGTGCTCGAACGCATCGCCGCGCTGGAAGCGAAAGTCGCCGAGCTGGAAGCGCGACTGGAAGCGGCGGGGGCCTGAGCCCCAAGTTCGCTGTTACGCGCAATAGCGCGGTCGCGGCTCACGCCGCTCCTACCCTTAAAGCCGCGGCGCTGTGAGGTCGATCAATCCCGATCCTGCAACGGCAGATAGATGTCGGTGCGCAGCAGCGGTTCCGGGACTTCGTCGGGGTCGTCGAGGTATTCGTGGTGCAGCGGCGCATCGCGCAGCGATTCGCCGCTGTCGGGCAGCCAGCGCGCCAGCAAAGCATCGGTCAGCGCCTCCAGTCCATCGAAGGCGCCGACATGGCGGACGCGGGCGTAGCGTCCGCCGCCCAATCGCACCGTGTGCAGCCCATCGCCGGCATCGGGCTGCACCGGCGCACCCAGGGCGATCATGCAATCGAACGCGCAGGCCTGCGGCGGGACGTCGCGGCGGTCGTCCCAGGGCACGCCGTACAGACCGCTCAAGGTATCCAGCAGGCCGCGCTCGGCGGCCCAGCCGAACAAGCGGCCGAAGCCGTCGTTCTGCTCGGGGTAGGCACCGGTGACGCGCAAGGCGAGCACCTGGAAGGGGTCGACACTGACCACCTCGACCCGCAGCGGCGGCGATTCCTCGGATGGGCTCTCGGCCGGCAACGACAGCCGCTCGATCTCGCGCCAAAGCCGTTCGGGCTCGGCGCGCAGTTCGCTCGGGGTGCCGCCGACGCTCTGGCGGAACGCACGTGTGAACGCTTGCGGGGTCTGGTAACCGACCGCGAGCGCGGCTTCGGTGATGCTGCGCTCGGCGCTGGCGAGCAGGCGCAGCCCCTGCAGCAGACGCAGGCGCGCCACGGTCTGGCCGGTGGTTTCGCCGGTCATGGCCCGATAAACGCGGTGAAAGTGGAACGGCGAGAACGAGGCCGCCTCGGCGAGCCGATGCAACTCGGGCGGCTCCTCGCCGCGCGCGATCGCCTGTTCGATCAGGGCGACGGCACGGTCGATGCGGCGCTGGTGGGCGTCGCGGGTAACGGACTTCAAGGCGGGACCGCTGCGTTCCGACGCCGGGTGTTCCTTGACCGATGGCATGGCCGTGCTCCTCGCGAACGGTGGGATCGGTACCCAGCCTGGCAGGTCGGCCCCGCCGCGGCGGTTCACATCTTGCGCTTTCGCAAGCGGCCCGGCCCGCCAGCGCAGATCCGCCGCGTCGGCGCTCCCTGACCCCGTCAGTAGGACAGCGCCAGGGCGACCAGTACGGCCGCTTCGATCAGCTCGGTCAGCGCGCCGCAGGTGTCGCCGGTCATACCCTGCAATCGCCGCAGGCAAGCGCGGCGCCAGCACGCGAACACGAGCGCGGCGACCGCGAGCGCCACCGCCCCTCGCCAGCCGCCGAGTGCACAGAACCCGGCGCTGAGCACCAGCGCGACGAGGCAGGCCGCGCGCGGCGCTTCGACCAGACGCTGGCCGAGGCCGCCGCTGCGCACATAGGGCAGGCTGACGAAGGCCAAGGTCAGGGCCGCGCGCGCCAGCACCGGTGCGATCAGCAAGGCGACCCAGGCCGGCGCCGGCAGGCTCGCCAGCGCGGCGAATTTCAGCAGCAGCATCAACACCACGGCGACCACGCCGACCGGGCCGCTGCGCGGGTCTTTCATGATGATGAGCGTGCGTTCGCGAGTCTGCTCGGGCGTGGCGGCGAGGCCGCCGACCCAGGCATCGGCGCTGTCGGCCAGGCCGTCCAGGTGCAGGGCGCCGGTCAGTACCACCCAGGCCGCGAGCAACAACGCCGCCGACAGCAGCGGCGGCCGCGTCTGCAGGGCCCAGGCCAGTGCGCACAGCAGGGCGCCGATCAACAGCCCTGCGGCCGGATACCAGGCCAGCGAACGCGATTGCGCGCGCGGATCCTCGAACACGCGCGCCGGCACCGGAACCCGGGTCAGGAATCCGATCGCGGCGAGCAGCGCGCGCATCAACCGTCGACCGGGTCCGCTTGCGGTTGCGCGAACTCGGTGACGTGGCTCGAAGTCGGCGGCCACGACAAGGGATGCAGCGAGGCGTGGGCGACGTCGATGTTGAGCATTTCGTTGTAGCGCCGGCCCGCGGCCAGGCAACGCAACAAGCGGATCACGCCGCCGTGGGTGATCACCAGCACGCGCCGGCCGGGATACTCGCGCAGGATCTCGCCGACCGCGCCGGTCAGGCGCGCGGCGAAATCGGCGAAGGTCTCCGCGCCCGGCGGCGGATACGCGACCGGGTCGGCCCAGAACCGCGCCAGCGCTTCGCCCTCGTGGTTGGCGATGGCGTCGACCGGCCGCCCCTGCCAATCGCCGAAGTGGTACTCGCGCAGGCGCGGCTCCAACGCCAGCGGCAACCCGCGCGACTGCGACAGGTCGCGCGCGAACGCCGCGCAACGCTGCAAGGGCGAACTCACGACCGCATCCCACTCGCGCCCACGCACCGCATCGCGCATCTGCCGCCAGCCGAGTTCCAACAGGCTGTCGTCGAGCTGTCCGCGGTAGCTGCGATGGCCGGTGTCGCCGTGGCGCAGCAGGTCGATAGGGGTGGCGCTGGAACTCATCGCATCGGCTCCGGTCCTTGTGCGCGGCATGCGTTCGTCGGGGCCCACATCATGCCTGTTGCGAGGCCGCCTCGGACACTCCCGCCTGAGCGAAGGTGGCCATGCCGTTGTGCAGGGCACAGGCCGAGCGCAACAACGGCACAGCGACCGCGGCGCCGCTGGCTTCGCCCAGGCGCATGCCGAGGTCGAGCAAGGGCTGCGCGCCGAGCGCCTGCAGCACCGCGGCGTGACCGCGTTCGTGCGAGCGGTGCGCATACAGGAACCACTCGCGGCAGCTCGGGTTGATGGCCTGGGCGACGAGCGCGGACACGCTGGCGATGAAACCGTCGACCAGCACCGGCAACCCGGCCTGGGCCGCGGCGATATAGGCGCCCGCCAGCGCGGCGATCTCGAAACCGCCGAGGCAACGCAGGCGCTCCCAGGCGTCGCCGGCGCCCGCATGAAGGGCCAGCGCGCGTTCGATCACGCTGACCTTGTGGGCGATGCCGTCGGCATCCAGGCCGGTGCCTGCGCCGCTCAATTCGGCCGGCGAACGATCGAGCAAGGCGCTCGCCAAGGCCGAGGCCGAGGTGGTGTTGGCGATGCCCATCTCGCCGCCGATGAACAACTGCGCCGCGCCGTCGAGCGCGGCGCGCACACTGGCGGCGCCGGCGCTCAGGGCCGCGCGCAGTTGCGGTTCGCTCATCGCCGGCGCTTCGCAGAAGTTGGCCGTGCTCTCGGCGATGATCGCGCGATGCACGCCGCGGATCGGGCCGGGGTCGTTGACCGTGCCGAGGTTGACCACGTCCAGGGTCGCGCCGAGGCTGCGCGCGAGCACGCTGATCGCCGCGCCGCCATGAGCGAAGTTGCGCACCATCTCGCCGGTGACCGCCTGCGGGAACGCCGACACGCCTTCGGTGGCGACGCCATGATCGGCGGCGAACACGCTGATCCAGACCCGGTCCACCTTCGGCGTCGGGGTGCGCTGCAAGGCCGCCAGGCGCACCGCGAGTTCTTCGAGCGCGCCGAGCGAGCCCGGCGGTTTGGTCAACTGGGTCTGGCGCATGCGCGCCTGGGTTTCGATGGCGGTGTCCGGGCTTGCGCAACCGCGCAGCCACCACTTGCTTTCGTCGTTCAAGTTCGGGTTCCTCGCATACTCGGCTCCGCAGCGAGCGGAGCGCCTTTCAATACCAGCGGCAAACCGGCCGCCACGAACACCACCCGATCGCAGACCGCAGCGAGCGCCTGGTGCAAGCGCCCGGCCTCGTCGACGTAGCGTCGCGTCAACGCACCCATCGGCACCACGCCCAGGCCGACCTCGTTGCTGACCAACACCACCCGGCCCGGCAAGTCCGCAAGCGTCGACAGCAAGGCCTCGCGTTCGCGTGCGAACACGGAGCCGTCTTGCGCGCCGAGCAGGTTGCTGAGCCACAGGGTCAGGCAGTCGACGAGCACGCAGCGATCCGGCGCGGCATGGCGGCGCAGCGCCGATGCCAGGGCGATCGGCTCCTCGACACAGCCCCAGTGCGCCGGCCGGCGTGCGCGATGGTGGGCAATGCGCTCGCTCATCTCTTCGTCCCCGGCCTGGCCGGTGGCGAGGTAGACGACGTCGTCGGACTCGGCCGCCAGACGTTCGGCCAAGGCACTCTTGCCCGAGCGTGCGCCGCCGAGGATCAGGCTGTGCATAGCGTCTCCTCCAGGCCGAACCATTGCGCGAGCCGGGCGGTGTCGAGACAGGTCTCGACCGCATCGGCGAGGCGATCGATGCTGGCTTCGCGCAGGCCGCGCATGTCGAGCGGCTCGGCATCGGCCATGCCGGCCCAGCGCAGCAAGGCCGCCAGCGCCGCCGGCTCGTCGAACAGACCGTGCAGATAGCTGGCGAGAATCTGGCCGTCGGCGGAGACCGCGCCGTCGTCGCGGCCGTCGGCCAGGCGCAGGGCCGGCGACGCCAGCGCCGGGCCGCGGCTGATGCCGCAATGGATTTCGTAACCGGCCACCGCCGCTTCGCCGTCGCTGCCGTCGATGGCGAGGCGGCCGCGCACGTTGCGCAATTGCTTGTGCGAGTCGAGCTCGGTTTCCAGATCCAGCCAGCCCAGGCCGTCGCTGGAACCGGGCTCGCCTTCGATGCCGAGCGGATCGTGGACGGCGCGGCCGAGCATCTGCAGGCCGCCGCAAATACCGATCAGCTTGCCGCCGTAACGCAGATGCCGGGCGATCGCCTCGGCCCAATCATTGCGCCGCAGCCAGGCCAGGTCGGCGCGCGTCGACTTCGAGCCCGGCAGCACGATCAGGTCGCAGGCCGGTGGGATTTCGCCGGGGCCGACGAACACGCAATCGACCTGCGGATGCGCGCGCAGCGGGTCGAGGTCGTTGTGGTTGCTGATCCGCGGCAAGGCCGGCACGACCACGCGCAAACGCGCTTCGGCTTTGCCGGCACGCTCGCGCGGCAAGGCGTCCTCGGCCTCCAGATGCAGGCCGTGCAGATACGGCAACACGCCGAGCACCGGTTTGCCGGTCTCGCGTTCGAGCCAGTCCAGCCCGGATTGCAGCAGGGCGATGTCGCCACGAAAGCGATTGATGACGAAGCCGACCACGCGCGCGCGTTCGCTCTCCGAGAGCAGCGCCAAGGTTCCGACCAGATGCGCGAACACGCCGCCGCGGTCGATGTCGGCGATCAGCACCACCGGGCAATCGACCGCCTCGGCATAGCCCATGTTGGCGATGTCGTTGGCGCGCAGGTTGATCTCGGCCGGGCTGCCGGCGCCTTCGACCACGACCGCATCGAAGCCTTCGACCAGGCGCCCGTGCGAGGCGAGCACGGCCTCGCGGGCGACGCGCTTGTAGTCGTGATAGCCGCGCGCATCCATGTTGCAAACGGCATGGCCGTGCAGGATCACCTGCGCCCCGGTATCGCTGTTGGGCTTGAGCAGCACCGGATTGAAGTCGGTATGCGCGGCCACCCCGGCGGCCTGCGCCTGCACCGCCTGGGCCCGGCCGATCTCGCCGCCGTCGGCGGTGACCGCCGAGTTCAGCGCCATGTTCTGCGGCTTGAACGGCGCCACCGCGACGCCGCGCCGGTGCAGCCAGCGGCACAACGCGGTGACCAGGGCGCTCTTGCCGGCGTCGGAGGTGCAGCCCTGCACCATCAGCACGCGTGCGCTCACGACGGACTCCTTTCGCTTAACGTTTCGGCCAGGGCCGCGTCCAGTCGCGCCCATTGCGCGGCATCGCCGGGCAGGCCGAAGCGCAGGCTGGCCGGCGTCTCGAACAAACGGGTGAGGATGCCGCGCCGCGCCAGAGCTTCGTGCAGGTCGGCGGCCTCATCGCTGCGATGCCACTGGAAGAAGGCACTACCGCCGCTCGGCGCGAGGCCGTGGGTCTGCAGCAGATCGGCCAGGCGCGCGCCCTGCGCACGCAACTGCACGCGCATCGCCGCCTGCCAGTCGCGGTCGGCGAAGGCCTGGCGCAGCACGTAACGCGCCGGGCCGGCCACGGTCCACGGGCCGAGGCGATCGCGCAAACGCTCCAGCATGGCCGGCGCGGCGCAGACGAAGCCCGCGCGCGCGCCGGCCAGGCCGAAAAACTTGCCGGCCGAACGCAGCACGATCAGCCCTTCGCGCTCGCTGTGCGCGCACAGGCTGTGCTCGGGCGTGGCGTCCATGAAGGCCTCGTCGATCAGCAGCCAGCCACCGCGTGCGGCAAGGCGCGCGTGCAGGCCGAGCAGAACTTCGCGATCGAAGCGATCGCCGCCGGGGTTGTTGGGGTGGATCAGCACGACCACGTCGAAATCGTCGACGCCGGCGATCAACTCGTCCGCCGCGCGCAACTCGACCCGATGGCCGCAGCGGCGCCAGGCATGCGCATGCTCGGCGTAACCCGGCGCCAACACGCCGACCCGCGAGGCTTCGCGCAATTCAGGCAGCGCTTGGATCGCGGCCTGGGAACCGGCGACCGGCAGCAACGCCGGCGCGCCGTAGTAATCGCAAGCCGCTTCGACCAGACCGTCGTCGTCCTCGGGCAGGCGATGCCAGGCGCGCGCGGGAATCTCCGGCACCGGCCAGGCGACCGGGTTGATGCCGGTGGACAGATCCAGCCAGCGTTCCGGCGCGATGCCGTAACGCTGCGCGGCACGTAGCAGACGGCCTCCGTGCTCAAGCATGCGCTGATCTCCTACCATTCGGTGGCACCGCATCGTGCCTGTGAAAATGCAGCGATTGCGTGATGACGGAAACGTCGAACGCAATGGCACATTGCAACGCGTCTTCAGCCAAACACGCTGACTTCGTCGCAGCCAATGAATGCCTCGTAGCACAATAAATATCGCCATCCATATCGGCAGGCCGCATGAATGCGTGCGCGGCCGGTGCAGGCATGCGAATCACGGCATGCGTCACCGCGAATGCCCCCACCGTCAACAACCACAGCACGACGCCGCGCCCGACCAAGCCTTGCGCTCGCACGATCGAGCGCGCATCCGGCGCCTGCCCTTCGCCGAGCGCCGGCCTTTGCTCCCACACGCCGTGGTACGGCGCTGCGCCGCCGAGGCGCACGCGCAGCGCGCCCGCCCCCGCCGCCATCACCGGGCCCGCATTCGGGCTGTCCCACAGCGGCGCTTGCCGGCGCCAGCAACGCAGCGCCGCGGCGGTGTCGCCGAACACGGCATAGGTCGCCGCGGTCAGGCGCGCCGGCACCCAGTTCAGCACATCGTCGATGCGCGCCGCGGCCCAGCCGAAGCGTTCGTAGCGCGGCGTGCGGTAACCCCACATCGCATCGAGCGTGTTGGCCAGCCGATACAGCACCGCCCCGGCCGGCCCGAGCAGGGCGAACCAGAACAGCGCGCCGAACACCGCGTCGTTGCCGTTCTCCAGCACCGACTCGGTGGCCGCGGCGGCGACGCGCTCGGCATCGAGCGCCGCGGTGTCGCGGCTGACGATGCGGCCGACCGCCGCGCGCGCCGCGTCCAGGTCGCCGTCGCGCAAGGCGCGCGCGACCGGCGCGGCGTGTTCGTCGAGGCTGCGCAGACCGAGGGTGAGATACAGCATGCTGGCCGCATAGGCGCCGGCCAACCAAGGCGAGCGTGCCAGCAACTCGAACTGCAGCCAGGCTGCGAGCAGGCTCGCCGGCAGCACCGCCACGGCCCAGGCCAGCACGCCGCGTCCGCGCCCGTCGCCATGCAAGCGGGCTTCGATCGCCCGCGCCATGCGCCCGAACGCGACCAGCGGATGCGCGCGCCGCGGTTCGCCGAGCAGACGATCCAGCGCCACCCCGCTCAGCATCGCGATGGCGAGCGTCGCCGGGCTCATGGCTGCAGGAGCTTGAGCGCCGCAACCGGGTTCGAGGGGAAATAGAAGTGGACGAAACTCGCGCTCATGCGGCGGTCGCGATACACCGCTTCGCGGCTCGGCCCGCCGTTCGGGTTGACCGATTCGGCGATCGCTGCGGCCCCGATCTCGGCACGCGCGTAATGGAAGGTGTGCCCGCGCAGGCGGCCCTCGGGCAGCTCGACCGATTGCAGACCGAGCGCGGCCATGCGCGTCTGCATGACGGCATGCCCTGGCAGCAAGCCGGCCATGGCGGCGCGCTCGCCGTCGCGATCGGTCAACGAGTCGAGCGCATACAGCAGACCGCCGCACTCGGCCAGCAGCGGTTTGCCGGCGTCGCGATGTGCGTGCAGGTCCTCGCGCAAAGCGTGGTTGCCGGCCAGGGCCGACAGATGCAGTTCCGGATAGCCACCGGGCAACCACGCCGCATCGCAGTCGGGCAGGCCGTCGCCGGCCAGCGGCGAGAAGAACTTGAGTTCGGCGCCGGCCGCACGCAGCAGATCGAGATTGGCCGGATACAGGAAACAGAACGCGGCGTCGCGGGCGATGGCGATGCGTACGCCTTGCAATTGCGTGGGCACCTGCCCCGCCTCGGCCGCCGCGAACGCGACCGGCGGCGGCAGCTCGGCGTCGGCGTGTTGGCCCCAGGCATCGGCCAGCGCATCGAGCCGCGCATCCAGATCGCCGAGCTCGCCGGCGGCGACCAGGCCGAGATGGCGCTCGGGCAAGGCCAGGCCGGGGTCGCGCGGCAAGGCGCCGAGCCAGCGCAGATCGGCCGGCAGACTCTCGCGCAACAACTGCGCGTGATAAGCGCTGCCGATGCGGTTGGCGGCGACGCCGTACACCCGCAGGCCTTCGCGATAGCGCGCGAGCCCGGTCGCCAGGGCGCCGAAGGTCTGCGCCATCGCCGAACCGTCGATGACCGCGAGCACCGGCACACCCAACCGCTCGGCAAGGTCGGCGCTCGACGGCGTGCCGTCGAACAGGCCCATCACGCCTTCGATCAGGATCAGGTCGGCTTCGCCCGCGGCCGCATGCAAACGCGCGCGCACGTCCTGCTCGCCGCACATCCACAGGTCGAGCTGGTAAGCCGGATGACAGCCAGCGGGATGCCCGCTGGCGCGTTCGAGCACCATCGGATCGAGAAAGTCCGGCCCGGTCTTGAACACCCGCACCCGTCGGCCCTGACGCGCATGCCAGCGAGCGATCGCCGCGGTGACGCTGGTCTTGCCCTGGCCTGAGGCGGGGGCGGAGACAAGTAAGGCGGGACAGTGATGCCGGGAATCGGGAATGGGGAATCGGGAATCGGTCGAAGCCGCAGCGTCAATCGTGCCCACGCATGCGTCGGAGATTTCGCCCAATTTTTCGTTGCCAGAAGACATATCGCTCGTCCCGTCAGTGTCTACGAATCCCGCTTTTACGACTCCCGATTCCCCATTCCCGACTCCCGCTCTAAAGTTCGATCCCCTTCTGCGCCTTGATCCCCGCCTTGAACGCATGCTTGACCACGCGCATCTCGGTGACGGTGTCGGCCGCTTCGATCAGGGCATCGGGGGCGCCGCGGCCGGTGATGACCACGTGCTGCCGCTCCGGCCGCGCCGCGACCGCGGCCAGCACGTCGTCGAGCGCGACGTAGCGGTGCGCCAAGGCGATGTTCAACTCGTCGAGCAGGACGAAGTCGTAGCCGGGGTCGGCCATCATCTTCGCCGCGATCGCCCAGGCCGACTGCGCGGCGCGGATGTCGCGCTCCTTGTCCTGGGTTTCCCAGGTGAAGCCCTCGCCCATCACGTGATAGTCCAGTTCTTCGAAACGCCGGAAGAAAGCCTCTTCGCCGGTCGAGAAGCTGCCCTTGATGAACTGCACCACCCCGCACTTGAAACCGTGCCCGAGCGAACGCGCGAGCATGCCGAAGCCCGAGGAGCTCTTGCCCTTGCCGTTGCCGGTATTGACCACCAGCACGCCGCGTTCGATGGTCGCCTGGGCGATCTTGCGGTCGATCAGTTCCTTCTTGCGCTGCATGCGTTCGCGGTGGCGCTCTTCGCTGCTCGCAGCGAAACCGGCGCGGTCGCCCATGCCGTCGTTCTTGCCGCCGTTGTTGTTATCCGCGCTCATGCCGTCGCCCCGCTACGCTGGCGCAGGATCAGGCTGCGCGCGACCGCATAGCCCCCGAAAACCAGGCCGACATAACCGGCCAAGGTGCCGAGGGCGCGCGGGTAGTACTGTGGGATGCGATCGATGAAGCCGGCCAGGCTCGCATCGGGGTAGCGGCCGGACAGGAAATAAAACCCGCCCTTGGAAATCAGGTAGGTCACCACCGAGGTCGCCAGCAACACCAATACCAGGCGCGGCACCGTGCCCCAATGGTCGCGATGCACGCGCGCATAGACGCGGCCGCCGAACCACAGCGCGCCGTAGGCCAGGGCCAGCGCCCAATAGGCCGGCGACAAGCACCAGTCGGTGATGCGGCCGAGCGCCAGGCTGCCCAGGTCGAGCGCCGAGGACAACACGAAAAATGCCGGGAACGCCCAGACCGGACGCAGCAAGGCGCCGACCAGGAAAAACACCGCCCACGACGCACTGGGCAAAGCGTCGACGCTGGCGAAGTGTTGGCCGCGGGTGCAGATCATCAGCAGCGCCAGCGACGCGGCGGTCGCGATCAGCGCCTGCCGCGATTCCAGCGGCAGCACCGCGGTGGAGACGACGGGGAGAGGGTTCGACATGCTCAAGCTCCGGAACGCGAAGGGACGGCTATCAACGGTTCGTGGTCGGCTGCGAGGCCGGCGGACGTGCGATACGCGCGACCGCCGCGTGCGCGACGAACGCGACCGCGATGTAACTCATGGTGGTACGCACGAACAGCGGGCCCCAGCGCCAGACCCGGCTTAGGTACTCGGCGAAGTTCGGCTCGGCGTAGCGGCCGCCGAACCAGTAGAAGGCGCCATTGGAAATCAGGAACGATACGCTGGCGGCGGCGAAGGCCACGCCTAACGCACGCCCGAATCCGCGCCAACCGGCCGGCATGCGCGGCGCATACCAGCGCCCGGCGTACCACAGCACGGCATAGGCCAGCAGCAGGAAGGCATACGACGGAGTCACGCAGTAGTGGTCGAAGAAATTCAGGCCGCGCCCGGTGATCGCGAAGTAGTCGATGGCGACCGCCGCGAGCAGGAACACCGCGTAGCCCAAGTGCCGGCGCAGATACAGGCCGCCGAGAAAGAACACCGCCATCGAGGCATCGGGCAGATGCAGCAGATCGCCGAAGTGATGGAAGCGCGTGGCGATCATCACCATCAACAACAGGCACGACAGGCTTAATTGAATGGGACCGGGCAAATTCTTCATCGGCGACTCTCGATAGGCGCCGGCAACGCGGTGGTTGCCGGCAAAGTCCGCGGATGCGGGCCGAGGTTGCTGATCCGTCAGCGGGAAGGCCGGTAACGCAAGGTCAACAGATAATTGCGGCCGGGCTGATTGTAGAAAGCGGCGGTTTCGTAACGGCGATCGAACACGTTGTTCGCCGCCAACTGCACGCTCCAGGCCTCGTTGAAGGCGTAGCCCAGGCGCAGATCGGTGAGCGCGTAGCCGGCCAGGCGACGCGTATTGGCCAAGTCATCATAACGATCGCCCGCGGCATAGACGCTGGCACCGAACGACCAGGCACCGTTGCCGACCGCGATGCGGCGGTCGGCATCGATGCGCGCGCTCTGCCGCGCACGCCGCGGCAGGAGTTTGTCGCGGCTGGCGCTGCGGCTGTCGTTGCGCGGGTCCAGCCAGGTCGCGCTGGCGCGCAGGTCCCAGTCGGCCAGACGGGTGTCGAACGCCGCTTCCAGGCCGCGGATGCGCGCGCGATCGACGTTGCCGGGCAAGCCGATCGAGGAATCGAACGCGATCAGGTCGTCGATGTCGCTCTCGTAGGCGTTGAGCGACCATACATGCTGGCGGCGCTCGCCGTGGATGCCGCGCAGGCCGATTTCGACGCTGCGCGAGGTTTCCGGCGACAGGCCGGCATTGCCGTAACCCGGGTAGTACAACTCGTTGAAGGTCGGTGCCTTGAACGCGGTGCCGTAGCTCGCGGTCAAACGCAGCGCCTCGCTGAGGTTCCAGCCCCACAGCAGGCTGCCGGTGGTCTCGCCGCCGAACTGGCTGTCGTCGTCGCGGCGCAGGCTGGCCTGCAGCGCGTGCGCGCCGAAACTCTGCTGCCACTGGCCGAAGGCGCCGCGCAGGATGCGGGCGTCGCGGGCATAGCGGGTATTGCTGTCGATGCGGTCGCGCTGCCAGTCGAAACCGAGCGTGAGCAGGCCGCTGCCGATGCCGATGTCGCCCTGCACCGAGCCGAGCTGACGCCGGGTCTCGAAGGTGCTGGAGTACTTGCCGTTCTTGTAGGTGTCGCTGAGGTCTTCGCTGCGGCCGGCGCTGGCGCTGAGGCTGACGCGGTCGCTGGGCCGGTAGCGCAGCTTGGCGCCGGCGACCTGCTGCACGCCGTCGGCCTCGTTGTTCTGGCTGCCGTCGTACTCGTTATGGTTTTCGGTGCGGAACAAGCGCGCTTCGGCGTCCCATTGCTCGTTGAAGCGGTAGCCGCCCTGCAGGGTCAGCGAATCGTTGCGATAGCCGTCGCGGTCCGGCGAGTTGGTGAAACAACCCGCGCCGCCCGGCGAGGGCTTGCCGCGGCAGGCGTTGATGCCGTCGGTGTCTTCGTGGGCGGCGTTGATCGAATACCAGCCACGTTCGCCCTTGCCGGCGACGCCGGCGGTGGCTCGATGGGTGGCGTAGCTGCCGACCGAGGCGCTGAAGCTCGGCACGAACGCGCCCTGCGGCCGCCGGGTGAAGATCTGGATGACGCCGCCGATGGCTTCGGAGCCGTACAGGCTGGAGAACGGGCCGCGCACGATTTCGACGCGTTCGATCTGTTCGACCGGAATGTCCTGCAGCGAGGCGCCGCCGCTGGTCGCCGAACCGATCTTGACCCCGTCGATCAGCACCAGCACGTGGTCGGACTCGCTGCCGCGCAGAAACAGCGACGTCGCCTTGCCCGGGCCGCCGTTATTGGCCAAAGAAGCGCCCGGCGTGCCGCGCAACAGGTCCGGCAGCGACGAGGGCTGCAGGCGTTCGATCTGGGCGCGGTCGATCACGGTTACCGCGGCGAGCGTGGCGTCCTGGGTCTGGGCGGTGCGGCTCGCGGTGACCACGACCTGGTCGAGATCGACCGCGGGCGCGGCCAGCGCGGAGGCGGCGAATGCGGAACCGGCGAATACGAAAGCGCAGCGCGCGGGGATGCGCGCAAGGCGCGGAACAGCGGAAAAACGGAACGTCACAGTCGGCTCTCCATGGCCGCGCCTCACCCGCGCGGTCTAGACCAGGTCGTGACAGGGGGATGGCGGAACGGAGAGACGGCGCGCACGCCGATGCCCCGAGACATGGCCCTCCGCCTGTCGGTTCGCGCTCCGGGCCGGTCTCCGGGCTTGCGAGCGGAGGCGGTCCGAGATCGGACCGGGTCTCCCGTACCGCGCCTTCCCGTGTCGGAACACAGTGGCGTCGTGCGGTACGTGTACTCGCTTACCGTTGCGGGGGCAGCTCCGGATTGACCGACCTGGCGAACGCCAGAAGCGGGGACCGGATTCCCGTTTCAATCGCCGATTGTGTGTCGGCGATCACCTTGAGCGCGCGCATCTTAGCAGTCGAGCGAGGTCGGGACGCCACCGGAATTCGTGCGAGCGCGCTTGAAGTCTCTGGACCGCGGCCAGGGCGCCCCTCGCCGGGCTTAGCCCCCGGATCGTCATCCCCGCGCAGGCGGGGGTGAATGGATGCGCGAGCCACTGGCTCGCGCATCCATGAACGCCTGGGCGCGCTGCGCGCCTCGCCGGGCCCGCAGAGACTTCAAGCGTTCTCGCACGAAAACCCGGTGGATCCCCGCCTTCGCGGGGATGACGACCTGGGGGGAATGACAGCTTGCTAGAGATGAAGGCTTAACGGGGATGAGGGCCAGAAAGCTCCAAGCGAGTCAGGCGCAGCGGCCATCGGCCCACCCCCAGATTCCGCAAAGAGTGTGCCATTACCACTTTTCTACTACTTGCGTTAGGCAATATTTGGCCGCTTCATTGACCGGTTGTTACGTTCGTGTTAAATCCGAATGACATCGCTGTCATCCCCATCAAGGAGTCGTCATGCCCGTCCGCCGCACCTTCGCCGGTTCACGTCACCCTCTGGCCCTCGGCCTCCTGGTAGCGCTCGCCGCGCCGGTCTACGCGCAGGACGCGCCGCAAAACGATCCCAAGACCCTGGACCAGGTCATCGTCACCGGCACCCGCGTCAGCGACCGCACCGTCGCCGAGTCCACCGCGCCGATCGACATCATCACCCCCGAAACCCTGGAAGCCACCGGTACCGTCGAGCTGGCCACCGCGCTGTCGCGCGCCCTGCCCTCGCTGAACTTCCCGCGCCCGGCCATCACCGACGGCACCGACGCGGTGCGCCCGGCGCAGCTGCGCGGCCTGGCCCCCGACCAGGTGCTGGTGCTGGTCAACGGCAAGCGCCGTCACACCACCGCCCTGATCAACCTCAACGGCAGCCAGGGCCGCGGCTCCTCGCCGGTCGATCTGAACGCCATTCCGATCGCCGCGATCGAACGCGTCGAAGTGCTGCGCGACGGCGCTTCCGCGCAGTACGGCTCGGACGCTATCGCCGGCGTCATCAACGTCGTCCTTAAAGGAAGCGGCGAAGGCGGCAGCATCGCCGCGCGCTACGGCCAGTACAGCGCCGGCGACGGCAAGCAGTACCAGTTGTCCGGCGACACCGGCATCAAGCTCGGCGAGAACGGCTGGCTGCACCTGGCCGCGCAAGGCGGGCACCAAGACCAGACCAATCGTGCGCGGCCGTTCCAGGGCCGCGTCGAGCAGCGCTACGGCGATCCCGAGATCGACCAGGGCGCGTTCGCCTACAACGGCGAATACAACCCCACCGAATACCTGAGCTTCTATTCGTTCGGCAGCTACAGCGAACGCGACGTGCTCTCGAACGGCTATTTCCGCTTCGCCGGCGACCCGCGCAACATCCCGGCGATCTACCCGAACGGCTTCCTGCCGCAGATCCACAACGTCAGTAAGGATCGCGCCGCGGTGTTCGGCCTGCGCAGCGAAACCGCCGGCGGCACCCAGATCGACCTGAGCTACAACTACGGCCACAACGGCCTGACCTTCGACATCGAGAACACCCTCAACCGCAGCCTCGGCCCGACCTCGCCGACGCAGTTCTACGCCGGCGCGCTGGAAGTCACCCAGCACGTGCTCAACCTGGACTTCACCAAGTCGGTCGACTTCGGCTGGCAGTACCCGGTGACCTTCGCCTGGGGCGCGGAATGGCGCGGCGAAGAGTTCTCCGAACGCGCCGGCGAGCCGCTGTCCTACGCCAACGGCGGCGTGGCCGCGCCGAACGGCCAGATCATCCCGGGCGCGCAGGTGTTCTCCGGCTTCCGCGCCAGCGATGCCGGCGACTTCGACCGTCACAGCTATTCGGTCTACATCGACGCCGAAGCCGACCTGACCGACAAGTTCTCGCTCGGCGCCGCCGCGCGTTACGAGACCTACAGCGATTTCGGCGAAACCACCTCGGGCAAGCTGTCCGGCCGCTACGCCTTCACCGACAAGGTCGCCCTGCGCGCCACCGCCTCGACCGGCTTCCGCGCGCCGTCGCTGCAGCAGCAGTTCTTCCAGTCGATCGCCACCAACTTCATCAGCGGCATCCCGTACGAGATCGGCACCTTCCGCGTCGACAACCCGGCCGCCATCGCCCTGGGCTCGGAAGCGTTGAAGGCGGAAGAGTCGACCAATTACAGCCTGGGCCTGGTGCTGCAGCCGGCCGACCAGCTCTACATCACCATCGACGCCTACAACATCCAGGTGAAGGACCGCATCCTGCTGTCGGAAAACCTGACCAGCGCGGCGGTGCGCAACTACCTCAACGCCAACGGCTATCCCGGCATCGGCGGCGGCCGCTACTTCACCAATGCCGTCGACACCGACACCAAGGGCGTGGACATCATCGCCACCTACGGTTGGGACGTCGGCTCGGGCAAGCTCAACCTCACCGCGGGCTACAACTACTCCAAGACCGAGATCGACAAGATCGCCCCGAACCCGCCGCGCCTGGCGGCGATCGACCCGGCCGCGGTGCGCATCGGCCGCACCGAAATCGGACGCATCACCAAGGGCGCGCCGCGCGACAAGTTCTTCCTCGCAGGCGACTGGAAGACCGGCAACTGGAACTTCACCGCCACCGCCACCCGCTACGGCGAGTTCACCGAGTTGCACGCGACCGACCCGAGGCAGGACCAGACCTTCGGCGACGAATGGACCCTGGACCTGGCCGCGACCTATCGCCTGAACAACTGGGACTTCACCGTCGGCGGCGACAACGTCCTCGACGCCTATCCCGACGAGTCCAAGCTGGTGCGCGGCACCCGCAACTACCTGCCGTACAACACCGCCTCGCCGTTCGGCTTCAACGGCGCCTTCGGCTACATCAAGGTCGGCTATAAGTGGTAAGGCACGCAGCGCTGCGTTGCAGTGATTTTGATTTGCTTTGCTGCTTTACCTGTTAACCGTAGACCCGGAGGGCGGCGCTCAGGACGTGCGCCCAGCCTTTAAAAAGGAATGACTCGATAAGACAGGGACGTCTTATCGAAAAATCCCGGCGCCGGCATCGCACTCGTGGCCTGTGCCCTTGCAAGGAGAGCCCTCCCTTTGGTTACCTTTGACCGAAGGGAATCCAGACGGACTTTTGGGCTTAGCAAAAGAAAGTAACCCGGCCGCGTCAGCGGACGGAAGCCTTGCTCATGATTGAAGGAGACGCCGGAGCCCGGCAGGGCGCGGTCGCGGCTTGCGCCGCTCCTACCTTCGCGACGGCACGCCGCTTCGATGAATAGCATCGGCGGTGCCGCTTCTGCGCGTTCCTTGGTCGCGACTTGCGTCGCTCCTACAGGGATGGAACTCTGCCCTAGCTAGAAACATGCACCGCGGCGGCCCGAACTCCCGGGCCGTCGCTTTTCGTCGATCGCAGTACATTTCGCGGATCGGCGGATCGGCTATAAAGAGGACCTCGCCGCTGCGGGCGCCTGCGATCGGCCCGGCCCAGCGGCTCCGCCGCGAATGCCCGAGGTGTCCGCCATGCGTTCGACCGTTGCGCTGTTGCTGTCCCTGGCGATTACGAACGTCATCGCCGCGCCCGCCAAGCGCGAACAGATCATGCTGCTGCAAGGCAAACCCGCCGGGCAGCAGATCGTCGAAACCGCGAGCGACGGCAGCACACGCGTCGAATACCAGTACAGCGACCGCGGCCGCGGCGACCACCTCAAGACCGAATGGACGCTCGATGCCGCCGGCATTCCGGTCGAGTACCGCGGCAGCGGCCACAATTATCTGAAAGTTCCGGTCGAAGAGAGCTTCAGCGTGCGCGACGGCAAGGCGCGCTGGAAGAACGACAGCGAGCAAGGCGAGAAAGCCTTGACCACGCCGGCCTTTTTCCTGCCGCTTAATGCCACCCCGGAAATCCAGGGCGTGCTGGTGCGCGCGTTGCTGAAAGCCCCCGAGCGCAAGCTCGCCCTGCTGCCGGCCGGCGAAGCGCGGCTCGATAGTGCGGGCACGCTCGAAGTGACGACGGCCAAGGGTCCGGCGATCTTGTCCTTGTATCGCGTGTCAGGGCTCGACTACACGCCCGGCTCGGTCTGGCTGGACGCCGAAGGCAACACCGCCGCGCTGATCATGGCCTCGGGCTGGGTCTCGATCCTTTCCCCCGAATACAAGGATTCGCTCGCCAAACTGATCGAATTCCAGGAACGCGCCGGCGCCGAGTGGTCGCTGAAGTTGGCGCGCGAGCTGACCTACACGCCGAAAGGCCCGTTGTTGATCCGCAACGCGCGCCTCTACGACCCACGCGACCTGTCGGTGACGCCGAACACCAGCGTCCTGGTCGAGGGCGAGCGCATCGTCCGCGTCGCCGCCGACGCCGCGCTCAAGCCACCGGCGAACGCCGAGATCCTCGATGCCGGCGGCCGTTTCCTGATGCCCGGCCTGTGGGACGTACACAAGCATTACGGCGACTCCGACGGCGCGATGGACATCGCGAACGGCGTCACCAGCAGCCGCGACGTCGCCAACAACACCGACGCCTTCCTGGACAAGGTCAAGCGCTTCGACGCCGGCACCGAGATCGGCCCGCGCGTGCTCGCCGCCGGCTTCATCGACGGCCCCGGGCCTTACGCCGGCCCCACCAAGATGTTGGTCGACACGCCCGAGGAAGCGATCAAGGCGGTCGACTGGTACGCCGACCACGGTTACATGCAGATCAAGAGCTATTCCTCGCTGAAACCCGAACTGGTGCCGGTGATCGCCGACCGCGCCCATGCCCGCGGCCTGCGCTACAGCGGCCACGTGCCCGCCTTCATGTCGGCGCGCCAATTCATCGAGGCCGGCGCCGACGAACTGCAGCACATCCTGTTCGTCGAACTCAACTTCCTTTACCCGCGCGTGCAGGAAACCCGCACCATGGCGCGGCTGACCGAGCCGGCCGCGCACGCCGCCGAGTTTCCGCCGGAACGCGCCGAGGTCCGCGATTTCATCGCCTTTCTCAAGCGCACGCATACCGTGCTCGACCCGACCATGGGCATCGCCGAAGACCTGTTCGCCGGCGACCCGCAGAGCAAGATCCCGCCCGGTTTGAAGACGGTCGCGCCGCGACTGCCGCCGCAAGCGCAACGCAACCTGAGCTGGGGCTCGTTGAAGGTACCCAAAGGCGAGGAACACGCCTATGCACAGTCCTTCCCGACCATGCTGCGGGTGCTCAAGGCATTGCACGACGCCGGCGTGACGATCCTCCCCGGCACCGACGCCCTGGCCGGCTACATGCTGCACTCCGAGTTGATCCTGTACGCCCGCGCCGGCATCGCCAACGCCGAAGTACTGCGTCTGGCGACCCTGACCCCGGCGCAAGTGCTCGGCGTCGACAAAGACCGCGGCGTGATCGCCCCGGGCAAACTCGCCGACCTCGTGCTGATCGACGGTGACCCGATCCAGGACATGAACGACATCCGCAAAGTCGACGCCGTATTCAAGGGCGGCAGGCGCTACGACCCGGCGCAGATCGAGAAGGCGTTGGGGATCGTGCCGCGCAAGGCGGCGCCGATGGCGGCGAATTGAATGGTGTCCAGGGTCATGGCAGGCTGCTGAGAAACACGTCCCGCACGACCCCACTATCGTTGCCGTTGCCGTTGCCGTTGCCGCGAAGATTTTGCTGTTGCTGTGCGCAGCTACGCGCTCGCGAAGGCCATAGACGACCCGAAGGGCGGCGCGCAGGGATGCGCGCCGTTTTTCATCGGGACAGGGATGTCCCGTATGAAAAATCCTCGCGGATGCAACGCTCGTTCGGGCCCTTGATTCAAAGAAAAGCATTTTTCTTTGGTGACTTTTGACCGAAGGGAATCCAGACGGACTTTTGTTGCTTTAGACAAAAGAAAGTTACCCGCCGCTTTAGTGGCGGAAGCTTTTGGCGTTTGATCTTGATCTTGCTGATCGAGAAGCCACAAGCAAGAGCAGAGCTTCCGTCCGCTGACGCGGCCGGGTTACTTTCTTTTGCTAAGCCCAAAAGAAAAGTAACCAAAGAAAAGGGCTCTCCTTGCAAGGGCACAGGCCACGAGTGCGATGCCCGCGCCGGGATTTTTCGATAGGACATCCTTGTCCTATCGAAAAACGGCGCACGTCCTGTGCGCCGCCCTCCGGGTCTCCAATGTTCTCGCAAGGTTGGTACTACGCCAAGCTCATTACGGCGACAGCAACAGCAACAGCAACAGCAACAGCAGCAGCAGCAGCAGCAGCAGCAGCAGCAATGCTGCCGCTCTTGGGTAAGAGCGGCGCAAGCCGCGACCGGCAACCGACGGATGACGATGAAAAAACAAAGGCCCGCGAATCGCGGGCCTTTGTTGGTCATGCGGCATCCGTTGCGCCGATCAATCCTTGCCGAATACCAGATGCCCACCCTGCGCATCCACGCGGATGGTGTCGCCGCTGACGAACTCACCGCTGAGGATCTTCTGCGCGAGCGGGTTCTCCAACTGCTGCTGCACCGCACGCTTGAGCGGTCGCGCACCGTAGACCGGGTCGAAACCGACGTTGCCGATCAGGGCCAGGCCGGCATCCGACAGCGCCAGTTTCAGACCGCGCTCGGCGAGGCGCTTTTCCAGACCATGCAGCTGGATCTTGGCGATCTCGCGGATCTGGCTCTTGTCGAGCGGATGGAACACGACGATGTCGTCGAGGCGATTGATGAACTCGGGACGGAAGTGCGCCTGCACCACGCCCATCACCGCCGCCTTCATCTGCGTATAGCCCTCGGGCGTGTCGTCGGAATTCATCTCCTGGATCATCTGCGAGCCCAGGTTCGAGGTCATCACGATCACCGTGTTGCGGAAATCGACGGTGCGGCCCTGGCCGTCGGTCAGGCGGCCGTCGTCGAGCACCTGCAACAGGATGTTGAACACGTCCGGATGCGCCTTCTCGACCTCGTCGAGCAGGATCACGCTGTAGGGACGGCGACGCACGGCCTCGGTCAGATAGCCGCCCTCTTCGTAGCCGACATAGCCCGGAGGCGCGCCGACCAGACGGCTGACCGCGTGCTTCTCCATGAACTCGCTCATGTCGATGCGGATCATCGCGTCGGCCGAGTCGAACAGGAACTCGGCCAGCGCCTTGCACAACTCGGTCTTGCCCACGCCGGTCGGGCCGAGGAACAGGAACGAACCACTCGGACGGTTCGGGTCGGACAGGCCGGCGCGCGAACGCCGCACCGCGTCGGACACCACCCGCACTGCTTCGTCCTGGCCGACCACGCGCGCGTGCAGGGCGTGCTCCATCTTCAGCAGCTTGTCGCGCTCGCCTTCGAGCATCTTCGCCACCGGGATGCCGGTCCAGCGCGCCACGACTTCGGCGATCTCTTCGGCGGTGACCTTGTCCTGCAACAGCTTGAAGCCCTGGGTCTCGGCTTCCTGCGCGGCCTTGAGCTGCTTCTCCAGCTCGGGCAGCTTGCCGTACTGGATCTCGCTCATGCGCGCGTAATCCTGGGTGCGTTGCGCGGCTTCCAGGTCGAGCTTGGCCTGCTCGATCTGCTCCTTGATCTTGGTCGCGCCCTGCAAGGTCGCCTTCTCGGCCTTCCAGATTTCCTCGAGGTCGTTGAACTCGCGCTCGAGCGTGGCGATCTCGGCTTCGAGATCGGCCAGGCGCTGCTTGGACTCGGCGTCCTTCTCCTTCTTCAGCGCCTCGCGCTGGATCTTGAGCTGGATCAGGCGGCGTTCCTTGCGGTCGAGTTCCTCGGGCTTGGAGTCGATCTCCATGCGGATGCGCGAGGCGGCTTCGTCCATCAGGTCGATGGCCTTGTCGGGCAGCTGGCGGTCGGCGATGTAGCGATGCGACAGGGTCGCCGCGGCGACGATCGCCGGGTCGGTGATCTCGACGCCGTGATGCACGGCGTAGCGCTCCTTGAGGCCGCGCAGGATCGCGATGGTGTCCTCGACCGTCGGCTCGCCGACGAACACTTTCTGGAAGCGGCGCTCCAGCGCGGCGTCTTTCTCGACGTATTTGCGGTACTCGTCGAGCGTGGTCGCGCCGATGCAATGCAGCTCGCCGCGCGCGAGCGCGGGCTTGAGCATGTTGCCGGCGTCCATCGCACCCTCGGCCTTGCCGGCGCCGACCATGGTGTGCAGCTCGTCGATGAACAAGATCACCTGGCCTTCGTTCTTGGCCAGGTCGTTGAGCACGGCCTTCAGGCGCTCTTCGAACTCGCCGCGGAACTTGGCGCCGGCGATCAGCGCGCCCATGTCGAGCGACAGCACGCGCTTGCCGCGCAGGCCTTCGGGCACTTCGTTGTTGATTATGCGCTGGGCCAGGCCTTCGACGATGGCGGTCTTGCCGACGCCGGGTTCGCCGATCAGCACCGGGTTGTTCTTGGTGCGGCGTTGCAGCACCTGGATGGTGCGACGGATTTCTTCGTCGCGGCCGACCACCGGGTCGAGCTTGCCCGACTCGGCGCGCGCGGTCAGGTCGATGCAGTATTTTTCCAGCGCCTGCCGCTGTTCTTCGGCGTTTTCGGATTGCACGCTTTCGCCCCCGCGCAGTTTGTCGATGGCCGGTTCGAGCTTGGCCTTGGTCGCTCCGGCCGCCTTCAGCGCGCGTCCGACTTCGCCGCCGTCGTCGAGCGCGGCGAGCAGGAACAATTCGCTGGCGATGAAGGCATCGCTGCGCTGCTGCGCCAGCTTGTCGGTGACGTTGAGCAGGCGCGCCAGGTCGTTGCCGACCGAGACTTGCCCGGCTTGGCCCGACACCTTGGGCAGTTTCTCCAACGCTTCGCCGAGGCGCTCACGCAACAGCGGCACGTTGACGCCGGCCTGGGCCAGCAACGGACGCGTGCTGCCGCCGCTCTGCTCGAGCAGCGCGGTCAGCAAATGCGCCGGCTCGATGACGCTGTGGTCGCGCCCGACCGCGAGCGATTGCGCGTCCGACAGCGCCTGCTGGAAGCGCGAAGTAAGCTTGTCCATCCGCATGAGTGGTCTCTCCGAAGGTATGGCGGCCCGGGGCGCGAGTGTCGCGCCGCGGCCGCGAATGACCTGTTAATGCGGGCTGGAGGGGGCGATTCAAGGCGGGAGGGGGGCCGGGACGGCCAGTTGGCCGGTTCGGCAACTGACTGCAGAGCAAATCCCCCTAGCCCCCTTTTCCAAAGGGGGGAACTGCAGGCGCTAGCGGTGATCTCGTCCAGCAACGCGCCGCTGCCCGACGCCCCCTTTGCAAAGGGGGCGAGCGCCCGGCATTGGTCTGAGGCCTGATCGACGCAATAGCGCGGGGATTTGCTTCGCTCGCGCGCTATGGCGACTCAACACAGCAAGAGCAAATCCCCCCTGCCCCCTTTTTCAAAGGGGGCGGGGACTGCCTGCGCGGTGTTCGGGTGGGGAAATTCGAAAGAAAGCGATCTGGAACCGCGGATCAGACCAGGCTGTTCGGCTGCAGGATCTCGACCCAGTAACCGTCCGGGTCCTTGATGAAGGCGATGTTCTTCATGCGACCGTCGCTGAGGCGTTTCTGGAAGGCGACGCCGAGTTGCTCGAAGCGCGCGCAGGCGGCTTCGATGTCGGGCACCGACACGCAGATGTGACCGAAGCCGCGCGGATCGCTGTTGCCGTCGTGGTAGGCGAAGTCCGCGTCGTCCTCGGTGCCGTGGTTGTGGGTCAGTTCGAGCACGCCGCGCTGGCTCAGCAGCCATTCGCCGCGCGCGGGTTCTTCGGCCGGGATCTGCGCGGGGTCGGCCACCAACACCAGGAAGTACAGGCTGAACTTGGCTTCGGCGAAGTCGCGCTTGCGCACCAGGGTGAAGCCGAGCACGCGGGTGTAGAAGTCCAGCGACTGGCGCGGATCTTTCACCCGCAGCATGGTGTGGTTGAAGACGAAGTCGCGGGTGGCGGCTTCCGGGCGCGCGGTCACGCCGGGGACGGCGTCGAGTTCGTTCTGCAAGGACATGGCGTGGGCCGGTTCAAAGGGGAACAGACGATCTGCGGGCAAACCCGGCCGCTCTCAAGCCTGCGGCTCGGCCGGCACGGCATTGCGCTGCAAAGACAGCAAGCCCAGCAAAACCGCCAGACCGACGTAGGCGCCGATGAATTGCAGGGCGATCGTGCGCTGCAGCCCCTCCAGGGCCCACGGCAGGTAGATGCCGCCGCGCGGGTCGACCGAGTGGATGATGCCGAACAGGCTCAACGCCGCGCCGGCCAGCAGGAATACCGAGGCGCGACGCAGGCGGCCGTCGACCATCGCCGCAACCGCCGAGGTCCAGATCATCGAGGTCATGATGAAGCCGTTGCCGAGGGTCACGATCACCGCGAGCTCGGGCAGGCCGTGGCCATCGAGCGCGTTCATGAGCTGCGCATGGTGGTCCGGGGCGATCCAGCCCGGGTTGCCGGTCTTGATCGCCAGCATATAGGCCACCGACGGCAGGAAGCCGAACACCATCGCGGTCGCATGCTTGCTCGGCGTGGCCTGGAAGGCCTGGGTGGTGATGTCGAGGGCGACGTAGACGATGATCGGCGCGAGCACCGCCAGCGGCAGCCACTGCACCAGGCCGGAAACGATGCCGAGGATGCCGCCGAGGCCGATGAACAAGCCGGTCAACAAGGTGTAGCCGCTGCGCGCGCCCATGTGCTTGTAGGCGGGCTGGCCGATGTAGGGCGTGGTCTGGGCGACGCCGCCGCAAAACCCGGCGACCAGGGTCGAGAAGGCCTCGGCCAGCAGGATGTCGCGGGTGCGGTAATCGTCGCCGGCGGCGCGCGCGCTTTCGCTGACGTTGATGCCGCCCACCACCATCAGCAGGCCGAACGGCAACAGCAGCGGCAGATAAGGTTTGGTGTAGGCCAGGCCGTCGATGAAGCCCAGGCTCGGCCACGGCAGCACGAAACGCAGCGGCGAAGGCTCGGGCCAAGCGAAGCCCGGCGCTCCCAACCCCAGCGCCCCGAAGCCGTAATACAGCACCGTGCCAAACACGAACGCCAGAAACACCCCCGGCAGCTTCACCGGCAATCGCCCCTTCGCGATCAACACATACAACAGCAAACCCAAGGTGATGAAACCCACCATCGGCGAGCGCAGGGTCTCGATCAGCGGCAGGAAGCCCATCAACACCAGCGCCACGCCGGCGATCGAACCGAGCAGACCGGCGCGCGGAATCAGCCGGGTGACAGTGTCGCCGGCGAACGACAACACGAACTTCAGCACGCCCATCACCACCAACGAGGCCATGCCGAGCTGCCAGGTGGCGAGGGCCGCGGCCTGTTCGTCCATGCCCTGCTGCTTGAACCCGACGAAGGCCGGGCCGAGCACCAGCAAGGCCATGCCGATGCTGGTCGGCGCATCCAGGCCCAGCGGCATCGCGGTGACGTCGTCGCGGCCGCTCTTGGCCGCCAGGCGCCGCGCCATGAAGGTGTAGATCAGGTTGCCGACCAGCACGCCGAACGCGGTGCCGGGGAACATGCGCGTATAGATGACCTCGGCCGGAAAACCGAAGATGCCGATCAGGGCCGCGGAGATGAAGCCGAGGATCGACAGGTTGTCGACGACCAGGCCGAAGAAGCCGTTGAGATCGCCTGCTACCAGCCAGCGGCGCGGCGCGGCGGCGCTCATCGAACGCACTCCACGCGGCCGGCGGTGACGAAAGCGAGGGGTGCAACGCGAAAGCTCGATGGCGTCATGTGGGTACTCGAAACGCGAAAGGTCGACGCATCCCTGCCCGGTGGAACCCGCGCTCCGTGTGCGGGTGGATTGCGATGATGGCAATGACGGGAAATCCATCCCGTCGGGACGACGCGCTTTAAGAGTAGGAGCGGCGTCCCACAGGGATTTCCTACGGTCACAAGCCGCGACCAAGAACCGTAAGCGCGACGTCCCTCCCGGAAACCCGCGGATTTCGCCAGCAGACCCGGTCCGTCCGGAGCATAGAACGCCGCAGACCCTTTGGGGCCCGGGCTGGGGAAACGCAGCGGTCCAAATGGCGGCATGGCCGCCCGCCGCGAGCGCTCAGCCCTCGACGTCCAGCCAGCCGCGATAGCGCACCAACAAGCCCACGACCGGCAACTGCGCGGCGACGTCGAAGTGATAGCGCCCGTCGCGCTCGAACTCGCGCGCGCGCACGCCGGCGAACCAGCCCGACGGCAGGGGCAGCCCTAGCGCACGCACCCGCACCAGCCGCCACGACAGGCCGGGGTCGTCCGCCCCGCTGTCGCCCTCCGCCGGATCCACCGGCCCGTCGGCGAGCTGGGCCGGCATCACCGCCGACGACACCGTCACCTGCGCGCCGGTACCGAGCGACAGCACGCCCGACGCGGCCGCATCGGGCAGCTCGCCGGCCAGGTCCAACGCGAACGCGAACCGCATCGGCCCCAGGCGTTCGAACACCAGGCCATCGCGTTCGACCAGGCGCGAGCGCATCGCCGACTTGCCGAAACGCCGGGTCCAGGTCTCGCCGCGCGCGTTGGCGTCGATCTCGACCTCGATCGGCCCGGCATGCGCCTTGGGCAGGCGGGCAATGCGCGCGAACAACCGCGAGCACAGCCCGCGGCCGCGTTCGACCTGGGCTTCGCCACGATAGGTCCGGCGCCCGCCGCGACCATGCAGCAGCCGCAGGGTCCGCGGCAGGTACACGAAGCGCACACCGAGCGCGCGCGGATACAACCCCTCGCGCGCGCCCAGCCGCGCCTCGTCCCGGGTCGGCGCCCGGTTCACTGCCTGGTTTCGCATTTACAGCCCGCGCAGATCGTCCGGCACCGTGTACTCGCGGCCGTCATAGGCCAGGCGCACGCTGCTCTTCCTGGTCGGGCCGGGCACTTCGTTGCAGTCCTTGTCGTCGAGCTCGTTGCGGGTGCTTTCCTCGACGCTGTTGATGCGTAGGCCGGCATAGCCGCGGTCGCGCTTGGCGTCGATCGCGACGGTGCGCTGCACGTTCTCGAATTCGCCGGCGCAATTGGTGTCCCACTCGCCGCGCTCTTTCGACACTTCCAGCTTGCTCAGCACCGGCCGCAGCTTGGCGCCGTCGCCGACGTACAGGTTCATCACCGTGCTGCTGTAAGGGTTGGCGCGCGAGGAGCCGGTGTAGCCGATGCGCACGCCGAAGGCGGTGGTGCTTTCGTTGAGGCGATATCGCGCGGTATCCAGGGTCACCGAACTGATCCGCACCGCGTCCGACTGCAGTGCGTCGTCCTCGCGGTAACGCTGCAGGATGCGCGGGCGCGCCGAATCGGCGACCAGCACTTCCAGATCGGCGGTGTCGCTGTCCATGCCGGTCGCGGCCTGGTGACGCAGCCGCACCGCCAGCAGGGTCTTGTCCGGCGAAGCCGGCCAGACCTTGCAGGCCACTTCGCCGAGATTGATCCAACGCGTGGGCGAGCCGGCGGTACGCAGCAGCTCGCCCTCGTCGCCGGTTTCGCCGGTGCTGCCGGGATAGGCGGCCCGCAGCAGGTCGTAAACGCGCGCCTCGCAATCCGCCGCCATGGCATCGGTGCACAGTAGCGCGGTGAGGGATAAAGAAAGGGACAGGACCGTCCGTTGGGCCAAGAGAGTCATCATTGCATCCAGATGAGGGTCGCCATGCGGCCGGTGCGGCGGTCGCGACGATGGGAGTAGAAGCGGCCGGGTTCGGAAATCGTGCACAACCCGCCGCCGTGGATATGATCGGCCGCCAGGCCGGCCTGCGCCAGACGCATCCGCGCCAGGGCATACAGATCGACGCGCCAATGCTGCGGCCGCGTGGCGACGAAAGCCGAGGCCGCCTCGGCATCGCCTGCGACGAAGGCCTCGCGCACTTCGGCGCCGATTTCGTAGTGCTGCGGACCCGCCGCCGGCCCGAGCCAGGCGCGCAGGCGGCCGGGCGTGGTGCGCATGGCCGCGACCGTCGCTTCGAGCACGCCGGCGGCCAGACCGCGCCAGCCCGCATGGGCGGCGCCGACCTCGCTGCCGTCTTCGGCGGCGAACAGCACCGGCAGGCAATCGGCGGTGAGGATCGCGAGCACGGTGCCGGGGCTGGAAGTCACCGAGGCATCGCCGACCGGTTCCTCGTCGCCGTCGCTGCGGCCGTCGAAACGCACCACGTCGACGCCATGCACCTGATGCAGCCAACGCGGCGGCGACGGCAAGCCCGCACGTTCGACCAGCAGCTCGCGATTACGCGTCACCGCGGCCGGATCGTCGCGATCGCTGCCGTAACGCGTGCCGAGATTGAAGCGATCGAACGGCGCCTGCGACACGCCCAGACCGCCGCGCACCGTGGTGAACCCGTGCACGGACGCGGCCATTGGCCACTGCGCATCGATCCACGGCGCAGCGTCCGAGGTCATCGGCCGGCCTCGGCCGCGGCGCGGGTGTCGGCGCTCAGTTCGGCGACCAGATGGCGCAGGTCGGCCGGCACCGGCGCGGTGCAGCGGATCGGCTCGCCGCTGACCGGATGGACGAACTCCAGGGTCTCGGCGTGCAGGGCCTGGCGCTTGAAGCCGCGCAGGGCTTCGACCAGGCCGTCGGTGGCGCCCTTGGGCAGCTTGAGCGGGCCGCCGTACAAGGGGTCGCCGACGATCGGGTGCTTGAGATGCGCCATGTGCACGCGAATCTGGTGGGTACGCCCGGTTTCCAGGCGGCATTCGAGCAAGGTGTGGGCGCGGAAGCGCTCGCGCAGGCGGTAATGGGTGACCGCATCGCGGCCGTCCTCGCGCACCGCCATGCGCAGGCGATCGCGCGGGTGGCGGTCGATCGGCGCGTTGGCGGTGCCGCCGGAGACCAACGCACCGACGACGACGGCGAGGTATTGGCGGTGCACTTCGCGCGCCGACAGCTGCTCGACCAGCGAGGTATGCGCCGGCAGGGTGCGGGCCACGACCATGACCCCGGAGGTGTCCTTGTCGAGGCGGTGGACGATGCCCGCCCGCGGCAGGGTCGCCAGGCCGGGATCGCGGTGCAGCAAGGCATTGACCAGGGTGCCGGCGTGGTTGCCGGCGCCCGGATGGACGACCAGCCCGGCCGGCTTGTCGAGGACGATCACGTCGGCGTCCTCGTAGAGCACGTCCAGGGCGATGTCTTCGGCCTCGGCGCGGGTCTGGATGTCGAGGACCACGGTCAGCTCGACCGACTCCCCGCCCTGGACCGGATCGCGCGGCCGCACCTCGCGGCCGTTCAGGCGCGCGTCGCCGGATTTGATCCAGGTGGCCAGGCGCGAGCGCGAGTAATCGGGGAACAGTTCGGCCAGAACCGCATCGAAGCGGCGCCCGGCGGCGCTGTCGGGCACGGTGGCGGTGAGGGTCTGGCGGGGCTCGGTCATCGGAGGGGTCTATACGGCGGCGGGGAGACGGGATCGGTTAAGGGGCACGACCCGCGGACTGCTATTATCGGCGCTTCGTGCCTCCGGCGCCCGTCGATGCCTGCCATGACTGTACGTTTTGCCCCTTCCCGCGGACTTGTTCGCCTGTTTTGCCTGCTGCTGATCGTGGTTTTCGCTGCCTCCGGCTGCAGCCGCGTCGGCAAGATGTTCAAAAAGGACAAAGACGCGGACGAAGGCCAGCCGGTCGAGGCCATCTATAAGAAGGCCCACGGCTCGATGGTCAACGGCAACTGGGCCTCGGGCGAGGCGAGCTTCAAGCGCCTGGTCGCGCAGTACCCCTATGGCCCCTACACCGAGCAGGCCCTGGTCGAGACGGCCTACGCCCAGTACAAGTCGGGCAAGCACGACGACGCGATCAGCAGCATCGACCGCTTTATCCGCACCTACCCGACCCACCGCAACGTCGCCTACCTGTACTACCTGCGCGGGTTGGTGAACTCCAGCCGCGACACGGTGTTCCTGCAGCGCGTCTGGCGCCTGGACGTCAGCCGCCGCGACCTGTCGACGCCGATGCAGGCCTACAACGACTTCCTGATCGTGGTCGAGCGTTATCCGAACAGCCGCTACGCCGAGGACGCGCGCAAGCGCATGCTCGCCCTGCGCGACACCTTCGCCCGCCACGAGCTCGACGTGTCCCTGTACTACCTGCGCCGCACCGCCTTCGTGGCCTCGGCCGACCGGGCCAAGTACCTGCTCGAGACCTATCCGCAGAGCCGCTACCAGAACGATGCGGTCGCGGTGCTGATGAAGGCCTACGAAGGCCTGGGCAACCAGACCCTCGCCGCCGACGCCAAGCGCGTGCTGCAGCAGAACGACGCCACCCACCCGGCGCTGTCGGAAGACTGGCCGGACTACCCGAGCAACCTGCGCAAGCTCAACCCGTTCGCGGGCGAGAAGTCGGCAGTCGACAACCGCGACCGCGACGAAGAGAAGCGCAAGCAGTAAGCGCCCGCTTCGCCGCACAGCACCAAAGAAAACGCCGCCCTCGGGCGGCGTTTTTTGTGGCGGATCGAGCCTGCCCGGGCGCCGCCGCTGCCCCTGTAGGAGCGGCGTGAGCCGCGATCACGCCGCCGCGGCAACGACGCAAACCCGGTTTCGCGCGGGGGGAACCGGGCTTCGGGTCGGGGCGCGGCATCGATCGTTTCTTGGGCGTCGCCGTTGCCCCTTGTAGGAGCGGCGTGAGCCGCGACCACGCCGCCGCGGCAACGACGCAAGCGCGGTTTCGCGCGGCGGAGGACCGGGCGTCGGGTCGGGGCGCGGTATCGATCGCTTCGGTTGCTCGCGGCTCATGCCGCTCCTGCAAGAACCCCTACGCGATCAACCGACGTAGCCGTTCGTGATCGGATAGCGACGCTCGCGGCCGAACGCCCGCCGCGAGACCTTCGGACCCGGCGCAGCCTGGTGCCGCTTCCATTCGCTGATGCGCACCAGGCGCAGCACCTTGTCGACCGTCGCCGGGTCGAAGCCGACCGCGACGATCTCGTCGCGCGACTGCTCCTGGTCGACATGACGCAGCAGGATCGCGTCGAGCACGTCATAAGGCGGCAAGGAATCCTGGTCCTTCTGGTTCTCGCGCAACTCGGCCGAGGGCGGACGATCGATCACCGCCCACGGAATCACCGGCGCGCCGGCGATCGCGTTGCGCCAGCGCGCCAGCGCGAATACCTCGGTCTTGTACAAGTCCTTGATCGGCGCGTAACCGCCGCACATGTCGCCATAGATGGTGGCGTAGCCGACCGCGTACTCGCTCTTGTTGCCGGTGGTCAGCAGCAGGCCGCCGAACTTGTTGCTCATCGCCATCAACAGCGCGCCGCGGGTGCGCGATTGCAGGTTTTCCTCGGTGACGTCGACCGCCTTGTCGGCGAACACCTCGGCCAGGGTGTCCAGATAGCCCTGGAACGGCTTTTCGATCGGCAGCGCCAACAGGCGTACGCCCTGGCTCGCGCATTGTTCGGCGGCCAGGTCGTTGGACAGATCGGCGGTGTAGCGCGAGGGCATGCGCACCGCGACTACGTTCTCGGCGCCGAGCGCATCGACCGCGACCGCCATCACCAGCGAGGAATCGATGCCGCCCGACAGCCCCAGCCAGACCTTGTCGAAGCCGTTCTTACGGCAGTAGTCGCGGGTGCCGCGCACCACCGCACGCCAGGCCAGCGAGTCGCGGCCCTCGTCCTGCTCGGCCGGCCAAGCCACCGGCACGAAGCTGCGGTCTTCGTCGCGATAGTCGGCGAGCAGCCAGTGGTCCTCGAACGCGGTCGCGGCCGGATGCACATGGCCGTTGCCGTCGGCGAGCACCGAGGCGCCATCGAACACCAGGGCGTCCTGGCCGCCGACGACGTTGAGATAGGCCAGCGCGACGCCGGTTTCCTTGGCCCGCACCTCCAGCAATGCATCGCGCTGGGCGTGCTTGTCGCGCTCGAACGGCGAGGCGTTCGGCACCAGCACCAGACTGGCGCCGGCGGCCGCGGTCGCGGCGAGCGGCTCGGCGAACCACAGGTCTTCGCAGATCACCAGGCCGACCGCGACGCCCTCGACCTCGAACACGCAGGCCTCGCCGTCGGGATCGACGTCGAAGTAGCGGCGCTCGTCGAACACCGCGTAATTCGGCAGCTCGCGCTTGCGATACGTGGTTTCGATGCGCCCGTCGCGCAGCACGCTGGCGGCGTTATAGACCACCGCGCCGGCTGCCTGCGGCCAGCCGACGACGGCGACGATGCCGCGCGCGGCCTGGGCGATCCGCTCCAGCGCACCCTCGCATTCGGCGAGGAAACTCGGCCGCAGCAGCAGGTCTTCCGGCGGATAGCCGCTGACCGCGAGCTCGGGAAACAGCACCACGTCGGCGCCGTGCCGGTCGCGGGCCTCGACGATCATCGCCGCGATGCGTTCGGCGTTCTTTTCGACCGCACCGACCGGGAAGTCGAACTGGGCCAGGGCGATGCGCAGGGTCTTGGACATGCGGCGATTCTCGTAACGACCAGTCAGTCGTGGGTGTAGCCAGCCTCGCGCTGGGCGCGAATGGCGATGATTAAAACGGTATCGAACTCGCCGAGGTAGCGATACAGAGCGACGTATCCCTGCGCGTCGCGTCCGATGACCAGTTCGCGCAGATCCTGCTCGAGCACACGCCCGATCAGAGGATTGTCGGCCAATACGTCGATGGCGTGCAGGATGCCCTCGATGCGCGGTTCGCGCTGGGCGACCTCGTGCCGGTCCAGATGATCGAGAATCCGAGCGAAGTCCTCCGCCGAGCCGGGCGAGAGGACGATTCGGGTCACGATTCGCGCCCGAAGGTCTTCTTGGCCGGCGTTACCGGACTTTCGCCGCGTGCGCGGCGCGAGAGGTATTCACGCATATCGCCCCAGGCGATCACCTGGCCTTCCGCAACGAAACTCTGCCAACGACGCTCGGCTTCGCCGATGAAGTCGCGCCGACGTTCGGCTTCGTCGACCTTCTCCTCGAGCGCTCCGAGGATGAAGCCATGCGGCGTGGTGCCGCTGCGCTCGGCGGCGCGGGCGATGCGCGCCTTGAGTTCTTCGGTCAAGCGGATGGTGGTCGTGGACATGGGCGTCTGCACCGGAGGAGAGGTGGCGAGGACCAATGTAGCACATCGGTGCTACATACAAAAAAGCCGCCCTAAGGCGGCTTTTTCGCGTTCCGACCGCCGAGACGGACTCGTCTGCCGGCCTGCCTGACCGATTACTTGGCCAGGCGCTTGGCGATCGCCGCGCCGAGGTCGCCCGGCGACTTCACCGTGGTGACGCCGGCCTTTTCCATCGCCGCGAACTTGCCTTCGGCCGTGCCCGAACCGCCCGAGGCGATCGCACCGGCGTGGCCCATGCGCTTGCCCTTCGGCGCCGAGGCGCCGGCGATGAAGCCGACCACCGGCTTGGTCACGTACTGGGCGATGAACTCGGCCGCTTCTTCCTCGGCCGAACCGCCGATCTCGCCGACCATGATGATGCCTTCGGTCTGCGGGTCGTCCTGGAACCACTTCAGCGCGTCGATGAAGTTGGTGCCGTTGATCGGGTCGCCGCCGATGCCGATGCAGGTCGACTGGCCCAGGCCCACGTCGGTGGTCTGCTTGACCGCTTCATAGGTCAGCGTGCCCGAACGCGAGACGATGCCGATCTTGCCCGGCTTGTGGATGTGGCCCGGCATGATGCCGATCTTGCACTCGCCCGGGGTGATGACGCCGGGGCAGTTCGGACCGACCAGGACCACGTCGTCGAAACCGTTGAGCGTGTTCTTGACGCGCAGCATGTCGAGCACCGGAATGCCTTCGGTGATGCACACGATGACCTTGATGCCGGCAGCGGCCGCTTCCAGGATCGCGTCGGCCGCGAACGGCGGCGGCACGTAGATGACCGAGGCGTCGGCGCCGGTTTCATTGACCGCGTCGCGCACGGTGTTGAAAACCGGCAGGCCGAGGTGCTGAGTGCCGCCCTTGCCCGGGGTCACGCCACCGACGACCTTGGTGCCGTACTCGAGCATCTGTTCGGCGTGGAAGGTGCCCTGCGAGCCGGTGAAGCCCTGCACGATCACTTTCGTGTTCTTGTTGATCAAAACGGACATGTCATTAGCCCCTTACTTGCCAGCGACGGCGGCAACCGCCTTCTTCGCGCCATCGTTGATGTTGTCGGCCGGGGTAATGGCCAGACCCGAGTTCTTCAGCAGTTCCTTGCCGGCTTCCACGTTGGTGCCTTCGAGGCGCACGATCACCGGCACCTTGACGTCGACTTCCTTGACCGCGGCGATGATGCCCTCGGCGATCATGTCGCAGCGGACGATGCCGCCGAAGATGTTGACGAAGATCGCCTCGACCTTGTCCGAGCTGAGAATCAGCTTGAAGGCCTCGGTCACGCGCTCCTTGGTGGCGCCGCCGCCGACGTCGAGGAAGTTGGCCGGCGAACCGCCTTCCAACTGGATCACGTCCATGGTCGCCATCGCCAGACCGGCGCCGTTGACCATGCAACCGATGTTGCCGTCCATGGTGACGTAGTTGAGGTCGTGCTGGCTGGCCAGCACCTCGGTCTCGTCTTCCTGGCGGATATCGCGCATCGCGGCGAGATCCTTGTGGCGGAAGGTCGCGTTGTCGTCGCTGTTGACCTTGCCGTCGAGCACGGCGAGATTGCCGTTGGTAAGAATCGCCAGCGGGTTGAGTTCGACCAGCGCCAGGTCCTTCTCGTTGAACAGCTTGTACAGGCCCAGCATGATCGTGGTCAGCTGGCCGGCCTGCTTGGCGGTGAGGCCGAGGTCGAAGGCGAGCTCACGGCACTGGTAGGCCTGCAGGCCCTGCACGTAGTTGACGTGCACGGTCTTGATCGCGTCCGGGGTTTCCTCCGCGACCTTCTCGATGTCCACGCCGCCTTCGGCCGAAGCGATGAAGGTGACCGACTGGGTCGAGCGATCGACCAAGATCGACAAGTACAGTTCCTTGTCGATGTCGGTGCCTTCGGAGATCAGCACCGAATCGATCGGCAGAGCGACGCCGGCCGACTGGTAGGTCTCCATCTTGGTGCCGAGCATGGCCTGGGCGTACTGCTTCACTTCGTCGAAGTTCTTCGCCAGCTTGACGCCGCCGGCCTTGCCGCGGCCGCCTGCGTGGATCTGGGCCTTGACCACCCAAAGATCGCCCGGAATGGCCTTGGCGGCCGCAACGGCCTCATCGGGAGTGCGCGCAACGCGCCCGGCCGGCACTGCGATGCCGTAGTCGGCAAACAGCTGCTTTGCCTGATATTCGTGAAAATTCATGCGTCACCGAGGGGAGTGAAAGACGTCCCGCAGGTGCATGCGGCCGGAAGCCGGAGCACGCGCGAGGGGGCCGCATTGTCGCCGATCGGGGCGGGCCGAAGCAAAACCCGCCATTCCGGCCGCCCAGGCCGGCCTGAGCGTCCCCCACCCCCTTCCCGCCCGGTTCGGCCCCAGCCGCGCAATCGGCGCAGGCCGAGACAAGCCAGTCGCCCTATACTGATCGACACTCCGCCCGCGCAGGGAAAACCCGCTTGCCGTCAGGTCTCGCCCCCGTCAGTCCGGCCGATGCCGACCTCGCGCTGCGCCGCGAACTCTATTTCTTCACCCTGTACCGCCTGCTCGAAGCCGCTTTGCTGGTGTTCTTCCTGTTCGGCCCGGTCGCGGACCTGATCGGAGCGCCGCGCCACGACCTGTTCGCTCGCTCGCTGGCCCTGGCCTATCTGTTCATCGCCAGCCTGCTGTTCCTGTTCAGCCGTCGCGGCGAGCTGCGCAGCCAGGTCTTCGCCGGCATCGCCAGCGACCTGTTTTTCGGCATCCTTGCGATCCACGCCCTGCCGCGCGCCGGCACCGGCATCGCCCTGATGCTGATGTTCAACGTCGGCGCCGCGGCCCTGTTGCTGCGCGCCCGCTACGGCATCGGCGCCGCGGTCGTGGCCTGCATCGGCCTGATCGGCGAATGGATCTGGAACGAGATCGGCGGCGAAAGCCTCGGCCGGACCGTCGCCGAGCCGATCATGTTCGCCCTGGGCTACCTCTCGATCGCCCTGCTGACCAACGCCCTCGGCCGGCAGATGCGCGAAACCCAGGACCTGGCCGAGCGCCGCGGCGCCGAGGCCGCCAACTACGCCGAGATCAACGAACTCATCATCCGCCGCATGCGCACCGGCGTGCTGCTGGTCGACGGCGAAGGCCGTCTGCGCCTGGCCAACGAGGCGGCCATGCTGCTGCTCGGCGACTCCGGCGAATACGACGGCCAGCGCCACGGCCATCGCGTGCTGGCGATCGCCTCGCCGGAACTGGCGCGCCGCCTGAGCCGCTGGCGCACCGAAGGCCGGCCCGACGAAAGCCCGCTGCAGCTCGCCCCGGACCTGCCCGAGGTGGTGCCGCGCTTCACCCGCCTGCTCGCCGGCAGCGACCAGACCCTGATCTTCCTCGACGACACCTCGCTGGTGTCGCGCCATGCCGAGTCGATCACCCTCGCCGCGCTCGGCCGCTTCTCGGCCAGCCTCGCCCACGAGATCCGCAACCCGCTCGCCGCGATCAACTACGCCGTGCAGTTGCTGGAGGAATCTCACGACATCGCCATCTCCGACCGCCGCCTGCTCGAAATCGTGCGCCAGCAGGGTTCGCGCATGAACGGCATCGTCGAGAACGTCCTCGGCATGGCGCGGCGCGAGCCGGCCAAGCCCGAGCATGTCGAGCTGATGGGGTTCGTGCGCCAGTTCGTCGACGAATACCGCTCCAGCCACCCGATCGAACAGGACACGCTGCGCGCGACCGGTCCGCGCAGCCAGGTCGAAGCCCTGGTCGACCCGAGGC
The DNA here is from genome assembly GCF_019970005.1 of Lysobacter sp. ESA13C. Taxonomy (NCBI): domain Bacteria; kingdom Pseudomonadati; phylum Pseudomonadota; class Gammaproteobacteria; order Lysobacterales; family Lysobacteraceae; genus Lysobacter; species Lysobacter sp. ESA13C. The sequence goes on along the minus strand of NZ_JAHXYK010000003.1, from coordinate 261,874 downwards.
AGTTGCACCAGGCCCTGACCGTGCTGGTGCACAACGCCCTGACCTACGGCCGCATTCCCGGCCAGCCGGCGCGGGTCACCGTGCACGTGTATTTCGATGAAGTCGGCCTGCCGGCGATCGACGTGCTCGACCGCGGCCCCGGCATTCCCGAGTCGGTCGCCGAACGCCTGTTCCGCCCGTTCTTCACCACCTCCAGCCACGGCACCGGCCTCGGCCTGTACATCGCACGCGAGCTTTGCCGGGCGAACCAGGCCTCGCTCGACTTCGTGCCGGTGCCCGGCGGCGGCGGCTGTTTCCGCATCCGGCTCGCCGGAGCGAGCGCGTTGTCCCTGGTCTGAGCCATACTTGCGTGAGCGGATTCCCGGTCTGGGATTCCCGATCATGTGCGTCTTGGCCGCGACGGCCTCGTTAAGCTATCGTGGGCGGTGGAGGGCGCAATGGCAGAAACTCGTAGTGCATTGGTGGTCGATGACGAGCGCGATATTCGCGAGCTCCTCGTCATGACCTTGGGCCGCATGGGCCTGCGTTGCGATACCGCATCGGGCCTCGGCGAGGCGCGCAGCCAACTGCTGCGCAATCGTTACGACCTGTGCCTGACCGACATGCGCCTGCCCGACGGCTCGGGCATGGACCTGATCGCCGAGATCAGCCAGAAATACCCCAACACCCCGGTCGCGATGATCACCGCCTTCGGCAACGTCGAAGCCGCGGTCGACGCGCTCAAGGCCGGCGCCTTCGATTTCGTCGCAAAGCCGGTCGACCTGGCGGTGTTGCGCGATCTCGTGCGCCACGCCCTCGAACTCAACGACACCCGCCGCAGCGCCAGCGAAGCGGTCGGTTCGCGCCTGTACGGCGAATCGCCGGCGATGATCAAACTGCGCCAGACCATCGGCAAGGTCGCCCGCAGCCAGGCCCCGGTGTATATCGCCGGCGAGTCCGGCGTCGGCAAGGAACTGGTCGCGCGCACCATCCATTCCGAAGGCGGCCGCGCCGACGGCCCGTTCGTTCCGGTCAACTGCGGCGCGATTCCCGCCGAGCTGATGGAGAGCGAATTCTTCGGCCACAAGAAGGGCAGCTTCACCGGCGCCCACGTCGACAAACCCGGCCTGTTCCAGGCCGCCGACGGCGGCACCTTGTTCCTGGACGAAGTCGCCGAGCTGCCGCTGCCGATGCAGGTCAAGCTGCTGCGCGCGATCCAGGAAAAATCCATTCGTCCGGTCGGCGCCCAGGCCGAGCTCGTCGTCGACGTGCGCATCCTGTCGGCGACCCACAAGGACCTGGCCGCGCTCGTCGCCGAAGGCCGCTTCCGCCAAGACTTGTACTACCGCATCAACGTGATCGAGCTGCGCGTGCCGCCGTTGCGCGAACGCCTCGACGACCTGCCCGGCCTGGCCGCGAAGATCCTGCACCGGCTCGCCGGTAGCCAGGGCCGTCCGGTGCCGCGCCTCGGCGAGGATGCCCAGGAAGCGCTGCGCGCCTACGGCTTCCCTGGCAACGTGCGCGAGCTCGAGAACATTCTTGAGCGCGCGCTCGCCCTGGCCGAAGGCGAAGTCCTCAACGCCAGCGACCTGCGCCTGCCGCGCCTGGCCACCCAGGCCCCTCTGAGCGAACTGCAGAACGCAGGCGCAGCGCCGCAGCAAGCGGCCGGCGCCGTCGACCCGCGCACCCTCAACCCGCGCGACACCGCGACCAGCGCCCTGCCCTCTTATATAGAAGAAATCGAGCGCGCCGCGATCCAGCAGGCCCTGCAGGAAAACCGCTACAACAAGACCCGCACCGCAGCCGCCCTCGGCATCACCTTCCGCGCGCTGCGCTACAAGCTCAAGAAACTCGGGATCGACTGATCCGCGAATGCTCGGCCGAACGACGTTCCCGTTCGGTCGAGTCTGCCGCACCATCGACAGCACCGTCGCGAACGCAACGCGGCCGACGCACCTGCCGCGTCGTCGGCTATCGATGGTCCGCAACAGATTCCTCGGTTATCGGGCACGCGGCTTTCGGCGCGCCCCAGCGACGCGACTCGCCTCCTCGTCGAAACGAAGCCTTATCGCCGCTCGCGCAGACGCAGCCGAAGCGCCTCGCCCATCCATGCCGCGCCACGCGTGTACGCACCGGACATCTACATGCACACGGCGACCGCTACCGCTCGCTGCTGGACGCGGCCGCCGCCCCGAACCAGGCCGTTGCGGGCACCGCGAAACGCACCGCCGATTCGCTTTTCCTGCTCATCTGCCGTGGCTCCGGCACCGGCCAAGCCTTGCGTGACGGGCGCCTCAGTTCCGGCCGATCAATGTGCAACATGACGCATTAGGTCACCACCACAGCCCTCCGACTGACCTTTTGCGTCACCCCAACCGACGCCTCGAACTCGCTTTACGTGACCTGACTATCACTTTCGATCCCCCGGTTCATAACTACGGAGGTTGGCATGGGATGTGCGTATTCCTTTATGCACGTGCGGCACGCACGGCTGCCGAAGGACCGAGCAATCGAGCCTGCAGGCACGTGAAGCAACTCAATCACTCCTAGGGGAAATACCATGAAGAAGCAGCAAGGCTTTACCCTCATCGAACTGATGATCGTCATCGCCATCCTCGGCATCCTGATCGCCATCGCTCTGCCGGCGTACCAGGACTACACCGTCCGCACCAAGAACGCCGAGTGCCTGAACGTCTCCGCCGCCGCCAAGCTGGCCGTGTCGGAAACCGCTCAGGATCGCGGTTCGCTGGCCGCCATCACGGCCACCAACACCGGTTACAGCTTCCTCGCCAGCAGCTACTGCGCCAGCGTCGCAATCACCGCCGGCACCGGCGTGATCACGGCCACCACCCAGGCCACCGGCGCGAACCAGCTCGCCACCTTCGTGCTGACCCCGGTCATGGAATCGGGCCGCATCGAGTGGACCTGCACCGAAAGCGCCGGCGCCAAGGAATCGCAGATTCCGGCCGAATGCCGCGCTGACTAATAGCGGTTTCTGCTTCAAGGCTTCACAAAGAAACCCCGGTCCGCCGGGGTTTCTTCTAGCTACCATGCAATGACCCGCCCCATTGCTTAAAGCTCAACCGGATCACCCCCCTGACGATCCGACCGTAATCACGGCTTCAACCGCACCAGATCCCAGGGGTTCCATTATGAAACGTCAACGCGGCTTCACCTTGATCGAACTGATGATCGTCATCGCGATCCTCGGCATCCTGATCTCCATCGCCCTTCCGGCGTACCTGGATTACGTCGCGCGGACCAAGAACGCCGAATGCCTCAATGTCGCTGCGTCGGCCAAGCTTTCGGTGTCCGAGACGGCGCAGGACAGAGGTTCGTTGAGCCTCGTAACCGCCACCAACACCGGCTACAGCTTTGTCGCATCCAGCTATTGCGCCACCGTGGAAGTCGGAGCCAACGGCGTGATCACCGCAACCACCACCAATGTAAGAACACCGATCACTTATACGCTGACGCCTAGCTCCGACGGCGGCAGACTCGAATGGGATTGCAGCGTACCCAGCGATACCAACCTGACTTTGGTGCCTGCCGAGTGCCGCTAAACGCTGTCTGCAACGAACTAAAGTTCGCGACTCAGACGGCATAAGCTGCGGTTTTCAAGCACAGGTACAGACCCAAGTGTTGCGGGTATAGTCCGCCTCACATATTTCCGGTAGGACAGGCTCCATGCAGGCCCGCATTTTGCTTTGCGTCGCGATGGCGCTCACCGCATTCGTTTACTGGACGGGCCTTTCCGGCCCGTTCTTGTTTGACGACCTTCCCAATCTCAACCCCATTCAAAGCTGGCTGGCGGGCGACGCGACCTGGCAGTCGGTGGTGTTCGGCAACGCTTCGGGCATGCTCGGCCGTCCGCTGTCGATGGCAAGCTTTCTGCTCAGTGCCGAACTGAGCGGCCATACCCCCTACGCCTACAAGCTAGGCAATCTGGTCATCCATCTGATTTGCGGACTCCTGGGATGGCAGGTCATCCGACGACTGCTGCACGAGGATCCGCGCATGTCCGCGCATGCCGACCTGCTGGCCAGCATCGTCGTCGGCCTTTGGTTGCTGCACCCGATCAACGTAAGCACCGTGCTGTACTCGGTGCAGCGCATGGCTCAATTGAGCACGCTGTTCGTACTCGCCTCGCTTTGGGCGTATCTGATCGCCCGTCGACAGCTCAACGAAGGCAAGACCCGCAAGGCCGTCTTCAGCTTATTCGCGCTGTTCCCAATGCTCGTGTTCGCCGGACTGATGAGCAAAGAGAATGCGGCCGTAGCCCCCGCTCTCTGCCTCGTCATCGAACTGGCCTATTTCTCCTCCAACGGCACGCGCAACCGGATCCTCAAAACGTTCTTCGGCTTGGCACTCGTACTGCCTGCCATCGCCATCGCCGGCGTCCTGCTGATAAATCCCGATCGTCTACTGGTGAACTATGCGGAGCGCGACTTCACGCTGATCGAGCGACTGCTGTCGCAAACCCGCATCCTGATGGACTACATCGGCACGGTACTCATCCCCAGAACCCCGCTGCTAGGCCTGTACACCGACGATTTCCAGCCCTCGACCGGCCTGCTCTCTCCAGCGACGACCCTAGCCTCATTAGCCGCACTGCTGGCTATCAGCGCGGGCGCGATTGCATTGCGTAAGCGCGCCCCGAGCGTCTTCGCCGGCTGGTTCTTTTTCCTCGTTGCTCACGGCGTAGAGTCGAGCATCCTCCCCTTGGAACTGTATTTCGAGCATCGTAACTACCTGCCCTCGATCGGCCTGCTATTGGCCGTCGTTGGATTAGCGATACTGTTGCTGAAAGAGCTGCCGACCAATGTATTGACCCCCAGACAGCTCGGGTTTCTCGCAGCCGGCGGATTCGCTCTGTCGTTCGCCTTCGCCACGAACGGACGCGCACATGTCTGGCAAGCCGAGGACACCATCCTCGAGCAAGGGCTTAAACACCATCCCGATTCGATGCGCGCCCAGTTGCTGAGGGCTACCATTTCGATGCGCCAAGGCAATACTCAAGGCTCTTACGATGCCTTCGCCGACCTGCTTTCGAGCAAGAATCCCCGTAACCGGGTCGTCGGACGGCTGAGCTGGATCACCCTGGACTGCATCCGCGGAATGGACGTGCCGCCGCAGGATCTGCAACGCGCCCTGGCCGAAGCGCGTCCCAATCTGACCATGTCGGAAGTGCCGGCGCTACGTTTGCTTGCGCGCGTGAGCAAAGAGCAGGGATGCGGCCGCCTGACGAATTCGGTCATCGCCGACGGCATGGCTTTCATGATCCAACGGGCTTCCGCCCAGCCGGAGAAGTCGCGCTCGAAGTGGCTGACTCGTTTCTTGGCCGCGGAAATGTTCCTGCACGCAGGTCGCCTGCCTGAAGCACAAAAGCAGGCCGAGGAAGCTTGGAAAGCCAGCGGCGATCTTCCGGTCGGAACCTTGCTTTCGCAGATCTACGCCATGCGCGGCCTGCGCTCCGAAGCCGAAACTCTGGTGCTCGCCCTCGATCGCAGGATGAAACCTTACGACACGGCCGGGCGTGTGGAGCTCGGTAAAACACGCGCACTGCTGCAGCAGCATAAATAGCCGAGCACGCTCGAGGCCGGGCTCCGCATCGTATTCGTGGAGCCCTCCAGAGAACATTCGCAGCAACTTTTCAGCGGCAAGGCCACTCAGTGCTCAAAATCGCAATGCAAACCAAACACTGGGTCATTGCGAGCCTGATCGTTACGGTCATCGTGTACTGGGCAGGACTCGATGGCCCCTTCCTTCTCGACGACTTGGCCAATCTGGCGCCCGTCCAGCAATGGGCGCATGGCCGCATCCCCTGGCACGAAGCTGTATTCGGCAATTATTCGGGAGCGCTCGGCCGGCCGGTATCCATGGCGAGCTTCCTGCTGACCGCGGGGCCTCTCGGCAATCATCCCTTCACGTTCAAACTCGGAAATCTGATCGCGCACCTGGCTTGCGGCTGGCTTGCCTGGCAGGTCTTGCGCCGAGTTTTGGTACATGACCCTCATCTGCATAATCGCGCGGACGCTATTTCGGCATTGATCGTGTGCGTGTGGCTGCTGCATCCGATGCAGGTGAGCACCGTCTTGTACGCGGTGCAACGCATGGCGCAGCTCAGCGCCTTATTCACCCTCGCTTCGATCCTGGTCTATCTGGATGCACGACAGCGCCTGGCGTCCAACGACGGCAAAGGCGCTGCATGGAAGCTATTCTTCTGGTTTCCGCTGTTGTTCGCCGCGGGGCTCCTGAGCAAGGAAAACGCAGCGGTCACTCCAGTTTTATGCGCTGTGCTGGAGCTGGCCTACTACCGCCGAAACGCCGGCGACAAGCGCATTCTCAGCCTGTTCTACGGCTTGTTTCTGGCGCTGCCGGCAGCCTTCGCGGTTACTGTGTTCATCCTGTCGCCGGAGCGGCCCTTGGGCGGCTATGCCGTACTGGATTTCGGTCCTTACCAGAGACTGTTGAGCCAGGCACGAGTACTCACGGACTACATAGGCCAACTAGTCCTGCCGCGCAGTGACGAGATGGGGCTGTACACCGACGACTTCAAAGTATCGACCGGTCTGTTCTCGCCTTATTCCACCGCGATATCCATGGCTTTCTTGGCGGCGATAACCATCGTTGCGATCGCCTTGCGCAAACGCTGGCCGAGCCTGTTTGCCGGATGGTTCTTCTTCCTCGTGGCTCACAGTATCGAGTCGAGCATCCTGCCGCTTGAGCTGTACTACGAGCACCGTAACTATCTGCCGTCGATAGGCCTGGGCCTGGCGGTGATCGGCACGATCGCCGCGATGCTGAAAGGCGATCGAATCACCAACCAGGCCGCGATCGTCGCCGTCGTCATCGCGCTCGGCACGCTGTCCTGGCTGACCTTGCAGCGCGCGCTGATCTGGCGCGACAAAGACGCTATCGTCGATCTCGCCCTCATACACCACCCAGAATCGCTACGGGCCAGACAGACCAAGGCGATGCGCGAACTCAACGCTCGCGCATTCGGCCATAGCATGGAGGTCTTGCGCCCGATCGCCGAGGGCGTCCGACCGCGCGAGCGGCTGCAGGCCCGTATCGATCTCGCCTCGATACGTTGCTTCGCCGCACTCGGTGTGCCCGCAGACTATTTCGACCGAGTCATGGCCGACGCGCGCGCCAAGATCACAGTCGGCGAGGTCCAGGCGTTCGACGTTCTCGTACAGGCCAGCCGTAACGGACGCTGCGGCGCATTGACCGAGGAAGCAATCATCGCGGCAATGCAGCAACAACTGCAGGCCGCACGTACCCAGCCCGAAAGCGCGCTGCCGAAACAGCAGTTTCGCGTCCTGACTGCAATCATTGCGGCCCGCGCGGGCCGCTGGGCGCTGGCCGCGACACAAACGCAAATCGTCTGGCGATCGAATGCCTCGGCCGACACCGGACTGTTACTGGCGCGCGCACGCGTAGGACTCGGCGACTTCGTCGGCGCAAAGTCGGCCCTGAGCTCCGCCGAACGGCTGATCGATCCAAGCCACCGCTCCGAACGCCGCCAAGCCGACGAAATACGCGTGTTGATCGAAACCGGCATCGCGGCTCCGGCCACTGCCGGAGACTGACGTAGGCCACCGAATGGCTCAGTTCCGGACACTCGCGTAGTTGCTTAGATATCTAGCGTTTCCCACGCCCGAACCACCGCTGCGCCGCTCAACCAGGAATCGAAGTAGCCCGAGGCCGCATGCGCGAGCTCGGTTCGGCGCTGCGGGTCGTCGGCCAATGCGATCAACGCATCGGCCAATGCATCCGCATCGTCGGGCGCCACCGATTCGATAGGCGGAACCGGCGTGTTTGCTGGCAACGACATAGCCGCCTGGCTGACGACTGCACGACCGCTCGCCAGGTACATGTAGAGCTTGAACGGCAATACCCGCGATGCCTTGCCGTGTCCGCCGAAAACACCGAGGCAGATATCCGCCGCTGCGATTTCCTGCGCTACGCGATCCAGCGGCTGCCATTCGCGGATCCAAATCACCTGGTCGGGATCGTGACGCTGCACGAACTCGCTCAACCGCTCGCCGAGCTGGCCGTCGCCGACGAAGCGGAAACGGAAACGATCCCTCTGCGCAGGCGCGTCCAAGAGCCGCTGCACGGCATCAAGGATCGTCGGCACTCCATGCAGCGGAATCAACGTACCGACGAACAGCACGTTCAATGCCGGTGTCTGCGGTGCGTATGCGGGCGCAATGCGGAACGGTGCCGCATCGATCGCCAGAGGCAACGAGCGCACCCGCTTCGGGTCGAGACCGAAGTCTTCGATCAGGCGATCGCGGTTGGCCTCGGTATCGGCCAACACCTGCGCCGCCGCGCGCAGGGCGCGCGCCTCGGTGCGCTTGATCCAACGCGACGCCGCCGAATCGCCGCCATTACCGGCACGGTCGCGGAACATCGAATCCCATACCGAGATATACGCATCAGCGATGCAATGCGGCCGCCGCGAGTTGGGCAGCCAGGACAGCAGCCACAGGAAGAACACACTCGGATATGGCACGTAGATCCGGCTTTGCGGCGTCGCCGCGCGCAGAATCCTTACCAGACTCAGCAAATTACCCAACCCCAGTCGCGCCAGCGCCAGCAACTGCCGGTGCGGCGGCAGGCGACTGAGCTTCCACAGGTGCAGGTCCGGCGGCAGGGCATGGCCAAGGTCGCGGATCCGATACTCGCCTTGCTCAGCGAGCAGACGTATCGTCTGCTCGGCATTGGGGTAGCCCTCACCCGAAGCGCGCAGGCCCGCGACGATCAGTTCCGCGCTCACGACGCCTCGCTCCGCGGCCGCAGCATCCAGTGGCCGATCAACGAGGCCAGCGCTTCCGCAGCCAGGATCAATCCACGTGCTGCGACCACCCCGGCCAACACTGCCTCCGCGGCGTCCTGGCCGGACCAGGCCGCAATGATCGATTCGCGCACGCCCAGGCCGCCGGGCACCAGCACCGCCAGGACGCCGGCAACGGTACCGGCGAACAGCGCCTGCACGAAACGCAAGGGTTCGGACGGCTCGACCAAAGTCAGATAAGCCCCCGCATACGGCAACATCGCCACCGCATAGCAGGCCAGCGCGGCCAGCCAATACATCGGCCGCAGCACCGCACGTCGGCGCAACCACCATGCGCCACCGAGCAACAGTCCGACGCCTGCCAGCGCCAGGCCCAAGGCGAGCGGGCGCCACGCCGCTTCAGTCGCCGCATGGGCGAGCACCGCGATCGCCACGCACAAAGCCAGCGACAGCGCTTGCTCGAACAGCCCGACCCAGGCGGTGGCACGCGCCGAAACGCCATGCCGGGACAACATCAATCCGCGTCCCAGGACATGACCGATACCGACCGGAACGTACTTGACCAACAGGGTCGCGAGCCACGCACCCGCCAGCACTCGCGCAGACGGCGTCGCCGACAAGGCTCGGTTGGCGAAAGCGAAGCCACCGGCATTAAGCCCCAGCCCCAGCGCGAACAAGCCGAACGCCAGCGCCAGCCTGGCCGGCGACAAGTGCAGGATCGCCTCGGCGAACCGTCCACCGTGCACGCCGAGGTAACGAACGCAGAAGTAAAGCGCGAGCGCCGCCAGCGCATAAGCCGCGGCCAACCGCCACCACCCGCGTCGCTCAACCGCCATGGTCGGCGTTGGCCCGGGTCCAGCGATGCAGATATTGGAAGGTCACGAAGCCGCGGAACGGCCAGAAGTCGAGCGGTTTGGCCAGCACCAAGCTCCAGGCACGCGACTCCAACAGGCGCACATTGCGCCGTTCGGCGCGCAGTTCCAGCCCGGCTTGCTCGCCTAGACGCAGAATGTCGCGACGAGCGAAGAAGCGCAGGTGGGTGCGATCGTGGATGCCGCGTTCGCGCGCCGGCCAGGTACCGAGCAGACCGAGCGCGATGAACGTGGACAGATGGCGCACGTTAGGCAAGCTGGTCACCAGGCAACCGCCCGGGGCCAATCGCTGCGCCAGCGCGCGCAACACAGGCAGCGGCTCGGCCACGTGCTCGAGCACGTCGGCGCAGACGATCGCATCGAACGGCGCTTGTGCGGCCAGGCGCTCCAATACCGCAGGGTCGTCGATCCGGCCGACGATCAGTTCGTCCAACTGCTCGCGTGCATGCTCGGCCAGTTCCGCCATCGGCTCGACCCCGACCACGCGCGCGTCCGCGCAGCGCTCGCGGACCAGGGCCGCGGTCATGCCCGCACCGCAGCCGACATCGAGCACCCGGCTCAACCCCGCCTGCGGCAATAGTCGGACGACATCGGGCCGTGCGCCGGAGTAACCGCGGAACCGTCCGCGCAGTCCTGCGCGCTCTGCTAGCGCCATTCAGGGTTCTCGTCCGGGTCGATCGCTGCGTCCCGGCCATGGAGGTACGTCAAGCCGGTGATCTGCTCGGATACCAGGCCGATCAGAAAGACGATTACCGATGCGCTCAACAACAATGCGCTCATGTTCGTGAAGCGCCCCTGGGTCGCAAAGGTCCAGGCGTAATGGCCCAACCCCAACGTCGCGAAACCGATCGCCGTAGGTGCGAAAAGCTTGAGCGGCGAGTACAGCGTGGCGATCTTGAAGATGATCAGCAGGAAGCGGATGCCGTCGCGCAGCGGACGGATATGGCTCTGGGTCCCGACCCGGCGCGCAACTTCGATCGGCACGTAGGTCACGGGATAAGCGCTGCGGAAGAACGCCATCGTACTGGTCGTCGGATAACTGAAGCCGTTCGGCAGCAGATGCAGGAACTCGCGGAACTTGGCGGCGCGCACGGCCCGGAAGCCGGAGGTCAGGTCTTGGACCTTATGCCCGGTCATCCAACTGGCCAGGCGGTTGTACAACGCGTTCGCCGCGCCCCGGCCGACGCTGGCCTGGCCGCCGGAATGGCGCGCCCCCACGGCCATGTCGTAGCCCGCCTCCAGGCGTTCCAACAACGACTGGATTTGGGCCGGATCGTGCTGGCCGTCGGCGTCCATGAAGACGATGACCTCGCCCTTGGCGGCACGGGCACCGCGCTTGATAGCGGCCCCGTTGCCCATCGAATACGGCGACGACAGCACCTTGGCGCCCAAACCGGCGGCCACCGCGGCGGTGTCGTCGGTGGAGCCGTCGTCGACCACGATGATCTCGGCCCCAGGCAGGGCCTGGCGCAAGGCGGGCAAGGTGCCACGAAGGCCTTCCGACTCGTTTTTGGCCGGCAAAACTACAGATACGTGCATGTTGTCTCCCCAAGGGTGCAGGATAGCCTGTCCGCCCTGGGGCTAGAACCGCCCGACTCCAGAAAAGCGACAGCGGTCAGCTCGCCATGGTCTGAGATTGCGGTAAAGTCAGGGTGGGGAAAACTGAGGGCTGAAATGTCCAGCGTCGCGACCGCCAACTTGGTGGGTATCACCGGCATTGCCCGGCGTTTGGTTTTGGATGGAGCCTTGGACGAGGTCAAGGCGCGCGAAGCCATGGCCGCGGCCAGCGCCGAGCGCAAGCCTCTGGCTTCGTACCTCGCCGAGCATCGTCTTGCCACCTCCGCCCAACTGGCGGCCGCTAACTCGATCGAGTTCGGCGTGCCGCTGTTCGACCCCAGCTCGCTGGACCCCAACCAGTCCGCGGTCCGGGCGATCAGTGAGGAGCTGATCCGCAAACACAGCGCGCTGCCGTTGTTCAAACGCGGCAACAAGCTGTTCATCGGCCTGGCCGACCCGACCAATACCGCGGCCCTGGACGAGATCAAGTTCCAGACCAATGCCGCGGTCGAAGCCATCCTGGTCGACGAGGAACTGATTCGCCGGACCCTGGACCGCTGGCTGGAGAATTCCGACGCCCTCGCCAACGCGGTCGGCGACGGCGACGGCCTGGATAACCTCGAGATCGGCAAGGACGACGACCTCAGTACCACCAGCGACACAGGCATCGACGCCAAGGGCGACGACACTCCGGTCGTCAAGTTCATCAACAAGGTACTGGTCGACGCGATTCGTCGCGGTGCCTCGGACATCCATTTCGAACCTTACGAGACCGACTACCGGGTGCGCCTGCGCATCGACGGCCTGCTCAAGCAGGTCGCCAAGGTCCCGAACAAACTGCACTCGCGCATCGCCGCGCGCCTGAAGGTCATGGCGCAGCTCGACATCGCCGAGAAGCGCGTGCCGCAGGACGGACGCATCAAACTCAATCTGTCCAAGACCAAGCAAATCGACTTCCGCATGAGCACCTTGCCGACGCTGTTCGGCGAGAAGATCGTGCTGCGTATCCTCGACGGCAGCGCCGCCCGCCTCGGCATCGAAAAGCTCGGCTACGAGGATTACCAGAAAGAGCTGTTCATCAATGCCGTGGTCAAACCCTACGGCATGGTGCTCGTGACCGGCCCGACCGGCTCGGGCAAGACGGTCTCGCTGTATACCGCGTTGAATATCCTCAACGACGAGCAACGCAACATCTCCACGGTCGAAGACCCGGTCGAAATCCGCGTGCCCGGCATCAATCAGGTGCAGATGAACGTCAAGCGCGGCATGACCTTCGCCGCCGCGCTGCGCAGCTTCCTACGCCAGGATCCGGACGTGATCATGGTCGGCGAAATCCGCGACCTGGAAACCGCCGAGATCGCGATCAAGGCCGCCCAGACCGGCCACATGGTGCTGTCGACCCTGCACACCAACGACGCGCCGCAGACCATCGCCCGTCTGATGAACATGGGCGTCGCGCCCTACAACATCACCTCGTCGGTGACCTTGGTCATCGCCCAGCGCCTCGCCCGTCGCCTGCACGATTGCAAGCGCGAGGTGCATTTGCCGGAACACGCCCTGCTCGCCGAAGGCTTCAGCGCGGAAGAGATCGCGTCCGGATTCAAGCTGTACGAGCCGGCGGGATGCCCGGACTGCACCGAAGGCTACAAGGGACGTACCGGCATCTATCAGGTCATGCCTATGACCGACGAAATCCAGGCCATCGTGCTGGAGGGCGGCAACGCGATGCAGATCGCGGCCGCCGCCATCAAGTCCGGCGTGAACGACTTGCGCCGCTCCGCACTGATCAAGGTGATGAACGGCGTCACCGGCCTGGCCGAAATCAACCGCGTAACCAAGGACTAAATCATGTCCGCGACCCGATCCGCTACCCGCACCGCAACCAAGCAAGCTCCCGCGGTACGCCGCGCCAACCCGCTGGAGATGTTCGTCTGGCAGGGCACCGACAAGCGCGGCATCGTCATGAAGGGCGAGCAGCCGGCGAAGAACGCCAACTTGCTGCGTGCCGAGTTGCGCCGCCAGGGCATCACCCCGACCGTCGTCAAACCGAAGGGCAAGCCGCTGTTCGGCGCCGCCGGCAAGCGCATCACCCCGGGCGAGATCGCCATCTTCAGTCGCCAGATCGCCACCATGATGAAGTCGGGCGTGCCGATCGTGACCTCGCTGGAGATCATCGGCGAGGGTCACAAGAACCCGCGCATGAAGACTTTGCTCAACACCATACGCGCCGATATCGAGAGCGGTTCGTCGCTGCACGAGTCGCTGTCCAAACACCCGGTCCAGTTCGACGAGTTGTACCGCAACCTGGTTAAGGCCGGCGAATCCGCCGGTGTGCTCGAAACCGTGCTCGACACGATCGCGAGCTACAAGGAAAACATCGAGACCCTCAAGGGCAAGATCAAGAAGGCCCTGTTCTATCCGGCCACCGTCGTCGCCGTCGCGATCCTGGTCAGCGCGATCCTGCTGATCTTTGTGGTGCCGCAGTTCCAGGCCACCTTCAAGAGCTTCGGCGCCGACCTGCCGGCGTTCACCTTGATGGTCATCGGCGCCAGCGACTTCATGATCAAATGGTGGTGGGCGATCCTGCTGCTCGTAGTCGGCGCCGGCGTGGCCTTCATCATGGCCAAGAACCGTTCGCCGGCGTTCGCCCATTTCCTCGACCGGGCCATGCTCAAGATCCCGGTGGTCGGGCAGATCCTGCATAACGCCGCGATCGCCCGCTTCGCCCGCACCCTCGCCGTCACCTTCCGCGCCGGCGTGCCGCTCGTCGAGGCCCTCGACACCGTCGCGGGCGCGACCGGCAACGTGGTCTACGAAAAGGCCGTGTACCGGATCCGCGACGACGTCTCGGTCGGTTATCAGGTCAATATGGCGATGAAGCAGGTCAACCTGTTCCCGCACATGGTGGTGCAGATGACCGCCATCGGCGAAGAGGCCGGCGCCCTCGACACCATGCTGGTGAAGGTCGCCGAGTTCTACGAGCAGGAGGTCAACAACGCGGTCGACGCGCTGTCGAGCTTGTTGGAACCGCTGATCATGATCATCCTGGGCGTCATCGTCGGCGGCATGGTGGTCGCGATGTACCTGCCGATCTTCAAACTTGCTGCGACGATCTGATCGGGGAAGTATCCTTTCCGCATGGCATTCCTAGATCAGAACCCCGGCCTCGGGTATCCGCTCGCGGCCGGTTTCGGGCTGCTGCTCGGCAGTTTCCTCAACGTCGTCATCCTGCGCCTGCCCAAGCGGCTGATGTGGCAGTGGAAGAAAGACGCGCGCGAAATCCTGGAGCTGCCGGAGGTCTACGACCCGCCGCCGCCCGGGATCGTGGTCGAGCGCTCGCATTGCCCGCACTGCAAGCACCAGCTGTCCTGGTACGAGAACATTCCGCTGTTCAGCTACCTGGTCCTGCGCGGGCGCTGCCGCAGCTGCAAGACCCCGATCTCGATCCAGTACCCGGCGGTCGAGCTGCTGACCATGCTGCTGATGGTGGCCTGCGTCTGGCGCTTCGGCTTCGGCTGGCAGGGCTTCGGCGCGATGGTCTTCACCGGCTTCCTGATCGCGATGTCGGGCATCGACTTCAAGACCCAGCTGCTGCCCGACCAACTGACCCTGCCGCTGATGTGGCTGGGCATCGTCGCCAGCAGCGACAATCTGTATTTCCAGACCAAGCCGGCGGTGCTCGGCGCGATCGCCGGCTATATGAGCCTGTGGCTGGTCAATTGGGTCTATAAGCAGTACCAGGTGGTGGTCAGAAGGGTCAAAGACCCGCACGAGGGCATGGGCCACGGCGACTTCAAGCTGCTCGCCGCGATCGGCGCCTGGGTCGGCCTCAAGGGCGTCCTGCCGACGATCCTGTTGTCGTCCTTCGTCGGCGCCGTGATCGGTTCGATCTGGCTGGCGGTCAAGGGTCGCGACATGGGCATTCCGATCCCGTTCGGCCCGTACCTGGCCATTGCCGGCTGGCTGACCTTCTTCTGGGGCGAGTCCCTGCTCCAGGCCTATCTGCAGTTCTCCGGCCTCGCCTGAGCCATGGCGGCGTTCTGCGTCGGCGTCACCGGCGGCGTGGCTTCGGGGAAAAGCGAAGTCACCCGGCATTTCGAAGCACTGGGCATCGTCGTGGCCGATGCCGATCTGGCCGCGCGTGCGGCAGTCGCAGCCGGCAGCGCCGGGCTGGCTGAAGTAGTCGCCGAGTTCGGCGCGGCCGTCCTGGATGCTCAAGGCGCGCTCGACCGCGCCGCCATGCGCAAACTCGTATTCGGCGACGACGGCGCACGGCGCCGCCTCGAAGCCATCGTCCACCCGCGTGTGCGCTCGATGCTGCGCGACCACTGTGCGGACGCGCCCGGCGCCTACGCCATCGCGGCGATTCCCCTGCTGGCCGAAGGCGGCGGACGCGACGCCTATCCGTGGTTGGACCGCGTGCTGGTGGTCGACGTGCCGGTCGATATCCAGCAAGCCCGGGTGATGCAGCGCGACCGCATCGACGGCGAACTCGCCGCGCGCATGATCGCGGCCCAGGCCAGCCGCGGCGAGCGGCTCGCGATTGCCGACGACGTCATCGTCAATGATGGCCCGATCGAGGCCTTGGCGGCCCAGGTCGCAGCCCTGCACCGCCGCTATCGGGCCCTGGCTTCGAGCCGCGCGGCCGGTTGAACCCGCTGCGGTACGGACGATCCGAATCGATCCGGACCGGCGGCCGGAAACTAACTCGCGACCCAAAGGCCCCGAATGGCGGCGATGCCCTGCGCGCCGTAGCGACGCGCTTCGGCCACTTCGTCCGGGACCAGGCCGCCGATCGCATAGATCGGCAGCGAGACCGACTCACGCAAGACCGAGAACGCCTCCCAGCCGATACCCAACACGCCGGGGTGGCTCGGCGTCGGCTTGATCGAGCCGACCACGGCGAAGTCGCAGCCCAAGGCCTGGGCTGCTTTCAGCTCGTCGGCGTCGTGGCAGGAGGCCGCCAAGGGCATCCCGGCCGGGACCGGCCGTTCGCCCAGCTCACGCAGTTGCACGGCACGCAAATGCAGGCCGACGCCTAATGCGTTCGCCATGGCGATGTCGCCGTTGACCAGCACTTCGGCCTGCACGGCCCGGCAGCGGGCCGCGGCGGCCGCGGCCAGCCGCTGGCTGCGCTCGGCCTCGACCGTGCGCAGGCGCAGCTGCACGCGGCGTACCCCGGCCTGCAGCGAGCGCGACAGCGCATCGAGCCAGGCGGCGTCGCTCTCGCCCGGCTCGGGCGTGACCAGATAGTGTTCGGATTGCTGCAATGCGGCGACCACCGGGCGATCCGCCGGCGGCATCGCATAGCTGGCCAGTTTGTGCGGCGGCACCCAGACCAGGGCCTGGCCTTCGCGGCCGCGCGCGCTGCCGCGCCATTGACGGATCTCGCGCACGTCCAGGACCAGGCGCTTGTCCGGGTAGGCCTGCGGCACGCGGATCACCGCTGCGCCGACGTCGGCCTCGATGCCCAGTTCTTCGTGCAGCTCGCGTGCAAGCGCCGCCTCGGGCGTCTCGCCGGGCTCGCGTTTGCCGCCGGGGAACTCCCACAGCCCGGCCAGATCGCGGCCTTCGGTCCGGCGCGCGAGCAGGACTCGCCCGCGCGCGTCGCGGATCACCCCCGCGACGACTTCTACCAGCCGGGAGCGGGGATTCGGGATTCGGGATTCGGAAGCGGCCAGCGCTGCTGCAGTGGCCGCGTCGCCGGGAACGGGTTCGGATTCCGCCTTGCGAGTCCCGATTCCCGACTCCCGACTCCCGCCGTCCTCAGCCCAACTGCCCATGGCAGTGCTTGAACTTCTTGCCGCTGCCGCAGGGGCAAGGATCGTTGCGACCAGCGTTGGCGAAGGCTTCCTCGGACACCTGCGCGGCTTCCTCGTCGGCACCGAAGCCACCGGCGGAAGCGTGCTGGAACTGCATCTGCCGCGCCTGCGCTTCGGCCTGGGCGCGTTCGAGCGCTTCCATCTCGGCGACTTCCTGCTCGCTCTGGATGCGCACGCGGGCCAGGATCGTCACCACCTCGCGCTTGACCTTGTCGAGCATCTCCGAGAACAGCTCGAAGGCTTCCTTCTTGTATTCCTGCTTGGGCTGCTTCTGCGCGTAACCGCGCAGATGGATGCCCTGGCGCAGATAGTCCATGCGCGCCAGATGCTCCTTCCAGTTCTGGTCGAGCACGTTGAGCATGATGTGCTTCTCGAGCATGCGCATGGTCTCGGCGCCGACCTGGCTCTCGCGGGTCGTGAAATGCGCCTCGACTGCGTCCTGCACGTTCTGGGCGACCGTCTCGGCATCGAGCTCTTCGGCCGTGCGCGCGGTCTCGACCAGCGGCACCTGCACGTTGAACTCCTGCGCGATCGTCGCTTCCAGGCCCGGCAGGTCCCATTGCTCGTCGACCGAATTGGCCGGCACGTAGCGCTGGACCATGTCGGCGACCACGTCGCCGCGGATGCCCACCACGTTGTCCTGCACGCTCTCGGCTTCGAGCAGCTCGTCGCGCTGGCCGTAGATGACCTTGCGCTGGTCGTTGTTGACGTCGTCGAAGTCGAGCAGGTTCTTGCGGATGTCGAAGTTGTGGGCCTCGACCTTGCGCTGCGCGTTGGCGATCTGCTTGGTCACCAGCGGGCTTTCGATGATGTCGTCTTCCTTCAGGCCCATGCGCGCCATCACGCGTTGGACCCAGTCGGCGGCGAAGATGCGCATCAGATTGTCTTCGAGCGACAGGTAGAAGCGCGAGGAGCCCGGGTCGCCCTGGCGACCGGCGCGGCCGCGCAGCTGGTTATCGATACGACGCGACTCGTGGCGCTCGGTGCCGACGATGTGCAGGCCGCCGGACGCCTTGACCTGGTCGTGGCGCTCCTGCCAAGCCGCCTTGAGGCGCTGGTGGGTCACTTCGTCGACCGGCTCGCCGCCGTTCTGCGCGGCCAGGTCGGCGAGCTCGGCTTCGAGCGAACCGCCGAGCACGATGTCGGTACCGCGGCCGGCCATGTTGGTGGCGATGGTGATCGCACCGGGGCGACCGGCCTGGGCGATGATGTTCGCTTCGCGTTCGTGCTGCTTGGCGTTGAGCACTTCGTGCGCCACGCCGGCCTCGGTGAGCTGCTGGCTCAGCATCTCGGAGACTTCGATCGAGGTCGTACCGACCAGGACCGGCTGGCCGCGCTCGTGCGCCGCCTTGATCTCGCCGAGCACCGCACGGTACTTGCCGGTGCGATTGAGGAAGACCTGGTCGGAGTGATCCTTGCGCTGCATCGGCCGGTTGGTCGGGATCACGATCACTTCCAGGCCGTAGATGCTCTGGAATTCGTAGGCCTCGGTGTCCGCCGTACCGGTCATGCCGGCCAGCTTCTTGTACATGCGGAACAGGTTCTGGAAGGTGATCGAGGCCAGCGTCTGGTTCTCGCGCTGGACCGGCACGCCTTCCTTCGCCTCGACCGCCTGGTGCAGGCCGTCCGACCAGCGTCGGCCCTGCAGGGTGCGGCCGGTGAACTCGTCGACGATCACCACCTCGCCGTCGCGCACGATGTAGTCCACGTCGCGCTGGTAGATGGCATGCGCGCGCAGCGCGGCATTGAGGTGATGGACCACGCTGATGTTGTGGCCAGCGTACAGCGAGTCCTCGTCTTCCTGCAGGATGCCGGCCTTGCGCAGCAGGTCTTCGGCGTGTTCCTGGCCGGCTTCGGACAAGTGCACCTGCTTGCCCTTCTCGTCGACCCAGTAATCGCCCTCGCCGTCTTCCTTCTCCTGGCGGATCAGCGACGGCACGATGCGGTTGACCTTGATGTACAGCTCCGGCGATTCGTCGGCCGGGCCGGAGATGATCAACGGCGTGCGCGCCTCGTCGATCAGGATCGAGTCGACTTCGTCGACGATCGCGTAATGCAGGCCGCGCTGATAGCGGTCTTCCTTCGACAGCGCCATGTTGTCGCGCAGGTAGTCGAAGCCGAATTCGTTGTTGGTGCCGTAGGTGATGTCGCTGGCGTAGGCGGCATGCTTGTCGCTGTGCTGCATGCCCGGATAGACCACGCCGACGCTCAGGCCGAGCCAGTTGTAGAGCTTGCCCATCCACGCCGAGTCGCGGCGTGCCAGGTAATCGTTGACCGTGACCACGTGCACGCCCTGGCCTTCGAGCGCGTTGAGGTAGACCGGCAGCGTGCCGACCAGGGTCTTGCCTTCGCCGGTGCGCATCTCGGCGATCTTGCCCAGATGCAGGACCATGCCGCCGATCAGCTGGACGTCGTAGTGACGCATGCCGAGCACACGCCTGGACGCCTCGCGGCAGACCGCGAACGCCTCCGGCAGCAGCTTGTCGAGCGACTCGCCGTCGGCGATGCGCTTCTGGAACTCCGGCGTCTTGGCCTGCAGCTGTGCGTCGGAGAGCTTCTGCATCTCCGGCTCGAGCGCATTGATCCTGACGACGGATCGTTGCAGTTGACGCAGCAGACGATCGTTGCGGCTGCCGAAAACGCGGGTAAGCAAGCTGTTGAGCATGAACGGGTCCGTGTAAAGCGAACGGGGTGGCACAGGCGGGACGGTTTAAGAGCGCGCCGCCGCCGGCAAGTTCCCCAGGAATCCAGACGACCAGCCTGTTCTTGCGTTTCGGCATCCCGAAAACGCAATCGGAGGCGCCGTGCGCCCCCGATCGAATCGAGCCTGGTCTTTGGCCACACGCATTCTAGCGTGGGGGGCGACCTGAACGGTATCAAGGGGGATGTGCGCCGATCGAATGTGGGACTTTGCTCAATTCCACAGTTCGGCGGATTCCCGGGGCTCGGGCGAGCCCGGTGCTCGGCGGGTTTGGACGGACTCGGCAGCCGGCTATTGACCGCCCGGCGCGGGAAGCATTTCGACTTGGATGGCTGTGGAGCCGTATCAGGTCGGTATGCGAGCCAGCGGGCATCGACCAGAATCGAGGCCTCACCCGCTCGGTTGGCCCGCCGCAGCGCGGCGGGCGTTCGACAGGCCCGCGAGCCAGTGGCTCGCGAGGGGATCGCTATTCGGCAGATGATCGGCCAGCGATGAGCGAATGCTCCCGCTTGGTTTTCCTCGCCCAGCCCGCCGCAGCGCGGCGGGCGTTCACCAAGCCCGCGAGCCAGTGGCTCGCGAGCGGTGCGCTATCCGGCGGGCGCTCGCCAAGCTTGGAACGAATGCTCCCGCTTGGTTTTGCTCCCCCGGCCCGCCGCAGCGCGGCGGGCGTTCGACAGGCCCGCGAGCCAGTGGCTCGCGAGCGGGCCTGTCTCACCCCCTCAGCGGGGATTGCTGGTTGAGGAACTTGAGCGGGTTCACGACCCGGCCGCCTTCCCAGACTTCGAAATGCACGTGGGCGCCGGTGGAACGGCCGCTGGAGCCGGCCTTGGCGATCTCCTGGCCGGCACGGACGAGTTCGCCGACCTTGAGCAGCAGGCTGGAGTTGTGCGCATAACGCGTCACGTAGCCGTTGCCGTGGTCGATCTCGATCACGTTGCCGTAGCCCGAACGCACGCCGGAGTAGCTGACCACGCCGTCGGCCACGGCCAGCACCGGGTCGCCCACGTCGGCCTCGAAATCGATGCCCTTGTGGAACGCGGCGCCGCCGTTGAACGGGTCGGCACGGCCGCCGAAGCCGGAGGTGATATAGCTGTTGGCGATCGGCGCACGCGAGGGCACCGCATTCATGTCGACCTGGCGATTGAACAACAGCGACTCGAGCACCGAGAGCTGTTCGCCGGAGGCCTTGAACTGGCGATCGAGCAGGTCCATGCCGGCGTCGAGCTCGGGCTTGGCCATGTCGCGCACCGGACCGGCGCCACCGACGCCGACCGGCTTTTCGAAATCGAACTCGCCGTCCTGCAGTTGGCCGATCCGGGTCAGGCGCTCGCCGAGCGCGTTGAGACGGTTGGCTTCGGCCTGCAATTCGCCCATGCGTGCGGCGAGGGCGTTGATCTCGCGCTGCGCGTCGCGGCGCGTCGCGGTGATCTGGGCCTGCTGCTGGGTCAACTGCGCGCGTAGCATGCGGTTGTCGGCGATGCCCGCACCGGCACCGATGCTGACGCCGGTGCCGAGCAGCAATGCGATGGCGAGCGCCGGACGGCGGGAGCCGATCCGTCCGGCCTGCTGGAAGAACTCGCCCAGCCTGGCTCGTGTGTTGTCTACGATGGTTTTATAGGTCATGTGTCCGATGTCTTATTCCAAGCCCAAGCCGCCGTCGCGCGGCCCCTCTAAGCCGCGCATCGCCTTGGATGCACTGCTAGAAGACCCCGCCGGCAACCCGATCCGCCGAGCCCTATGGCTCGACGAACTGGACCGTCGGTTACGCCCCTACCTGCCGCCTTCGCTCGCCGCGCACGCGCGGTTGGCCAATTTCGAACGCGGCAGGCTCGTGTATGTCGTCGATGCTCCGGTGTGGCGCGCCAAATTGAGGCTCGCAGCTCCGGAACTGCTCGACGCAGCCCGATCCGTCGGGCTGGAAGCGGCCGAATTCGTCGTCAAGACGACGATTCCCATGCCGGCGGCAGCGCCGGTGAGGAAGGCCAAACCCATGTCGGCTGCGACGCAAGAAGCGCTGCAAGCCGCGCTGGCATCGCTGAAGAAACCTGATCCGTCAGGGCCCAGCGACGCCGGCTGACACTCGGGGCGGTCCGCGTCGTCGACGCAAACCGGCGGGGGTCCGAGAGCCGGGGTCGGAGAATCCTACTGGCCCTACCCCTCGGCTTTGTTAAAGAGCCGGAAGCATTTCAGAAAGGTTTCGTTAGAAATTAGTTAAGACGTCACGCGCCGTTCACGAGTGTGATCGCGTTAACGTTCTTGATTTTCCGGGCCGGGCGCCGGTCGCGCATTCAGTTTCGGGCGCCGTTTACCGGCCTCCGCACCCCGGCCCGATCAGGCCGGCGCGGGTTCCCGATCGGGCCCGAACAGGCCCAATCAAGCCGAATCAGGCCGGAATGGGCTCGCCGTAGGCCACCGGAGTCGGCTCCGAGCCGGTATAGGTGACCTGCTCCCAAGCCGAGCGTTCGGCCAGCAGGGCGCGCACGAGCTTGTTGTTGAGCGCGTGGCCGGACTTGTAGCCCTCGTAGGCGCCGATGATCGCGTGGCCTGCGAGGTAGAGATCGCCGACCGCGTCGAGGATCTTGTGGCGGACGAATTCGTCGGCGTAACGCAGGCCGTCGTCGTTGAGCACGCGGAACTCGTCGAGCACGATCGCATTGTCCATCGAGCCGCCAAGGCCGAGGTTGCGTTCGCGCATGTATTCCAGGTCGCGCATGAAGCCGAAGGTGCGGGCGCGGCTGACTTCGCGGATGTAGTTCTCGGTCGAAAACTCGACCTGCGCGCGCGACTGCGCCGCCGGAATCGCCGGATGGTCGAAGACCACGGTGAAACCCAGGCGGAAACCGTCGAAGGGCTCGAAACGGGCGACCTTGTCGCCGTCGCGCACCTCGACCGGATGCTTGATGCGGATGAAGCGCTTGGGCGCGTCCTGCTCGGCGATGCCCGCCGACTGCAGCAGGAACACGAACGGACCGGCCGAGCCGTCCATGATCGGCACTTCCGGCGCCGACAGTTCGACATAGCAATTGTCGATGCCGAGCCCGGCCATCGCCGACAGCAAGTGTTCGACCGTCATGACCTTGCCGGCGCCGTAGGTCAGGCCCGTGCACAGGGTGGTCTCGGTGACCAGGTCGGCGCGCGCAGGCAGCTCCACCACCGGGTCGAGATCGACGCGGCGGAACACGATGCCGGTATCGGTCGGCGCCGGGCGCAGGGTGAGAAAAACCTTCTCGCCGCTGTGCAGGCCCACGCCGGTGGCGCGGATCACATTCTTGAGGGTGCGCTGACGCAGCATGGTCGTGGGGAGACTTTCCGCGGACATGGAGTGTTGGTGTCGGCATCGGTCCGCAAAGCCTGCGGACACGAAGGGGACCGACCACTGGATGGGGGTGAAACGAAGCCGCGCAAGATTAGCACGCGCAACCCTGAACCTGAACGGAAAGGACACACTGTCCCGCCGTTGTCAACAGCGTTCGTCAAACTGACCGGTCGACCGCCCCGAGGGGTAGGGCCGACCGGCCCAAAAGCCCCCTGCGCCGGGGCGCGGGGGCAAGATGCCTGAGGCCGGGGACGAGTCCGGCCCGAGGGTGTTCCTTGAAGCAGGAACGAGTCGAGAACAGTGAGGAGTGAGCGAAAGCCGCCCTACTCGTTTCTCACTCCTGCCCACTCATTCCTGGCTCCAACGCTTCAATCCGCCTGGCGGCGCAGGAACGCCGGGATGTCCAGGTAGCTGTTGTCGCTGCCGAAGTCCGCCACGGCCGGGCCGGTCGGTTCCTGGCGCGAGCTGCCGCGCAGGCTGCCGCCGAAGCTCGGCATCGGCGCATGGCCGACGTCGTCCATCGCCGAGAACTCCGGCTGGCCGGTGGTCGCGTTGCGCACCAGCTGGATCGGCGCGCGCTGCGATTCGCGGTCGTGGCCGTGACCGCGCACCGACTGCTTGGCGGCGACGCGGTTGAGGCCGGTGGCGACCACGGTGACCTTGACCTCGTCCTGCATGTCCGGGTCGAGCACGGTGCCGATGACCACGGTCGCGTCTTCGGAAGCGAAGTTCTCGATGGTGCGGCCGACTTCGTCGAACTCGGCCATGGTGAAGTCCGGACCGGCGGTGATGTTGACCAGGATGCCGTTGGCGCCGGCCAGGTTGACGTCGTCGAGCAGCGGGTTCTGGATCGCCGATTCGGCCGCGGCCTGGGCGCGGTCGTCGCCGCGTGCGGCGCCGGTGCCCATCATCGCCAGACCCATCTCGCTCATGACCGTGCGCACGTCGGCGAAGTCGACGTTGATCAGGCCCGGACGCACGATCAGGTCGGCGATGCCCTGCACGGCGCCGAGCAGCACGTCGTTGGCGGCACGGAAGGCCTGGATCATGGTCGCGTTGCGGCCGAGCACGGTGATCAGCTTCTCGTTCGGGATGGTGATCAGCGAATCGCAGTGGTGCGACAGCTCCTCGATGCCCTTCAGCGCGACCTGCATGCGGCGGCGGCCTTCGAACGGGAACGGCTTGGTGACGACCGCGACGGTCAGGATGCCCATCTCCTTGGCGAGCTGGGCCACGACCGGCGCCGCGCCGGTGCCGGTGCCACCGCCCATGCCGGCGGTGATGAAGACCATGTCGGCGCCGGTCAGCGCGTCCATGATGCGTTCGCGATCTTCCAGCGCGGCTTGACGGCCGACTTCCGGATTCGCGCCTGCGCCCAGGCCCTTGGTGACGTTGCTGCCGAGCTGCAGCTGCAGCTTGGCGCCGCAGTTCTTGATCGCCTGCGCGTCGGTGTTGGCGGTGATGAACTCCACGCCGTCGACGTTGCCGCTGACCATGTGCGCCACGGCGTTACCGCCGCCGCCGCCCACGCCAACGACCTTGATGACCGCGTTCGGGGCCATTTTTTCAACCAGTTCGAAATGTGCCATGTCCTCGTCCTCTTATTAGTGCCGGGATTCGGGAATCGGGATTCGGGATTCGCAAAAGCGAAGCCCTGGTCTCGATGCCGTCCTCTACGACGTTTTTGGTTTTTTTCTGCCGGGAATCGGGAATCGGGATTCGCAAAAAGCGAAGCCTTGGTCTCGATGCCGTCCTCTCCGACGTTTCGCTACTCGTTTACCGCTACTGCCGTTGCCACAACCTGCCAGTGCTGTTGCTCGTGCTTATTGCTGTTGCCTTTACGATTCTCGATTCTCGATTCTCGAATCCCAATTCCCGATTCCCGGCCGTCAGAACTCGCCGCGATACCAGTTCTTGATCTTGTTGAAGAAGCTGCCGGCGCGACCGGTGGAGATCACCGGACGGCGCGGGTTCTCGATCTGGCTGCCCATCAGCAGCAGCCCGACGCCGGTCGCGTGGACCGGGTTGCCGACCACTTCGCCCAGGCCGGTGACGTGCTGCGGAATGCCCACGCGCACCGGCATCTGCAGCATTTCCTCGGCCAGCTCGACCACGCCTTCCATCTTCGAGGCGCCGCCGGTCAGGACCATGCCGGCGCGCACGTGATGCTCGAAACCCGAGCGGCGCAGTTCGGCCTGGATCATTTCGAAGATTTCCTCGTAACGCGCCTGCACCGCTTGCGCCAGCGAGTGACGCGGCATGCGCCGCGGCGGGCGGTCGCCGACGCTCGGCACCTGGATCGATTCCTCGGCCGTCGCCATCTGCGCCAAAGCGCAGGCGTAGCGGACCTTGATCTGCTCGGCTTCCGGGGTCGGCGTGCGCAGCATGTGGGCGATGTCTTCGGTGACCTTGTCGCCGGCGATCGGCAGGCTCGCGCTGTGGGCGATCGCGCCCTGCACGAACACCGCGATGTCGGTGGTGCCGGCGCCGATGTCGACCAGGACCACGCCGAGCTCGCGCTCGTCGCTGGTCAGCACGGCATTGCTCGAGGCGAGCACGCCGAGGATCAGGTCGTCGACCTGCAGTCCGCAGCGCTGCACGCACTTGCTGATGTTGGCCGCGGCCGACTGCGCGCACACGACCAGATGCGCGTGCACTTCCAGGCGCACGCCGGTCATGCCGACCGGGTTGCGGATGCCTTCCTGCGAATCGTCGAGCACGTAGTCGCGCGGGATCGCATGCAGGATCTTCTGGTCGGCCGGGATCGCCACCGCCTTGGCCGCTTCGAGCACGCGGTCGAGATCGCCGTAAGTGACCTCGCCGTCGCGGATCGGCGCGATGCCCTGCGAGTTGCGGCACTGGATGTGGTTGCCGGAGATCGAGGCGTAGACCGAGCGGATCTCGCAGCCGGCCATCAGCTCGGCTTCCTCGATCGCGCGCTGGATCGACTGCACCGTCGATTCGATGTCGACCACGACGCCGCGCTTGAGACCGCGCGATTCGTGCGAGCCGATGCCGATGACTTCGATCGGAGTGCCGGGCCGGCCGTCGGAAGGCGTGTACTCGCCCACCAGCGCCACCACCTTGGAGGTGCCGATGTCGAGGCCTACGATCAGCGACTTGTCGCCTTTGCGGTTCATGACTGTCCTTGCTGCTGTTTCGGTGCCGCCTCGGGTGCCTGCACGGGCGCCCAGGACAGCGAAAAACCATTGGTGTAACGAAGATCGGCGCGCGCGAGCACTTGCACGCGCTGGGCCAACAACTGCGGCAACAACCTGACGAAGCGGCCCAGGCGGGCGCGCGCTTCGCTGCGTCCGACCACGATCTGCGCGCCGTTGCCCAGACCGAGCGTCCAACTGCCGCGCTGGTCCACCTCGACCTGCCTGACGTCCATGCCGACCGGGGCGAACAGCTCGCGCGACTCGTTGTAGAGCGCGACCACGTCGGCGACCCGCGCGTCGGGCCCGCCGAACTGCGGCAGACCGTCCGGCACCTGGATGCCGTCGACCGGAAACAGGCGTCCCTGCTCCGACAGCAACTGGTCCTTGCCCCAGCGCGCGAACGGCTTGTGTTCGATCACGCTGACTTCCAGCACGTCGGGCCAGCGCTTGCGCACTTCGGCATGCTCGACCCACGGCAGCTTGGCCACCGAGTCCTGCGCGGCCGCCAGATCCACCGCGAAGAAACCGCGCTGCGCATACGGCAACAAAGTCTTGCGCAACGACGCCGCATCCACCCGCTCGAACTCGCCGGTCACGCGCAGGCGCTTGAGCGGCCATTGGTTCGCGCCGACCCAGCCGTTGAGCACGGCGACGACCGGCAGCGCGACCAAGGCCAACGCAAGCAACCATCCGACGAGGCGGAGCATGGCGTTCACGCCGCGTCACCTCCTACGGCGGGCGGCGCGACCACGGTGGCTTCGAGCACGCGCCAGCACAGCTCGTCGTACTCGATACCGACCTGGCGCGCGGCCTTCGGCACCAGCGAATGACTGGTCATGCCCGGCGCGGTGTTGACCTCGATCAGATACAGCTGGCCGCTGTTGCGGTCGCGCATCACGTCGACCCGGCCCCAGCCCTTGCAACCCGCGGCGACGAAGGCTTCCATCGCCAGCCGGCGGATCTCGGCTTCGTCGGCGCCGTCCAGGCCCGGACACAGGTACTGGGTGTCGTCGGCGATGTACTTGGCGTGGTAGTCGTACCACTCGCCCTTGGGCACGATGCGGATCGACGGCAGCGCGGTATAGCCCTCGCCGTTGACCAGCACGGCCACGGTCAGCTCGTCGCCGATCACCATCTGCTCCATCAGCATCTCTCCCGGATAGCGCGCGGCGAGCGCCACGGCCTCGTCGATGTCGGCGTCCTTGAGCACGCGCGACACGCCGACGCTGGAGCCTTCGCTGGAGGGCTTGATGATCACCGGCAGACCGATCTCGCGCGCCGCCGCGTGGACGTCGTCGCCCTTGGCGATGCGCTTGTAGCGCGGGGTCGGCAGGCCGGTCGACATCCACACCTGCTTGGTGCGGATCTTGTCCATCGCCAACGCCGAGCCGAGCACGTCCGAACCCGTGTACGGCACGCCGAGCGCTTCCAGCACGCCCTGCAGCACGCCGTCTTCGCCGCCGCCCTTGTTGCCGTGCAGGATGTTGAAGACGCGGTCGACGCCGCCGGCGCGGATGGTATCCATCAACGCCGGGATGCCGTCGACCGCGAACGCATCGACCCCGCGCGAACGCAGCGCTTCCAGCACGCCGCGCCCGGAATCCAGCGACACTTCGCGCTCGGCGCTGGTGCCGCCCATGAGCACGGCGACGCGGCCGAACACGGCCGGGTCGGTGACGCGCAACGGCGCGAACTGCGGACTCACCACGCTCACTTCGATTCTCCCTGGAAACCATGGCTGGCGAGCTGCTGCGCGGCCGCGCCGATGTCGCCGGCGCCCATCAGCAACAACAGATCCCCGTCGTTGAGTACGTCGGGCAGCACGCCGGCGAGATCGCCGGCACCGCTGACCACGACTGGATCGATGCGGCCGCGCGCGCGGATCGCGCGCGCCAGCGACTTGGCGTCGGCGCCGGCGATCGGCGCCTCGCCGGCCGGATAGACCTCGGTCAGCACCAGGGCATCGACCGAGGACAGCACCGCGGCGAAGTCGTCGAACAGGTCGCGGGTGCGGCTGTAACGATGCGGCTGGAAGGCCACCACCAGGCGCTTGTCCGGCCAGCCGCCGCGCGCCGCGGCGAACACCGCTTCGAGCTCTTTCGGGTGATGACCGTAGTCGTCGACCAGTTGCACCACGGCGCCCTTGTCGGTGCGCAGTTCGGCAAGCAGGTTGAAGCGGCGGCCGATGCCTTCGAATTTCTCCAGCGCGCGCGCGATCGCGTCGGCCTGCACGCCGAGCTGCCAGGCCACCGAAGCGGCGGCGAGCGAGTTGAGCACGTTGTGACGGCCCGGCAGCGCCAGGGTCACCGCGGTGCGCGAAGCGTCAGGCAGGCACAGGGTGAAGTACATCGCCCCGCCGCGCTGAGTGACGTCTTCGGCGCGCACGTCGGCGGTCTCGTCGAAACCGTAGGTCATCACGTGACGCGGCGTCTCGGCGGCGAGCCGGGCGACGTTGGCGTCGTCGATGCACAGCACGGCCAGGCCGTAGAACGGCAGGCGGTGCAGGAATTCCTCGAACGCGGCCTGGACCTTGGCGAAATCGCCGCCGTAGTTTTCCAGGTGATCGGCGTCGATGTTGGTGACGATGGCGATCTGCGGGTTCAGGCGCAGGAAGCTGCCGTCGCTTTCGTCGGCTTCGGCGACCAGCCACTGGCCGCCGCCGAGGCCGGCATTGGCGCCGGCGGCGAGCAGCTTGCCGCCGATCACGAAGGTCGGGTCGATCCCGCCTTCGGCCAGCACGCTGGCGGTCAGCGAAGTGGTGGTGGTCTTGCCGTGCGTGCCGGCCACGGCGATGCCGCGGCGGAAGCGCATCAGCTCGGCCAGCATTTCGGCGCGCGGCACCACCGGAATGCGCTGGGCGCGCGCTTCCATCAGTTCGGGGTTGTCGCGCTTGATCGCGCTCGACACCACCACGCAGTCGGTGCCCAGCACGTTGGCCGCGGCGTGACCGCGATGGACGCTGACGCCCATCGCCTCGAGCCGGCGGGTCACCGCGTTGTCGGCCATGTCCGAGCCGGACACCTGATAGCCGAGCGTGCACATGACTTCCGCTATCCCGCTCATGCCGGTGCCGCCGATGCCGACGAAGTGCACGCGCGGGAAGGCCTTGGCCAGGTCGCCGGTGTGTTGCAGGCGGCGGCGAAGTGCGGTGCTCATACTGTGTCTCTCGCCGGGAATCGGGAATGGGGAATCGGGAATCGGTTCAAGCAGCTACAACCACGGTTACAAATACGAGTGAAGAAACAACCCGGCATCGACTGCGAACGGACGACGCTCGCGCACCGATTCCCCATTCCCCATTCCCGATTCACGGCCTTCATCGCCCCGCCTCCAGCACCGCATCGGCGACGCGTTCGGCGGCGTCGGGTTTGGCCAGGGCGCGCGCGGCGTTGGCCATCTGCAACAGCACGCCGCGTTCGGCCAGGATTTCGATGGTCGCCGACAGGCGTTCGGCGAGGTCGCCGGCCTGCGGCAGCAACTGCGCCGCGCCGCGATCGACCAGGAAACGCGCGTTCTTGGTCTGGTGGTCGTCGACCGCCTGCGGGAACGGCACCAGCACGCTGCCGACACCGGCCGCGCACAGCTCGGCCAGGGTCAGCGCACCGGCGCGGCAGACCACCAGGTCGGCCCAGGCATAAGCCGCGGCCATGTCGGCGATGAAAGGTTCGACCGAAGCGACCACGCCGGCCGCGGCATAAGCGCGCTCGGCTTCCTCGCGCAGCTTCTCGCCGCACTGGTGCCGCACCTGGCACGGCACGCGGCCGCGCAGACCGGCGATCGCCGCCGGCACGCCGGTGTTGAGCGCGCGCGCGCCCTGGCTGCCGCCGAGCACGAGCAGGCGCAACGGGCCGCTGCGTTCGGCGAAACGTTGCGCCGGCACCTCGATAGCCGCGATCTCGGCGCGCACCGGGTTGCCGACCACTTCTTCGCGGCCGCCCGGGAAGGTGTCCGGAAAACCGGTCAGCACGCGGCGCGCGAAACGCGACAACACGCGGTTGGTCATGCCCGGGGCGCGGTTCTGTTCGTGCACGATCAGCGGCACACCAGCCAGGCGCGCGGCCAGGCCGCCGGGGCCGGCCGCGTAACCGCCGAAACTCACCACCGCGCGCGGCTGGCGCTGGCGCAGCACGCGCTGCGCCGCGCGCACCGAGGACAGCAGGCGGAACGGTGCGCGCAGCAACGTGGCCAGGCCCTTGCCGCGCACGGCGCTGATCGCGATGGTGTCGATGGCGACGTCGTGCTGCGGCACCAGGCGCGTTTCCATGCCGCCGTCGGCGCCGAGCCAACAGACCGGAACATTGCGGCCACGCAATGCCTTGGCCACCGCAAGCCCCGGGAAGATATGGCCGCCGGTGCCGCCAGCAAGAATCATCACCGGGCGTTCGCTC
Source organism: Lysobacter sp. ESA13C (assembly GCF_019970005.1). Lineage (NCBI taxonomy): Bacteria > Pseudomonadati > Pseudomonadota > Gammaproteobacteria > Lysobacterales > Lysobacteraceae > Lysobacter > Lysobacter sp. ESA13C. The sequence goes on along the minus strand of NZ_JAHXYK010000003.1, from coordinate 231,272 downwards.
GAACGAAGCTCGCTCATGCGGACCTCCCGAGCGATGGCTCGACGCGCTGACGCAGACGGCTGGTTCCGCGCGCGTTGTCGTGGTTGCGCGTATTGGACGGCGCTGCCGGACCGGCATTCGACGCAGCCGCTGCCGGCGACGCCACGCCCTGCCCCTGCCCGGCTTCGCCGCGCAGGCGCGCGACCTGGCGCTGGGCGCGGTCGAGTTCGTAGGACACGCGCAACAGCACGCCGAGCGCGGCGCAGCTCATCAGCACGCTGGAGCCGCCGTAGGAAATCATCGGCAAGGTCAGGCCCTTGGTCGGCAACAGCCCCAGATTCACGCCGATCGAAACGAAGCTCTGCAGCCCCATCCACAGGGCGATGCCGAAGGCGACGTAGCCGGAGAAATGGCGGCGCATCTCGACGCACTTCAGGCCGATCCACAGCGCGCGCCCGGCCAGCAGCACGTACAAACCGACCACGGTGCAGACGCCGGCGAAACCGAATTCCTCGCCGATCACCGCCATGATGAAGTCGGTGTGCGCTTCGGGCAGGTAGGACAGCTTCTGCACCGACGCGCCGAGGCCGACCCCGGTCCATTCGCCGCGGCCGACCGCCATCAAAGCGTTGGTCAGCTGATAGCCGGTGCCGAACGGGTCGACCCAGGGGTTCAAGAACGAGGTCAGGCGGGTAACGCGGTAGGGCTCGGCGATCGCGATGATCGCCAGCACCGGCAGACCGATCAGCACCGGCCCGAACATGCGCGGCATGTTGACGCCGCCGAGCACCAGCATGCCGGCGGTGATCGCCAGCAGCAGCGAGGACGAACCGAAGTCGGGCTGCATCAGCAACAGCGCGACCAACACCACGGCTACGCCGATCGGCTTGAGCATCGCGCCCCAGGTCGCCGAGATGTCTTCGCTGAAACGCTTGAGATAGCTCGCCAGCCAGACGATGTAGAGCAGCTTGACCGCCTCGACCGCCTGGAAGCTGGCCGGGCCGAGGTTGATCCAGCGCTTGGCGCCGTTGACCTGCTTGCCGATCACCGGCACGAACACCAGCAACAGCAACACCACGCAGACCAGCAGCAGCCACTGGTTGTGCTGCTCGATGGTCTTGAGCTCGGTGCGCATCAGCCAGAAGCCCAGGCCCAGGCCGACCGACAGGAAGATCAGGTGGCGGGTCAGGAAGTAGAACGGATCGACGGCATGGGTCGCGGCGACGCCGAGCGAGGCCGAGCCGACCATGATCACGCCCGCGCAGGCCAGCGCCGCGGACACGGCGAGCAACCACGGGTCGTAGCGCCCGTGGATGGCGTCGAGTCGCGTTGCCTGGCGTGCGGAATTTTCCATCAACGGACCTTGAGCGTTGCCAGACCGACCAGCACCAACACCACCGAGATGATCCAGAAGCGCACGATCACGCGCGGCTCGGGCCAGCCCTTGAGTTCGAAGTGGTGATGGATCGGCGCCATGCGGAACACACGCTTGCCGGTGAGCTTGAACGAGGCGACCTGGATCATCACCGACAGGGTTTCGATGACGAACACGCCGCCCATGATCACCAGCACCAGTTCCTGACGGACGATCACGGCGATGGTGCCGAGCACCGCGCCGAGCGCGAGCGCGCCGATGTCGCCCATGAACACCATGGCCGGATAGGTGTTGAACCACAGGAAGCCGAGCCCGGCGCCGGCGATCGCCGCGCAGATGATCACCAGCTCGCCGGCCCCGGGCACCTGCGGGATCTGCAGGTACTTGGAGAACTCGGCGTGGCCGGAGGCATAGGCGAACACGCCCAGCGCGCAAGCGACCAGCACGGTCGGCATGATCGCCAGGCCGTCGAGGCCGTCGGTCAGATTGACCGCGTTGGAGAAGCCGACGATCCAGAAATAGGCGACCACGATCAGGCCGGCACCGAGCGGAATCGCGATGGCCTTGATCAGCGGCACGTAGAAGGTCGTGCTGGCCGCGGTCGACGGATCGGCGGTGAAATACAGGAAAGCGCCCGCGGCCAGGCCGAAGATCGACTGCAGCAGGTACTTCCAGCGCGACTTCAGGCCGTTGGGATCGCGGTGGACGATCTTGATCCAGTCGTCGTACCAGCCGATCGCGCCGAACGCCAACATCACCGCCAGCACCAGCCAGACATAACGGTTGCGCAGGTCGCCCCACAGCAGCACCGAGGCCAGCACCGTGACCAGGATCAGCGCGCCGCCCATGGTCGGCGTGCCGGCCTTGGAGAAATGCGTCTGCGGGCCGTCCTGGCGGATCGGCTGGCCGCCCTTGTACTGGGCGAGCTTGCGGATCACCGCCGGGCCCCACCACAACGACAGCGCCAGCGCAGTCAGCGCGCTGAGGATGCCGCGGAAGGTGAGATAGCCGAACAAGCCGAACAGGCTCTGCAGTTGTTCGAGCCAGCGAGTCAATTCAAGCAACATGCGACGTCCCCTTCCCCTGTTCGGGCTTCTGCGCGGACAGCAACGCCGTCACGATCCGATCCATCGCACTGCTGTGCGAACCTTTGACCAACACCCGTACGCCGTCGCGCAAGTCCGCGGCCAGCGTCTGAGCGAGCGCGGCGTGGCTCTCGTGCACGCTGCCGCCTTCGCCGAAGGCCTTCGCCGCTGCGCTGCTGAGCGCGCCGAGCGCGTACAGGCGGCGGATACCGGAAGCCTTGGCACGGCGGCCGATCTCGACGTGCATCGCGATCTCGTCGTGACCGATCTCGCGCATGTCGCCGAGCACCAGCCAGTTCTCGCCGCCGATCTCGGCCAGCGCGTCGATCGCCGCCGCGGTCGAGCCAGGGTTGGCGTTGTAACTGTCGTCGATCAGCACCGCGCCGTTGTCGAGGCGGTGGGTGATCAGGCGTCCTTCGACCGGGCGCGCAGCGTTCAGGCCGGCGACGACCGCGTCGAAGCCAGCGCCGGCGGCGAGCGCCAGCGAGGCCGCGGCGAGCGCGTTGCGCACGTTGTGCCGGCCGACCAATTGCAGCGCGATCTCGGCCCGCCCCTGCGGCGCGACGAGCACGAAGGTCGAGCCTTCGGTGCCTAGGCGGACGTCGTGCGCGGTGACCTCGGCGCTGGCGTCCAGGCCGAAGCGGATCATCCGGCGCCCGGCCGCACGCTCGCCGAAGTACGGGGCGAAAGCGTCGTCGGCGTTGATCACCGCCACGCCGTCCGCCGGCAAGGCGTCGTAGATCGCCGCCTTGGTGTCGGCGATGCCGAGCAGGCTGCCCATGCGCTCCAGATGCGCCGGCGCGATGTTGTTGACCAGGGCCACCTGCGGGCGCGCCACCCGCACCAGATAGGCGATGTCGCCGGGCTTGCCGGCGCCCATTTCGTAGATCGCGAACTGAGCGTCTTCCGGTGCGTCGAGCACCGCCAACGGCAGGCCGATCTCGTTATTGCGGTTGCCCGGCGTCGCATAGGTGCGGCCGGCGCGTTCGAGGATCGCCGCGGTCAGGGTCTTGACGCTGGTCTTGCCGTTGCTGCCGGTGATGGCGACGACGGTGTTGCCGCTGCGCTGCGCCTGCACCGCGGCGGCGAGGTCGGCGAGCGCGCGCTCGCTGTCGGCGACCACCACCTGGGCGATCGGGGCATCGATCTCGCGCGCGACCAGAGCACCGACGACGGCGCTGCCGGCGAGCTTGGCGACATGGTCGTGGCCGTCGAAACGCTCGCCCTTGAGCGCGACGAACAGCGCTGCGCCCGCCTCGGGCAGCGCACGGGTGTCGGTGACGACCAGTTCGATGGCCGCATCGGCGCCGTGCAGGCGGCCGCCGGTCATGCGCGCGATCTCGGACAGCCGCAGACTCTTCATGGCCGCTCCTGCCCATCCTGGGCCCGCGACACTTGCGCATCCATGTGCGGCGCGCGGGCCTCCAGCGCCGCTCGGGCTACGTCGGTGTCGTCGAAGGCATGGCGCACGCCCTGGATCTCCTGATAAGGCTCGTGCCCCTTGCCGGCGATCAGCACGATGTCGTCGGCGTCGGCCTGGGCGATGGCGTAGTCGATCGCCGCGCGGCGGTCGCGCAGGACCAGCGCCCGCTGCGGATCGCGCAAGCCGGCCATGATGTCCGCGACGATGACGTCGCCGTCTTCGCCGCGCGGATTGTCGTCGGTGACGATGACCAGGTCGGCGCCGTACTCGGCGATCGCCGCCATCTGCGGGCGCTTGCCGCGATCGCGCTCGCCGCCGCAGCCGAACACACAGATCAGGCGCGCGCCGGCATGCGAGCGCAGCGAGGCCAGCGCCTGTTCCAGCGCGTCGGGCGTATGCGCGTAGTCGATCACCACCAACGGCGCGACGCCGTCGCCGCCGAGGCGGTTCATGCGTCCGTGGATGGGCTGCAACTGCGACAGGGTTTCGGCGATCTGCACCGGCTTGTCGCCGAGCGCGTACAAGGTGCCGGCCACCGCCAGCAGGTTGTCGACGTTGAAGCGGCCCAGCAAGGGCGACACCACCGCGTGGGTCTGGCCGTCGACGACCAGGTCGAAGCCGATGCCGCGGTTGTCGAAGCTCAAGGTCTCGGCACGGACGACGGCGTTGTCGCGATCGCGCGAGCTCAGGCCCACCGCGCGCACCGACTTGGGCAGCTTGGCGATCAGTTCGCGGCCGAACTCGTCGTCGAGATTGATCGCCGCGGCCTTGAGTCCGGGCCAGGCGAACAGACGCGCCTTGGCTGCGCCGTAGCTCGCCATGTCGCCGTGATAGTCGAGATGATCGCGGGTCAGATTGGTGAACACGCCGACGTCGAAATGCACGCCGGCGACGCGGCCCTGGTCGAGCGCGTGCGAACTGACTTCCATCGCGATCGCGCTGGCGCCGGCCTCGTGCATGTCGGCGAGCAGTTCGTGCAACTGCAGCACCAGCGGGGTGGTGAAACCGGTCGGCACGATCTCGCCGTACAGACCGGCACCGAGGGTGCCGACGGTGCCGCAGCGGATACCGCGCAAGGCCCAGGCCTGCGCGATCAATTGCACGGTCGAGGTCTTGCCGTTGGTGCCGGTCACGCCGACCACGGTCATCGCTTCGGTGGCGCGGCCGTGGAAGCGGTCGCCCATCTCCCCCAGGCGCGCACGCAGTCCGGGCACGGCGATCGCATCGGCCGGGGCCGGCAGCTCGTCCGGCGCGGGCGGCTCGAACAGGATCGCGCTGGCGCCGTTGGCGCGCGCCTGCTCGACGAAACCCAGGCCGTGCGCGCCGAAGCCGGCGATCGCGACGAAGGCATTGCCGGGGCGCACCGCGCGGCTGTCCATCACCAGGCCGGTGATACGCAGATCGCCGGGGATGCCGGCGATGTCGGGCAACAGTTCGGCCAAGGGCATCAAGCGGCTCATCGCGCGCCTCCCTGGACCAACGCACTCGCGGCGATCGGCGGTGGCGAAGCGACGGTCTGCGTCGCCACCGGAACCACCGGGCCGCTCGGCTTGCCGCCGTTCTGCTTGAGGCGCTTGGCTTCGGCCGCGGCCTGCACCGCCAGCCAGGTTTCGATGTCGTCGGGCGCCACGTCCATCAGGCGCAGGGCGCCGTCCATGACGTTGCGGAACACCGGGCCCGACACCGAACCGCCGTAGTAGCCGCGCTTGGTCGGGTCGGGCTCGCTGACCACCACCACCATCGAGAAGCGCGGCTTCTCCACCGGCACCACGCCGGCGAACAAGGACACGTACTTGCGCGAATAGCCGCCGGTGGCGCTGAATTTACGGGTGGTGCCGGTCTTGCCGGCGACGTGATAACCGAGGATCGCCGCCTGCTTGGCGGTGCCGCCCGGCTCGGTCACGGTCTGCATCATGCGCATGATCTCGCCGGCCACCGCCGGCTCCAGCACTTGCCGCGCTTCGTTGCGTTGGCCCTTGACGAAGGTCGGCTGGATCAGGCGCCCGCCGTTGGCCATCGCCGCATAGGCCATGGCGATCTGCACCGGCGTGGCCGACAGGCCGTAGCCGTAGGACATGGTCGCCTTGGTGGTGCCGCTCCAGCGCGACGGCGGCGCGAGCAGACCCGAGGACTCGCCCGGGAAGCCGCTGTTGGGCTTCTGCCCGTAACCGAAACCGCGAATGAAGTTGTAGTAATAGTCGTTCGGCAACGGCAGGGCGAGCTTGGCCGCGCCGACGTTGGAGCTCTTGGTGATCACGCCGGTAACGGTCAACACGCCGTTGTTGTGGGTGTCGGTAATGCGATAACGGCCGTTGGGCATCCAGCCCGGCGTGGTGTTGACCAGGGTCGTCGGCTTGACCGCGCCGGCGTTGAGCGCCGCGGCGACGGTGATCGGCTTCATCGTCGAACCCGGCTCGACCACGTCGGTGACCGCGCGGTTGCGATGGGTGTCGCGGTTGCCGGCGCTGAGCAGGTTCGGGTTGTAGGTCGGCAGATTCGCCATCGCCAGCACTTCGCCGGTCTCGATGTCGAGCACCACCGCCGAGGCGCTGCTGGCGCCGGTATCGATCAGGGCTCGGCGCAGCTCGCGGTAGGTCAGGTACTGGATGCGGCGGTCGAGGGTCAGGGTCAGGTCCTTGCCCGGCTCGGCCGACTGCACCAGGTCGACGTTCTCGACGATGCGGCCGGCGCCGTCGCGGATCACCCGCTTGGTGCCGGGCTTGCCGCGCAGCTCGTGGTCGAACGCCAGCTCCAGGCCTTCCTGGCCGCGGTCGTCGATGTTGGTGAAGCCCAACACGTGCGCCATCGCTTCGCCCTGCGGGTAGAAGCGGCGGAACTCGCGCTGCGAGAACACGCCCGGCACCTTGTGCGCGAGGATCTTGCGCGCCTCGTCCGGATTGATCCGGCGCTTGAGGTACATGAATTCCTTGCCGGCGCGCTGGGCCAGCTTGCGGGTCAGCTCGTCGCGCGACACGCCCAGCGCCTTGGCCAGTTCCGGCAGGCGCTCGGGGTTCTTGGCCAGTTCCTTGGGGTTGCCCCAGATCGACTCGACCGGCGTCGACACCGCCAGCGGCTCGCCGTTGCGGTCGGTGATCATGCCGCGCGAGGTCGGGATCGGGATCTCGCGCAGCGAACGCGCATCGCCCTGCTGGCGATAGAAATCGTTGCTGATGACTTGCAGGTCCAGCGCGCGCCCGACCAGGGCGACCGCGCACAGGCCGAGCGAGCCGCCGACCAGGATCAGGCGGTTGCGCAGGTTGAACTGGGCGACGCGACCGCGCGGCTTGTTGCCGCGCGAGCCGCGGTCTTCGCGGGCGCGTGCGAAGCGTTCGCCGATGCCTTCGACGAGACGGTCGAAGCCGCCGCCGCGGCCGCGGTCGCCGAGCACGCGATCGAGCGGCCCGCTGCGGGTGGGGCGCTGCGGCTTGCGACCGTTCATGGCCGGATCACCACGGTTTCGGCGCCTTCCGGGAACTTCATCCCGATGCGCTCGCGCGCGACCTGGTCGATGCGGTTGCTCTCCGCCCAGGTCGCCTGTTCCAGTTGCAGGCGGCCGAACTCGATATTGAGTTCGTCGCGCTCGCGCTGGAGCTTGTTGAGTTGCACGAACAACTGGCGGTGCTCGTGGCGCGCGAACACCACCAACAGGGCCGAAACCACGTTGGCGACGATCAGCAGGGCGAGCAGCAGGCGCATCATGCTGCACCTCCTGACGGAGGCGCCGGGAGTCGGGATGGGGGATTGGGGATTTGTTCGAGCGAGTCCGAGCCTGCTTGGGCTTCATCGAATCCCGAATCTCGAATCCCCACTCCCAGCTTCTCGGCCACCCGCAGCACCGCGCTGCGCGCGCGCGGGTTGCTCGCGGTTTCTTCGTCGAAGGCCTTCTGCGCACCGCCGATCGCCAGCAGGGTCGGGGTGAACGCCAGCTCGATCGGCATGCGCCGGTTGGCCGGCGGCGCCTTCGAGTGGCGGGCGATGAACTGCTTGACGATGCGGTCTTCGAGCGAGTGGAAGCTGATCACCGCGAGGCGGCCGCCGGGCTTGAGGCGGGCCAGCGCGGCGTCGAGGCCGGCTTCGAGATCGGCCAGTTCGCGGTTGATGAAGATGCGGATCGCCTGGAAGCTGCGGGTCGCCGGATGGATCTTGTTGTCGCCGCGCGGCATCACCGAAGCGATCAGGTCGGCCAGTTGGGCGGTGCGCAGCAAGGGCTGCTCGCTGCGGCGGGCGACGATGGTGCGGGCGATCTTGCGGCTCTGGCGTTCTTCGCCGTAGGTCCACAGCACGTCGGCGATCTCTTTCTCCGACGCCGAGGCCAGCCACTGCGCCGCGCTCTGGCCGCTGTCCGGGTCCATGCGCATGTCGAGCGGGCCGTCCTTGCCGAAGCTGAAGCCGCGCTCGGCGACGTCGAGCTGCGGCGAGGACACGCCCAGGTCCAGCAGCACGCCGTCGAGGCCGGCGGCGGTTTCGTCCCAGTGGGCCAGGTCGGCGAAGCTGCCGCGATAGATCGACACGCGCGGGTCGTCACCGAACTCGCGTTCGGCCACGGCGATCGCTTCCGGGTCTTTGTCCATCACCAGCAGCCGGCCTCGCGCTTGCAAAAGCTCAAGTACGCCGCGGGCATGCCCGCCGCGTCCGAACGTGCCGTCGAGATAGGCACCGTTCCCGAGCACCCGCAGGCCATCCAGCGCCTGCCGGTACATCACGGGAAGGTGGCCGGATCGCGCGTGCGTGCGTTCCATGCCACCGCCCGTCATAGCTGCAGGTCGAGCAGCTCGTCGCTCAGATCGTCGTCGGTGATCGTCTGACGGATCTGCGCGTGATGCGCCTGCTCGCTCCATAACTCGAATTTGTCGCCCATGCCCAGCAAGACGGCTTTCTTCTCGATGCCGACCGCGGCGCGATGGCTGCCCGGCAGGGTGATACGGCCGTTGCCGTCGAGTTCGACGAACGCGGCCGCGCCGACCAGCTTGAGCTGCATGTTGCGGTTGACCTTCTTGGCCTTGGGCAGCTTGTTGACCTGGTCGCGGACGCGTTCCCAGATCGACAGCGGATACAGATAGAGAGAGCCCGACTCGAACGGGTTGTAGGTGATGACCAGGCGGTTGTCGCATTCACGCGCGACGACGTCGCGGTAGGCGGTAGGTACCGCCAGCCGTCCCTTGTCATCGATCGTGATGGCGGTTTCGCCCTGGAACATTGCGCACCTTTGCGGTTCCCGTCTCTACCGGACGGGTCACCTCGTTCATTCGCCCGGTTGGACGGCTGGCCTCGAAAACCCACAAAAACCCAGGTTTTCCCTCGGATGTCCACATTAGCAGGGTGCACAAGGTTGTCAACAACTTTCCGGGGCAAATTTCACCAAGCACATCAATGGCTTGCGGCGGACTTCAGAGTCTTATTCAAGACTTATCCACTAACCTTTGTTTCGTCTCACATTTTGAGACTCAGCACGTCACAAAGTGACCCTCACGCGATGGCCGTCACAGTTGTTAAAGTCCTGTTGCGAAGCAGCAAGCTGCGCCGATCAGCGCAGAAGGTCGGATTTGCGTGCACGATCAGCGGCAACTATCGGAACATGCGCAAGCGAATGGATCGCCGATGACTGCCGCGATCCGGCACCCGGCCAGCGCCGCGGATCGGCGTGGCGCCCAAACCAAATCCCGACCGCGCTCGAGCGCCCCACCCGCCCGCATCGGACGCTGAAGGGGCCGGAACTCGGAAGCGCCAGGGGCGCCCCAAGAACGCCCGCCCTCACCCCAGCCCTCTCCCGCCAGCGGAAGAGGAAGCCAAGCCGCAGCATTGAAGCGACGCAACAACGCCCGTCGCCCCTTCGTTACCGAGAGCCCCCTTTAGTAAAGGGGGCGCCCCAACGGGGCGGGGATTTGGGTGCGCATAGCGGGGCCCGAAATTTGCAACGCAAATTTTGGGGCTTCTTGGCGTAGCCAAGAAGCGCGAAGCCGGCCGATAAGCCGGGTTCTGTCGTGGACAGTCATTCCTCTAGGCGCAACGTCGCCGTTACGCTCAAGCAACCTACCCGGAGACATCGCGGGCCGCGACATAGTCTCCCTATTTGGTTTTGCTCCCGGTGGGGTTTGCCGTGCCGGTCTGTTGCCAGACTCGCGGTGCGCTCTTACCGCACCGTTTCACCCTTACCACGCACCCTTGCGGGCCGTTCGGCGGTCTACTCTCTGTTGCACTTTCCGTCGGCTTGCGCCGCCCAGGCGTTACCTGGCACCGTGCCCTGTGGAGCCCGGACTTTCCTCGGCACCGGATCTTGCGATCCGATGACGCGACTGCCTGGCCGACTCCGCGCCGGCATTGTCGCACGCGCCGGGCCGAATCGCCGGCGCGCGGTTAAATTGGCGGAAACCACGTCATCCCACGGCAAGGATCGGCCGCCCTCATGCAAAGCGACGCCCCCGAAGATCATTACCCGCTGTATCCATTGGGCATGCTGCGCCGCCATGGGCTGACCGGCGCTGAGGATTTGGCCGAGCGTCTGCCCGCATGGAGCGAAAGCGAACTGCGCTCGGCCTTCTGGCCGGCCTATCGCTCGATTCGTGAAACCGAAGCCGAGTTGGAGCGCTGCTTCGGCATCGACGGCGGCGAACGCGTCCTGCAGCTCAACGGCCAGCCGATCTTCGTCTCGGAAGACATCTGGAACTTCCAGGTGCGGGCCGGCCCGGAGCTGATGAATGCACTGGTGGCCGCGCTCGAACGTCAGCGCGCGGCGTCGTCAGACACAGCGGCGCCTTAGTCGCCGCTGCCGTACAGGGCTTTGCGCGGCGCGCCGCTGAGTTCCGCGGCCACTTTCGCCGCCGTCGACGGCGGCAGGTGCTCTTTCAGTTTGGCGTACAGGCGCAAACCTTCGACCACCTTGGCGTCGGCATCGTCGCCGGCGCCCTCGACCATCACCACGAACTCGCCCTTGCGCTGGTTCGGGTCGGCCTTGACCCGCGCGGCCAGTTCGCCGAGCGAGCCGTCGAGCACGGTCTCGAACAACTTGGTCAACTCACGCGCCAGCACCGCCTGCCGCTCGAAGCCGAACACGTTGACCATGTCGTCGAGCGTTTCCTCGATGCGATGCGAGGATTCGTAGAACAACAAGGTCTGCGGTTCGGCGGCGAGCCGGGTCAGGCGTTCGCGCCGGGCCGCACCCTTGGCCGGCAGGAAACCTTCGAAACTGAACCGATCCGAGGCCAGGCCGGCGACGCTGAGCGCGGCGATGGCGGCGCAGGCGCCGGGTACCGGCGAGACGCGGATGCCGGCCGCGCGCGCCGCGCGCACCAGGCGGAAGCCCGGGTCGCTGACCAACGGGGTGCCCGCATCGGACACCAAGGCCAGCGAATCGCCGGCCTGCAGGCGCGCCACCAACTGCGCCGCCTGCTGTTCCTCGTTGTGCTGATGCAGCGCCAATAACGGCCGTTCCAGGCCGAAATGCGCCAACAACTGACGGGTGTGGCGCGTGTCCTCGGCGCAGATCGCCGCGACCGTGCGCAAGGTGTCGAGCGCACGCGGCGACAAATCGCCGAGGTTGCCGATCGGAGTTGCCACAATATGAAGGGTGCCGGAGGTCTGCATCGTACGGTTACGGTAAGGGCGGGTAGAATCCTAACCGGTCCCACAGGAACGCCGCTGGACGGCGGATGCAAGCCGATGAATCAAAAGAAAAACCGGCCCGCGATGACATGGATGTTCAGCCTTCTGGCCGCAACCGCCCTGCTCGGCGGCTGCGCCACGGTCGAAACCCGTCCGGTCGCGGCGATCAACGCGGCCAATCCGCTGATCGCCCAGGCGGCCCACCTCGCCCGCAATAACGCCAGCCTCAGCGGCGCGGCGCGGACCGAGAACGAACAACAGATCGAACGCCTGCTATCGCAACTCGACAACGCCGCCCTGGCGCGCGAAGCCGATGCCGTGCCGGTCGGCGATCCGCTCTACAACTACCTCGGCCGCCTGCTGATGCAGCGCGGCCTGCCCTTGCCGCGCCCGTTCGACCAGACCTCGAACTGGAGCTTCAGCGGCGCCGGGCAGCGTCCGCCGGCCGAAAGCGACGGTTACCGCCCGCCGGTCAAGCTCGCGGTGTTGCTGCCGCTGACCGGTGCGCTCGCGACCGCTTCGGCGCCGGTGCGCGACGGCCTGCTCGCCGGCTATTACGGCGAAAGCCGTCGTCGCCCCGAGATCGTCTTCTACGACACCTCCGGCACCGCCGGCGGCACTCTGGCCGCCTACGACAAGGCCGCGGCCGCGGGCAACGACTTCGTGATCGGCCCGCTCGGCCGCGACGAAGTCAGCGCCCTGTTCGGCAAGACCGCCCTGCCGGTGCCGGTGCTCGCGCTCAATCGCGGCAACGTCGCTCCGCCCAGCGGCAACGTCAGCTTCTCGCTGACGCCCGAGGACGAAGGCATCGCCGCGGCCGACTACCTGCTCGAGCGCAAAGTCGTGCGCGTGCTCGCCATCGGCGGCGGCGACGAAGGCCAGCGCCGTGCGATCGCCGCCCTTAAGGAACGCCTGGCCGCACGCGGCGCCCAGGTCACCGACACCGTCGGCGAAGGCACTGCCGACCTGGCGCCGTTCGTGGCCAAGGAAGGCGGCGTCGACGCCGTGTTCCTGGCGACCAAGGGCAGCGCCGCACGCACCCTGATTCCGAAGCTCGCCCTGGTCGGCCTGGCCGACAAGCCGCGCGTGGCGACCTCGCAGTTGCTGTCGGGCACCGGCAAGCCGGATCAGGACCGCGTCCTCGACGGCATCGCCTTCCCGTCCGAGTCCTGGACCAGCGGCGGCGTGCGCGGCTTGCCGCCCGCCGTCGGCGCCGCCGCGACCCTGCCGACCGCGCGCGGTCCCGGCGCGCGCCTGTTCGCCTTCGGTTACGACGCCTGGTTGCTGTCGGCCTATCTCGAACGCCTCGCCACCCGCTCGGACGCGTTCGTTTCCGGCGCCACCGGCGTGCTGCGCATCGACGGCTTCGGCACCGTGCTGCGCACGCCGGCGTGGTCGACCTTCAGCAGCGGCGTCGCGGTGCCGCTGGCGGATGCCTCGCGCCGCTGATCGCACCCCAGGCCCGACGCCGCCGGCGTCGGACCGGCGCGCGCGCGGCGCCGCGGTCGAAGCCGCCGCGCGTGCGCATCTGCTCGCCGCCGGCCTGCGCGAAGTCGCGGCGAACGCCAACTACCGTTTCGGCGAACTCGACTTGGTGATGCTCGACGGCGCCGTGCTGGTGTTCGTCGAAGTGCGTTACCGCCGCGACGACCGCTACGGCGGCGGCGCGGCCTCGGTCGACGCACGCAAGCGCCGCAAGCTGGTGCTCGCGGCGCAGAGTTTCCTCGCCGCCCATCCCCGCCTCGCCGACGGCGCCTGCCGCTTCGATGTGGTCGAGGCCGACGGCGATCCCGCCGCGCCGCGCCTGAACTGGTTGCGCGACGCCTTCCGCGCCGACGATCTCTGAGACGACTGCCCGATGCCGACCGTGATGACCCATGCCGTGGTACCGCTCGCCCTGGGTTGGGCGCTCGGGTCGCGGGTGATCGACCGCCGCCTGCTGGTCGCCGGCGCGCTCGCGGCGATGTTGCCGGACGCCGACGTGGTCGCCTTCAAGCTCGGCATCGCCTATGCCGACGACTTCGGCCATCGCGGCGCCAGTCATTCCTTCGCGTTCGCCATGCTGATCGCCGCGCTCGGTGCGCTCGCCGCGCGTTGGTTGCGTGCGCCGCCCTGGACCGCGGCCGCGTGGTTGTTCGTCTGCACCGTCTCGCATCCGTTGTTGGATGCGCTGACCGACGGCGGCCTCGGCGTCGCCCTGTACTGGCCGTGGTCGGACCAACGCATCTTCGCGCCGTGGCGGCCGATCGAGGTCTCGCCGATCGGCGCACGCTTCTTCAGCGCGCGCGGCCTCGAAGTACTGTGGTCGGAAGCGCGCTGGATCGCCCTGCCCGCGCTCGCGGTCGGCCTGCTCGGCGCGACGATGCGGCAGTGGTTGCCGCGTTCGGAACGCGCGCAATGACCGCCCTGCCCGACGAACTGCAACGCGAGTTGTCGGGCCTGCTTGGCGAAGCCTGGTTGACCGATCCCGGCGAACGCCTCGCTTACGCCTACGACAACTCGCGCCGCCACGCCATGCCCGATGCGGTGGCGCTGCCGCGCACGCGCGAACAGGTGCTCGCGTTGGTGCGCGCCTGCCGTCGCCACCGCGTGGCGGTGATCGCGCGCGGGCGCGGCACCAACACCACCGGCGCCTCGGTGCCGGTCGCCGGCGGCGTGGTGGTCTCGTTCGAGCGCATGAACCGCATCCTCGAGATCCGCCCGGGCGACCGCTGCGCGATCGTCGAGCCCGGCGTGCTCAACGGCGACCTGCAGATCGCGTTGAAGTCGCACGGCCTGTTCTGGCCGCCGGACCCGACCAGCGCCGCCTTCAGTACGGTCGGCGGCAACCTGGCCTGCAATGCCGGCGGGCCGCGCGCGGTGAAGTACGGCGCCAGCCGCGACAACGTGCTCGCGGTGACCGCGGTGACCGGCGCCGGCGAACTGATCGTCTGCGGCACTGCGACCACCAAGGGCTCCACCGGCTACGACCTGCATCGCCTGCTGGTCGGCAGCGAAGGCACCCTGGCCTTGATCGTCGAGGCGAGCTTGCGCCTGACCCCGGCGGCGCCGGCGCGCGCGGCCTTGCGCGCGATCTACCGCGACGTCTCGGCGGCGGCGCAAGCGGTGGCGCGGCTGATGGCGCAGCCGGTCACTCCGTCGATGCTCGAATTCATGGACGCGCGTGCGGTGCAACTGGCACGCGACGTCGGCGGCGCCGATCTGCCCGCGCAGGCCGGCGCCTTGCTGATGATCGAAGCCGACGGCGACGCGCAGACCCTGCCGCATTCGATCGCCGCCTTGAAACGCGCGGCGCAGGGCGAGGGCCTGATCTCGCTCGACGACGCCAGCGACGAAGCCGCGCGCGAAAAACTCTGGGCCGCGCGCAAGGCGCTGTCGCCGTCGCTGCGCACGCTGGCGCCGGGCAAGATCAACGAAGACGTGGTGGTGCCGGTGTCGCGCATCCCCGAGCTGGTCGACGGTGTGCAGGCGCTGGCGCGCGAGTTCGATCTGCCGATCGTCTGCTTCGGCCATGCCGGCAACGGCAACCTGCACGTCAACCTGCTCTACGACCCTGCCGACGATGCGCAGAACGAGCGTGCCCATGCAGCGATGTCGCGGGTGTTCGCGCTCGCCCTGGCGCTCGGCGGCACCTTGTCCGGCGAGCACGGCATCGGCCTGGCCAAACGCGAGTTCATGCCGCAGGCCGTCGATGCGGCCACGTTGGCACTGATGCGTCAGTTGAAAAGCGTGTTCGACCCCGACGGCATCCTCAATCCGGGCAAGCTGCTGCCGGACGCGTAGCGTTGCCGCTCAGTTGCGCGGTCGCGCGATGCCGATCGGTCCCATTCCCCAATCCGATCCCCGACCGCGCGCCCGGGGCTCGCGCATCGACGCTTACAGCCTGCGCACTCCGGGTAGACCGCTGAAATACCCTCCGACCTCGCCCGCATTCGCCTCGACCTGTCCTGGCCTGCCGGGCGCACCGACCGGGCCGGAACGGCCGGAGAACCCATTGCGGCCGGTCCTCCCGCTACTGCCGCCGGCCCCGCTGCTGCCGCCGCTGCCCTGGCTGCCGGCGCTGCCGCTGCGGCCGCCCTCGCCACCCGGGCCGCCCGCGACATCGAACCGCAGCCACTGCGCCAGCTCGGGATAACGCCGATCGTAGGTCAGCTCGATCCGGCCGCCGCTTCCTCCGATGCCGCCGGGTGCGCCATCGCCACCGTCGCCACCGTCGCCGCCATCGCCACCGGAACCGCCGTTGCCGTTGTTACCGAAGCGGCGCTTCTCGCTTTGCTGCCGCGCGCCTTCGCCCCGGCCGCCATCGCCGCCGCGACCGCCACTGCCGCCGTTTCCACCTGCGCCACCGAGGCCGCCGGCCGCAACCAAGGTCAGCGGACGGTCGGCAGGCGCCAGCACGAAGTCGTCGAAATCGCCGGTCACCCGCACGGCGATCAACTTCGGATGCGAGCGCGTGCTCACGTAGGTGGCGTACATGCGCAGTTGCGGTCCCTCGTAGCCCGGACCGCCGCGTTCGCCATCGTCGCCGTCGCGAGCATGATCGCCGTGCTCTCCATCGACGCCGCTGCGGCCGTCGCGACCGTCGGAACCGCTGCTGCCGTCGCGGCCCCGCTCACCCGGTCCACCGGGCGTGCCGACGCTGACGATGCAACCGTAGTCGGCGAGGTAATGCCGCGACTGCGCCAATTGCGCCCGCGGATGCAGCAATCGCGTGGATATCGCGAAACCGCTGTCCACGCTCGCCAGCACGTCGGGATTGGGCGTGAACCACCCCATCTCGTCGAACCGGCCATGCGCGCTCGAGAAATCGAAGTTGCGGAAATCCAACATGCCGTTGCGGCGGGTACCGGTGCCGCCATGCCAGGTTTCGTAACCGGCCGGCGCCGGCTCGCGCGCCAGCCGTGCGGTGACGGCCACGTGCATCTGCACCGGCTGGCGCGGGCAGATCGTGCTCACGCCGGGGCCGATGTCGGTTTCCATCGCGCTGACCTGGGCGTCCTGCAACTGGATCGTGTTGATGCCGGCGATCGAACGTACCGCGCCGCAGCCGCTCGCCATGGCGCCGAGCGCCAGGGCCAACGCGATATTGAAGCCGGTCGCGACACCGCCGGTTCGCTCCGATTCCAGGGTGAGCAGATCGCGTTCCGGAGCGGAGTGGCGCATGAGCGAAGGCTCGGTTGAGAAGTTGCGCCACCCTCGCACTCAGGCGATTAAGCGGGTCTGAACTTTTTAGTAATGCGATCTGAGCGATGTCACACACTCGCCTCATGATCAGCCCGGCGCGCAGCGGCTGCAGCGCAGAAACGAAGAACGATCAAGCGAAGTGTTGGTATCCCTTCCGGGTCGGTGTCCACACCGAGCCATCGCTCGTGTGCACGCGCACCGCGCACTCCGCCCCCGCTTGCCGCGCTTCGATCCGGCCGATCACCCGCGCCGTCGAATCGCCCCGGCTCAAGGCCTGTTCTATCGCCGCGCGTCGACCCGGCGGCGCGGTGAAACACAGCTCGTAATCGTCGCCGCCGCTCAGTTGCAAGGCCCTGCGGGCGTCGCCGGCGCAGGCCGCGGCCAAAGCGCGCGACACCGGCAACGCATCGGCGTCGATGCAAGCGTCCACGCCGGACGCCGCGCAAACATGGCCGAGGTCGGCGAGCAAACCGTCGGAAACATCGATACCGGCATGGGCCAGGCCGCACAAGGCACGGCCTGCGCTCACCCGCGGTGTGGGCCTGTGCAGGCGTTCGAACAATCGCTCGGCATCGGTGTGCGCGTCGCCGTCGTTGCGGCGCACTTCGTATTCGCAGTACGGCGCGATGCCGGCCAAGGCCAGCGCCGCGGCGGCATCGCCGAGCGTGCCGGTGACCCAGACCTCGTCGCCGGCCTGCGCGCCATCGCGGCGCAAAGCCGCGCCGGGCTCGACGAAACCGAGCACGGTCACGCACACCGACAAGGGGCCGCGGGTAGTGTCGCCGCCGACCAGGGCGACCCGGTGTCGGGCGGCGAGTTCGACGAAGCCATCGAGAAAACCATCGACGAAGGCCTCCGTCGCGAAGCCGGGCTCGGCCGGCAAGGACAGCGACAAGGTGCACCAGGCCGGGCTCGCGCCCATCGCGGCGAGGTCGGACAGATTCACCGCCAGCGACTTCCAGCCGATGCCGGCCGGCGCCGCATCGTCGGCGAAATGCACGCCGCGGTTGAGGGTATCGGTAGCGACGACCAATTGTTGACCGGCAGGCGGCTGCAACAAGGCGGCATCGTCGCCGATGCCCAGCACCACATCGTCGCGCGGCGCCTGGCCGGCGCCGATGCGGGCGCGAATGCGGGCGATCAGGTCGAACTCGGCTGCGCTCATCGCGGTCTCATCGCGCTCTCGTCCGGGCGCGGGCGTCGCCTGGGCGACGCCCGGATGGGTGCGGAATCAGCGCTTCTTCGACGCCCCGAATTCGGTCGCGCGCCAATCGGCGGCGGCATGATCGAGCACGCCGTTGACGTAGGTGTGGCCGTGCTCGGCGCCGAAGCGCTTGACCGTTTCGATCGCCTCGTTGATCACCACGCGGTACGGCACATCGAGACGATGGCGCAGCTCGTAAGCAGCGATGCGCAGCGCGGCGCGCTCGATCGGGTCGACCTGTTCGACATCGCGGTCGAGGAACGGCGCCAGGGCGACGTCCAACTCCTCCTGGTGCTTGTCGACGCCGCGCACCAGGTCCTCGAAGTAATCGAGGTCGGCGACTTCGTGGGCCTGCTCGTGGGCGAACTGGCCGATCACGTCGTTGACCCGGGAACCCGACAGCTGCCAGGCGTACACGGCCTGCAAGGCGCGGCGGCGGGCGCGCGAACGCGCGACCGGATCTATTCCATCCTGACGACGGCGGTTCATGGCAATTGCCCCAGCAGATGGCTCATTTCGAGGGCGGCCAGCGCCGCTTCCTCGCCCTTGTTGCCGTGATTGCCGCCGGCGCGGGCCTCGGCATCCTCGTGACGTTCGACCGCCAGCACGCCATTGGCGATCGGCAGGCCATAGTCGAGCGACACGCGCATCAGGCCGTCGGAACAACCGTCGGCGACTTGTTCGTAGTGACGGGTATCGCCGCGCACGACGCAGCCGAGCGCGACCACGGCGGCGTGCCGGCCGGCGACGGCCAAGCGGGCGGCGACCACCGGCAATTCCCAGGCGCCGGGGACGCGGACCACGTCGATGGCGTCCTCGGCGACGCCGTGCTCGGCGAAGGTCTTGCGGGCGCCGGCGACCAGGGTGTCGGTGATGCGCGGGTTCCAGCGGCTGGCGATGATGGCGTAGCGCGCGCCCTCGGGGCTGCGCAGGTCGCCTTCGTAATGGGGCATGAGGGGAAATCGGCTGGACGAAAGGGGTAGTTTAACGGCTGGGGGCCGCCGGTGCCGGAGGACGGAACGCTCAAGTCGGTTGCCTCGGGCCGGCGCGGCACGGAATCCACGCCTGCGATGGGCCGGCCGCCGCGAGCGGCCGCCGGCCCCAGGCCTGAAGCCTCAGCCCAGCTTGGCGATGTCGACGTACTCGACGACTTCCAGGCCGAAGCCGGCCAGGCCGATCTGCCGGCGCGGGGTGCCGAGCACACGCAGCTTGCCCAGGCCGAGGTCGGCCAGGATCTGCCCGCCGGCGCCGTTGCGGCGCCACTCGGCTAATGCATGGCCGCGGGTCGGCACCGGCACGACGGTGTGGGCCGCCTCGTCGCCGCCGGCGCCATCGTGCGCGGCTTCGGGTGCGGCCTCGCGCACCCGCGCCAGCAGGCTGTCGGCGTCGGCGTGATCGGCCAACACCACCAGCGCACCGCTGCCTTCGCGCGCGATCGCCGCCAGCACGTCGCCGACCGCCGGACCGAAGTCCGGCCGGCGCCAATGCAGCGCATCGGCGAGCGGGTTCTGGATGTGCACGCGCACCAGAGTCGGCACGTCGGCATCGGGCTCGCCGCGCTGCAGGGCGAAGTGCAAGGCATGGGTCAGGCGGTCGCGATAGCTCAGCAGGCGGAACGGCCCGTGCTCGGTGTCTATGGTGCGCGCATCGACGCGCTCGACCGTGTGCTCGGTGGCGAGGCGATAGCGAATCAACTCTTCGATCGAACCGATCTTGAGCCCGTGCTCGGCGGCGAACGCCTCCAACTGCGGGCGACGCGCCATGCTGCCGTCGGCGTTGAGCACCTCGACCAGCACGCCGGCCGGCTCCAGGCCCGCGAGCAGGGCCAGATCGCTCGCCGCCTCGGTGTGGCCGGCGCGGCTGAGCACACCGCCGGGCTGCGACATCAGCGGAAAGATGTGACCGGGCTGGGCCAGGTCGGAGGGCTTGGCATCGGGGCGCACCGCGGTGCGCACGGTGTGGGCGCGGTCGTAGGCCGAGATGCCGGTGGTCACGCCCTCGGCGGCCTCGATGCTGACGGTGAAATTGGTGTGGTGCGAGGAAGTGTTGTCGCGCACCATCGGCCCCAGGCCGAGTTGCAGACAGCGCTCGCGCATCAGCGACAGACAGACCAGGCCGCGCGCATGCGTGACCATGAAGTTGATGTCGGCCGGGCGCACCAGTTCGGCGGCCATGATCAGGTCGCCTTCGTTCTCGCGGTCTTCGTCGTCGACGATCACGACCATGCGGCCGGCGCGGATTTCCTCGAGCAATTCGGGGACGGTCGCGAAATTCATGCAGCGGCTCCTGCGGCAGAGGTGTCGACGCGGGCGCCGAGCAGGCGCTCGACGTAACGCGCGACCAGGTCGATTTCCAGGTTGACCGCATCGCCGACCGCGGTCTGCGCGAACGCGGTGTGCTCGACGGTGTGCGGGATCAAGGCGACCTCGAAGCCTTCGTCGTCGACTTCGTTGACGGTCAGGCTGACGCCGTCGACGCAGATCGAACCCTTCTTGGCGATGTAGCGCAGCAGCGATGCCGGCGCGCGGAAGCGCCAGCGCTGGGCGCGTGCGTCTTCGTGCACGCTCAGCACCGCGCCGACGCCGTCGACGTGGCCGCTGACCATGTGCCCGCCGAGGCGATCGGTCGGGCGCATCGCCCGCTCGAGGTTGACGATGGCGCCGTGCTTGAGCGCGCCGAGCGTGGTCAGCGACAAGGTCTCGGTGGAGGCGTCGGCCTCGAACGAGCGTTCGTCGAACGAAATCACGGTCAGGCAGACGCCGTTGACGGCGATGCTCTCGCCGAGCTTGGGCGCGCTGAAATCGAGGGTGCCGGTGGCGATACGCAGACGCACGTCGCCGCCGAGGTCTTGGCTGGCGGCGAGCGAGCCGACGCCTTCGATGATGCCGGTGAACATCAGCGGATCTCCTGGCGGAGCGCCGCTGCGGTGTCGCGATGGAAGTGGGTCATGAAACGTTTCCCGCATGATGGTGAGCGAAAAACGCCTCAAGGCATGGCCAACGCACGACCCGCGGCGTCGCCGCGGGTTCGGTCTCCCTGCTCTTGCGAGAGGAGTCGCGCGTAGCCGTCTTCTTTCATCCGGACTGTGACCGTCGGCTCCGGCATCGGACCGGATCTGCTGACCCTCCGCGCCGGGTCCCGAATCGGAACCGCGGCCCGAAGGCGCTCGCGGGCTCGCGCGTAACCGCGCCTACCGCCGGTGGGGAGTTTCGCCCCGCCCTGAAGACGTTACGTAATGAAGCGCCGGCGAACCGGCGGGCGCAGTTTAGCACCCGGGTCGCGCCGGGCCGGTTGTCCGCCGCGGTCGGCTGCGGATGCAGTGTTCCGCCCATGGCGCTGCGGCCATGCCCGACCTGGCCGGACCTGGACGACATGGGCTTCAGGCATACTCGTAAGAAACGCTCGGATTTCCGGCCCTGCCCGCGGCATCCGCCAGACCGCGCCGGCCTCGGCAGCCCGCCACGCCTCCCCGCCTCGCTCCCGCCCCGGCGTTCAGCCCGGCTTGCGGCGCAAATGCAGGAACAGCGGCCATTGCAGGGTCCGTATATCGCCCGAAGCGCCCCAGGCCGCCGACAGCGCCGGCCCGTGACGCGCGACCGGGTCCTCGCCGGTGGCCGCGCGGCAGCGCGCCGTCGCCGACATGCTGTTCAAATAACCGAGAAAGCGCCGCAGCCCCCACTCCGCCTCCAGCCACAGCGCCGGCGCCGGCAAGGCCGGGAACGGCCATTCGTAGCCGGCATAACGCTGTTCGATCTGGACCCGCTCGGGCGGCCAGTACTCCTCGATCTGCTCGCGGAAGTCGGCGACCGCACCGACCATGCCTTCCGGAGCCAGGAAATCGCAGTAGCCCCAGGCCGCGAGCACGCCGCCGGGCGCCAACACCCGCTCGCACTCGGCGAAAAAACGCTCGCGCTCGAACCAGTGCAGCGCCTGCGCGACCGCGATCAGCTGCACGCTGGCGTCGGCCTGGTCGGTGCGCTCGGCCGGTTCGATCGCCAGGCTGACGTTGCCGCTGCCGCGCAGGGACGCGTCGTGCGCCCAGTGTTGTTCGATCTGTTGCGCGCTCGGCTCGGTCGCGTGGACCTGGGCGAAGCGCGCGGCCAGGCCGCGCGTAGCCTGGCCGCTGCCGCAACCGGCTTCCCAGACCCGCGCCGTCGCCGGCACTTGGGCCGCGATCAGGTCGAACAAGGCCTCGGGATACTCGGGCCGCGCCGCCGCATAGGCGCCGGCGAGCGCGGAGAAATGATCCTTGAAGGCGTTTTGATTCATGGGAGGTGAGGAGTGAGGAGTAAGGAGTGAGCAGAGCCGAAACGCGGCGAGCTTTTCGCCCGGTCCCGGCTTCCGCCGTCGAGCTTGCATCACCCAAGAGAAGCAGGAAGTGAGGAGGGAAAAGTCAGAAGTGAGTAAAACGGACGCCCCCGGGCTTGCGCTCACTCCTCACTACTCACTCCTGGTTCCTAGCTCCCCCCGCCGCGGCTGCAACAGCACGCGAGTGTCCTCGCCGATGCGGCGCACATCGACCAGGTCGAGGCGCAGTTTGTCCTTCATCGCTTCGATGCCGAGCCCGTCGAACAAGGGCCGTGCGCTCTCGCCGAGCAAGACCGGTGCGACGTACAGCAGGACCTCGTCGACCCAACCGCCGGCGAGGAAGGCGCCGGCCAGGGTCGCGCCGGCTTCGAGCTGGATCTCGTTGACGCCGCGCTCGGCGAGCAGCTTGAGCACCGCTTCCAGGTCGATCCGCCCCTCGCGCATCGGCACCGCCGCATGCTGGGCGGCGAAGCCGCGCGGCGGCTTGGCGTCGGGCGCATGCAGGTACAGGGTCGGCGCATCGCCTTCGCGCACACGGCCGCGCGCGACCGTGGCCAGGCCCGGATCGAGCACCACCCGCAAGGGCGCGACGAAGGCGGTGTCGTCGCCGAGGCGCACGGTCAGCGAGGGATCGTCGGCGAGCACGGTGCCGGCGCCGGTCACGATCGCACCGGCGCGCGCACGCCAATGCTGCACGTCCAGGCGCGAGGCCTCGCCGCTGATCCACTTGGATTCGCCGCTGGCGAGCGCGCTGCGCCCATCCAGGCTGGTCGCCAGCTTGACCCGCAACCACGGCCGGCCGCGCTCGATGCGCGACAGGAAGCCGCGATTGAGCGCACGCGCCTGCGCTTCCATCAAACCGCTTGCGACTTCGATGCCGGCCGCCTGCAGTTTCGCGAAACCGGCGCCGTCCACCTGCGGGAACGGGTCGCGCATCGCCGCGACCACGCGGGCGACACCGGCGCCGATCAAGGCCTCGCTGCACGGCCCGGTGCGTCCGGTGTGGGCGCAGGGTTCCAAGGTCACGTAGGCGGTCGCGCCGCGTGCGCGCTCGCCGGCCGCGCGCAGCGCATGCACTTCCGCATGCGGCTCGCCGGCGCGCTCGTGCCAGCCTTCGCCGACCACCTCATCGCCATGCGCGATCACGCAACCGACCATGGGATTGGGCTTGGTGGTGTAGGCGCCTTTCTCGGCCAGGCGCAACGCGCGGGCCATGTGGAGGTGATCGATGGCGGTGAATGCTAGGGTCATGGTGCGCGCTTGAAGTGGGTGGCGTCGGGGAAATCGGAGATCAGACTGCGGTCGGCCTGCACGGTCAGCGTCATCACGCCGCCTTCGGCCGCGCCGGTGGCCTGCGCGTCGAACTCGATCAGGTACAGCAGCTTGGTCGGGTCGTCCACCGTCAGCCAGCGTGGCGTATCGGGCTGCTCGGGGAAGCGTACGCCGATCGCCTTCACCGCGGCGTCGGCGGGCAAGGCGTCGAACTCGAACTCGCCATCGGCGCCCTGCACTGCGCTTTGCTCGACCACCCGGCCGTCGGCCAATCGCAGCATGGCCTTGGCATCGCCCACCGCCAGACCATAGCGCGGCTCGTAAACCTTCAGCCGCAGCGTTTCGCCGGGCCTACGCGGCCGATGCGCCCACCAAGCCCCCGGCGGCAGCAGACCCGCGTCGACGGCCTGCTGCAGGGTGCCGATGCCGTCGCCTCGCACCTCGTTCAGATCGGCTTCGGTCAACGGCGGCGGCAGCTTGCGCCGGAGTCCGTTCTCGCTGTCGGGCGCGCGCTCCACCAGCACGACGGTTTGCTCGCTGCGTTGCCAGCAGCCGGCCACGTCCATGCCGGGCATCGGCACCTCGCGCATGCGGAAGCTGCCGTCCCGGTTCAACTGCAGGCGCGGCGCCGTCTTCGCTTCGATACCGGCATAAGCCCCCGCCAGCGCCGCGTCGGCCGGTTCGCAAGCGGCGACGGCGGAGCTCGCCGGAAGCGCGAAGCACGCGATCACGGCGAGCGCATTGGCGTAACCCGCAGGGCTTCGGCGTCGCGTGGATCGATCGGCGCCGGTCTGCACGACCGCGGCCCTGATGCCATCTCGCGTGGCGGTCCCATCGTTCATCGCATCCTCCTGCAGACACTCAATGCCGCACATAACGGCCGGGTATTCGGGGTGCGATCAGATCGCCGCCGTCCTGGGTCAGGATGAGTTGTTCGAACGAGGCGGGCATCGCCGCGGCGGTGTCCAGGCGTATCGCGAAAATGCGGCCTTTGCTTTCGTCCAGCGCCAGGGTTTCGCGCGGACGATCGGCCGGTTGCAAGATCGCCTGGACGAGTCGCACGCCGGGACGCTGCACCGCCAGGGCCCAACCGCCCGGGCTGGTTTCGGTGCGCTCGCTGCGGCCGTCGGAATACACGAACTCGACGCCGATCCCCTGGGCCCGGTAGCCGCGCTGCGGGTCGCCGATCACGAGCGCATAGCCGCCGCGCCCATCGGCCTTGGCCGCCGGGTCGAGGCAGCGTTCGCGGTCGAATCGCGGAGCGGGCTGCTTCGGCATGGCGCGGCCCGCGGCCGCGTGCAGTGCGCCGACTTGCTCGAGCCGCTGCAGATAGGTGCGCACCGCGATATCCGCCGCGACCTGACCGTCTTCGAGCGTGCCGTCTTCAAGCGCACCGTCTTGTTCTGCGCCGTCTTCTTCAGCGCCCGCCGCAGCCGCTGCAGCCGAGGCCGCATTGCTCGGCGGCGGCGCTTGCCAGGCTTTCGGCTTCGTCTGCGCAGCCGTCGCTTCCAGCGCCAGCCGCGATTGTTCGAGCGCCGCCAGCGCCGGCGCCAGCGAGGCTTCGGCGGCGCTGCGGCCCGCGCGATCGGCCGGATCGGCCTCGGGCAAGCTGGCCGCAAGCAACTCGGCATATTCCGAACCGGACCGGTAGGTCTTCAAGTAACCGCAGGCTTCCTCGATCAAAGCGTCTTGCCGTTCTACCGCGAACTCCTCCAGGCGCTTTTGCGCGTCCGGCGTCCAGGCCACGACCTGGTCGAGCGAGAACACCGTCTGCTCGCGCACGGGCGCTTGCACGCTCAGCACGATGCCGTTGCCGCCGACGTTCCACTGGCCGCTGGCCGACTCGACCATCAAGCCGTAGCTGAGGCTCCATTGGAAACGTCCGTCGGGCTCGAGCACCAGCTCCGAACCGGCGTCGTCGGCGCCTTCCAGGTAATAGTGGCCGGCCAGCGCCGCGCGCTGCCGCTCCTCGATCGGATCGGTCGCCAAAGCCCAGCATGGCAGCAAGGCCAGCATCGACAAGGCGAGCATCGGCAGTGCGGATCGGTATGCCTTCAACATGCGCGAACTCCCTTCGCCGCGTAAAAATGGCCCGCGTCGGCCGATGCGCTCAGCGCCTCTTCTTGTCCGGACGCGGCTCGTCCTCGCCGAGCAAGGGCAGTTGCCCCTCGCCCGGTATGTCGCGTTCGAGCCGGTCGAGCTCTTCGCGGAAATCGGCGACGTCCTCGAACGAGCGATACACCGAGGCGAAACGCACGTAGCCGACGTGATCGAGCTTGCGCAGCTCGGCCATGACGAACTCGCCGACCCGGCGCGAAGCGAGTTCGCGCTCGGCGGTCATGCGCAGTTGGTGGACTACCGCTCGTACCGCCGATTCGATCTGTTCTTCCGAGACCGGCCGCTTCTGCAGGGCGCGGTCGAAACCGGCGCGCAGCTTGCGCGCGTCGAAGGCCTCGCGGCGGCCGTCGCCCTTGATGATGACCGGCAGCTTGAGTTCGATCGTCTCGATCGTGCTGAAACGCTCCCCGCAAGCCTCGCAGACGCGACGGCGGCGGATCGTCGCGCCGTCGTCGGACACCCGCGAATCGATGACGCGGGTGTCCTGGTGCTGGCAGAAGGGGCAATGCATGGGCTAGGAATGAGTTGAAAGGAGTGAGAAACGAGTGGAAAAGCCGAAGGTTTGACCACTGTCCTCTGAACCTGCGATAAGAACAAGCCACGAGGCAGTTGTTCTTACTCGTTCCTCACTCTTCATCACTCGTTACTCGCCTTCAGCCGTACACCGGGAACTGGGCGCACTGCTTGGTCACGTTCTCGCGTACCCCGGCAATGACCTTTTCGTCCTTCGGGTTGTCGAGCACGTCGCAGATCCATTCGGCCAGGGCGACGCAATCGGCTTCCTTGTAGCCGCGGGTGGTGACCGCCGGGGTGCCGATGCGCAGGCCCGAGGTCACGAAAGGCTTCTGCGGGTCGTTCGGCACGGCGTTCTTGTTGACCGTGATGTGGGCCAGGCCCAGCGCGGCTTCCGCGTCCTTGCCGGTGATGCCCTTGCCGATCATGTCGACCAGCATCAGGTGGTTCTGGGTGCCGCCGGAGACGATCTTGTAACCGCGCGCGGTGATGGTCTTGGCCATCGCCTGGGCGTTCTTGACCACCTGCGCTTGGTATTCCTTGAATTCCGGCTCCAGCGCTTCCTTGAACGCGACCGCCTTGGCCGCGATCACGTGCATCAGCGGACCGCCCTGGATGCCCGGGAAGACGATGCTCTGCAGCTTCTTGACCAGGTCCTCGGACGGGTCCTTGGCGACGATGATGCCGCCGCGCGGGCCGCGCAGGGTCTTGTGGGTGGTCGAGGTGACGACGTGGGCGTGCGGCACCGGGCTCGGGTAGACGCCCGCGGCGATCAGGCCGGCGACGTGGGCCATGTCGACGAACAGGATGGCGCCGATCTTGTCGGCGATGGCGCGGAAGCGCGCCCAGTCGACGACCTGCGAATAGGCGCTGAAGCCGGCCACGACCATCTTCGGCTTGTGCTCGACCGCCAGGCGCTCGACTTCGTCGTAATCGATCAGGCCCTGGTCGTTGACGCCGTACTGCACGGCGTTGAACAGCTTGCCGCTGGCATTGACCTTGGCGCCGTGGGTGAGGTGGCCGCCGTGGGCCAGGCTCATGCCGAGGATGGTGTCGCCCGGGTTGAGCAGGGCGAAATACACCGCCTGATTGGCCTGCGAGCCCGAATGCGGCTGGACGTTGGCGTAGTCGGCGCCGAACAGTTGCTTGACGCGGTCGATCGCCAACTGCTCGGCGATGTCGACGAATTCGCAACCGCCGTAATAGCGCTTGCCCGGATAGCCCTCGGCGTACTTGTTGGTCAGGACGCTGCCCTGGGCTTCGAGGACGCGCGGGCTGGCGTAGTTTTCCGAGGCGATCAGCTCGACGTGGTCTTCCTGGCGACGGACCTCGGCGGCGATGGCCTGGGCGAGTTCATCGTCAAATCCGGCAATACGGGTGTGGCTCGGGAACATTACGCGGCCTCGGGAGGGGAGAGTACGGACGGGAGGGAGGGGGAAACCTCGCATCAGGCCGGGCCGTGTGGATCCGCGGGCGGGCTTGACGTAAGACTTGAAATGTTAGCCTAGGGGCGTATGGCGGCCAACCGCCAAAGCGGGGCTGCCGCCGGCCCCGGCGCCGACGGACAATACAGCCTGCGCGCTCCGTCGCCTCCCCTGCCTTGCTTCTGGATGTCCCGATCGTGAAATGGGTCTTCGTTTTCCTGTTCCTCGCCAGCGCGGTGTACGTGCACCTGCGCGGCCGCGTACGCCACCGTCTTGGCCGCCAATTGCTCGACCACTCGACCTTCATGGCGCCGGTCAACGTGCTGATGTACGCCTGTTCGCGCGTGCCGACCACCGCTTTCCTGAGCCCGGACCAGCATTTCCCCGAGCTCGAACCGCTGCGCGCGCGCTGGCGCGACATCCGCGCCGAAGCCCTGCATCTGCGCGCGATCCAGCAGATCAAGGCCGCCGACGGCTACAACGACGTCGGCTTCAACTCGTTCTTCCGCCGCGGCTGGAAGCGCTTCTACCTGAAGTGGTACGACGACGCCCACCCCTCGGCGGCCGAGCTGTGCCCGGTCACCACCGAGCTGCTGCGGCAGATCCCCGGGGTCAAGGCGGCGATGTTCACCGAGCTGCCGCCCGGCGGCGAGCTGCGCCCGCACCGCGACCCCTATGCCGGCTCGCTGCGCCTGCACCTGGGCCTGGACACGCCCAACGACGACGCCTGCTTCATCGACGTCGACGGCACCCGCTACAGCTGGCGCGACGGCGAATGGACCATGTTCGACGAGACCTATATCCACTGGGCCCAGAACGGTTCCGAGCAGAACCGCATCATCCTGTTCTGCGACATCGAACGGCCGATGCGCTGGGGCTGGGCGCGCGCCCTGAACCGGTTCATCGCCAAGAACCTGATCGCCGCGGGCGCATCGCCGAACATGGAAGGCGACAAGACCGGCGGCATCAACCGCCTGTTCAAGTATTTCTATGCCCTGCGCCTGAAGACCAAGGCCTTGCGGGCGCGCAGCAAGGGCACGTATTACGCGCTCAAGTACGCCCTGGTCGCCGGCGTCATCGCGCTGATCGTCTGGCTGTAACCCCGTCGGCGAAGCTGAACCCAGGCACGGCAAGGCTTTCGATCTCTCCAGCCCTGTCCGCAACGAGGCGCCGGCCGCCTGAGGCGCCGATCCGGCCGCCGTACAGCCCCAGCGGCCCTTTCCGGGCCTCGTCTGCGGGCTCTCGGCGGCTCCCCGTCCCGCTACACCCGCCCTATCCCGCCGGCCCTCGCGCTGGAACGCAGCCAGCGCCTGCGGGATAATCGCGGTTTCCCGCCCCGCCCCAGGCCATCCCTCGGCCCGGCTCGGCGCGTCCATGCTTCGGAGCCCGCATGCAATACATCTACACCATGAACGGCGTCAGCAAGACCGTGCCGCCGAAGCGTCAGATCATCAAGGACATCTCGCTGTCGTTCTTCCCCGGCGCCAAGATCGGTCTGCTCGGCCTCAACGGCGCGGGCAAGTCGACGGTGCTGAAGATCATGGCCGGCGTCGATACCGATTTCAGCGGCGAAGCGCGCCCGGCCACCGGCATCAAGGTCGGTTACCTGGCCCAGGAGCCGCAGCTCGATCCGACCCAGACCGTGCGCGAAGCGGTCGAAGTGGGCGTCGGCGACGTGCTCAGCGCGCAGGCCGCGCTCGACAAGATCTACGAGGCCTACGCCGAAGAAGGCGCCGACTTCGACAAGCTCGCCGCCGAACAGCAGCGCCTGGAAGCGATCCTCGCCTCCGGCGATGCGCACACGCTTGAGCACCAGCTGGAAGTCGCCGCCGACGCGCTGCGCCTGCCGCCGTGGGACGCGATCATCGGCAAGCTGTCGGGCGGCGAGAAGCGCCGCGTCGCGCTGTGCCAGCTGCTGCTGCAGAAGCCCGACATGCTGCTGCTCGACGAACCGACCAACCACCTCGACGCCGAATCGGTCGAATGGCTGGAGCAGTTCCTGGCGCGCTACACCGGCACCGTGGTGGCGGTGACCCACGATCGCTACTTCCTCGAAAACGCCGCCGAGTGGATTCTCGAACTCGACCGCGGCCGCGGCATTCCGTGGAAGGGCAACTACACCGCGTGGCTGGAGCAGAAGTCCGAGCGTCTGAAGCAGGAAGAAAACACCGAGAAGGCGCGCCAGAAGGCGCTGGCCAAGGAACTCGAGTGGGTGCGCAGCAACGCCAAGGGCGGCCGCAGCAAGGGCAAGGCCCGTCTGGCCCGCTTCGAAGAACTCAACTCGGTCGAGTACCAGCGCCGCAACGAGACCAACGAAATCTTCATCCCGCCGGGCGAGCGCCTGGGCAATTCGGTGATCGAGTTCAAGAACGTCTCCAAGTCGTTCGGCGACCGCCTGCTCATCGACGACTTGAGCTTCATCATTCCGCCGGGCGCGATCGTCGGCATCATCGGCCCCAACGGCGCCGGCAAGTCGACCCTGTTCAAGATGATCACCGGCCAGGAAACCCCGGACACCGGCGAGATCGTCAAGGGCCCGAGCACCAAGATCGCCTACGTCGACCAGAGCCGCGACAAGCTCGAAGGCAACCACAACGTCTTCCAGGAAGTCTCCGGCGGCGCCGACATCCTCAACATCAACGGCGTCGAGATCCAGTCGCGCGCCTACATCGGCCGCTTCAACTTCAAGGGCCAGGACCAGCAGAAGATGGTCGGCTCGCTGTCGGGCGGCGAACGCGGCCGTCTGCACCTGGCCAAGACCCTGCTGCAGGGCGGCAACGTGCTGCTGCTCGACGAACCGTCCAACGACCTCGACGTGGAAACCCTGCGCGCGCTCGAAGACGCCTTGCTGGAGTTCCCGGGTTGCGCGGTGGTCATCTCGCACGACCGCTGGTTCCTCGACCGCATCGCCACCCACATCCTCGCCTTCGAAGGCGATTCGCACGTGGAGTTCTTCCAGGGCAACTACCGCGAATACGAGGACGACAAGAAGCGTCGCCTCGGCGAAGAAGGCGCACGTCCGCACCGCCTGCGCTTCAAGGCGCTGAAGTAAGGCTCCGGGCCGCCCGCGCTCAGCGCGCGGGCGGCGTGGCCGCATCGATCCCGACGACGGGGCGTCCGTCGTTTTCGCCCGTCCCGGGCCTGCGCGACAAAACCCGCGCAGCACAGATCGAGATCGGCGCCGGCGTTCGCCGGAACGACGGGACGCGGGTTCGCGCTCTCGCCGCGACGACCGGGCCTTGCCCACCTATCGCTCGATGCGAACCCGGGCCAGACCCGCAATCGCCACTACGCCCACCGGTCCGCACATGCCTGCCGTCCTGCTTCCACTGCTGTGCTTCATCGCCTTTCTCGCCTTCGCGCCCGAGGCGGCGATGAAATTCGCGGCCTGGTTCCTGGTCACCACCGCGGTGGTGCGGGTCGCGGCCGACAAGGCCGTCGACCTGGAAACAGGTTGGGGCGAGGCGGCCAAGGCGGTGATCTGGGCCGCAGCGCTGCCGCTGCTGGCGATCTTCGGCCTGCTCAGTTTCGGCCTGTCCACCGGCATCACCCAGTTCGAAGGTCTCGCTGCGATCGCGATCCTCGTCATGTTGTCGGGCTCGTTCGTCGCCGCCTTCATGCTGGCTTTGCACACCAGCCTCAAGGACAGTGCGATCATCGCCTCGATCACCACCGTCGCCAGCGCGGCGATGGCGATGCTGGTCCGCGCGCTGGCCTGAGGCCGAGGCCCGATACGAACGATGCGCACCGACCGATCGCCGCCGCCCTGCCTCCCCCACCGACCGAGGAGCGCATCATGACCGTCGAACAAGCTTACGAACTCGAAGGGCTGCGCCGCGCGGGCGCGCTGGTGTCGGGCATTCTGGCGACCATGCGCGAAGCCGCGGTGGCCGGCGCGGTCTCGCGCGACCTCGATGCGATCGGCGCGCAGATGATGCGCGCGGCCGGCGCGCGCTCGGCGCCTGCGCTGACCTACGATTTCCCCGGCGCGACCTGCATCAGCATCAACGCGGTCGCCGCCCACGGCATTCCCGACGACACCGTGCTGCGCGACGGCGACCTGGTCAACATCGACGTTTCGGCCGAGCTCGACGGCTACTTCGCCGACACCGGCGGCAGCTTCGTGGTCGGTACCGCCAGCGAAGCGCAACAGCGCCTGCTCGATGCCACGCGCGAGGCCCGCGACGCGGCGATCGCGCAGTTGCGCGCCGGCAACCTGATCAACAGCATCGGCCGCACCGTCGAAGGCATCGCCGCACGGCGCGGTTTCCGGGTAATCCGCAACCTCGGCAGCCACGGCGTAGGCCGTTCGCTGCACGAGGCGCCCGGCAGCATTCCCGGCTACTACGACCCGCGCGATACCCGCCGGCTGCACGACGGCATGGTGATCACGATCGAACCCTTCCTGGCCACCCACTGCACCCAGGTCGACGAAAGCGACGACGGCTGGGCGATGCGTTGCCGCCGCGGTTATGCCGCGCAGTTCGAACACACCGTCGTGGTCACCCACGGCGCGCCGATCATCGTGACTTGAGGGCCGGGAATCGGGAATCGGGAATCGGGAATCGATAAGCGTACAGCGGCGTCGGGACGCTAATCCCGGCGCCGACATAGAAACGAAACAGCCGCGTTTGCAGCAAGCACGGCATCACCACGAGGAAGGGTATCGATGAGCTTCATGCAGGCATTGCGTCAACGCTGGCAACAGGCCGGCACTCTCGTCTGCGTCGGTCTCGACCCCGAGCCGGCGAAGTTTCCGGCGCGTTTCGCCGGCGACGCCGATGCGGTGTTCGCCTTCAACCGCGACATCATCGACGCCACCGCCGAATACGCCTGCGCATTCAAGCCGCAGATCGCGCATTTCGCCGCACTGCGCGCCGAAGACGCGCTCGCCCGCCTGATCGCCTACGCGCACGCGAACCATCCCGGCATCCCGGTGATCCTCGACAGCAAGCGCGGCGACATCGGCAGCACCGCCCAGCACTACGTCACCGAAGCCTTCGACCGCTACGGCGCCGATGCGGTCACCGCCAACCCCTATCTCGGCCGCGATTCGGTCCAGCCCTTCCTCGAGCGCGCCGACCGCGGCGTGGTCGTGCTGTGCCGCACCTCCAATCCCGGCGCCGGCGACCTGCAGGACCTCGAAGTCGCCGGCCGCCCGCTCTACCAGCACGTCGCCGAGAAGGTCGCACGCGAATGGAACGGCCACGGCAATTGCGCGCTCGTGGTCGGCGCGACCTGGCCGTCGCAGCTGCGCGAAGTACGCGCGATCGTCGGCGAGGTGCCGTTCCTGGTACCCGGCGTCGGCGCGCAAGGCGGCGACGTCGAGGCGGTGGTGAGCAATGCCAAGACCGCAGACGGCACCGGCCTGATGGTCAGCAGCTCGCGCGCGATCCTCTACGCCTCCAACGGCGACGACTATGCCGCCGCCTCGGCTGCGGCGGCGAAATCCCTGCGCGACGAAATCAACCGCTACCGCTGAGCCGCCGCCGAACCTGCGTCTACGCCACCGAGCTTAGCTGGCGAACACTTGCAGGCCGCCGTCGCGGTGGATGAACAAGGCGCGCGACAGGTTGTAGCTCGACGACAGCGCGATCTCGTCGGCGATGTCGCGCAACGAAGCGACGCTGTCGTCGTCCTCGCTGCCGCACAGCATCAGCTCGTCGCGTGCGGCGATCGCGAACACCGGATCGCCCTTGATCTCGATGCGGTCGCGCCAGCGGTCGAACAGCAGCACCATGCTGGCGTCGTAGTTGCGGTCGAGCCGGGCGACATAACGCCCGCCGCCGCCCTGCACGTCGAGTTCGGGCAGGAAACGGGTCAGGTTGTCGAGCGCCTGGGTGTACAAGGTCTCGCGGTCGAAACCGCGGCGCTCGGCCTCGGACGGCGACAGGAAACTCATCGAATCCGGCGTGTCCTCGACATAGGTCAGGACCAGATCGCCGGCCAAGGGCTCGACGATGAAGGGCAGCATCGATTCGCTGCCGAACGACCGCGCCTGCTGCAGCGCGGTCTCGTGCCAGCCGCGCGTCTTCAGCACCGGCAGGATCACCGCATTCGCGGCCTCGGGGCCGCTGACGAAATCGCGTTGGATCGCGCGCGCGCCGGCCAGTTGCTCGGCGAAGATCGCTTCGAGCTCCTGCGGCGCGCCGAGATAACGCAGATAACTGTTGCCGAGGAAATGGGTGGCCTTGAAGCCGTCCGGCAGGCTCCAGTCGACCCGGGTATCGGCGGTCGCCGCGCCGTGCCCGATCTCGACCCGGGCCTCGGGCCAGGCCGCGCGCACCGCCGCGGCGTAGCGCTCGGCGAAGGTCACCAGGTCCATCGGTGCCGCATTTTCCGAACCGTCTGGCTTAGTGCCGAACCACCTGCTGAAGATAGACATCACCGACTCCCTGTCGACTGACCGACCCCCTGTGGTCGCCCGACCGACTATACGGCCGGGTTCGAGCCCGCAGCGGCGCGGCGCTGCATTTTCCGACTGGCGGCACAGGCCGCTAGCGAGCGCCGCTCCAGATACGTCCCGGCCGATGTGATCGGACCCGGGCCGCAGGCATTAGGCTGTCGCCATGGCCGCCATCGACACTCTCTCCCGCAGACGCTTTCTTGCCGCCACCGGCGCCTTGGGTCTCGGCGCGCTTGTCGCGCCGAACTGGCGCCCCGCGCTCGCCGCGCCGAACCTGCGCGCCGCATTGACCGCGCCCGTGGACACGCCGGCACGCTCGCGCCTGATCCTGCTCGGCACCGCCGGCGGCCCAACCCCGAAGGCGCTGCGCGCGGCGCCAGCACAGGCGGTGGTCGTCGACGACGCGGTCTACATCGTCGACTGCGGCAACGGCATCGCCCGCCAGATGGCCCTGGCCGGGTTGGCGCTCGGCGCGATCCGCGAGGTCTTCCTCACCCATCACCATTCCGACCACAACGCCGACTACGGCAATCTGTTGTTGCTGGCCTGGGCCGCCGACCTGCGCCGGCCGGTCGGCACCTGGGGCCCGCCGCCGCTCGCGCGCATGACCCGGCGCTTCCTGCAGCTCAACGCCGAGGACATCCGCACCCGCATCGCCGACGAAGGCCGCCCGCCGCTGGCGCCGCTGATCCGTCCGCACGAACTGCGCCGCGGCGGCGTGGTGATGCGCGACGAGCGGGTCAAAGTGACCGCGGCCCTGGTCGATCACCCGCCGATGGCGCCGGCCTTCGCCTACCGCTTCGACTGCCCGGACCGCTCGATCGTCTTCTCCGGCGACACCCGGCCGTCGCCGGCCCTGGTCGAGCTGGCGCGCGGCGCCGACGTGCTGGTGCACGAGGTCATGTACCTGCCCGCGCTGGAACGGCTGATCGCCAGCGAAGCCCAGGCCGGGCGCCTGCGCCTGCATCTGCTCGACAGCCACACCACCACCGAACAGGTCGGCCGCCTCGCAACCGAAGCCGGTGTGAAGACCCTTGTGTTGAGCCACTTCGTGCCGGGCGGCGATGCATCGCTCACCGACGAAGTCTGGCGCGCAGCGGTCGCGCCGTATTTCGCCGGGCGCTTGGTCATCGGACGCGATTTGATGGAGTTGTGAGGGTACAGCCCTCCCTCCTCCCACCTGCGGGAGAAGGTGCGCGGAGCGCGGATGAGGGCGCGCGCGACGGAATTCGCCTGGCACATGCAGCCTCAAGAGCCGTCGCGCCATCCCTCGCGCGTGTGCTGAAGAGGAGCTAAGCCGAACGTGGACGACGGCGAGGTACAGCGCCGCAGCTCAACGCCACCACGCCCGCAAAGCCGCAATCGGAAAACGCCCCCAGATCG
This sequence comes from Lysobacter sp. ESA13C, assembly GCF_019970005.1. Lineage (NCBI taxonomy): Bacteria > Pseudomonadati > Pseudomonadota > Gammaproteobacteria > Lysobacterales > Lysobacteraceae > Lysobacter > Lysobacter sp. ESA13C. Next base: position 195,999 of record NZ_JAHXYK010000003.1, on the reverse strand, counting down.
CCGCGAACACGCCGGCGCGCACCAGCGCGCTGCGGCGCGAGGCCTCAAACTTGCTGAAATAGCGCCACAGGCCGCGATGCTTGTGCCACTCGACGAAGAACGGCCGCGAACGGCTCGACACGCCGCGCACGTGCACGACGCGAACGCGATTGGCCACCGCCACGATCGCACCGGCTTCGCGCACGCGCCGGCACAGATCGAGGTCTTCGGCGTGCAGGCGATAGCCTTCGTCGAAGCCGCCGATGCGCGCGAACAGGCGCCTGGGCATCAGCATCAGCGCGCCCGAGGTCGCCTCGACCTGCTGCAACGGCTGCGCATCGTCGGGCGCGACCGCCATTTTCGGCGCCGCCGACGGACGCAGCAGGCCGGCCAGCATCGCGCCGAAATCGGGGTCGCGGCGGCGCACGGCGACATCGCGCTCGCCCTGTTCGTTGATCAGGTCGGCGCTGACCAGGGCCTCGCCGACCGGCGCCGCCAGGGCGTGCAGTTGCAGCAGGGTGTCGCGCTCGACCATGCAGTCGGGGTTGACGAATACCAGCCAGTCGTCCTGGTCCGCCGACGGCTCCAGGTCGGCCGCGCCCTGATTGCAACCGACCGAGAAGCCGGGGTTGTCCGGGTTGGCGATGAAGCGCAGGCGCGGGTCGGCGGAGGCGTGGCGCTGGACGATGTCGAGGGTGCCGTCATCGGACTGGTTGTCGACGACACGGATCGCCTGGACGCCGAGACTGTTGCGCAACCGGCTCAGGCACTCGTCGATCGTCGCCGCGCTGCGGTAGGTGACCACGATCGCCTTGAGAGCAGGCTCGTTGAGAGCGACAGCCGGCGCGCGCCGGCCGGCGCCGATGCGCGCCTGGCCGGGGTCAGAGGAAGAGATCACGTTGCGGTTCCGGTGGGCCGACGCGCTCGAGGCGTTCGGCGAGTTGTTGGCGCAGCTCGCGCAGAGGATCGTCCATGAGGAAATTCGCCAGGCGCGCATGCCAGTCCGGCCAGCGCGCGGCCAGCGCGTCCATGTCGCCGTCGCTGGGCCGGCCTTCACCGCCGCGCGCGACATAGGCGGTATCGCACAACACGTTGCGCCAGCCCAGTCCGGACAGGCGCAGGGACAGATCGGTCAGGGCCGCATACCAGGAGCCGTAGCTCGCCGCGTCGAGGCCGCCGGCGCGGCGGCGGGCGCTGCCGCGCAACAGCACGGCGTGGCCGATCGCGGCCGGCAGTTCCGGATGCAGGGCCGGCATCTGCTGCAAGGCCCGCGACAGCCGTTCTGCGTCTTCGGCGTCGGGCAAGGGGGCGATTTCGCCGATCCGCGGCCAGGCCGCGGCTTCGCCGGCGTTGCACCAGGGCGTGGCCGAGGCGATGGCGCCGTCGGCGGCCAGGCAGGCGCTCAGGCGCGACAGCCAGCCCGGCGCCGGCACCGCGTCGGGCGCGAGCACCGCGACGTCGGCGTCGCCGCAAACGCTCAGCACTTCGTCCAGGTGCGCGACCTCGCCCAGGCTGCGCTGACGGCGGCTGTAGTCGGCCTTGAGCGCGGTGCGCTTAAGCCAGCGCTCGACGATCGCGTAGCCGCGGGGCCCGGCGCGGGCGTCGTCGGCCAGCCACACCCGCGCACCCGGCGGCGTGCACAGCTCCAGTGCGGCGAGGCAGGCATCGAGTGCGTCGTCGTCGGCACCGACCGGCACTACGACGATGGGCAATTCAGTCATGGCGGGGTTCTATCACGAAGCCGCATGGTCCCATAGCCGGCAAGGCCAGGGAGAGCGTTGGTCGGGGCGGCCGTGGACGGCGGACATAGTGTGATGCATTCGACCCGAAGCCGGGTCACGACGGCGTGGTCGCGGCGCCCGCCTGCAGAACAACGGAGCCGCCAGCCGGCGACGGGCCCGCAAAGCAATGGGGGCCGGTAAGCCGGCGACGGCCCGCAAAGCAATGGGGCCGGTAAGCCGGCGACGGCCCGCAAAGCGATAGGACCGGTAAGCCGGCGACGGCCCGCGAAGCAATAGGACCGGTAAGCCGGCGATGGCCCGCGAAGCAATGGGGCCGGCGAGCCGGCGACGGCCCGCAAAGCAATGGGGCCGGCGAGCCGGCCCCATGCAAACACTGCGCGGCGCGAGGCTTACTTCTTCTTGGGCTGCAAAGGTTCCATGGCGCGGAAACGGCGGCTGTACTCGTCGGTCAGGTTGCGCGACTCCTGCGGGTTGCGCACCAGGGTCGGGGTCAACAGGATGATGGTTTCGCGACGCGTGGTCGCCGACTTCTGCGAGCCGAACACCGCGCCGATTATCGGAATGCGGCTCAGACCCGGCAGCCCGCCCGAGCTGCGCCGGGTTTCGTCGTTGATCAAGCCGGCCAGCATGACCGTCTCGCCGCTCTGCACCGCTGCCTCGGTCTTGAGCTTGCGGGTGTTGACGGTGACGTTGGGGCTGTTGTTGTTAAGCCGTGGGCCGACCGAGCTGACTTCCTGGACGATGTCCATGAACACCATGCCGTCGCGGCTCACCCGCGGGCGCACCTTGAGGATCACGCCGGTGTCCAGGTACTGCACCTGGCTGACGGTGTTGTTGTTGCCGGTGCCGGCATTGACCGAGACCGATTCGATCGGGATCTTGGTGCCGACGTTGAGCGAACCCTCGGCGTTGTTGCGCACCAACAGCGACGGCGTCTGCAGCATATGCACGTCGGTGACCGAGTCCAGGGCCTTGAGGATGGCCGCGGCGTTGTTCTTGATCAGCGACCACGACAGGCCGTTGCCGCTGACGCCGCCGATGCTCGCCGCAACCGTGCTCCACTTCGGCGGCACCGCCGGATTGGTGCTGCGGTTGAGGTCGCCGAAGCCGTTGTCGATGGTGGCGCGGTCGAGGAACCACTGCACACCGTATTCGAGCGCGCCGCCGAGTTCGACCTCGGCCACCTGGGCCTCGATGTGCACCTGCATCGGCATCACGTCGAGCTTCTGGATGACGTCGCGGATCGATTTCCAGGCCTGCGGGCTGCTGCGCACCAGGATCGAATTGGTTTCCTCGACCGCCGATACGCCGACCTTGGCGCCGTCGACCTCGAGGGTGACCGAGCCGTTGCCGGACTGGCGCGAGCCCAGCGATGCGCCGCTGCCGAGGCCGCCGCCGCTGGAGCCCGAGTCACTGCCGCTCTTGCCGATGTCGGCGCTGGAGCCGTTGTCGCTGTCGCGCAGCTCGACCGATTCCAGGCCGGGCATCAGCGAAGGCGGGCCGTTGTCGCCGCCGCCGTTGCCGCTGCGGTTGGAGCCGTACACTTCGGCAAGGCGGTCGGCGAGGTCCTTGGCTTTGATGTATTTCAGTTCCAGGGTGAACAACTGGACGTTGTCGCCGGCGCTGTCGATGCGGTCGAGCCAGTCCTTGATGTCGTCGAGGTAATCGGCCTGCGGGGTGATCACCATGACCGCGTTCGCGCCCTCCAGCGGCATGAAGCGGAACATGCCCGAGACCGGCGACTTGCTCTGTTCGCCGAACACTTTTTCCAGGTCGGCGACGACCTTGGTGGCCTTGCCCGACTGCAGCGGGAACACGCCGACCGACATGCCCGACAGCCAGTCGACGTCGAACACTTCGATCGTGCGCAGGTAGTTTTCGAGCTCGGCGCGGGTGCCGCCGACGCTGATCACGTTGCGCGAGTTGTCGACGGTGACGATCGCGTTCGGGCGCGCATACGGCTTGAGGATCTTTTCCATCTCGGTGGCCGAGATGAACTTCAGCGGCACCGTGCGCACTTCGAAGCCGCGCGCGGCCGTGGCCGAGCCGGTGCGCGGCGCGACGTTGCCGGGCAGGGCCTGGTCGGACGGGACGATGTTGTAGCGGCCGCCGGTGTAGACCAGGCGCGCGTTGTTCCAGCTCAGCACCATCTCGAGCAGGTTCAGCGCCTCCGCGGCGCTGACCGGCTTGGGCGTGCCCAGGGTCACGGTGCCCTGCACGCCCGGCGCGATCACATAGTTCTGGCCGAGCATGTCGCCGAGGATAGCCTTGGCCACCGCATGCACCGACTCGCCTTCGAAGTTGAAGGTGGCGGTGCCGTTGGTCGCGCCCAGGCCCGGCGGCGGCGCCGCGGCGGCGCTGCGGTTGATGACTTGGCCGGTGCCGCGGCGGATCTGCGCCTTCGGACCTTCCTCGTCGGCCTGCCCCTCCAGCGGCTGCTGGACGACGCCGTCGCGGACCAACCGGGCGCGGGCATCCTCGCCCTGAGGTCCCTTGAGAGAGGCCGGATCGCCATCGCGATGCAGCCGCGGCGACATCACACTGGCGCACGAGGCCAGCTGCGAGGCGATGATCGCCGCAACCAGTGCGTGAGAGGCGTATTGCTGGGGACGTAGCTTCATGCGTTCACTCTACGGCGTGTTGGCCGGTGGTTGAGCGGCTTGTTGCTGCCGCAGTTGCGCGCGACGCGCTTCGATCCGCTTGCGGATGGCTTCCATCTGCGCCTGCTCGGTGAGCGGCGCGGATGCGTTGTTGTCGGTCTGTCCGGCTTCGTTGGGCTTGTTCTGCACCGGCGGCGGCGGCGCAGGCGGCACCTGCGAAACCGTGGAAGCCCGGTTCGTCTGCGATTGCGGTTGCGGCGAAGGCACCGGCATCGGCGGAGGCGGCACCGGACGCACGCCCGGTTGCGGCGCGCTGCCGGGCTGCGGCGGGGCGATCGCGGTCGGCGGTTCGCCGCCCTGGCCGTTGAATACGCGCAGGTCGAGTTCGCGGCGGCCTTCCGGCCCTTCGAACACGGCCCGGCGCGGCTCCAGCGAAGTCAGGCGCCAGGCCGGGTGCGACTCGGGCACCTCGCCCAGCTTGACCCGCACCGACTCGCTGCCGTCGGCCGGCTGCAGGAAGGCCATCGACAACTGCGGGGTGATCAGCACGCTGGTCAGCAGGTAGTCGAACGCGGCCGCCTGGTTCTCGCCCTCGCCCTTGCCCTGCATGAAGAAGGGCTTGGGCCGGCGGTCGTCGACGAACAAGGGGCGCGCGGCGATTTCGCCGTACTTGCTCAGAGGGCCGAGTGCGTCGGTCGCGCTCTTGCGCACCTGCGGCAGGGCCTTGACCAGGCTCGGGTCTTCATCGAGCGGATCGACGCTGCGGCCCATGCCGGCGAGCGCCAGCACCCAGGTCAACAGCGCCCACCCGGCGGCGGTGGCCAGTAGCCAGGTGCGCGGGCTGGCGTCGTCAAGGCGCATTGGAAGTCACCGCCGGTGCGTTGGCATTGGATGCGGCGGCCGGCGCCGGGCTCGGGCGCAGGTAACCGTACAGATCGAAGCTGACGTCGAGACCGCCGTCGTTGGCCGGACCGGCCGTTCCAGGCACGAAGTAGCCGCGCGTCGACAGCAGGTTGAGGTTGCCGACGAACAAGCGCGGCGAGCCGCTTTCGAGCGAATGCAGCACCGCCGCGGTTTCGGGCGCGCCGCAGCGCAAGCGCACCTGCACCACCACGCGCGCGTAGCGGTCGCGCCGCGGTTCGGCCAAGGGCGAGCGATTGACGATGCCGCAGCTGCGGTTGCCGGGGCTGGCCTCCAGCACCACGGTCTCCAGACGCTGGACCAGGCCGGCGGTGGCGAGTTCGGCGGTGGCCTCGGGCAGGAAGCCGGGACGGCTGGCCTGCTGCTTGCGCACTTCCTCCAGGCGCAGGCGGATCTGCGGGGCCTGCTTGAGCTCCATGCGCTGGCGCAGTTCGCGCTCTTGCAGATTATCGATCTGTTCGCCGGCTTCCATCATCGGCACCGTCCACCACGGGTGGACCAACACCGCATAGGCGATCGCGAGCGCGGCCAACAGCAGGCCCAGTGCGAGCCAGCGCTCGCGGTCGGCGGCCCAGGTACGCCAGTTACTGCTCACGCGCGGCCTCCGGGGTCTGCTGCTTGGGCGGGCCGATCTCGGCGGTCAGGGTGAAACGGTCGCGGCTGGTCGCGGGGTCGGGCTGGACCGCGCCGGTCAGGGCCGGCGAGCGCCACAGCTTGGTGCCCTGCAACTTGCCGATCAGCGACGAGGCCTCGCGGCTCAGGCCGATCATCAGCAGGCTTTCGTCCTCGATCGCGAGCTTCTCCAGATAGGTCGAATCGGGCAGACGGCGACTGAGCTCGTCGATCACCTCGACCGTGCTCGGGCGCGCGGCGCGGGTGCGGTCGAGGAAGGCCTGGCCGTCGATCAAGTCGACCAGCAACTGGCGCTGGGTCGCTGCCTGACGCGCGGCGTTGGCGTTCTTGGCGATGGTCTGCTGCAAGGTCTGGGTGGCCTCGCGGCGGTTTTCGAGCACCTGCCACATCGCGGCGGCAAGCGCGAACAGCGCGACCGCGGCCAGGGCCAGGTTCCAGTAACGGAAGGGGTCGCTGCGGGTACGGCGCTGCGACGGCGCCAGCAGGTTGACCCCGAGCGGCACGCCGTCGGCGCCGGCGACCTCGATCCCGGACAGGGTCGAGGCCAGCGGCCCGATCGCGACGAGCTGCGGGTCCAGCGACTGGCGCGGCACCGCCACCAATTCGGCGTCGAGCTGGCCGTCGCCGTCGCGGCGGGCCAGCACGCGCGCGTCGTAGGCGACGGCGTCGGCGGTGAAAGGGGTCTGGCGGTCGATCTCGAAACCGACCACGTCGCGCAGGCGGTCGGCCGCGGCGGCCGGCAAGGTCAGGCGCCGACGCAGGCTCGCGGCCGGCGGCAACAGCAGCCAGCGCGGCAATTCGCCGACACGCGGCGGCAGCAACGGCGCCAGCGGATCGGCGGCGATGGCCCCGGCCGGCGCATTCAAATCGGCCAGGCTCGGCAGCACGGCCAGGTCGCGCACCTCGTTGGCCTGCTGCAGACGCAGGTGCACGCTGTCGCCGTCGACCTGCAACAGTAAACGGCCGCGATCCACGCCCAAGGCCTGGCGCATGCGCAACGGCAACCACGAGGCCAGGGTGCGTCCCCACCACGAGAAGAAGCCGCCCGCTCCGGGTGCGAAGCGCGCGCTTAAACGTCTGAACCGGTTTTCCTCCAACCGGCTTTCGGCAACCTGCGAGTTCATCGTGACGAAGCTCCCTCCTCCCAACGCAGCGGTGTATAGGCCATTCCGGGAACGGAACTCCCCCCTGCACGCACAACCACTCGCAATACCGATTCACGGCCATCCGCTAGCCGTGCATGGCTGTCGATACTATAGGTGCCGCTGCGTTCGCCGACGAGACCAGCGAGTTCGCCGCCGACTTGCGCACCCGTCAACTGTGACCCGGGCGGCGTTCTGCGCCGTTGCTCTACGAGCTGGGCGCCGTTCATTCCCATAGCATCCAATACTTCCTTCGCTGCGAACGCCGGCTCCGGGCGCGTGCGACCGCTGTAAACCGTGACCAGCGGCTCGATCTTGGCATACAAGGCCGGCGTCATGCCCAGCACTTGTTCCAACTCCGCAACGCTTTCGAATTCGGCATCCTTGGCGCCGTAAGGGCGGCCGGCGGACGCATAGTCGGCGTCTTCGGCGCCGCCTGCGGGTTGGGTCAAGGTGTCGGCATCGCGCCAGTCGAGGATGGCCGCGGCCAGGCGCGCGGCCTCGCCCTGCTCCATCCCGCCGACGCCCTGGATCAACGCGGTCAACAAGGCGAAATCGCCCTGATTGAGGTCGACCTTGCCGTTCTCGTCGACGATCTTGATCTCGAGCTTGGCCTCGCCGAAGCGCCACGGGTTCGGGCGCCCATCGGGCTGCCACTGCAGCTTGGGGTCGGTCATCGCGACTCGCGTCATCGCGTACTCGAGCCCGGCCCGGGCGGCGTTCTGCGCGACCAGGCCGCGCACCAGCACCCGCCCTTGCAGGTTCTCGGTGCGTGCCGACAACGCGAATGCGCCAATCAGCGCAGTCAGCAGAGCGATCACCCACAGCACCAAAAGCAGCGCCGCACCACGCGATCGCCGGGACGCGGTTGTCGCATCGCGACGTTTTCCAACGCAGACCGGCCGCTGCGCCGCGCGCCGCGCGATGCCGTCTGCCGTCGTCATCGTTGCTCGCACCGTCCTCATCACAGCTCCGGCACGAAGCCGCCGGCCGTCGCACTGGCCAGCGGCAGGGCCACCACCAGCGGCGGCCAGGCACGGCCGTCGCGGTCGGTGAGTGTGACTTCGACGAACAAGGGCAGTTGCTCCGGCGTCTGCCAGCGCTCCTGCCACTCCCCGAGTTCGCCGCGTTGCGGGTCCATTGAACGGTAACGGAAGCGCGCCGACTTCAAGCCTTCGACCAATAGCTCGGGCGGACGCTCGCGTGCCTCCTTGATGGTTTCGCCGGCCAGCACCATCGACAAGGACAACAGGATGCGGGCCTGATCGCCATCACCTTCGATCACGAAGTCGTGCAGGTACGGCCCGCCCTGGCCCAGGTAATCGGGCAGGTCGGCGACGAAACGCAGACGGTCGGGTTCGCCGACGAAGCGCTGCGGCACCGCGGTGCTCTGATCGAACGCGAACGGAATCGGCCGGGTGGCGGCGATGCGCTTGCGCAGGAAACCCTCGACCGCGCGTTCGCGTTCGCTGCGGTGGGCAAGGGCCTCGCCGCGCGCGGCGGTCTTGGTCGCCGCCGACAAGGTCGCGAAGGCCAGGGTCAGGCCGGCGACCAGCAAGACCATCGCCAACAGCACTTCGATCAGGGTGAAACCGCGCGCACCGCGGCGCGCCGGCAGGTTCCGCACCGGGCTCGCCGCGCGCGCCATCAGAACTGCACCTCGTTCGATGCGGCCGCGCTGCGCAGGGTGCGCAGCAGCAGGCGCCGACCGCCGCCGCCCTCGCCCCACTCCACCGCGAGTTGGACCTCGAACAAGCGCATCGCATTCGGATCGATCGGCTGCGAGGACGCCGGCATGGGATCGCGCCACTGCGCCACGCCGAGGGTCCAGCGATAGCGGCCGTTCTCGAACTCGCCGCTGCGTTGGCCGGGCTTGAGCGGCTGCCCGACCCCGACCTGGTCCATCAGCGATTGCGCATACAAGGCGGCGCGGCCGGCGTCGCTGGACCAGCGCACTTGCCGCGTCGCGCCGGACAAGGTGCCGAGCAACAGAGTCAGCGCCATCGCCAACAGGGCGAAGGCGACGATCACTTCCAGCAAGGTATAGCCGCGTTGACGCGACGACGGCGCGCGACGCAGCGCGCCGAGACGGCGCAAAGCGCCGGCCGAGGCGGCGGACCGCGCGCGCGCGCTCATCGCGGCGCCTCGCCGCGCTTGAGCTTGACCTCGCCGGTCAGCCAGGCGACATCGACGTTCCACGCCGCCTGCTTGACGTTGAGCTTGATCCGCCCGCCGGTGGACGCGCCGTCGGCGAAGAACACGATTGCGCCCTCGCCGCGTCGCGGCTGCACTTCGCGCGCGCCGGTGAAGGTCACTCCAACCGCCTTGGGAATATCCCCATTGCGCCCGTTCGGCGCGGTCCAGGTGCGCGCGGCCGGATCGATGGTGAACTTCTGCGAACGTCCGGTCGAGATCGCCTGGCTGCGCGTATAGCGCAGTTGCGAGGCGATTTCCTTGGACGCCGAGCGCAGCTGCATGCCGCTCATGCCACCGCTCATCATGCCGACGGTCAACACGCCGATCGCCGCGATCAGGGCGATCACCAACAGCATTTCCAGCAGCGACATGCCGCGCACCGCGGCCGGCCGCGGCGCGCCGCCTGCGCGGCTCGCGCGCACGACGCACGCAGGAACGCACCGGACGGCGTTCGCCCCGGCCCGGTCCCCCCGCCCTCCGGCGGAGGGCCTGTGCCGCAGGCGTTTCATCGCAGGCGCTTACTCAGTTGTTCTTGATGTCGCCGTCGACGCTGCTGCCGCCGGCCTTGCCGTCCTTGCCGAAGCTGACCAGGTCGTAGGGACCGCTTTCGCCGGGCTGGCGGTACTCGATGGCATGACCCCACGGGTCCTTCAACTCGGTTTCCTTAGCGTACGGCCCCAACCAACCGTTGGCGTCGGCCGGCTGCTTGACCAGTTCCTCGAGCGAACCCGGCAGGCGGCCGGTGTCCATCTGGAACGAGTCGATCTTGCCGGCGAGGGTCTGCACCTGGCCCTTGGCGAGGTTGTAGTCGCCGCGGTCCTTGCCGCCCAGCACGCGGTTGCCGACGAAGGCGAGAACTGCGCCGATCAGCACGATCACGATGATGATCTCGATCAGGCTCATACCGCGCTGGCCGGCCGGAGACGGGGAACGGGTAATCGAACGGGGATTGCGCATCTCAGTGATCATCCATAGTGGTGGGTTCTGGACAGACGTTGTGCTTCAACGGACGAGGCGGGGCAACGGGGTCGAAGCCGGCCGCTCGCATCCGCAGACTGCATAGGATTCTGTTCCGCGCCGATCGGCGAAGTTCGCGCGAATCCGGCCCCGGTACAGCCGGCGTTCAAGCGCACGGCGTGAACGGGCGCCCCGGGGCGAGGACAGGCAAGCGCGGACATCGCCATGCTCAACCGATCGCATTGGTCAGGTCGTACAGCGGCAGCAGCACCGCCATCACGACCGTGGCGACGACGCCGGCCAGGACCACGGTCACCACCGGAACCAAGGCGGCGAGCATGCGGTCCAGGGCCATGCCGGTGTCCTGCTCGAAGGTCTCGGCGGTCTTCATCAGCATCGCGTCGAGCGCGCCGGACTCCTCGCCGACCTGGATCATCTGCAGAGCCAGGCGCGGGAAACGCTTGCCCTTGCCGAGCGCGGTCGACAGGGCGACGCCGTTCTTGACGTCTTCGCCGGCGGCATCGACGTCGGCGGCGAGGACGCGGTTGTTGAGCACGTTGCGGCCGATGCCGATCGCCGTCATCAACGGCACGCCGTTGCGTACCAGGGTGCCGAGCGTGCGCGCCAGGCGCGCGGTCTCGATCTTGGCGATCAGCGGGCCGACGAACTTACGCTTGAGCAGCCAGGCATCGAGCGCCTCGCGGAACGCCGGGTCGCGGCGCTTGCGATCGAACCAGAGGAAGCCGAGCGCGGGAATCGCGATCAATACGATCCACCAGTCGCGCACGAACAGGCCGAGCCACAACACCACCTGGGTGAACATCGGCAGCTCGGCGTCGAGGCTTTCGTACATCGCGCCGAACTGCGGCACCACGTAACCGAGCAGGAACATCAAACTGAGGCCGACCATGACCATCAGGATCGCCGGATAGATCAGCGCATTGATGACGCGGCCCTGCAGCACGCGGCTGCGTTCGAGGTAGTCGTCGAGCCGCGACAGGGTTTCGTGCAGATTGCCGCCGGCCTCGCCGGCCCGGACCATGTTGATGTACAGGCGCGAGAAGGTGCCGTGCTGACGCTCCAGCGCGACCGACAGCGAGGTGCCGCCGCGCACCGCGTCGCGAATGTCGGCGACCGTGCTCTTGGCGGTGTCGTCCTCGGGCAGGTCGAGCAGGATGGTCAGCGCGCGGTCCAGCGGCTGACCGGCGCCGAGCAAGGTCGACAACTGTTGGGTGAACTGCACCAGCCGCGCCCCGGTGAAGGGCTTGGGCTTGAACAAGGCCTTCCACGACGAAGACGCCCCCGCTTCCGAGGCCAACTTGGCCTCGACCGGCAGATGCCCCTGCTCCTGCAGGCGCTGCACGACTTCGGTGCCGCTCGCGGCCTCCATCTGGCCATCGAGCAGCTCACCGCGCGCGTTCAGGGCTTTGTAGTGGTAGAGGGGCATAAAGGCCGGGAATCGGGAATGGAAAATCGAAAATCGGTTAAGGCCAAAGCATCGGAACTTCGAAGCCAGGGGAATGAACCAGCCGGGACGACCACGATTCCCGACTCCCCATTCCCGATTCCCGGCTCTCAAGCATCCTCGGTCACCCGCAGCACTTCCTCGATGGTGGTCTGGCCGGCGAGCGCCTTGACGATGCCGTCCTCGTACATGGTGCGCATGCCGGCGCTGTCGCGCGCGATCTGTTCGATCTCGCCCATGCCGGCGTGACGCATCACCGCACGCCGCAGTTCGTCGTTCATGACCAGGAATTCCATGATCGTGGTGCGGCCGTGGTAACCGCTCGGCGCCAGCGCCGAACCGCGCGGTCGGAACAGGTAGATGTCGCCCTCGGGTTGGTAGCGGCGCAGGTTGAACTTGTCGATTTCCTCGGGCGAGGCGAGGTATTTCTCGGCATGGGTCGGCTCGAGCCGGCGCACCAGGCGCTGGGCCAGGATGCCGTTGATGGTCGAGGTCAGCAGATAGTCTTCGACGCCCATGTCGAGCAAGCGGGTGATGCCGCCGGCGGCGTTGTTGGTGTGCAGCGTGCTGAGCACCAAGTGGCCGGTCAGCGCCGACTGGATCGCGATGCGGCAGGTCTCCAGGTCGCGCATTTCGCCGATCATGATGATGTCCGGGTCTTGGCGGACGATCGAACGCAGCGCATGCGAGAAGTCGAGACCGATCTGCGGCTTGGCCTGGATCTGGTTGATGCCCTCGATCTGGTACTCGACCGGGTCTTCGACGGTGATGATCTTGACGTCGCTGGTGTTGAGCTTGCTCAGCGCCGTATACAAGGTGGTGGTCTTGCCCGAACCGGTCGGGCCGGTCACCAGCATGATGCCGTGCGGCTGGTCGAGCACCTTCTGGAACTGCGGCAGGAATTCGTCGGTGAAGCCGAGCTTGTAGAAATCGAACACGACCGTCTCGCGGTCGAGCAATCGCATCACCACCGACTCGCCGTGCGCGGTCGGCACGGTGCTGACGCGCAGGTCGAGCTCCTTGCCCTGCACCCGCAGCATGATGCGGCCGTCCTGCGGCAGGCGGCGCTCGGCGATGTTGAGCTTGGCCATGATCTTGATGCGGCTGATCACCGCGGCGGTGAGGTTGGCCGGCGGGCTCTCGCCCTCGGCCAGCACGCCGTCGACGCGGTAGCGCACCTTCAGGCGGTTCTCGAACGGCTCGATGTGGATGTCCGAGGCGCGCAGTTCGACCGCGCGCTGGATCACCAGGTTGACCAGCCGGATCACCGGCGCTTCCGAAGCCAGGTCGCGCAGATGCTCGACGTCGTCGAGATCGCCCGCGCCCTCGCCCTCGGCGGTTTCGACGATCGCGCCCATCGCGCTGCGGCCCTGGCCGTACCAGCGCTCGACCAGGTCGCCGACCTCCGAGCGCAGCGCCACGTAGGGACGGACCTCGCGCTGGGTCGCCAGACGCAGGGCGTCGAGCTGGTAGATGTCCTGCGGGTCGGCCATCAGCACGTCGACGTGGTGCTCGCCCTCGCCGACCGGGCAGACCGCGAACTGCTTCATGAACTTGGGCGTCAGCGCCACCCCCTCGGGCGGCAGCTCGGGCGCGTCCTTGATGCTGACCAAAGGCAGCTCCAGCGCCGCGGCCACGGTTTCGGCGTGATCGCGCTCGGACACCAGCCCGAGCCGCGCCAACAGCGCGAGCAGGCTGCCGCCGGTCTCCTCCTGGAGCCGGCGCGCACGCGCCAGGTCGGGCTCCTTGAGGCGCCCCTTCGCCAGCAAGGCGTCGACGATGCGGATGTCGACCGCCGCTTGGGCGTCCCCCGCCGGTAAGGCGCTGGCGCTCGGTTCGTTGGATGTGGCTACTGCGTTCACGTCACCCTCCTGCGCGTGATCCCCGGACTTTAGCAGTTTCATTCGCCGTCTCGACCAGCCCTGAACAGCGCCGGTGAGCGTCGGTGAGATAAGCACAGTCGTCGAAGCGAGATCGAGGATGCCCGGCGCGAGTCGCAGGGCTTCGGATTCATGAACAGGGGCAGTTACGGACTGAAGGATCAGTCACATTTTGTTCGCGCGGGCGCCATCGGCCGGCGATGCCGGTGCAGCGGAGCTGTGCTAACTGGCGACGCGCGCTCGCAACCGCACCGTAATGTGTGACACCGCTGCTGTCGGTCGATCCAGACGATACCGGCGAGTCGGCCCGAGCACAAAAACAAACGGACGCCCGAATGGGCGTCCGTTCTATAGACAACGATCGAACGACCTCGCCGCGTGGCTTACCCCACCCACACCCGCGCATTGCGGAACATGCGCAGCCACGGCGAGTCGCCGCTCCAGTCGCGCGGCGACCAGCTGAAGTTGGCGTTGCGCAGGGTGCGCTCGGGGTGCGGCATCAGGATCGTGGCGCGACCGTCGTTGCTGGTCAGGCCGGCGATGCCGTCGGGCGAGCCGTTCGGGTTCAGCGGATAGCGGTCGGCGATGCGGCCGTCGCCGTCGATGTAGCGCAGCGAGACGTTGGCCGCGGTCTGGTCGAGGTTGCTGGCGAAGCTGGCCTGGCCTTCGCCGTGGGCGACCGCGACCGGGATGCGCGAGCCGGCCATGCCGCGGAAGAACAGCGACGGCGATTCGGCCACTTCCAGCAGGCCCAGACGCGCCTCGAACTGTTCGCTGCGGTTGCGCAGGAACACCGGCCAATGCTCGGCGCCGGGAACGATCGGCTTGAGCTGGGCCAGCATCTGGCAGCCGTTGCAGACGCCGAGCGAGAAGCTGTCTTCGCGGGCGAAGAACGCGGCGAAGGCGTCGCGCAGGGCGCTGCGTTCGAGGATGCTAGTCGCCCAACCGCGGCCGGCACCGAGCACGTCGCCGTAGCTGAAGCCACCGCAAGCGGCGAAGCCCTTGAAGTCTTCGAGCTGGAAGCGGCCGCTGATCAGGTCGCTCATGTGCACGTCGAAGGCTTCGAAGCCGGCGCGGTCGAAGGCCGCGGCCATTTCGATCTGGCCGTTGACGCCCTGCTCGCGCAGGATCGCTACCTTCGGGCGCACGCCGGTGTTGATGAACGGCGCGGCGACGTCCTCGGCGGTGTCGAAGCTGAGCCTGGTTTTGAGGCCCGGCGCGCTGAAGTCGCGCGCGATCGCCCGCTCTTCGTCGGCGCACTCGGGGTTGTCGCGCAGCTTCTGCAACGCATGGCTGGTCGACCACCAGGCATCGAACAACTCGTCCCAACGCCATTCGACCAGGACCTTGCCGTCTTCTTTAACGCGGACCGCGGCGGCGGTGGTCGGCTTGGCGATGCGCTGAGCGCAATCGATCAGGCCGTGGCGGGCGACGAGGTCGGCGAATTCGGCGCGGTCCTCGGCGGCGATCTGCACGATCGCGCCGAGCTCTTCGTTGAACAAGGTGCGGAACGGATCCTCGCCCCAGCCGTCGAGGCTGATGTCGAGGCCCAGGCGCGAGCAGAACGCCATTTCCGACAGCGCGGCGAAGGCGCCGCCGTCGCTGCGGTCGTGATACGCAAGCAACAGGCCGGCTTCGCGCGCATCGCGGATCAGCTCGAAGAAATCGCGCAGGCGCTGCGGGCTGTCGAGGTCGGGCACGCCGGTTTCATGCCGCGCACCCTCGCCCGGCAGGCCGGCGAAGGCGGGCAAGCCGCCGTCGCTGCCGGCTTCGGGATGGCACTGGGCCAGCACCGAGCCGCCGAGGCGCTGTTTGCCGGCGCCGAGGCCGATCAGCCACAACTCGCTGTCGGTGTCGCGCGACAACAGCGGAGTCAGTTGCTGGCGCACGTCGACCACCGGCGCGAACGCGCTGACGATCAACGACACCGGCGACACCGACTTCGAGGCGTTCTCGCCCGAGCCCCACTGGGCCTGCATCGACAAGGAGTCCTTGCCGACCGGGATGCTCAGTTCGAGTTCCGGACACAGCTCCAGGCCGACTGCCTTCACCGCATCGAACAGCAGCGCGTCTTCGCCCGGATGCGAGGCAGCCGCCATCCAGTTCGCCGACAGCTTGATACGGTTGAGCGATTCGACCGGCGCGGCGCACAGGTTGGTGATCGCCTCGCCGACCGCCATGCGCGCGGCAGCGGCGGCATCGAGCAAGGCCAGCGGCGTGCGTTCGCCGATCGCCATCGCTTCGCCGACGTGGCCGTCGAAGTCCGACAAGGTGATCGCGCAATCGGCCAGCGGCAACTGCCAGGGGCCGATCATCTGGTCGCGGGCGACCAGGCCGCCGACGGTGCGATCGCCGATGGTGATGAGGAAGTTCTTGGCGGCGACGGTCGGGTGCGCGAGCACGCGCAGGCCGGCGGCGTGCAGATCCAGTCCATCCCACTGCAGCGCCGGCCACGGCGCGTCGGCGGGATAACGGGTGTCGCGATGCATCTTCGGCGGCTTGCCGAACAGCAGGTCCATGGGCAGATCAATAGCCCAATCGGCGTCGGCGATCTTGTTCTCGCCATACACCGATTCGACCGTCGCGCCGTAGCCGACCACCAAGCGCTCTTCCGCGGTCGCATAACCGACCACGGCGAAGGGGCAGCGCTCGCGCTCGCAGATCGCGGCGAAATCGGCGACGCGGTCGGCCGGCAAGCCGAGCACGTAACGCTCCTGCGATTCGTTGCACCACAGTTGCATCGGCGACAGCGAAGGATCGTCGCTCGGCACTTTGGCCAGGTCGATCACGCCGCCGAGGCTGGAGTCGTGCAGCAATTCCGGGATGGCATTCGACAGACCGCCGGCGCCGACGTCGTGGGCGCTGTCGATCGGATTGGCTTCGCCGAGCGCGACGCAGCGGTCGATGACTTCCTGGCAGCGACGCTCCATCTCCGGGTTGTCGCGCTGGACGCTGGCGAAGTCGAGCGCTTCGGCGCTGTCGCCGGAAGCGACCGAGCTGGCGGCACCGCCGCCGAGACCGATCAGCATCGCCGGGCCGCCGAGCACGATCACCGCATGCCCCGGCTTCAGGCCGAGCTTGGCGACCTGCACCCGGTCGATCGCGCCGAGGCCGCCGGCCAGCATGATCGGCTTGTCGTAGGCACGGGCCAGGCTGGCGTTGCCGGCCTGGCCTTCGGCCAGCTCGAAGCTGCGGAAATAACCGACCAGGTTCGGGCGGCCGAACTCGTTGTTGAACGCGGCCGCGCCGAGCGGGCCGTCGAGCATGATTTCCAGGGCCGGCGCCATGCGCGGATTGAGCGCGCGTTCGCCTTCCCACGGCTGCGGCAGGGTCGGGATGCGCAGGTGCGACACGCTGAAACCGCACAGGCCCGCCTTGGGACGGCCGCCGCGACCGGTGGCGCCTTCGTCGCGGATCTCGCCGCCGTTGCCGGTGCTCGCACCGGGGAACGGCGCGATCGCGGTCGGGTGGTTATGGGTTTCGACCTTGATGCAGAACGCCGAGGGAATCTGCGCTTCGGCCGCATAGGCCTGGCTGCCCGGCTGCGGGCGGAAGCGCCGCGCCGGATAGCCTTCGACCACCGCCGCGTTGTCGCTATACGCCGACAGCGTGTTCTCCGGCGTCTGCGCGTGGGTGTGCTTGATCATCTTGAACAGCGACTGCGGCTGCTCGCGGCCTTCGAGTGTCCACGAGGCGTTGAAGATCTTGTGCCGGCAGTGCTCGGAGTTGGCCTGCGCGAACATCATCAGCTCGACGTCGGACGGGGTGCGGCCGAGCGCGGCGTAACGCTCGCGCAGGTAGCCGATCTCGTCGTCGGCCAGGGCCAGGCCGAGACGGCTGTTGGCGGCTTCGAGATCGTCCAGGGCGATGCGTTCGAGCTCGCCGCGCGCGGGCACGGCGAACAGCGCCGCCGCATCGTCGCGCGCTTCGAGCAGCGACTGGGTCATCGGGTCGTGCAGGACCTTGGCCAGCGCGCCCTGGGTGGCGGCATCGCTCGGCCAGCCTTCGAGGTCGTAGCGGGTGCCGCGCTCGACGCGCTTGACCGGCTGGCCGGCGCCGCGCAGCAATTCGGTGGCCTTGCTCGCCCACGGCGACAAGGTGCCCAGGCGCGGCGTCACGTAGCGCGAGACCGCCGCATCGCTGCGGGCGGCTTCATGCGGTTCGGCCTGGAGGATGCGGCGCAGGGTCGCGTCGTCGGGCGTAGCGCCGGTGTCGGGCTCGACCCAGTAGACGGGCCAGGCATCGAGCAGGCGGATACTCGGATGAAGGGCGGACAGTCGAGCTTGGAGACGCTCGCGGCGGAACGAAGACAGGGCCGAATGGCCCTCGAGGACGATCATGTCCGGGGAACCGTGCAACGCAGGGCCCGGTATTGTATCCAAAACCGCCCTCCAGCTTCGGCCCGGCATCCGACCGGGCCGCGCGGCGGTCCACGGCCCCTTGGCCAGCGCGGCCGAAGCGCCCGCTTACACCCCGGCTGCGGCCCCTTCCCGCCCTTGAGCAGGACCCGGCCACCCGCGAAACGCAGCCCCGGAAACGACATCGCCGCCCAGTGGGCGGCGATGCGGTCGAGCCTGGCCCGGAGCCTCCGGGCGCGGGGTCGTTACTCAGCGCCCGCCGGTCGGCACGGCGACGGCCGCGGTCGGCTTGGCGCCGGAAGGGGCCGGCTTGGCGTCGGCGGCGATCTTGTCCAGCGCCTCGCGCAACTGCGCCGGCGGCACGTAGCCACCGAGCTGGATGCCCTCGGAGGTCAGGATCATCGGCGTGCCGGTCAGGCCGGCGCGCTGGCCGACGTTGTACTGCATGGTCACGGTGTTCTTGCAGTCCTTGTTCGGAATGCTCTGCTCGCTCTTGGCGTCGGTCAGGGCCTTGCGGCGGTCGGCCGCACACCACACCGAAACCATCTTCTTGTAGTCCTCGCTGCCGATGCCCATGCGCGGGAAGGCCAGGTACTCGACCGCGATGCCCTGCCGGTTGTACTCGGCGATCTCGCTGTGCAGCTTGCGGCAGTAACCGCACTCGACGTCGGTGAAGATCGTCACCGTGTGCTTCGGATTGGCCGGAGCGAAGACGATGCGCTCGCTGGCCGGGATGGTCTTCAGCAGGTCCTTGCGCATACCGGCGAGGCTGCTTTCGCTGAGATTCTTCTTGGCCTGGGTATCGAACAGCGCGCCGCCCGAGCCCGGCAGGAACAGGTAACGGCCGTCGTCGCTGACGTACACGACCTGGCCCTGGGCCAGCGCCTCGCGGAAGCCCGGCACCGGCGACGGGCCGACCTTGTCGATGCTGACGTTGGGGTTGAGCTGGCGGATGGCCTCGACGGCCAGCGCATCGGCGCTGCCGGCCTTGACCTCCGGCGCCGAACCCTTGGCGGCCGCTGCGGTCTTGGCGGGGGCGGCCGGATCGCTCTTGGCGGCGGCGCCCTGCGGCGCCTGGGCACAGGCGGACAGGCTGATCGCGCCGAGCACGGCGAAAATGATGCGCTTCATCAATCGAATCCTTGGCGTTCTGAGGTCGGGGTCTTGGACCGCTCGACGAGGAATAGGTTCTGCCGATTGTGGCACGGCCGGCCACGCGAACGCCGTTCCGCAACCGCAGTCACACGGCGAAGTGGCGATGGGGGTCGCGGTTTGGGCTGCGGATGCCCGCGAAACGGGCTCGGGGCTGCCTCCCGGGTAGGAGCGGCGTAAGCCGCGACCGCGGGACAGGCTGCGGCCGCACCGCCGCCGTCACCGATCGAAGCTTCGGATTGTCGCGGGGTAGGAGCGGCGCGAGCAGCGACCGCGTAGTTGCGGACGGCGACGTGGGTTCACCAGTCACTGCGCCCCCCTGTAGGAGCGGCGTAAGCCGCGACCACGGGACAGGCTGCGGCCGCACCGCCGCAGTCGCTGATCGAAGCTTCGGATTGTCGCCGGGTAGGAGCGGCGCGAGCCGCGACCGCGTAACTGAGGCCTGCGGCGCCGGCCGGGTTCAAGCAGGCGGTACCAACTATCGCGGCAGTGCCGCCGGCCGCTTCGATGGGGTACTCGCGATCGGCCAGGACGTGCCCCGGCCCGGCGCAGCGCGCCGGGCGTTCGCCAAGCCCAGGCGGCAGTGCCGCCGGCCGCTTCGATGGGGTACTCGCGATCGGTTAGGACGTGCCCGGCCCGGCGCAGGGGCGCCGGGCGTTCAGAGCAGCAGGCGGCAGTGCCGCCTAGCGCTGCTCTTCACCCCCTCGGATGGTGCTTCGCGTGGAGGCGTTTGAGCTGCTCGCGCGCCACCAGGGTGTAGATCTGGGTGGTCGACAGGGAGCTGTGGCCCAGCAGCATCTGCAGGGCGCGCAGGTCGGCGCCGTGGTTGAGCAGGTGGGTGGCGAAGCTGTGGCGCAGCCCGTGGGGGCTGATCTTGGCCGGGTCGATGCCGGCAACGGCGGCGTAGCGTTTGACCAGGTGCCAGAACTCCTGCCGGCTCGGGGCCTCGCCGCTCGCCGCCAGGAACAGCGGCGCCAGCGCGCGTTTGCCGGCCAGTTGCGGGCGCGACTGCGCCAGATAGCGTTCGAGCCAATGCTGGGCCTCTTCGCCCAGCGGCACCAGCCGCTCCTTGCTGCCCTTGCCGGTGACCCGCAACACGCCCTGGCGCAGATTGACCGCGGTCGACGGCAGATTGACCAGCTCACTCACCCGCAGGCCGGAGGCGTACATCAACTCGAGCATCGCGCGGTCGCGCAGCCCGAGTGGCTCGTCCACCACCGGCGCCGCCAGCAAGGCTTCGATCTGGCTTTCGGCCAAAGCCTTGGGCAAGGAGCGCGGCAGCTTCGGCGGCGCCAGCAATGCGGTCGGGTCGTCGCTGCGCTCGCTGCGGCGCAGGCGGAAGGCATAGAACGCGCGCAAGGCCGACAGCAGGCGGGCGTTGCTGCGCGGCGAATAGCCTTCGCGGGTGCGCCAGGCCAGGTAATCGAACAAGGCTGCGCGGTCGGCATTGGCGATGCCGCTGCCGTCGCGCCAGCGCGCCAGGCCTTCGAGGTCGCGGCGGTAGCTGTCGAGGGTCTGCTGGGCCAGTCCGTTCTCGGCCCAGATCGTGTCGAGGAAGGACTTGATCGCCGCATCGTCGGCTTCGCCCAAGGGCGGCAAGGCCATCGCCTGGCTGCGGCGTTCGGCGGGTGTACTGGCACTCATCGCAGCAGCTTAGCAGGCGGTCCGGCTGCCTATATCCTGATGCGATGAGCTCGAACGACACCTCCGCCGCCGATCCCGCATCCGCCAAGCCCGCCGCCCTGGTGGGCTGGCGCCTGTTCGCGTTGTTCTACGACTTTTGGCCGGTCGCGGCGCTGTGGCTGGTCGCAAGCGCGGCGTTCACCGTCGCCTACACCTTGTCCGGGCATGGGCAGCGCGAAAACATTCCGCCTTTCAGTGCGCTGCAATGGACGTTGTGGTTCGTCTGCTGGCTGATCGCCGGCGGCTACGCGATGCTGAGCTGGCGGCGCGGCGGGCAAACCCTCGGCATGCGTCCGTGGCGGCTGCGCGTGGCCGGTGCCGACGGCGCTGCGCCGGCATGGCGGGCGCTGTCGATCCGCTATGCGGTCGGCACCCTGTCGCTGGCCGCGCTCGGCCTGGGCTTCTGGTGGGCCTGGTTCGATCGCGAGCGCCTGACCTGGCACGACCGCGCCAGTGGGACGCGGATGTTGCGGGTGCCTAAGCGGCCGAAGTGAGTGCTGGCGGCCACAGAGTCCAGCGCGGCCACGAGACCTGATCGGACTATCGCTGTAGGAGCGGCGCGAGCCGCGACCCAAGATCGCCGCGCTACATAAGAACGGTGGTTACCTAAGCTTCCAAAGGCTCTCGGCAGGTTTTAAATCGCAGAGTCCTGCGAAGCTGCGGGTACCGATATCGTCAGCACTGTAGGAGCGGCGCAAGCCGCGACCAAGGGACATGTAGAGGCAGCACCGCCCGCGTCGATGATCGAAGCCTCGAACTATCGCGGGGTAGGAGCGGCGCGAGCCGCGACCGCGTAACTGGAGGTGCCGGCGCCGGCCGAGTTCACGCAAGGGCTACAGCCATGGAGTCAGTACCCCCGCCGCTTCGTTGGGGTAATCGCGATCTGACCCGACGTGCCCCGGCCCGGCGCAGCGCGCCGGGCGTTCATCGAAAGCGCGAGCCAATGGCGAAGCTCCGTTGCGAGAACGCATGGACTGGTAGTTGCGGCCCCGGCCCGGCGCAGCGCGCCGGGCGTTCATCGAAAGCGCGAGCCAATGGCTCGCGAGCGCTTTCGATTCACCCCGACCGACGTTTGAACAGATAGGCCGAGACGGCCAGCATCACCACGGTCGGCGCGGCATAGGCCAGGCGGAAGTCGAAGCGGAACACCTTGGCCAGTTCGACGAACTGGGTCTGCAACTGCCAGAACAACAGCGCGAAGACGATGCCGATGAACAAGCGTTTGCCCATACCGCCGCTGCGCAGGCTGCCGAAGGCGAACGGAATCGCCGCCAGGCACAAGGTCAGCACGTTGAGCGGGTAGAACCAGCGACCCCAGTAATAGGCCTCGA
Source organism: Lysobacter sp. ESA13C (assembly GCF_019970005.1). NCBI lineage: Bacteria > Pseudomonadati > Pseudomonadota > Gammaproteobacteria > Lysobacterales > Lysobacteraceae > Lysobacter > Lysobacter sp. ESA13C. The sequence continues at coordinate 173,960 of NZ_JAHXYK010000003.1, read as the reverse complement.
ATTCGGCCGCATCGAGGCGGTTGCGCTCGCGGTCTTCGATCGCCTTGTGCAAGGCCTTGGCGCTGAGGTAACGCGGGCGGTTGCTGCCGCTCATCAACGCGGCGCTGTCGAGTTTGGACTCCCAACGCTCTTCGGCGACATGGACCTGCTCGGCCGACTTGGCCAGGAAGGTGGTGCGGGTGACGTCGCGCAACAGCCAGCCGCCCGGGCGGTGTTCGGCGATCTTGGCCAGCGCCAGCGACACCAGGCGCCCGTCCTGGCCGAACTGGTACAGGCTGACGTCGCGCAATTCCAGCCAGCGGTCCTGGCCCTCGCTGCGCTCCTGGCCCTGGCTGGCGCTGAGGATGACATCGCCCTCGCGCGCCCAGACCCCGGAATATTGAGCCACCACCTGATTGTTGGACTTGGCCGCGGTCTTGAGCGCATCGGCGCGACGCTGGCCTTCCGGCGCCAGGGTCTCGCCGTTGACCACCATCAGCAGGGTCAGCAGCGCGAGCGCGCCGGCCACGGCCAGGCTCAGGCGCCGCCGCGACAGGCCAACCGCGCGCAGCACGGTCAGCTCCGAGGTCGAGGCCAACTGGCCCAGCGCCATCAGGGCGCCGATCACCGCCGCGTACGGGAACAGGGCGTAAGCGCGGCGCGGCACGGTCATGGCCATATAGGCCAGGGCCTGCATCAGGCCGTAGCGGCCCTTGCCGACGTCGCCGAACTCGCCGACCAGGCTGAGCATGAAATCCAGGCCGAGCAGCACCGCCCAGGTCAGCAGCACCGTGCCGAGCACGGTCTTGCCGACGTAAACGTCGTGGATCTTCGGGAACGGCTTCATCGGGCCACCCGCCTGCGCGCGACGCGGCCGTCGCGGAAATACAGCCAGCCGGCGACCGCCAACAGCGGCAAAGTCAGCCACCACAGGCCGAGGAAGGTCGGGATCTTGCCGTCCTCGATCCAGCCCTTGCCCATCATCATGAAGTTGTTGCCGATCAGGTAGGCCAAAAAGCCCATCAACACGCTGCCGTAACGGGCCTGGCGCGGAGTGCTGCGCGCCAGCGGCACCGCCAGCAGGGCGAAAGCCAGGGCCAGCAACGGCGGTGCGATCCGGTAATGCAGCTGGGCCGCGGCCTCGCGGCGCGGATCGCCGAGCAACTGCGTGGTCGACATCATCTCGGGCAGGGACGGGTCGTAGCGGTCCTCGCTGGCCGGCAGCAGCACGTCGTTGCTGGCGTAGCGCATCAGCCGGTAATTCAGGCCGCCGTCCTTCGGGCCCTCGACCTCGAAACCGTCCTCCAGGGTCAGGTAACGGTCGCCGTTCGGGCGCACCGTCAGGTGACCGGCCTTAGAGGTGGTGACGTCCTGACGGTCGGGCTTGTTGCGGTAGATGAAGATGCGTTCGAAACGGGTGCCGTCGTTGGACATCGCGCCGACGTAGATCACCCCGTTGTCGTTGGGCAGGCCGGTGAAGGCGCCCGGCTCCAGGCCGGCCACGATCAGGCTGCGGCTGGCCTCGTTGATCATCTCGCGCGAGGCGCGGTCGGCCCAGGGGCCCAGCCACAGCGAGCAGGCGGCGACCACGGCCACGATCGGCCCGACCACCATCAGCAAGGGCTTGAGCAGCCGGCGCGGGCCGACGCCGATCGAGGCGATCACCGGCATTTCCGAATCGCGATAGAGCCGGCCGATGCCCAGCATCAGCCCCAGCATCAACGCCAGCGGCAGGATCAGCGGCAGCCATTTGATCAGCACCAGGCCCAGCTGGAGCAGCATCAGCCCGGCCGGGACCTTGCCCTTGGCGATGTCCTCGAGCACGTCGGTGAAGGCGCCGCCGACGCTCACGATCAGCAACACCACCAGGGTCGCGAAGACGGCCTGGGCGAATTCGCCAGTCAGGTAACGGTCAAGCTTGAGCATCGGGCTTCGGCATCGGGCAGGCTTGCTTTAAACTCGGGGGTTCGTTCGACGGCCGACCTGTCTGCTGGCGCTCCGGGATAGCCGGAGGCGCGAGGTCGAGGACCCAGGATGGCGGCACGGGCATCGAGCCCGGGACCGACGCCCCGCAAAGCCGTTCGATTGTACGGACAAACTCTTCTTAGCTGCTGGGAATCTGTTGGATGACCCTCGAATTCGACCTGAACCGCGACGCGCTCGCGGCCGCTCAAACTGATTGCGTCGTGGTAGGCGCCTTCGCCGACAAGACCCTGACGGCTGCCGCGCGAACGCTGGATGAAGTCAGCGGCGGGCGCCTGACGGCTTTGCTCGAACGCGGCGACATCAGCGGCAAGACCGGCAAGACCTCCCTGCTCCACGACCTGCCCGGCGTGACCGCGCCGCGCGTGCTCGTGATCGGCCTCGGCGAGGCCGGCAAGTTCGGCGTCGCCCAGTACCTCAAGGCGGTCGGCGACGCCGCGCGCGCGCTCAAGGCCGGCCCGGTCGAGCATGCGCTGCTGACCCTCAGCGAAGAGCCGGTGACCGGCCGCGACGCCGCCTGGGCGATCCGCCAGGCCGCCATCGCCGCCGACCACGCCTGCTACCGCTACACCGCCACGCTGGGCAAGAAGAAAGACGAGCCCGGCCTGCGCAAGCTGTCGATCCGCGGCGACGACGCCACCGCCCTGGCCCAGGGCCAGGCGATCGCCGCCGGCGTCGCCTTCGCTCGCGAGCTGGGCAATCTGCCGCCGAACATCTGCAACCCGGCCTACCTGGCCGAGCAGGCGCAGGAATTCGCCGGCCGCTTCGACAACACCTCGTGCGAAGTGCTGGACCGCGAGCAGATGCAGGCGCTCGGCATGGGCTCGCTGCTCGCCGTGGCCCGCGGCTCGGCCAATCCGCCCAAGCTGATCGTGCTCAAGTACGACAACGGCGGCGACGCCAAGCCCTATGTGCTGGTCGGCAAGGGCATCACCTTCGACACCGGCGGCATCAACCTCAAGGTGCAGGGTGGCATCGAGGAGATGAAGTTCGACATGTGCGGCGCCGCCTCAGTGCTGGGCAGCTTCGTCTCGGCGGTCGGCATGCAGTTGCCGATCAACCTGGTGGTGATCGTGCCGGCGGTCGAGAACATGCCCGACGCCGACGCCTACCGTCCCTCCGACGTGCTGACCAGCATGTCCGGCAAGACCATCGAGGTCGGCAACACCGACGCCGAGGGCCGCCTGATCCTGTGCGATGCGCTGACCTATGCGCAGCGCTTCGAACCGCAGGCTCTGCTCGACGTGGCGACCCTGACCGGCGCCTGCGTGGTCGCGCTGGGCAAGTTCGCCACCGGCCTGATGAGCAAGGACGACGACCTGGCCGCCGAACTGACGAGCGCCGGCGAGCAGGTCTTCGACCGCGCCTGGCGCCTGCCGCTGTGGGACGAGTACCAGACCCAGCTCGAATCGACCTTCGCCGACGTCTACAACATCGGCGGCCGCTGGGCCGGCGCGATCACCGCCGGCTGCTTCCTGTCGCGCTTCACCGAAGGCCAGCGCTGGGCGCACCTCGACATCGCCGGCGTTTCCAACGAAGAAGGCAAGCGCGGCCTGGCCACCGGCCGTCCGGTCGGCCTGCTCTCGCAGTGGTTGCTCGAGCGCACCGCCTGACGATGAAGCGCAATGCGCTGATCCTCGCGGCGATTACCGGCCTGGCCAGCGGCATCTACTCGATGTCGCCGCTTGCGCAGGCCGGTTTCACCCTGGTGGATTGGCTGTTCGTGGCGCTGGGCATGTTCTGGATCTTCATGTGGCTGCATGGCGACCAGCAGGAGTTCGGCCATCGCCGCTCGCCGTGGATGAACATCGGCATCGTCGTGCTGGCGATGCTGTTCGTGCCGATCTACCTGGCCCGGACCCGGCCGGCGGGACGCAAGCTCAAGGCGGTCGTCGGGTTCTTCCTGCTCCTGCTCGGCTGGTTCGCCCTGAACATCGGCGGCGCCCTGCTCGGCTATTTCGTTTTCGGCGGCTCGGCCGCATATACCGGTTGATACCCGCCCATGGCCCGCGCTGACTTCTATCTGATCCAAACGCCGCGTTTCAAGGAACAACCGCTGCGGTTGGTCTGCGAACTGGCGCGCAAGGCCCACGACGCCGGTCTGCCCACGCTGATCCTGGCGCGCAATGCCGAACAGGCCGAGGCGATCGACGACATGCTGTGGGACATGGGCGAAGACGCCTACATCCCGCATCAGATCGCCGGCGCCGACCTCGACGAGGAAGAAGCCGACGTGCTGATCGCCGCGCCCGAGGCCGACGCGCCATTGCGGCCGCTGGTGATCAACCTGCGCGACGCCCCGGTGCAGGACGGCTTCGACCGCGTCCTGGAAGTGGTCCCCGCCGACGACTCCGCGCGCGGCCCGCTGCGCGAGCGCTGGAAGCAATACCAGGCCCGCGGGCTGACGCTCAACAAGCACGATATGTGAGGAAGGCCGGGATTGGGGATTCGGGAGTTGGGATTCGCGAAGCGGATCCGCCCAGTTCCGACCGGCCCTGTGATCTGTAAGTTTTTGCTCTTCGGCTGTTGCTTCAACCAATCCCAAATCCCGAATAACGAATCCCGGTTCTTATGTCCCTCGCCTCCAGCTACGACCCCAAGCAGTTCGAAGCCCGCCTCTACGAGCAGTGGGAGAGCAGCGGCGTATTCAAGCCGCGCGGCGAGGGCCAGCCCTATACGATCCTGCTGCCGCCGCCCAACGTCACCGGCACCCTGCACATGGGCCATGCGTTCCAGCACACCCTGCAGGATGCGCTGATCCGTTATCACCGCATGCGCGGCTACGACACCTTGTGGCAGATGGGCACCGACCACGCCGGCATCGCCACCGAAATGGTGGTGGCGCGCAACCTCGGTCGCGAAGGCCTGACCCGCGACGGCCTCGGCCGCGACGGTTTCATCGAGAAGGTCTGGGAGTGGAAGGGCCAGTCGGGCGACACCATCGAACGGCAGATGCGCCGCCTCGGCACCTCCGGCGACTGGTCGCGCTCGATGTTCACCATGGACCCGATCGCTTCCGAAGCGGTGGTCGAGGCCTTCGTGCGCATGCACGAGCAAAACCTGATCTACCGCGGCCAGCGCCTGGTCAACTGGGACCCGGTGCTGAAGACCGCGATCTCCGACCTGGAAGTGGTCAACGAAGAAGAAGACGGCTTCCTGTGGTCGATCTCCTACCCCCTCAGCGATGGCAGCGCCACGCTGGTGGTCGCGACGACGCGCCCGGAAACCATGCTCGGCGACACCGCCGTCATGGTCCATCCCGAGGATGAGCGCTACGCCCACCTGATCGGCAAGACCGTGACCCTGCCGCTGAGCGGCCGGGTCATCCCGGTGATCGCCGACGCCTACGTCGATCGCGAGTTCGGCACCGGCGTGGTCAAGGTCACGCCCGCGCACGACTTCAACGACTACGCGGTCGGCCAGCGCCACGGCCTGCCGATGATCAACATCTTCACCCCCGAGGCGGCGGTCAACGACAACGCCCCGGCGAAGTACGTCGGCCTGGACCGCTACGAAGCGCGCAAGGTCGTGCTCGCCGACCTGGAAGCCGAAGGCCTGCTCGTCGAGACCAAGCCGCACAAGCTGCAAGTGCCGCGCGGCGACCGCACCAACCAGGTGATCGAGCCGTATCTGACCGACCAGTGGTTCGTGAAGATGGACGACCTGGCCGCGCGCGGCCTGCAACTGGTCGAGCAGGGCGATATCCGTTTCGTCCCGGCGAACTGGATCAACACCTATCGCCACTGGATGCAGAACATCCAGGACTGGTGCATCAGCCGCCAGCTGTGGTGGGGCCACCGCATCCCGGCCTGGTACGACGCCGACGGCAAGATCTACGTCGGCCGCGACGAAGCCGATGCGCGCGCGCGCGGCGGGATCGGCGCCGAGGTCGTCCTGACCCAGGACAACGACGTGCTGGAAACCTGGTTCTCTTCCGGCCTGTGGCCGTTCAGCACCATGGGCTGGCCGAATGCGGCGGCCATGGGCGAGCGCGGGTTCGAGCGATTTGTTCCGTCCTCTGTCTTGGTCACCGGTTTCGACATCATCTTCTTCTGGGTCGCCCGCATGATCATGCTGACCGACCACTTCACCGGGCAGATTCCGTTCAAGGACGTCTACATCACCGGCCTGGTGCGCGACAAAGACGGCCAGAAGATGTCCAAGTCGAAGGGCAACGTGCTCGACCCGATCGACCTGGTCGACGGCATCGAACTCGAAGACCTGGTCGCCAAGCGCACCACCGGCCTGATGAACCCCAAGGACGCCGCGCGCATCGAGAAAGCCACGCGCAAGGAATTCCCCGACGGCATCCCGAGCTTCGGCGCCGACGCGCTGCGCTTCACCATCTCGGCGCTGGCCACCCACGGCCGCGACATCAAGTTCGACCTGGGCCGCGCCGAGGGTTACAAGAACTTCTGCAACAAGCTGTGGAACGCGACCCGCTTCGTGTTGATGAACACCGAGGACGCGAGTTTCTCGGGCACACCGCAGCCCAAGACCGACGCCGAGCGCTGGATCCTGGCGCAGCTGGCCCAGGCCGCGGCCGAAGCCGAAACCCATTTCGCCGCTTACCGTTTCGACCTGCTCGCCCAGACCTTGTACGAGTTCGCCTGGAACGCGTTCTGCGACTGGTTCGTCGAACTGGCCAAGCCGGCGCTGCAAGGCGACGACGCAGCCGCCGCCGACAGCACCCGCCACACCTTGCTGTACGTGTTGGAGCGTCTGCTGTCGCTGTTGCACCCGCTGATCCCCTTCGTCACCGAAGAGCTGTGGCAACAGGTCGCGCCCAAGCTCGGCATCGCCGAAACCACGATCATGCTGCGCCCGTACCCGCAGGCCAGCGACCTCGGCGCCGACTACGCCCAGGCCGAAGCCGACGTGGAGTGGCTGAAGGCCATGGTCTCGGCCCTGCGCAAAGTGCGTAGCGAGCTCAACGTCTCGCCGCAGAAGAACGTCGGCCTGCTGCTGGCCAAGGGCGATGCCGCCGACCGCGATCGGGCCGCGCGCTTCGACTCGCAGTTGCGCTTCCTCAATCGCCTCGACAGCATCCAGTTCATTGCCGACGCCAACGACGCGCCGCCCGCGGCGTCGGCGGTGGTCGGCGAATTGACCTTGCTGGTTCCGCTCGAAGGCCTGGTCGACCTCGGCGCCGAACGCACGCGCCTGGACAAGGAGATCAAGCGCGTCGCCGGCGAAATCGGCAAATGCCAGGGCAAGCTCGCCAGCGAGACCTTCGTCCAGAACGCCCCCGCCGCCGTGGTCGAGCAGGAGCGCAAGCGCCTGGTCGACTGGAACGTGCAGTTGGAAGGCCTGACCGCGCAGCGCACCAAGCTGGGCTGAGCGGGTCCGGCGCCGCTCGTTCGAGAAAAGCCGTGGCTTGCCACGGCTTTTTCTTTGCGACGAGGTTGGAGCGAAAGGCAGAAGCAAATCCCCCCTGCCCCCCTTTTCCAAAGGGGGGAGTGCACATGCGGGATTCGGGATTCGGGATTCGGGATTCGGGATTCGGGCAGCGGGCAGCGGGCAGCGGGCAGCGGGCAGCGGGCAGCGGGCAGGAGCCTACATCCGAGAGCGAGATACCCGCTTCGCATGTCGCCGAACATCGCCACGAATCTCCCAAGCTTCCCCCCTTCGGAAAAGGCGGGCAGGGGGATTTGCTCGTGCTCCGCTCGTGCTCTGCCCTGCCGGCTCCTACCGATCGCCCCAACACCCTCTTCCTCGCCGCCGCGCACAGCGCACCAACCCGCAACTCCAGCCCTTGCGGCGCCGTAAGCCGGCAACCTAGGCTGGAACTCCTGGCCTTGGGGAAGCGAAAGCCATGCGTCTTGTCCTGCTGTTAGGCGTCTGCCTGCTGGCGACCCCGGCGTTCGCCCAGAATTGCCCACCTGCCGGGCACACCGCAGCGTCCCTGCAGGCACTGAAAGCGCGCCAATTCGCCCTGCCCGACCCGGCGGAAAAACAAGCGCTGGCGACCGGCCTGATCGGCTGTCTGTCCGCCTCCGATCCCGAGCTGCGCGATGGCATCGCCTTCGAAGCCCTGAGCCAGTGGATGCGCGCCGGCGATTTCGACGCAAACGCACTGCGAGCGATGCGCGACTCGCTGTACGCATCGCTCGATAGCAAAGACCCGCAAGGGTTCGGCAAGCCGTTCGCGGCCCTGGTGCTGTCGGAAGTCGCGCGCACCGACCGGATCAAATCGTGGATGACACCGCAGGAAAGAGTGGCGATGGTCGAGCGCGCGGCGGCCTACGTCGAAGCGGTGCGCGACTACCGCGGCTATAGCGAAGGCCAAGGTTGGCGGCACGGCGTCGCCCACGGCGCCGACTGGCTGATGCAGTTGAGCCTGAATCCCGCCCTCGAACGCGCGCAATACGATCGCATCCTGGCCGCGATCGCCTCCCAGGCGGTGCCGGGCAACGGTCATGCCTATGTGTTCGGCGAACCCGAGCGCCTGGCCCGGTCGCTGTTGTTCACGGCCCAACGCGGCCTGCTGTCGGCCGAGGACTGGCAGGCGTGGTTCGCCGCTTTATCGGCGAAGGTCGGCAAGCTCGACCGCACCGACTACGCCGGCTGGCTCGGGCGTCGCCACGATCTGACGGCGTTTCTGAGCGGTCTGTATGTGCAGGCGGATCAGAGCGAAGACGCTGCGATCAAGGCACTGAAGCCGGCGATCCTGGCAGCCTTGAAGCAGGCGCCCTGACCGCGCGCCGACAAACCGGTCATTCCTCGGCAAACAGCTCGATCGCCATGACCAGGGCATCCTCGCGTCCGCCGCGCGCCGGGTAATAGCGCGGGCGGCGGCCGATCTCGTTGAAGCCTTCGTTGTGGTACAGCGCGATCGCGCCGGTATTGGACGGCCGCACTTCCAGGAACACGCGTTCGGCGCCGCGGCCGCGGGCGATATGGACCAACGCGCGCAACAGCTTGCGGCCATAACCGTGGCCGTGCGCTTCCGGCGCCACGCAGACGTTGAGCACGTGCGCTTCGCCGGCGGCCACGCTCATCAGGAAGTAACCGATGATGCGTTCGCCCTCGGACAACACCCAGGCCGGATAGTCGGCGCGCAGGCAGTCGCGGAAGATGCCAGGGGTCCAGGGGAACTCGTAGGCGCGGATCTCGATGGCATGGACGACTTCGAGGTCGTCCTCGCGCATCGGCCGCAGCGCGGCCGGCGCCGTGCCCGGATCGAACTCGGACGCCTGCGCGCTCACCTCGCCGCGCTCCCGCGCCGCAGGGCGCGCAACTGCGGCCACAGCGCGCGCTTGGCGGCGGCATCGCCGCGCAGAGCCTGCGCATCGAACAATGCCAGCACCGCCGGATCGTCGGCGCCGCGGCGGGCGGCGCGCAGCACCGCACGCAGCAAGGCGCTGTCGGCGCCCGTCGCTCGCGCGGAAGCGACCGGACGCGCCGGCTCGGCGCGCTGCGCCGTCGCGACCGCTTCCGTCGAAGCAACCTGCGCCGCCGGCACAGATGCCTCGCGTGCGACGACCGGCACCTCCTCGACCTTGTCCGAAGCCAGCTTCATCACCGAGTGGCCCATCGCCTGCAGCCATTCGCGCTGCTCGGCGCTCCACAGCGCGCTCATGGCGGGCCAGCCTCGGCCGGCGGCATGCGGCGCAGGCGCCGATACGCGGCATAGACCGGGCCGGACAGCGCGTACGGGGCGAAGATCGCCAGCAGCACGCGCGGCGGGTCGATCGCGATCGCGATCACCACCACCACGACGATCAGAATCGCCAGGAACGGCACCCGGTCGTTGCGCGGGCCGCTGCCCTTGAAACTGAAGTAGCGCATGCGGCTGACCATCAGCAGTCCGGCCACCACGGTCAGCGCCAGCGCGGCGTAGCGCAGTTGCTCGCCGACCAGGTCGAAGCTGTGGCAGGTCCAGACGAAGCTCGCCACCAGTCCGGCCGCGGCCGGGCTGGCCAGGCCGATGAACCAGCGCTTGTCGACCTGTCCGACCTGGGAATTGAAGCGGGCCAGGCGCAGCGCCGCGCAGGCGGCATACAGGAAGGCGCCGATCCAGCCGATCTTGCCGGGGATCACGCCGTCGAGCTTGGTCGACTCCAGCGCCCAGTGATACATCACCAGGGCCGGCGCCAGGCCGAAGCTGATCAGGTCGGCCAGCGAGTCGTACTGGACCCCGAATTCGCTCTGGGTGTTGGTCAGGCGCGCGACCCGGCCGTCGACGCCATCGAGGATGGCGGCGATGAAGATCGCCATGCAGGCCTCGTCGAAGCGGCCCTGGGTGGCGGCGATGATCGCGTAGAAGCCGGCGAACAGGCCGCCGGTGGTGAACAGGTTCGGCAGCAGGTAAATGCCGCGTCCGCGCGGGCGGGGCGTGTGATGGGGTTCCATAACTGGGAAGTGTAGCGCTTGCCTGTGCCTCGGCAGGATGCTGCAATCGTCGCTTCCCCCGCTCGACCGGCTTTACGCCGTCCGTTCCGTTTGTCTGCCTCGGAGCTTCGCTATGCCCTGCCCGTCCCGCCACTCGCTATTTCGCGCCTTTCCGGCGCTCGCCGCCAGCGCCGTCCTGGTCGCCCTGCTGGCCGCGCCGGCGGCCGCCACCGAGCTGTACCAGTGGAAGGACGCCAACGGCGTCACCCACTACTCCGATTCGCCGCCGCCGAACCAGGGCGGGGTCAAGAACCGCGTGATCAAGAACAAATCCGGCACCGCCACCTCGGCCCAGTCGGCCACTGAGGACAGCCCGGCCGAGAACGCCCAGTGCACGACCGCGCGCGGCAACCTCAAGCAGTTGCAGAGCTCGGCCTCGGTCGGCGTCGACGCCAACAAGGACGGCAAGCCCGACAACATCCTCGACGCGCAGCAGCGCGCGGCCCAGGTCCAGCTCGCCGAATCGGCGGTCAAGGCCTATTGCATGCAGCCGGCGGCTCCGGCCGTGGCACCGGCCTCGACGCGCCCGTCGACCGCCAAGCAGGGCGACGCCTGATCCCGGCGGCCTGATGCTCCCGGCGGCCCGACCAGGCCGCCTCTCCCGCCCCGGACCGGCCCCCGCCGCTCCGGGGACCGGCCCGACCCACCCCGGCGGACGGAGCCACCGCCTCGGCATGGCAAACTGTTCGCTTTCCACGTACGCGAACCCCAGCCGATGCGTCTGTCGCAATTCCATCTCCACACCAGCAAGGAAACGCCCGCCGAAGCCGAAATCGTCAGCCACAAGCTGATGCTCAAAGCCGGCATGATCCGCAAGCTCGCCGCCGGCCTCTACACCTGGTCGCCGCTGGGCCTGCGCGTGCTGCGCAAGGTCGAGCGCGCGGTGCGCGAGGAGATGAACGCCGCCGGCGCGATCGAAGTGCTGATGCCGTCGGTGCAGCCGAAGGAGCTGTGGGAAGAGACCGGGCGCTGGGAGAAATTCGGCGGCCAGTTGCTGAAAATCCAGGACCGCAAGGAAGCCTGGTACTGCTACGGCCCGACCCACGAGGAAGTCATCACCGATTTCGCCCGCAACGAACTGGCCAGCTACAAGCAGTTGCCGGTCAATTTCTTCCAGATCCAGACCAAGTTCCGCGACGAGATCCGCCCGCGCTTCGGGGTGATGCGCGCGCGCGAGTTCCTGATGAAGGACGCCTACTCGTTCCATCTCAGCGACCAGGACCTGGATCGCGAATACCGCAACATGTACGACACCTACAGCCGCATCTTCACCCGCCTGGGCCTGAAGTTCCGCGCCGTGTTCGCCGACACCGGCGCGATCGGCGGCAACGCCTCGCACGAGTTCCACGTGCTCGCCGATTCGGGCGAGGACGCGATCGCCTTCTCGGACGGCTCGGACTACGCCGCCAACGTCGAACTCGCCGAAGCGGTGGCGCCGCATGCGCGCGCCGCGGCCGCCGAAGACCTGCGCAAGGTCGACACGCCGACCCAGAAGACCTGCGAAGACGTCGCCGCGCTGCTGGGCATCGCCCTGGCACGCACGGTCAAGTCGGTCGCGATCGTCGGCGCCGATGGCGAAGGCAAGCCGCAGTTCGTGCTGGCGCTGGTGCGCGGCGACCACGTGGTCAACGAGATCAAGCTGTCCAAGCTCGCCGGCCTGGCCGAGTACCGCCTCGCCACCGAAGCCGAGATCCTCGAACACCTCGGCGCGCAGCCGGGCTTCCTGGGCCCGCTCAAGCCGGTAAAGACCATCCGCGTGATCGCCGACCGCAGCGTCGCGGCGATGCACGACTTCGTGGTCGGCGCCAACGAAAACGGCTACCACCTGGCCGGCGTCAACTGGGGCCGCGACCTGGCCGAGCCCGACGAGGTCGCCGACATCCGCAACGCCGTCGCCGGCGACCCCTCGCCCGATGGCCAGGGCACGCTCGGCATCGCCCGCGGCATCGAAGTCGGCCACGTGTTCCAGCTCGGCCGCAAGTACGCCGAAGCGATGAAGCTGACCGTGCTCGACGAAACCGGCAAGGCCGCCACGCCGGCGATGGGCTGCTACGGCATCGGCGTGTCGCGCATCGTCGCCGCGGCGATCGAGCAGAACCACGACGACGCCGGCATCGCCTGGCCCGAGGCGATGGCGCCCTGGCAGGCGGTGGTGTGCATGATCAATCCCAAGAACGACGCCGCGGTGACCGAAGCGGCTCAGGCCTTGTATCGCGAACTGCTGGCGGCCGGCGTCGACGCCGCGCTCGACGATCGCGGCCTGCGTCCCGGCGCGATGTTCGCCGACATGGAATTGATCGGCGTCCCGCACCGCGTGGTGGTGTCCGAGCGCGGCCTGGCCGCGGGCAGTTTCGAATACCGCCACCGCCGCGCCAGCGAAGCCGAGAATCTCGACCGCGCCGCGGTGTTGGCGCGGATCGCCGGATAAGCCCGGCGATTACTTTCCCGCTTACCTCCCGCCCCAAGAAAGGTAAGTCGGGGAGGTAAGTCGGGGATCGTCCGCCGCCGGCGCGACCGGCGTCGATTGATTATCCGCAGCGACCCGAATACGGCCCGCCCGTACGGTGCGCGCGGTTTATGGCAATTACATGGCAAACCGCGCCCGCACCCGACGGGACGGGGCCACGGCGAGGCTGCTCCCGCCTACTACCTTCGTGCAGTTAGCGCAGCGGCCAATACCCGATTACATTAATCCACGCGTCGACGGCGAACCCGATGGATTCGCCCCCTATAAGAACGCGAATATCTGCACGGACCTTCGGCACATTTACGCGGAGTGAATGTGCCTTTACTATTCCGCCGCGCGCCAGGGACTGGCCAAAATCCGAACCCACTCCCCGGAGGCTCCATGTCGATCGATCTCTCCACGTTGTCCGCGAAAGAACTCGAGTCACTGATCAGCCAGGCCAAGAAGCGCAAGACCACCCTCAATAAGCGCAAGCCCATTGCTGCGGTGCGAAAGAAGGTCGCGCAGGTGCTCAAGACCGAGGGATACACCCTCGAAGAATTGTTCGGCAGCGCCGCTCCCGCCAGCCGCGCCACCAAGGCCACGAAAGCCGCCAAGCCCGCAGCCGCAGACCGCAAGGCCCGCAAGCCGCTCGGTAAAGTCGCACCGAAGTACCGCAACCCCGGCAATACCGCGGAAACCTGGACCGGCCGCGGCAAGCAGCCGCGCTGGCTGGCCGCGTACGTCGCCGCGGGTCGCAAAATCGACGATTTCCTCATCAAGTAATCGGCGATACGCAGCGAAGAGGCCGGCCCTGCGCCGGCTTTTTTGTGGGCGGGAAAATCTTAGGGCGAGCGGAGGATCGGCGGAGATTTGGCTCGCCGCCTCGGAAAACCGGCCGCCGCAAGCGAATCGCCGTGCCGTCCGGGCCCGCGCCGCAGCCCCGAACCGGCCATTACGGCCTGCACGGATTGGCCTTCCGGGCCGGGCTTAGAGATTCCGCCGCGCCGGCAGCAACAGATTGCCGAATATCAGGCCGGCGATCAGCGCCAGCAGGATATTGAGCACGGCCAATACCGCATCCTGGCCGACATTTACGTCCTGCTGCTGGATCATCGACAGCAAGCCGCGCAGGCTGACGCTGCCGGGGACCAGCATGATGATGCCGGGTACGCGGATGATCGCCCCGGGCCGATTACCCCAGCGGGCGTAGGCATTGCCGACCGCGGTCAGGGTCAGCGCGGCGAGGAATATCCCGGCCGGGCTGCCCCAGGCCAGGCCGACGAAACGCGAAATCAGATAACCGCCGGCGGCGGCCGCCATGACCTTGGGATAATCGCTGCGATGGGCGCGGAACAGCACCGCGAACGCGTAGGCCGCGACCGCAATGCCGCACCATTCGACCCAGGCCTCCTGTGGACGCGAGGCGCGGATCTGCGGCTGCAGCCCGATCAGGTCGGTCAAGTACAGCGCGATCACCGTGCCGACCGCGAGTTTCACCACCGTGGTCAGGGCGCCGGCGAAGCGCGCCGTGCCCGAGACCAGATGCTGGCTGGTCAACTCGTTGACCGCATTGGTCAGGGCCAACCCGGGCAGCAACACGATCAGCGAGGCGATGATCACCGTGTTCTGGTTCAAGGGCGCGATGAAGCTGGCGACCAGCACGGTCATGCTGGCCGCGAACATCGCCGCGATCGCTTCCAGCGCTTCCTTGAAGCGCGGACGCGAGCCGGAGATGTCGACCAGCAGGCCGATCATCAGGCCGTTGACCGCGGCCACGCCGATGTCCAGCCACGGCAGCCGCAACAAGCTCGCGACCGCGCCGGCGGCCAAGCCATACGCGACCACCTGCATGGCGCGCCAGCGCTTGCTGCGCGGCCGGTCCAATTGTTCGAGCGCGGCATGGCCGGCGGCGAGGTCGAGACGGCCGGCCATGACCTCTTCGGCGATGCGGTCGGTTTCGCTGAGCCGGTACAGATCGTTCTCGCCGGGCGGCAGGCGGATCACCCGCGTGGTGTCGCTGTCGCCGAGCGGCCGGTTGGGATCGCTGAAGGTCAGGATCAGGCCGGTCGGGTTGGACCACGGCTCACATTCCAGACGCAGCTTTTGCGCGACCGCCGTCACCGCCCCTTCCAGGCGCTGGGCGGTCGTGCCGTAACTGTGCAGCCGCTCGGCCAGCTCGACGACGAAGGCGATGCGGGCGGCATAGCTGGTGGCGCTGAGCGGGTGCGGGGTCGACATAACGGCGAAGCATCGCATGAGCGCGCGCCGCTGGGCAGACGGGCCGCGCGACCGGGCTCGGGCTTCGGTCAGCCGGCGTTGCACGTGACACTCACCTGGCCGTCCCTAGCCTGTATTCTCCGCCCGAGGCTCTATGACCGTATCGACCACGCACGCGCCGGAAATTACCGCCGATGGCCAAGCGCCCTCGCGGCTACGCCTTTCCGGTTGCTGGACGCTCGAGCACGCGATCCAGATCTCCGAAGCCCTCAAGAGCGCCCCGGAAGGCGCCACCCAGATCGACGCCAGCGGCGTCGACCGGCTCGACTCGGTCGGCGTGCTGCAGCTGATGCGCTATGCGCGCCGGCACGAGCTCGATTTCGATACCGCCTTCACCTTCCACGACAGTCACCGCGCCCTGGTCAGCGCGATCGAGGACGTCGCCGACGAGCGGCCGAAGAAGAAGCGCGAGTACGGCTTCCAGGCCGCGCTCGCGCGCCTGGGCTTCGCGGTCACCGATAATTGGAAGGAAGTCCTGGCCCTGGTCGCCTTTTTCGGCGAAACCCTGGTCAAGATGCTGCGTCTGTTCAAGGAGCCGGGGCGATTCCGCCCGACCGCCACCGTCCACCACATGGAGCAGGTCGGCCTCGACGCGGTGCCGCTGATCGCGCTGCTGTGCTATCTGGTCGGCGCGGTCGTGGCCTTCCTCGGTTCGACCATCCTTAAGGACTTCGGCGCGACCATCTTCGTGGTCGAGCTGGTCAGCATCGCCTTCCTGCGCGAGTTCGGCGTGCTGCTGACCGCGATCGTGCTCGCCGGCCGCACCGCCAGCGCCTTCACCGCCCAGATCGGCGCGATGGTCAGCCGCGAAGAAGTCGACGCCATCCGCACCCTCGGCATGGACCCGATCGACCTGCTGGTGATCCCGCGCGTGCTCGCCCTGCTGGTGATGCTGCCGCTGCTGACCTTCATCGCCATGGTCGCCGGCCTGCTCGGCGGCCTCACCGTCGGCGCCTACGGCCTGGACATTCCGCCGCAGCAATACCTGGCGCGCATGCACGACACCATGCAACTGCGGCATTTCCTCGTGGGCCTGTCGAAGGCGCCGATTTTCGCCCTGCTGATCAGCCTGATCGGCTGCCTGGAAGGCCTGCAGGTCGAGGGCACCGCGCAATCGGTCGGCGAACGCACGACCTCGAGCGTGGTCCAGGCGATCTCGCTGGTGATCGTGCTCGACGCCTTCTTCGCGATCTGGTTCATGGAGATGGGCTGGTGATGCGGCCGGGAATAGGGAATCGAGAATCGGGAATCGTGGAAAGGCGTGCCTCGCCTGCGTTCGCGCACGTAGCAAGGAAACCGCTGTGACGATTCCCGATTCCCCATTCCCAATTCCCGAAGGCGGCGGCGAAGCCGACGCCCCCATCATCCGTATCCGCGGGCTGGTCAATCGCTTCGGCGAACAGGTCGTTCACGACGGCCTTGACCTGGACGTGCGGCGCGGCGAGATCATCGGCGTGGTCGGCGGCTCGGGCACCGGCAAGTCGGTGATGATGCGGTCGATCCTGGGCCTGCGTAAGCCCGATGCCGGCGAGATCGAAGTGCTGGGCATCGATGCGCGCAATCCCGACCCGCGCCTGCGCCGCGAGATCGAGCGCAACACCGGCGTGCTGTTCCAGGACGGCGCCCTGTTCTCGTCGCTGACCGTCGGCGAAAACGTGCAGGTGCCGCTGAAGGAGTACCACAGCGACCTGCCCGATTCGCTGCGCTACGAACTGTCGCTGCTCAAGGTCAAGCTGGCCGGCCTGCCGGCCGATGCGATCAACAAGCTGCCCTCGCAGCTGTCGGGCGGCATGCGCAAGCGCGCCGGCCTGGCGCGCGCGCTGGCGCTGGATCCGCCGTTGCTGTTTCTCGACGAGCCCACCGCCGGCCTCGACCCGATCGGCGCGGCCGCGTTCGACCGCCTGATCCGCACCCTGCAACAGGCGCTCGGCCTGACCGTGTTCCTGATCACCCACGACCTAGACACCCTGTACGCGATCTGCGACCGCATCGCCGTGCTCGCCGACAAGAAAGTCATCGCCTGCGCGCCGATCGCCGAAGTCGAAAAGCTCGAGCACCCCTGGGTGCAGGAATATTTCCATGGCCCGCGCGCGCGCGCCGCGCAGGTCGCGCGCGACCAGAACCTCGCGGATGCGCCGCCGCCATGACCACCTGGGGACTGCCGGCCGACGCGCTGTGGAGCGTGTCGCTGTGGGGACTGCTGTGCGCCGCCGCGGCCTTGCTGTGGTGGCCGAAGGCGCGCGCGGCGAGCCTGTTTCTGCTCGGCGCGGTCGTGGCCGGCGCGCTGCTGCGCGGGTTGCTCGATCCCATCGCCTTGGTGTCCTTCGCCCTGCTCGGCCTCGCCGCCTGGCTGGTGCTGCCGGCCCGCAGCAAGGCCTGGCGCATTACCGGGCATGTGTTGTTCGTGCTGGTCGCCTTCGCCCTGGGCCTGCACCTGATGCCGGGCTTCCACAACCCGCAGCTGCTGACCGATCTGCGTCTGACGCCCGACGCGGCGCCGATGTCGTTGTACTTCAATTTCGACAAGCCCCTGGCCGGGTTCTGGTTGCTGCTGTGTTGGCCGTTGCTGAAACGCTTTGGCGAAGGCGAGCAACCGCTACCGGCCTCGCTGTCGGCCGGCCTGATCGGCGCGGCGCTGGCCGCGCTGCTGTGCCTCGGCCTGGCGCTGGCCCTGGGCGCGATCGCCTGGGCACCGAAGTGGCCGGCGTTCGGCGCCGTGTGGGCGCTCAACAATCTGCTGCTGGTCGCGCTGGCCGAAGAAGCGATGTTCCGCGGCTATCTGCAGGAGGCCTTGCAGCGGCGCTGGCGCGAGCTGCGGCACGGCGCGACCTACGCCACGATGCTGTCGGCATTGGCCTTCGGCCTGGTCCACGCCGGCGGCGGCTGGCGTTGGGTGCTGCTGGCGAGCCTGGCCGGCCTGGCCTACGGTTGGGCCTATCGCAAGGGCGGCCTGTTTGGGGCCGTACTCGCCCACTTCGGCCTCAACTTCATTCATTTCACCGCGTTTACCTATCCCATGCTGGCATGATGCCGGCCATGAAACACGGCAACGCCCCGTCGTTCAAAGGTGCCTGATGGAAACCAAGGCCAATTACGTCCTCATCGGTGCGTTCACGATCGTCGTGACGCTGTTCCTGCTGTTGTTCGCCCTGTGGGCGGCCAAGTACTCCTCGGAGAAGAGCTGGCGCGAGTACGCGGTGATCTTCAACGAGCCGGTCACCGGCCTGTCGGAAGGCAGCACCGTGCAGTACAACGGCATCTCGGTCGGTACCGTGCAACAGCTGAGCCTGGCGCCGGACGACCCGCGCCGGGTCATCGCCAAGCTGCGCCTGCAGGCCGACGCGCCGATCAAGACCGACACCCGCGCCAAGCTGTCGATGACCGGCATCACCGGCAGCCCGATCATCCAGCTCACCGGCGGCAGCCCGAACAGCCCGGCGCTGGCCGACGCCGAGCGCAGCAGCGACATCCCGGTGATCCAGACCGAGGCCTCGGCGCTGCAGAACATCGCCGACACCGCCAACCGCCTGGTCGCTCGCATGGACCAGGTGCTCAGCGACGAGAACGTCAAACACGTGTCGAACACGCTGGCCAACATCGAATCCTTGACCGGTTCCATCGCCGGTCAGCGCGAAGACCTGCGTGCGCTGATCACCAACGCGCGCAAGTCCAGCGAACAGCTCGCCGTGACCCTCAACACCACCAACCGCGCGGTCGAGAGCGTCGACCGCGAGCTGGTCGACAAGCTGCCGGGCCTGATCGCCAAGCTCGACAGCACCCTGACCAAGCTCGATTCGGCCGCGACCGGCGCCAACGGCATCCTCACCGACAACCGCGCCGCGATCAGCAGCTTCGCCAACGACGGCCTGGCCCAGCTCGGCCCGACCCTGAGCGAACTGCGCTCGCTGGTGCGCGACCTGCGCCGGATCAGCGACCGCCTCGACAGCAACCCGACCCGCTACCTGCTGGGCCGCGATGCGACCAAAGAATTCGAGCCCGAATGAGGCGCATGGCGAAGCCATCGATACAGCGGTCGGCAGACCAAGCCGGCGAACGTTCGAACCATGTTGCGAAGACGATCATGACTCAGACCCCCCGATTCGATGCATCCTCCGGCAGCTCCGCTTTCGTTCACCGCTTCGGTTGGCTCTTAGCCGGCGCGACCGTATTGGCCTTGGCCGGTTGCTCGTCGATCCTCGGCGAAAAGCCGAAGAAGCCGACCACCCAGTACGCGCCCGATCCGCGCGTGCAGGCCGATCCGTCGTGGCCGAACGCGAACTGGCAGCTGTCGTTGAGCGCGCCCAACGCCGCGCGCATGATCGACAGCCTGCGCATCGCCGTGCGCCCGACCGGCAACGAGATCGAGGTCTACAAGGGCGCAGCCTGGGCCAAGCTGCCGAGCAGCATGATCGAGGACGCCCTGCTGCGTACGCTCGAGGACTCCGGCAAGATCGCCGCGGTCGCGCGCCAGGGCAGCGGCATCGGCGGCGACTACAAGCTGGTGCTCGACATGCGTCGCTTCGAGTCCGACTACGGCCAGGGCGCAGCGGTGCCGTCGGCGACCATCGAGATCAACGCCAAGCTGATGCACAACCCCGACCAGAAGGTCGTCGCCTCGCACACCTTCCTGCAGGCGCAACCGGCCGCGACCACCGCGGTGCCCGACGTGGTCGACGCCTTCGAGCGCTCGCTGGAAACGATCACCGGCGAGATCGCCGGCTGGACGCTGACCTCGGGCGACGCGCACGACAAGAGCCACAAGCGCTGATCGAGCTGCGGCCGCAAGGGCCGCATCCCTCATCGCCCCGCCGCGGTGTCCGCGCCTCGCGAAAACCGCGTGAAGGCTTTGCGCAAGAATGTACGCGGTGACCGGCGACACAAGCCGTCCTGAAGCCGCTGCCTAGACTGCCCTGGCGCCATCGTGGCGTGCATCGGGGATAGGCATGACCGCACCGTTCTCGCAACGCCGTCGCGCCAGTGCGCGACGCAGCCTGCTCGCGCTCGCGATGGCCCTGGAACTGATCGCCTGCATCGGCCTCGCGCAGGCAACCCCGCCCGGCACCATCGACTACGAAACCATCGGCGCGACGCCGCTGCGCGCGCTGGGTCGCGACCTGCAAGCGCCCGATGCCACTACCAGCGTCCTGTTCGGCGCGCGCCTGGCCAACCCGGCCCCGGTTGCCTACGAACAGATCGTGTTCGCGGTGCGCGACGCCGCCGACCGCAACTACGACCTCGGCCACCAGAGCGGCTATACGGTCGGCACGAGCGTGCGCGAGCTCACCGGCAGCGGCCGCTTCCCGGCCGGCCAATATCGTTACTGGGTTTCCTACTACGCCAACGGGCGCTGGACCGATCTGGCGCCGCAACGCAGTTTCAGCGTAACCGCGGCGCCGGTCACCGACCCCACCGCGACGCGTCCGCTCGGCGCCGGCACGAACTGGGTGTATCGCTTCGGCGACGAATTCGACGGCAGCGTCGTCGATTGGAATCGTTGGGCCGACGACTCCTCCGCCGAAGCCGACCACGGCCACGGCAACCCAGGCAATCAGCAACTGGAATGGAACCAGGGTAAGAACTGCTCGGTGAGCAACGGCGTGCTGTCGATGCTCGCCAAACGCGAGAGCGTGCGCTCGCCTTCGGGCCGCAGCTACGACTGGACCTCGTGCCTGCTGTCTTCGCACAAACGCTACAACTTCCGTTACGGCTTCATCGAAGCGCGCATGAAACTACCGGCGGCAGCCGGCTTCTGGCCCGCGTTCTGGACCTTCCAGGCACCGGGCGCGCAGCAGTGGAACGAGACCGACGTATTCGAGTACTACTCCGACAACAAGAGTCGGCTGTACTTGAACCAGTACGTGATCAAGAACGGCATCGAGCAGTTGGACAGCTACATCCACACCACCAGCTTCGACCCGAGCGCCGGCTATCACGTCTACGGCGCCGACATCGCCCCCGATGCGACGCGCTTCTACATCGACGGCCAACTGGTGCGCACCACCGCCAACGTCAGCCAGATCGAAACCTCGATCCTGCTCGACCATTTCGTCTACGCCGGCAAACCGCCCGCTGCGACGACCCAATCGGCGATCACCTGGGTCGACTACGTCCGCGCCTGGCAGCGGCCGTAGCGGAGTCGTTCGGCCGCAAGGCCGGAAGGGCTTCGGCTGATCCAACCTCTTGGGCCGGCGCGGCGCAAGCCGCGACCGCGTCCTCTCAGTCGCGTCGTAGTTGCGGATTCGCGGTCGCAGCTTGCGCAGCTCCTACAAGGCGCTTCGGCTGGACTCGACTGACTCTTGCTCTTGGGTAGGAGCGGCGCGAGCCGCGATCGCGCCAACGCACCGACTGCGTCACCCGCACAGAACCAATGCCCTGTCACACCCGCGGCCCGATTACCCGGAACGTCAGGTTGATCCGCTCGCCCACCGGCCGCGCCGTGCGCGGCAGCGCATGGCGAAAATTCGCCTGGGTCGACCCCGACATCACCAACAAACTGCCGTGCCCCAGTTCCAAGGCGCCCTTCAATTCCGCACGGCGCCGATGCTTGAACGCGAAGCGGCGCGTCGCCCCGAGGCTCAAGGACGCAATCACCGGCCTCGGCCCGAGCTCGCGCTCGTCGTCGCTGTGCCAGCCCATCGCATCGCGGCCATTGCGGTAGCGATTGGCGAGCACGCTGTTGAAGCCGACCCCGAGCTCGCGCATCAGCCGCTCGCGGATCGGCGCCAGCGCAGCGGGCCAGGGATACGGACGGAAGTCGGCGCCGGAGTAGCGGTAGTGCGCCTCGGGGTCGCCGATCCAACTGCTGAGCCGCGGCGAATCGTGCTCGCGCCCGAACAGACGGATGCGGTGTACCTCCCAGCGGATGTCTTCCACCAGGGCGGCGTACAGGGCATCGGCGGCGGCGCGCTCCAGCCAGTGCGGATCGAAAGCCAGTTCGGCGTCTTCCAGAGGCAGGCGTTGCAAGGGCATGGCGGCACGCTAGCACGCGTCGCGCGGGCCTCGCGATCCGGATCTTGCGCCCGCCCGGCGGCCATCGCCCGGCCTCCATACGCCCCTCGCCGCGAACGTCCGGGAACGCGTGCGCAACAGTACGCAAAGCGTTTTAAACGCCGGCGCAGCGCGGCGCCGACGGGGTCACATTTGGCGCTGCCGCCGCAAACCCGCGACAATATGCGGATCGCACGCCAGAGTCCCGCCAGCATGAGCGAACAGCCGATCGATACGGTCCAGCCGTCCGACACGCCAGCCATCGAAATCGAACGCGACGTCATGGAGTACGACGTCGTCACCGTCGGCGCCGGCCCGGCCGGGCTGTCGTTCGCGATCCGGCTCAAGCAGCTCAATCCGGAGCTGTCGGTCTGCGTGATCGAAAAATCCAGCACCATCGGTGCGCACATCCTGTCCGGCGCGGTGATCGAGACCGGACCGCTGGACGCGCTGCTGCCGAACTGGCGCGACAACCCGCCGCCGATCTGCGTGCCGGCCACCGACGACGAATTCTGGCTGCTCAGCAAGACCGGCGGGCGCAAGCTGCCGGTGCCGCCGGGCATGCACAACCAGGGCAACGTCATCGTCAGCCTCGGCGCGATGTGCGCCTGGCTGGCGCCGCAGGCCGAAGCCCTCGGCGTCGAGATCTACCCCGGCTTCGCCGCCGCCGAGACCCTGCACGACCCCGACGGCCGCGTCGCCGGCGTGCGCATCGGCGACATGGGCATCGCCAAGGACGGCAGCCACAAGTCCGGCTTCACCGCCGGCATCGACATCCGCGCCAAGGTCACCGTGTTCGCCGAAGGCGCGCGCGGCCATCTGACCAAGCGCCTGATCAAGCGCTTCAAGCTCGACGCCGGCAGCGACCCGCAGGGCTATTCGATCGGCATCAAAGAGCTGTGGCAGGTGCCCGAAGACCGGGTCAGCCCCGGCAAGATCGTGCACAGCTTCGGCTGGCCGGCCGACAGCCACACCTACGGCGGCAGTTTCCTGTATCACCTCGACAAGGGCCGCATCGCGCTCGGCTACGTCAGCGGCCTGGATTACCGCGACCCCGACTACAAACCGTGGGAGGCCTTCCAGCAATGGAAGAACCACCCGATGGTCAAACCGCTGCTGGAAGGCGGCAACCTGGTATCGGCCGGCGCGCGCGCCATCGTCACCGGCGGTTACCAGTCGCTGCCGAAGGTCGAGATGCCCGGCGCGCTGCTGATCGGCGACACCGCCGGCCTGCTCAACGTGCCCAAGGTCAAGGGCACCCACCAGGCGATCCGCTCCGGCATGCTCGCCGCCGAACATCTGGCGCAGTCGCTGAGCAGCGAAGGCTTCGACGCCAAGCTGCGCGCCTCCGATGCGATGGCCGAACTCAAGAAGGTCCGCAACATCAAGCCCGCGTTCAAGCGCGGCCTGTGGTTCGGCATGCTCAACGCCGCCTGGGAAACCGTCACCGGCGGACTCTCGCCGTGGACCCTGAAGAACAAGGCCGACTGGTCGTCGTTGCAGAAACTCGGCGAGGCCGAGAAGCCCAAGCGCGATTACGTGGATCGCAGCCTGGCGCCGCGCGATCGCCTCGCCTCGGTGTACTTCGCCGCCACCGAGCACGACGAAGACCAGCCGGTGCACCTCAAGGTCGCCGACACCAACATCTGCATCACCCAGTGCGCCGAGGAATACGGCAACCCCTGCACGCGCTTCTGCCCGGCCGGCGTCTACGAGATCGTCGAAGAAGCCGGCGCCAAGCGCCTGCAGATCAACTCGGCGAACTGCGTGCACTGCAAGACCTGCGACATCAAGGACCCGTACGAGATCATCAACTGGGTCACCCCGGAAGGCGGTTCGGGGCCGAATTACCAGAACCTCTGAGCGGCTCCGCGTAGCGATCGCCGCAACCGGCAGACCGCCCTCGGGCGGCCTGTCGGCTTTCCGCCTTAGCGCCGCAGTCGTAATCAGAGCAGGGCGACGATCGTCCAATCCGGCGGATACGGCCTGTAATCCGTGTAGCGGCGGCCGCCGCCCCCGACGTACTCGTAGCCCATCGACGGCCAGGATTCGCCCTGACGCGGCGGGCGGTTCCAGATCAATTCGGCGCCCGGCGCGGGGCTGTAATTGCGTGCGGTCACGAAACTCTGGCCCGGCACGACCGGCAGACTGGGATTGGCCTGGATCGCAGTCCCGTTCATCAGCCAATAGCTCAGCACGTCGCCGTTGGGCGACATCCAGAACATGTCCTCGCGGCCATCGTCGTTCATGTCCGCGGTGGCGACGTACTTCCAGCCGGCCGGACGCGCAGCGAGGCGGGTGCCGGCGAAACCGTTGCCGTTGAGGTTGACGTAGAGATTCAGGTCGCTGGCGCTGGCATAGACGATGTCGCTGAGGCCGCGCCCATGGAAATCGCCGATGCCGAGGATTTCGAACCAAGCCGGCATCGGCGCGGTCCTGCGCTCGGACACCGACAGCCCGCGCATGATCCAGACCACGATCTCGCCTTTGGCGAGGTCGCGCCACAGCAAATCGGCATTGTCGTCTCCGTTGAAATCGCCGGTGCCGACGAAGGCGAGCCCGCTGGCGGCTTCGTTGATGAAGCCCTCCACGAAGCCGTCTTCGTGAGCGGTCCATACCGTCAGCGAACCGCTGTCCGGATCGCGCCACAGCACGTCGATACGCGAATCGGTGTTGAAATCGCCCAAGCCGATCGGCCGATACTTGCGCCACGGCGAATAGAACGCGCCGGAAGCGTACATGGTCCCGCCGCCGCGCCAGTACGAAAACTGCGCCTCGGCCGCGTTGTGCCAGAACATGTCGGCATAGCCGTTGACGTCGTAATCGTCGCGCGCGGCCGGGGCGCGCACGGTCTCGTTGCGGAACGCGCCGGCCACCGGCGTGGTCCGGTTCAAGGTCAGCGCGTTGTCGGCGTAACCCGCCTGCCCGCAATAAGTCCAGCCGCAAGGCGCGGCTATACGCGGATTCGAGAACACCGAACCGCCCCACAGATAGCGGTCCGCTTCGTACGCCAGGAAGCTCCCGGACGGGTACTGGCCGCTCATGTAGCGGTAGCCGTACGAATACGAGTACGCGCCGGACACCGCCGAACCGTCGATGCCGGCGTGTTCGCGATCGTGCTGGGCGCCGAGGTTGTGCGCGACTTGATGCATCAAGGCGGTGTTGGCGCAGGCGGCGTTGATCACCGAATAGCCGTAGCCCGAGTCGCCGGCGCTGATGCCGCGTCCGCCGGCGCCTATCAGCCAACCCGCGCCGCAATCGGCGGTCGAGCTCCCGGCGTCGCGCAGCAGCACCACCAGGTCGCCGCCGTGCGCTTCGCGGGCGGCGCGAAGTGCGTCGAACGCAGGGTCAACGCTGACGCCGCTCGCGCCGCTCATGCGTTCCAGCACGGCCTGGCTGGACAACCCGGAAGCGTAGTTCACCGGCAAGGTGCGCACGACCCGCAACCGGGCATTGACCAGGCTCTGGAACAGCATGTCGTTGCCGACCGCGACCATCTGATTGAGCTTGGTCAGCATCGCATCCTGGTTCGGACCGGTGATTCCCACCACCAGGTCGATCACGGCCGACGGCGGCGAATAGGCGCTGGCGGCCGCCATCGTCGCTCCGTTTCCGGACCGCACCGCGCCGGGCGTCGGGGCGGGCGGCACCAGGAAGTCGGACGACGCTGCGGCTTTGCCGGCCGCGACGCTCGCGGCCTGCGCAGGATCCGCCTCGACCACCCACGCCGCGCCGTCGCGCGTGGTCAATTCCAACGGTGCGGCGCCCGGCACCGAAATCGATCCGTAAGCCGCCGACACGCCGAAGGTCAGCACGACCCGCCCGCGCGCGGCCTCGCCGTCGATGCGGCCGATCCAAGTCCAATCGCCCGATGCGGCGGTCGCGTCGCGCTCGTAACGCACGCTCAGCGCGCGCCCGCCGGGCGTGCGCAAATGCAATCGGCCACTGGCCACCGCGGCGCGCGCATGCGCTTGGCTGAGGCCGATGCGATGCCAGAGCAACCCGTGCTCGCGCATCGCGACGGTCTTGTCGGGATAGACCAGCAGTTCGCCGCGATCGGCCGCAACGCCAAAACGCAGGTGCGGCCGGCTCCCGGCGACATGCGTCTGCGACGGAACGGTCGGAGTGCGGGCAGCATCCGATCCTTCGCGGTCCCGGTCGACCACGATGCAGCCTGCGCCGGACATCGCCAGGATCGCCATCCACAGCCACTTGTTCATCGCCATCCCTACTCTGCTTCTATGCGTGTTCGTGCATGGCCGACCGGAGCCCGGTCAACGCATCGGATGCAACTCCCAGCCGACCGGGTACTGGTGGTAGACAATGAAATCGAAGCCGTTGATCAGGGTATTCCTGCCGACATTGCGCTCGCCGACGCTGGTCCCGCCCTTGGGCACGTCCCAGATCACGTCGGCTTCGGCGATATGGCCCGGGCCGCGCACCACGCCCGCCAACTGATGCCCGGCGCGCAATGTCTGGCTCGGGTTGGCGGTGATGCGCGGGCCGTCCATGACCCAGCGGCTCAACGTATCGCCGGCGGGATTGGCCCAGTACATATCGTCGCGGCCGTCGCCGTTGTAATCGCCCGTCGCCACGTAGGTCCACCCCGGATGCCCGGCGACCACGGCACCGGTGAAGCGCATCGCATCGTTGACGTACAGGTTGACGTTGGCGCCGTCGGCGTAGACCACGTCGCTATAGCCGTCGCCGTTGAAATCGCCGATACCCAGGATCTCCATCCAGCCCGGCATCGGCGCCACGGCCTGTTCGACGATGCGCTCCTCGCGCATCGCCCAGACCTTCATTTGCCCGGTGGTGTAGTTGCGCCACAGCAAGTCGTAACGCTCGTCGCGGTTGAAATCGCCGACTCCGACGATGTGCATCCCGGGCTCGTAGCCGCCGACGATGCGCTGCTCGAAGCCCTCGCCGACCGCCACCCACAACACCAGGAACTGGTCCAGGTCGCTGCGCCACAACACGTCGGCGCGACCGTCGCCGGTGAAGTCGCCGATGCCTGCGACCCGGTAGGCGGAGACCATGCCGAACGCCTGCGAGGACTGTTGCGGGCTCATGCCGCTCCAGTAGGCGAACAGCTGCTGCCCCTTGTTGCGCCAGAACAGCTCCGGATTACCGTCGCCGTCGGTGTCGTAGCGGGCGAAACCGCCGCGCGTCAGCTTGCGCCGGAACCGGCTCACGATCGGAATCGTCTGCTGCAGGGTCAGTACGTTGTCCGCTTCGGCCGTGCCGCAGGGCGGCGGCGGGCCCTCGTCTCCGGCATAAGCGCAGGACCGGCGCGGGTTGGACAGCGTCTGCATCGGCCGGGTCGTGCTGGAGGCCGCCAGAGCGGTGTGGAACGTGGCGCCCACATAGTCGAACGAATACGGATAGGCGCCGTACTCGACGCTGCCGCCGGCGCTGGCGGTCGCCAGGTCGTGCTGAGCGCCGAGGCTGTGGGCGATCTGGTGCAGGAAATACATGTCCGAGCAACCCGAAGCGTTCTTGACCACCGAGTAGCCGTAGGCCGCGTCGCCGGCCTCGATGCCCTTGAGGTTGGCGCCCAGCAACCAGGAGGCGCCGCAGCCCGGGGTAGCGACGCCGACCATGTCGCGCACCAGCACCGCCAGGTCGCCGCCGAACTGCTCGCGCGTAGCGCGCAGACCGGCGAAGGCCGGATCCGGCGCGACCGTCGGGCTGCCGGTCAGTTTCCGCAACGTGATCTGATCGTTGGCGTCGTTGACGTAGTAATCGACGTAAGTGGCATTGACCATGCGCAGACGCGCCTTGACGCCGCTGCTGCGCAGTATCGAATTGGCGAAGCTCATCATGTCGTTGAGGTGGGTCATGACCACCGAACGCGGCCCCTGCTCTGTGTAGCCCACCACCAGATCGACCAGGCGCATCGCCGGGTCGGTATTGGCCGCGGCCGGCGCATCGGGAAGCTTGTCCGCAGCGACCGTCGGCGGGATCAGATAGTCCGGCGCGGCCGCGGCCGCGGCGGCGGCAGCGGGTTGGGCCGCGGCGGGGTCGGCTTCCACTGCCCAGGCGGCGCCGTCGCGCGTGATCAGGCGCAAGGCGCTCTGGCCGGGTACGGCGAAGGTGCCGAACACTGCGTCGGCGCCGAAGGTGACGGTCGCGCGCTCGCCGGCGTTGCCGTTGGCGGCGCGGCCGACCCAGGTCCAATCGCCGTTGTCGTGCCGGACCTGTTCCTCGTACGCGTAGTCCA
Organism: Lysobacter sp. ESA13C; assembly: GCF_019970005.1. Classification (NCBI taxonomy): domain Bacteria; kingdom Pseudomonadati; phylum Pseudomonadota; class Gammaproteobacteria; order Lysobacterales; family Lysobacteraceae; genus Lysobacter; species Lysobacter sp. ESA13C. Next base: position 145,668 of record NZ_JAHXYK010000003.1, on the reverse strand, counting down.
GAAGCTGCCCGGAAGGCGTGGTCAGGCGCAGGCGGCCGCCGGCCGTCGCGGCACGCGCATGCGCCTGGCTGATCCCGCCGACCCGATGCCAGACGAATCCGCTTTCGCGTCGCGCCGGCGTGGCGCGCGAGTACGACAGCAGTTCGCCGCGGTCGGCCAGCCCGGCCAAGCGGCTTCGCGCATCGGCGTACGCCGGTGGCGGCACCGATGCGGCCGTAGCGGCAGGCGCGGCGACCAACGACGCGCCTGCCGGCCGAGCCGCCGCGACGGGCGGGTTGGGCGCGGTGCAGGCGCCCGCCGCAAGCCCGAGCAACAGGGCGGCACCCAATTGGATTTTGCTGCGCATTGCTTGCTCCATTTCGTTGTCGCTCGATTGCGGCTGCGCTGGTCGCCGTACGGCGGCAAATTGTCTCAGCGCGGTTCCCAGCCGGACGGGAACGGCAAGCTATGGGTCGCGCCCGGCAAGTACGGGGCGTCAACCACGGTGATCTTCAAATTCGGCGACGACTCGGCGTTGTAGGCCGGCTCCAGCCAGATCAGCTCGGCGGACGGATTGCCACCGACGTGGCGCGCGGCGATGAAGCGCCGATCCGGATAGGTGGTCAGCGACGGGTTGCCGAGAATGCGGGCGCCGTCCATGGTCCAGTAGCTGACCGCGGTACGGGCGCCGTTCTGCCAGATCAGGTCGTCGCGCCTGTCGTTGTTGAGATCGCCGCTGCCCAGGAAGGTCCAGCCTTGCGGCCGTGCGGAGATCCGTTGGCCGGCAAAACCAGCGCCGTTGTTGAGATACAGATTGACCTCGTTCGAATCGGCATAGATCGCGTCGCTGTACCCGTCGCCGTTGTAGTCGCCGATGCTCAGCACCTGGTACCACTGCGGCATCGCGGCGACGAACTGCGAACGGATCTGCGCGCCGTTCATGGTCCAGACCTTGAGCAACTCGGCGCCGTAGCTGCGCCACATCAGGTCCTGCTTCTCGTCGCCGTCGAAGTCGCCGATGCCGACGAAGCTCATGCCCGGCTCAAAGCCGCCGATGCCGCGCTGCTCGTAGCCGTTGTCCTTGGCCACCCACAGCACCAGGTACTTGTAGGCATCGCTCTTCCACAGCACGTCGCTGCGGCCGTCGCCGGTGAAGTCGCCGATGCCCGCCACCTCGTACTCGGCCTGCATGTAGAAGCCGGCAGAGCGTTGACTCGCTATAGGATCGAGCCAGTAGGCGAATTCCTGCGTCCCGGGATTGCGCCAGTAAACATCGCCGGTGCCGCCGGCGTCGAAATCGCCGCTCACCACACCGCCGAGCACCTTGCGCGGACGGAAACTGGCGACGACCGGGATGGTCTGGCGCGCGGTACGCACGTTGTCGGCCTCGTTCGCCACCCCGAGCACGCAGGGCGAGGCGGGGTGACAGGTGATGTCCGGGGTCGAGTAGGTATACGAATAGCTGGCATCGACCTGGAACGGATACGCCATCGCGGTGCGGGTCTGGCCGTAACCCGGGTTGCCATGGACGTAGCCGAACGCGTACGGCGTCGCACCGTATTCCAACACCCCGCGCGGGCTCGCGCTGGCGCGGTCGTGCTGCAGGCCGAAGCTGTGCCCGATCACGTGCGGTGCGGCGAACGGGTGGCAGTAAGGCATCGACTGCGCGCCGGTGTAGTTCCACACCAGATAGCCCAGGCCGGCATCGGAAGCGTCGATGCCTTTCAGGTTGCCGCCGATCAGCCACGACGCGCCGCAGGCCCGATCGGTCTGCAGGCCCTGGTTGCGCACTAGCAGAACCAGGTCGCCGCCGTAAGTGTCGCGCGCCTGGCGCAGCGCCGAGAACGCCGGCGCCACGGCCACGCCGTCGGCGCCGGTCATTTCGCGCAGGACCTGGAAATTGGCGTTGCTGTCCGGATACTCGACCTGCATCGCGTGCACGATGCGCACGCGGGCGTTGATCGTGCTGACGTACAAGGCGTTGTTGATCGTGGCCTGCAGGTTGTACAGGTCCGATTCCGCGCGGGCGCGGTCCTCGAACACGCTCGCGTAGCCCGGGGTGTAGCCGATCACCAGATCGACGATGGCCTGTTGGTCCGCGGGCCCGCCGGCCGCTGTATCGGCCGGCCGGTCGACCGGCGGCATCAAATAGTCGGTTTCGAAGCTGACCGCGTCCGCGAGCGTTGCTGCGGGGCCGAGGGCCTGCGCGCGCCCGACCCAAGTGCGCCCCTCGAACGTGGCCAGTTGCCATGCCGAGCCGTCCGCTTCCGCGACGGTGCCTGTCGCGACGTAGGGGCCGAACACCAACAGCGCGCGCGCATCCGCCGGACCGCTTTCGGCGTGCCCGATCCAGCTCCAATGATCGCCGTCGCTGCGCTGATGCTCGAAGCGGAACGGCAGGCTGCGCCCGTCCGGCGTCGGCACGCTCAGCCGTCCTTGGGTCTGCGCGGCGGCCAGCGCATGGCGTCGGCTCAGCGTCACCGCATGCCACTGCATGGCCCCGACCCGGCGCGGGGCAACGCTGCGGTCGTAGGCCCACAACTGCCCTTCCGGTACGGCCCGCGACGCGGCCGGCACGGTCGCTACCGCGGTCCTGCCTGCGCGCTCGCCTTCGCTCTCCTGCCCTGCGCGCTGAGCCTGCGGGGGCTGGCACGCTGCCAGCAAGACCACGGACGCCCACATCCACTGTTTCATTTGCTTTCCCCCAAGGTGTCGGTTGGCGCGACCGGCGACGGTCGGCGCGGCGCTTATCTGATTTCCCAGCCGCGCGGATAACTCGCGTAGCGCGAGTCGTCGTTGACCGGCGAATGCATGCGCAGGTAACGCGGCCCCGAGGGCGCGTCCTCGGCCGCATCGTCCCAAAGCAACTCCATCCCGGAGCGACCGAAGAGGTGGCGCATCCCGGCCAGACGTTCGTAGGATTCGGTGCGCAGGCTGGGATTGCCGACGATGCGCGCTCCGTCGAGGCGCCAATAGCTCAGCGTGCCCAGCGCCGGATTGATCCAGGACATGTCGTCGCGACCGTCGGAGTCCAGATCACCGCTGCCGGCATACGTCCAGCCCCCGGGCCGACCGGCCACTCTGGCGCCCGAGAACGAGACGCCGTCGTTCATGTACAGGTTCACGCTCGCCGAATCGGCATAGACGATATCGCTGCGGCCGTCGCCGGCGAAATCGCCGATGCCGAGGATCTCGTACCAGCCGGGCATCGTCGCGTTGCGCGTGGATGCGATCTGCTCGCCGCGCATCAGCCACAGTTTGAGCTCGCCGGTGGCATGGCTGCGCCAAGCGATGTCGTAACGCTCGTCGCCGTCGAAGTCGCCGACGCCGACGAAGCTCATGCCCGGCTCGAAGCCGCCGATCGCGCGCTGCTCGTACCCATCGCCCTGGGCCGCCCACAGCACCAGGTAATGATCCGGATCGCTCTTCCACAGCACATCGCTGCGGCCGTCGCCGGTGAAGTCGGCCACGGCGGCCACGTCGTAGGGCGCGACCATGAAGAATCCGCGGCCGGCGCTGGGTTCGGCGTACGGCCAGATGGCGAATTCCTGGCTGGCCAGATTGCGCCAGTACAGTTCGGCGCCGCCGCTCATGTCGAAATCGCCGACCACGCTGCCGCCCGGCACGCGCTTGGGACGGAAGCTGCTCAGCACCGGAAAGGTTTGCCGCGCCGCGCGGCGGTTGTCGGCCTGGTCCTGCACGCCGCACACCTGCCCGTAGCATTTACGCTCGGGCGTCGAAAGCATGCTTCGGTGCTGGGGCGTTTCGACCGGATACGCCATGACCGTGCGGATCGCGTTCGGATCGGTCGCCGGCCCGGAAACGTAGCCGAAGGCGTACGGGAAAGCGCCGTATTCCAACGTGCCGTTCGGGCTGGCGCTGACACGGTCGTGCTGCAGCCCCAAGGCATGGCCGAACTGGTGCGCGGCGCTGTATTCGGTACAGAAATAGCGGCCCAGGTCCCAGTCGAACACCGCGTAACCCAACCCCGAGGACGCACGCGCGTACGGCGTCAGCCCGCCGCCGATCATCCAGGACGCGCCGCAACGGCCGCCCTGTGGGCCGTCGTATTTGCGCACCAGGTAGACCATGTCGCCGCCGTAGGCGTCGCGCGCGCGGCGCACCTCGGCGAAGGCCGGGTGCGCCGGCACGCCGTCGGCACCGGTCAGCTCGCGCAGGGCCTGCAGGTCGTCGGTGTCGTCGGGATAATCGACCTGGACCGCATGAACGATGCGCACCCTTGCGTTAATGCCCATGGACAGCGCCGCGTTGATGCCGCCGAACAAGGTGTCCAGGCGCAGGGCCAGACCATAGTCCCCACCGCCGCCGGGCTGATCGAAACGCGCCCGGAAGCCCTTGGTGTAGGCGACCACGATGTCCGCACCGGCGCGCTCGTCCTGCTCGGAGCCAACGCCGGGATCGGCCGGCAGCGCGGCCGGCGGCATCAGGTAGTCGACCTGCGACTGCGCCGCCGAGGTGGCCGCTGCCGCGGCCCGCGGCGGGTCGGGCTCGATCAGCCAGGTGCCGTCGCGTTCGGTCGCCAGGTGCAGGGTCGTGCCGCCGGGACGGTCGACACTGCCGGAGATGCGGCTGCCGTCGAAGGACACCACCGCCCGCCCCGGCTGCCGACCGTCGCTGCGCCCGGTCCAGATCCGCGCCCCGGACAGATCGCCGGTCCACGCGCCGGTGGAGCGGAACGCCAGGACCTCGCCGTCGGGCGTGCGCAGCCGCAGACGGCCCTGCGGCCGGGCCGCGATCGTCAATTGGGCCGAATCCAGGCGCACCGGCCACCAGGTGGCGGCGCCGCGCCGCTGCGGCTTCGCCCCCGGCTCGATCCGGATCGGCTCGGCCGCGGCAGCCGTCAGCGGTACGGGGATCGGCGGCTGTGCCTGCGACGCGACCGCCATCGGCATATCCGCACGAGCACTATAGGAAAAGCCAGCGTCCGAGCTTGGCGGCACGGTCTGCGTGCACGCCGAGGCCAGGGCAGCGGCCCCGACCAATATCCATTTGCGCATGTGCGGCCCCCCTGGGTGCACCAATGGTGCCATGCGTCACGGATTGACTTCAATCTGTGCCAGGTTGCACATAAACAAAATACGAAGGCCGCCCTGCGGCGGCCTTCGAGAACCCTGTTGCGCTTGCGGGCGGGCTCAGCGCCGCATCTGCCAACCGGCCGGATAAGCATTGCTGTAGCGCTGACTGCTCCCGGTCAAATCGATATTGACCTTGAGCTGCGCCGCCGCATTCCAGATCAGGTCGGCGCGCCCATCTCCGTTGACGTCGCGCGCGGCGAAGAAGGCTTCGCCAGCCCGCCCTGCCACAGCGGGATTAGCGACGATCGACGCTCCGTTCATGACCCAATAGCTCAGCACGTTCTGTCCTGGATTGAGCCAGACCATATCGTCGCGACCGTCGCCGTTGATGTCCGCGCTGTCGACATAGCTCCAACCCGCGGGGCGTGCGCCGACGCTCTGACCGGCGAAATAATTGCCCCTACTGAAGTACAGGCTGGTCTGCGCATCGTCGGCATAGACCACATCGGAGCGGCCGTCTCCATCGAAGTCGCCGACGCCCAGGATCTGGAACCACGACGGCATGGGCGCGTCCCATTTGGACGCAACCTGATTGGCCTGCATCAGCCAAACCCGCAGGCGGCTGCCGGCGAGCGAGCGCCAAATCAGATCGTGCCGTCCATCGCCGTTGACGTCGCCGCTTCCGACCAGCGTCATATCCGGCTCGAACCCGCCGACCACTTGTTGCGTGTAGCCACCGCCCGAACTGAGCCAGAGTACGAGGAACCGCTCAGCCTCGTTCTTCCACAGCACATCGCCGCGGCCGTCGCCGTTGAAGTCGCCGACGGCCCCGACATCGTAGGTAGAGACCATGTCGAAGCCGGCCGCGCTCGCGAAGCCTTGCAAAGCATCGGACGAACCGGCCAGCCAATGCGCGAACTGATGCGCGGAAGCATTGCGCCACAGCAAGTCGGCCCAGCCATCCCCGTTGACGTCGCCGCGGACCACCCGCTGCGGCACGGCGGTCGCCCGGAACGTCGCGATGATGGGCATGGTCTGGTTGAGGGTCTGCGCCGTATCGGCCTGGCCGCCGACGCCGCACGCGAAACCGCCGCAGCTGGTGATGCGCGGATTCGAGAAGACCCGATAAGAGGTCTGGCCTGGATCGCCGTACGCCATGATGTCGTAGAAATTGCCGCTGCCGGCGCCGGCCTTGTAGCCGAACGAATATGCGTAAGCGCCGTACTGCAGGCTGCCGCCCGAGGAGGCCGTCGCGCGATCGTGCTGCGCGCCCATGTTGTGGCCCAACTCGTGCGCGAAGGTTTCGTCGCGGCAGAAATAGGTCGTGCCGCCATCGTTCTGGCGCCCGTCGCTGACGACCGAATAGCCGTTGGGCGCCGATGAGGTGGTGATCGGCTGCTGGCCGCCGCCGAGCAGCCAGGCGATGCCGCAACCGTCCTGCGCAGTGCGGTCGTACTTGCGCACGAACGAGACCAGATCGGCGCCGTACTGGTCGCGCGCCGCACGCAATGCATTGAAGGCCGGATCGACCGGCGTCGTGCGCGTGCCGGTCAATTTTTCCAGTGCGCTGCCGTTGTCGGAATTGTCCGCATAGTTGACTTGCATGGCATGGACCATGCGGATGCGCGAAGCGATCTGGCTGTTGACGTAGGCCTGGTTGGTGACTTCGACCAGATAATTGAGCCGAGTCACGGCCTGGGACGCACCGCCCAGGCCAGTCGCGAAGCCGTTGCTGTAGCCGACCAGGACATCGACCAGGAGTTGGCCGTCGGCCGCGGTCGCCGCAGCGCCGATCGAAGCGCTGGCCGGCGCGACGCTCGAAGCGTTCGCCGCCGCGCTCGGTATCAGATAGTCGTCGGCATGATCGGGGCCGATCGAATTTTCGAGCAGCGCCAGCTTCGCCGGATCGGTCTCGATCAACCAGGACTTGCCGTCGCGCAAGGTCAACTTCAGCGCGGGCTTGCCGGGCTGGGCGATGCTGCCGAACACGGCGCGTTCGCCGAAAGTGATGATGGCCTCCTGCGCGAGGCCGCCGCGATCGATGCGCCCGACCCAGGTCCAGTCGCCGCTCGGATGTTCGACATGGCGCTCGTAACGGAAGTCGAGTTTTTCGCCCGAGGGCGCGGTGATGCGCAGATGACCGCCGACGGTCGCGGCGAGCGCGTGTTGTTCACTCAGTTCGACGCGATGCCAGGTATAGGCGCCTTCGGAGATGGCCGGTTGCCTGGATGGGTAAGCGGCCAGGTCGCCGCGATCGGGCAGGCGCGCGAATCCGGCGGCGGCGATGCGACGCGTCGCAAGCCGCACCGATAACGGATCTGCGAATGGAGTCGGCGCCGAACGCATTGCCGGAGCGGACATCGCCGCTCCGCTCGCAAGCCTTTGAGCCACTGAGGAAGAACCGGAGTCGGATGACGTGCAGCCGACCGCAAGCAGGACCAGCATCCCCAGAAAAGCCAAATTGCGCATAGCGACCAGCCAAGTAAAAGCAGCGCCGCATCCTGCATCCGCGGCGCAGATACTTCAATGGCCGCAAAAAACACATGCACCATCAATTGAGAACTACGTCTCAATTTTCCGGAGAGCTTGCTTTTGCCAACGCTCGCGACGCCGCAGTTACGCTATTCAGGCGGCCAGCAAAGGCACGCCGGTCTTACTACGCAGTTCGTCTTCGTTCACGCCCGGCGCGGTCTCGACCAGCACCAGACCGCGCTCGGTGACGTCCATCACCGCAAGCTCGGTGATGATCCGATTGACCACGCCCAGGCCGGTCAGCGGCAGCGTGCATTCGGACAGGATCTTGTGCTCGCCGTTCTTGGCGCTGTGCTCCATCAGCACGACCACGCGCTTGACGCCGGCGACCAGATCCATCGCGCCGCCCATGCCCTTGACCATCTTGCCGGGCACCATCCAGTTGGCCAGGTCGCCCTTGTCGGTGACCTGCATCGCGCCGAGGATCGCCAGATCGATATGACCGCCGCGGATCATCGCGAAGCTGTCGTGGCTGCCGAAATAGCTCGCGCCCTGGCGCGCGGTCACGGTCTGCTTGCCGGCGTTGATGAGGTCGGCGTCGATCTCGCTTTCGGTCGGGAACGGACCGATGCCGAGCAGGCCGTTCTCGGACTGCAGCCACACGTCCATGCCGGCGGGAATGAAGTTGGCGACCAGCGTCGGCAGGCCGATGCCGAGGTTGACGTAGGCGCCATCGGTGAGTTCCTGCGCGGCGCGCTGCGCCATTTCATCGCGGGACCAAGACATTGGTAATTCTTCCTGTATAGGTGGACGCAATTGAAGTGCCGACGGAGAAAGTCGGTTTACGACGACAGGCTCCGGAAGCTTTTCCCGTATAGCTGGATGTATCGAATCGACTACGGAGAAAATCGGTCTGCGACGATCGGCTCCGAGAGTTTTTTCCTTTTAGCTGGACGCATCGAAATCGACGAAGCAGAAAACCGGCGACGCCGATCCGCTCCGACTCGAGAAAACCGGCGTGCGAGCCGCAGCGACCGCTCCAACCTAAGCGCATCGATCGCAAGGACGCGCATAAGATCAGGACGGCCCGCCCGCTCACCCAGCCCGCACCGTCCGCTGCTCGATGCGCTTCTCCGGGGTCGCATTGACGACGATCCGGTCGACGTAGATACCCGGCAGGTGCACGTGATCGGGATCGATCGCGCCGACTTCGACCAGTTCCTCGACTTCGGCAATGCAGACCTTGCCGGCCATCGCGCAGGCCGGGTTGAAGTTGCGCGCGGTCTTGCGGAACACCAGGTTGCCGGCCTTGTCGGCCTTCCACGCCTTGACCAGCGACACGTCGGCCTTGAGTGCGGTTTCCATGACGTAATGGTGGCCGTCGAACTCGCGCGTCTCCTTGCCGTCGGCCACCACGGTGCCGTAGCCGGTGCGGGTGAAGAAGGCCGGGATGCCGGCGCCGCCGGCACGCAGGCGCTCGGCCAGGGTGCCCTGCGGATTGAATTCGAGTTCGAGTTCGCCGGACAGGAACTGGCGCTCGAATTCTTTGTTCTCGCCGACGTAGGACGAGATCATTTTCTTGATCTGGCGCGTTTCCAGCAGCAGGCCCAGGCCGAAACCGTCGACGCCGGCGTTGTTGGAGATCGCGGTGATGCCCTTGACGCCGCTGTCGCGCAGCGCGCCGATCAGGGCCTCGGGAATGCCGCACAGGCCGAAGCCGCCGACGGCCAGGGTCTGCCCGTCCGCCACCACGTCGTGCAGGGCTTGTTTCGCACTGGGGTACAGCTTGCTCTTCGCGGCGCCGGTGGGCGTCGCGGCGATGGCCTCGGCCATGGGACAACTCCTTTGCGGGATGGGCGCAGTTTAGCCTGCGTCCGGGTCCGGACGTAGCGGACTTTCGGGCAATACCGCGACAATGCCTCGATCGTGTGCCGACGCTAGACTTGCGACATGAGCCGACTCGCCCTGGTCACCGCCATCGCCGCCGCCGGGCAGGACGACGACCTGTCGCCCCTGCTTCGAGCCTGTACCGCACGCGGCATCGCCGCCGAGATCCGCGCCTGGGACGATCCCAGCGTGGCCTGGGCACGATACGACGCCGTATTGCTGCGCTCGCCGTGGGACTACACCGAGCGCCTCGACGAATTCCTGGCCTGGTGCGAACGCGTCGACGCCCACACGCGCCTGCTCAATCCCTGGCCGGTGGTGCGCTGGAATACCGACAAGCATTATCTGGCCGACCTCGCCGCGCGCGGCGTGCCGGTGGTGCCGAGCGCGTTCGTCGAACCCGACATGGATGCGCTGCCGGCCCTTCAGGAGTTTCTCGCCGCCCATCCGGACGCCGACGAATTCGTGGTCAAGCCCGCGATCAGCGCCGGCTCGCGCGACACCCAGCGTTATGCGCGCGCGCAGGAATTCGCCGCGGCCAATCACCTCGCGCGCCTGCTCGACGAGGGCCGCAGCGCGATGCTGCAGCCCTATCTGGTCTCGGTCGATCGCGACGGCGAGACCGCGCTGATGCATTTCAACGGCGTGTTCAGTCACGCCATCCGCAAAGGCGCGATGCTGCAACGCGAGGATGCCTTGAACCTGCGCGCGGTCGAACGCATCACCACGCGCGAGGCCGGCGACGACGAACGCAGGGTCGCCCTGCATGCGCTGACCGCGATGACGGCGCGGCTCGATCTCGAAGAGCCGTTGCCGTACGCCCGCGTCGACCTGATCCGCGACGGCGAAGGCCGGCCGCAGTTGCTGGAGCTGGAGTTGTGCGAACCCTCGCTGTTTTTCGCTCACGCACAAGGCAGCGCCGAGCGTTTCGCCGAAGTGCTGGCCGAGCTGCTGGCGACGATGCAGGTCGATTGAGCCGCTCGCGCCCGCACAGGCGGGCGTCGGCACGCCCTCGCCTCGGCGGGGCCATAAAGAAAAAACCGGCCTCGCGGCCGGTTTTTCGTGCGCGGACGCGACGGACCGCTTACGAACGTCCGTACACGTCCTCGAGACGGACGATGTCGTCTTCGCCCAGATACGCGCCCGACTGCACCTCGATCAACTCTACCGGCTCGATGCCGTTGTTGCGCAGGCGATGGACGCTACCCAGCGGGATGTAGGTGCTCTGGTTCTCGTGCAAGTCGAATACCTTGTCGTCGCAGGTCACTTCGGCCACGCCGGACACCACGATCCAGTGCTCGGCACGCTTGCGATGCTTCTGCAGGCTCAGGGCCGCGCCCGGCTTGACCACGATGCGCTTGACCTGGAAACGCGGCCCCACATCGATCGAATCGTAATAACCCCAAGGCCGGTAGACCTTGCGATGAAACAGATGCTCCTGGCGCCCGGCCTTTTTAAGGCGATCGACGATGGTCTTGACGTCCTGAACCCGGTCCTTGCGCGCGACCAGGGTCGCGTCGGGCGTATCCACGATGACCAGGTCCTCGACCCCGATCGTGGCGATCAGGCGCCGTTCCGAGGCACGCACCAGGCTGTCGCGCGTATCCAGGGAGATCACGTCGCCTTCGTAACGGTTGCCGTCTTCGTCGCGCTCGGCCACCGACCACAACGACGACCAGGAACCGATGTCGCTCCAGCCGCAACTGACCGGCACCACCGCGGCGCGATCGGTCTTCTCCATGACCGCGTAGTCGATCGAATCGCTGGGGCTGGCGGCGAACTCGTCCTTGCCGACGCGGATGAAATCCAGATCGCTTTGCGCCGCCGCATGAGCCGCGGTCGCCGCGGCATGGATCTGCGGCGCATAACGCGCGAGTTCCTGGAGATAGCGCTCGGCCTTGAACAGGAACATGCCCGAGTTCCACGAATACGTGCCCTCGGCCAGATAAGTTTGCGCCGTCGCCAGGGCCGGCTTCTCGACGAAGCGGGCGACTCGGTAGCCGTCCTCGCCGAGGGCCTCGCCGCGGGCGATGTAGCCGTAGCCGGTTTCCGGATAGTCCGGCTGGATACCGAAGGTGACCAGCCAGCCCTGCTCGGCCAATACGGCCGCACGCTCCACCGCGGCCCGGAAGGCCGATTCGTCCTCGATCAGGTGATCGGCCGGCAGCACCAGCATCACTGCGTCGGGGTACTGGGCGAGCAAATGCAAGGCGGCCAACGCGATGGCCGGCGCGGTGTTGCGGGCGCTGGGTTCGAGCAGGATGCCGCCGCTGCCCACACCGATCCCCTGCAATTGCTCGCCGACCATGAAGCGGTGCCCCTCGGCGCAGACGGTCACCGGCAGACCCGCTTGCGGCAGGGCGCAAGCGCGCAGCACCGTTTCCTGGAACAGCGAACGATCGCCGATCAGCGACAGGAATTGCTTAGGCTGGTTCTCGCGCGACAACGGCCACAGGCGCGAACCACTGCCGCCGCTCAATACGACAGGATGCAGCATCCCGGCTCCGAAAGACTGGGGATGGGCAAGAATAGCCCGGCCGGGCAGCCGGAGGCTTCATGTATCGTGACTGCATGGCCAGTCGGCACGCCGGGCCACGGCTTTAGAATCCTCCCAAACGGCATGCGGGACACGCCGTCGGCGCGCCGACGACGGGCCCCAACCCAACCAAGGACAGGCTCGTGGCTTCCGACTCGAACGGCACCGCCCCCAACGCCCTTCGCCTCCAGGCGCCGGGAGGAGGCGAAATCCAGGCCACCGCGTTCGGTGCCCATGCCCTGTCCTGGCACTGCCGTGGACAGGAACGCCTCTACCTGAGCCCGCGCGCGAGCTTCGGTGCCGGCAAGGCGATCCGCGGCGGCGTCCCGGTGATCTTTCCGCAATTCGGCGAACGCGGCGATGGACCGCGCCACGGCTTCGCGCGAACGTTGGACTGGCAAGTGCTGGATACCACCGGCTCGAAACTGCCGCGACTGGCGTTTCGCCTGAGCGACAGCGAACAGACCCGAATTCGCTGGCCGCATCGCTTTGAAGCCGTGTTGTCGCTGGAACCGGGCGAGAACCGGCTGCGAATCGCTCTGAATGTGCACAATTCGGACAGCACCGCCTTCCAATTCACCGCCGCGCTGCACACCTACCTGCGTGTGGCCGATGTAGCCGGAACGCTCGTGCACGGACTCGAACGGTCGCCGTTCCTGGATTGCGTGCGCGGCAACGAGCCTCAGCCGGCCGCCGACGCGCCGGTACGCTTCGAGGGCGAAGTCGACCGTATCTACGCCGACACCGTCGGCACCGTGCGCGTCACCGATGGCGTGGATCTGTTGCGCATAGAAGCCGAAGGCTTCGCCGACACGGTGATATGGAATCCCGGGGCCGAATTGGCCGCCGGCATGGGCGACCTGGGTGCCGGCGAGTACGGCCGCTTCGTCTGCATCGAAGCGGCGCAGGTACTCAAACCCGTCCACCTGGACCCGGGCGCCAGTTGGAGCGGCGCTCAGATTCTGACCGTCGAGGATCCGGTGACGTAGCCGGAAAGCAGCGAATTCCACCTAAGGCGCGCCTGGAGCCCAGCTTCGGCAATAGCCCCCAGGTCGCGGTTGGTAACGCAGCGGCACGGCACATTCATACCTGCAGCGCCCTCAGATCGGCACCCGTCGCGATGGCGCCTGATCGAACCTTACGGCTGCAAGCCCCAAAGCCCGGCGTCCAGCCGGATACGTCGCAAATCCCACCATACGGGGTGGCGCTGGCGCTGCAGGTCGTGGAGGGTTCAGGTGCCAGGCCGAGCTGGCCTCGACCTGCGTACGTGGGCCGTCTCAGCTAGAATTGGGGGCTCTCGGCCGCTCCTGGCCCAGCACCCCACAAGGAATCCCCGCACGATGAAGATCCTCGTCGGTTACAAGCGCGTGGTGGACTACAACGTCCGCATTCAGGTCAAGCCGGATGGCTCCGGCGTGGTCACCGACGGCGTCAAGCTGTCGGCCAATCCCTTCGACGAAATCGCCCTGGAAGAAGCCCTGCGCCTGCGCGACAAGGGCATCGCCACCGAGGTCGTGGTCGCGACGATCGCCCCGGCCGACGCCCAGGCGCACCTGCGCAACGGCCTGGCCATGGGCGCCAATCGCGCCGTGCACGTGGTCTCGGACCAGCCGATCCAGCCGCTGACCGCCGCGCGCGCCCTGCTCAAGCTGATCGAGAAGGAACAGCCGGACATCGTCATCCTCGGCAAGCAGGCCATCGACGACGACGCCAACCAGACCGGCCAGATGCTGGCCACGCTGTGGGGCCGCCCGCAGGCGACCTTCGCCTCCAAGCTCGAAGTCGAAGGCGGCAAGGCCACGGTGACGCGCGAAGTCGACGCCGGCCTGGAAACGCTGGAAATCGACCTGCCGGCGGTGGTCACCACCGACTTGCGCCTCAACGAGCCGCGCTTCATCAAGTTGCCCGACATCATGAAGGCCAAGAGCAAGCCGCTGGAGACCATCGCCTTCGCCGATCTCGGCGTCGACACCGGCGACACGCTTAAGACCACCCATTACGCACCGCCGCCGAAGCGCAGCAAGGGCGTGATGGTCAAGGACGCGGCCGAACTGGTCGCCGCACTCAAGGCTAAGGGGCTGCTGTAATGAGCAAAGTTCTGATCGTCGCCGAACATCTCAACGGCAAGCTCAACGCGTCGACCGCCAAGTGCGTGTCGGCCGCGCAGGCGCTGAAGCCGGACTCCATCGACATCGTCGTGCTCGCCGCCGACCCGGCCGCGGTCGCCGCCGAAGCCGCGCAGATCGCCGGCGTCGCCAAGGTGCTGACCATCGCCAACGCCGCCAACGCCAACGCGATCGCGCAGGTGCTCGCGCCGCAGGTCGCCGCGTTGGCCAAGGGCTACAGCCACGTGTTCGGCCCCAACACCACCTTCGGCAAGGACCTCATGCCCTGCGTCGCCGCCCTGCTCGGCGTCGCCCAGGTCTCCGACGTCATGGCCGTCGAAGGCAGCCACACCTTCAAGCGTCCGATCTACGCCGGCAACGCCATCGTCACCGTCGAAGCGCCCGCCGACCACACCGTGGTCGCCACCGTGCGTACCGCGTCCTGGCCGGAAGCGGCGAAGGGCGGCAGCGCCGCGGTCGAAGCCGCCTCGGTCGAGGCGAGCCTGCCGAGCCACACCCGCTACGTCGGCCTGGCCGCCGGCAAGTCCGACCGTCCCGACCTGCAGAGCGCCAAGCGCGTCGTCTCCGGCGGCCGCGGCGTGGGTTCGGCGGACAACTTCAAGATCATCTACGACTTCGCCGACAAGCTCGGCGCCGCCGTGGGCGCTTCGCGCGCCGCGGTCGACGCCGGCTACGTGCCCAACGAGATGCAGGTCGGCCAGACCGGCAAGATCATCTCGCCGGAACTCTACGTCGCCGTCGGCATCAGCGGTGCGATCCAGCACCTGACCGGCATCAAGGACGCCGGCACCATCGTCGCGATCAACAAGGACGGCGAAGCGCCGATCTTCGAGATCGCCGACATCGGCCTCGTAGGGGATTTGTTCACACTTCTTCCGCAACTATCCGCCGAACTGAACTGAGTTCACTGCGCATGCCAGTGTGCTTTGGCCGGGCATTTCACCCGGCCTTCACGGCAAATTTTCCGCAGTGAGAGTTTTCCCGCATTCTTGTTTCACAGTGCGGTGTCTCTAACGGCCCCCATCGAGAAATCGACGCTCGATGGGTTCGCCTCACATCCAAACGGCATCCGAGACGCAAGCATGGGGCGAGTCAACAATTTTGATGCAGTGCGATTGTTGGCCGCTGCGGCCGTCATTTTCGGACATGCGCATCCCCTGACCAATACGCCCAGCCCGGCGCTGCTCGGCAATTCGGTGCAGGCGCTGGCGGTGAAGATCTTCTTCGTCATCAGCGGCTATCTGATCTTCACCAGTTGGACCCTGGAGCCGGTGCTGACGCGCTACATGCGCAAGCGCTCGCTGCGCATCTTCCCGGCGCTGATCGCGATCATCCTGTTCAGCGCCTTCGTCGTCGGCCCGGCGCTGACTGCGCTGCCGCTGGCCGAGTACGCCGCCAACGGCCGGATGCTGCACTACCTCAAGAACATTTTCCTGTATCCGGTCTACGACCTACCCGGCGTATTCGCGGACAACGCGTATCCGGTTGCGGTGAACGGCTCGCTGTGGAGCCTGCCGGTCGAATTCGCGATGTATCTCACCCTGCCGCTGGTCTGCGTCATCGGCGCCCGCCTGCGCCTGAAATGGCTCCTCGGCGGGTTCGCGCTCGCTCTTTGCGCCGCCAGCATCTATTACGTGCGTTTGGCCCCGCCCGCGGCGCATCCGGTCTTCTACGGTAGCGACCTGATCAGCGCGCTCGATGTGGCCCCCTACTTCATGATCGGCGCCTTCATCGCCCAGGCCAAACTCGAGAAATACCTCGAGCCCAGTCTGGCCCTGTTCCTGATCGGCGTGGTCGCCTTGGTTCCACCCAGCTCGGCCTGGGCCGGCGAGATCGTCCTGTACGCGGTACTACCGATATCCGTGCTTTCACTCAGCCTTGCAGCTCACCCGGTACTTTCCAAAGCCGGCCGCTACGGCGATTTTTCCTACGGTTTATACCTGTACGGCTTCCTGGTCCAGCAAATCGTCAACCATCTGGCCGGCAACAAGCTTAGCGCGCTCGAGAATGCGCTCGTCAGCTTGCCCATCGCCCTGGCCTGCGCGGCGCTGTCGTGGCACTACATCGAGAAGCCGATGCTCGCGCTGAAAAACAAGAAACCCGTAGCGGCACTCGTTCCCAGAACTTCGGAGTAAGCATGACCCAAATTTGTCTCGTCACAGGCGGCGCCGGATTCATCGGCTGTGCCATATCCGAAGCCCTCGTGAAATCGTTCGATCGGGTCGTCGCTGTCGACAACCTGCATCCGCAGATCCATAAGAGCGGAACGAGGCCGGCCGCGCTTCATCCTCAGGTCGAGCTCATCGTCGCCGATGTGACCGAAACCGCGACGTGGAGCGACGTGCTGTCCAAGCACCGTCCGACCACGATCGTCCACTTGGCCGCTGAAACCGGTACGGGACAATCCCTGACCGAAGCCACTCGCCATGCGCAGGTCAACGTCGTTGGCACCACGAGAATGCTCGACGCGCTCGCGGCCAACGAAATCAAACCCGCACGCATGGTGCTATCGAGCAGCCGCGCCATATACGGCGAAGGCGAATGGCTCGACGCCAGCGGAAACTCGCACTATCCCGGCCAACGCTCGGCCCAGATGCTCGAACAAGGACAGTGGGATTTCCAGGGACTGCGGAGCCAGCCGTTCCGCTGCGCGGCTACCCGCCCCGATCCGACCAGCGTCTATGGAGCCACCAAGCTCGCCCAGGAACACATCCTCTCGGCGTGGTGCCTCGCATTCGGCACCTCCCTCAACGTCCTGCGCCTGCAGAACGTCTACGGACCCGGCCAGTCCTTGACCAACCCCTATACCGGTATCGTCTCGCTGTTCGCCCGGCTGGCCAAGGCCGGCAAGAGCATTCCGCTTTACGAGGACGGCAAGATGCTGCGCGATTTCGTCTTCATCGACGACGTCGCGGACGCGATCGTAGCGGCCGCCACCTCCGACAAGAGCGGAATCCTGGCCGATATCGGCACCGGCGAGTCGCTCTCGATCGAACAGCTGGCCGGTATCATCGCCGAGATCTACGACGCGCCGCCGCCGCATATCACTGCTCAATACCGCAACGGCGACGTTCGCCATGCGGCCTGCAACATCGACGCGTCCCTGGGCACGCTGGGCTGGTCGCCGAAGGTCGATGCCGCTACGGGCGTACGCCGCCTGTGCGCCTGGATCGATCAGCGCGAGGGAGAGTTGGAGCAGCTATGACCGCCAAGATCCATAACATTGGCCACGTGCGCGTGCACTCGGTGCTCTACGGCAACGAGCCCGAACGCATCGTCCAGACCGTGGCCCACCTCAATCGCGCCGCGGATCTTGCGATTGCCGCTGGCGCTATGAGCTCGGTGTCGCTGGTCTACGGCGACAGTTCGCCCGCGCCGGTGCTCGATGAGGCCGCGATCGCGTCGATCGCAGCCTCGTCCGAGGCCCTGCGCAGCGTCGAGAACGTGAATTTCGGCCGCAACATGGGCTCGGCGCGCGGTCACAACACCTTGATCGCCCACGCCGTCGAGGCAATCGAAAAGGGCGGCCAGGTCGACGTCGTGCTGATCATGAACCCCGACGTGATGCTCGCGCCCGATGCGCTGATAGAGCTCGCCAGGCCGTTGCAGAACGCCAAGGTCGGATTGGTCGAAGCCCGCCAACTGCCGGTGGAGCATCCCAAGGAGTACAACGCGAGCAGTGGCGAAACCGGCTGGGCAACGACCGCCTGCGCGCTGATTCCTCTGCCGGTACTGCGCGAGCTCGACGGTTTCGATGCCGAGTCCTTCTTCCTGTACTGCGACGACGTCGATTTCTCGTGGCGTGCCCGTCTGGCCGGCTACAGCATCATCTACCAGCCCTCGGCCGCGGTGTTCCACGACAAGCGCCTCGGCGATAACGGCCAGTGGCAACCGACTTCGTCCGAGCAGTACTACTCCGCCGAAGCGGCGCTGATGATGGCGCATAAATACTCGCGCCCGGAAATAGTCGCCCGATTGCTGGAGGGCTTCGGAAAGTCCCCGTTGGCGCACCTCAAGCGCGCCGCGGACAGTTTCGAGACCCGGCGAACGGAAGGCCGTCTGCCCACCCCCATCGACAAGCAGCGATCCGTCTCGGTGTTCCGCGGCGACCACTACACCGAACACCGGTTCAGCCTCTGATGAATACCTACGACAACCCCTATTTCCACGATAACGTCTACGGGCATGTCATCAGCCTGCTGACCGGTCATGGCGACAGCCGCGAAGGCCTGCACCTCGACATCGGTTGCAGCCTGGGACCGATCGCCGAGCATGTACGCGACGACCTTGGCCGCAAGTACATCGGCCTGGACATCGACACCCAGGCATTGGCCCAACTCGGCGCACGCGGTTTCCAGACCCATGCGCTCGACTTGAGCGACATCGAACGAGCCGAAGCCACGCTTCGGCAGGTGATCGGCGACCAAGCCGTCGCGTCGATGTCGATCATCGACACGCTGGAGCATGTCGCCGAGCCCGAGAAAGTAGTGGCCATGCTGCGCCGCATATCCGAGGCCCATTGCGCTCCACTGGCGGTTTCGGTGCCGAACGTCGCCCATCGCGATGTAGGCTTCAAGCTCGCCTTCGGCCGATGGGACTACACCAAGACCGGCCTGTTGGATCACACCCATCTTCGCGGCTTCACCCAGGCCAGCCTGCAGACGATGATGCAGACATCGGGCTGGCACTTGGTCGAGTCGAAGGACGTCAAACTCAGCCAAAGCGACCAGTACTTCCCTAGCTATCATCCGGCCTTGGCGACCGGAGCGTTGCTGCAGCGGGTCATGTCCCACGTTCGCGACGGCGTCGACGCCACCGCGACCACCAATCAGTTCGTCGGCCTGTACCTGCCCGGACACGGCCGCGACGCGGTGATCTACACCGACGACCACGGCGACGCCGAGCGTCCCTTCCTGAGCGTAATCACGCGCACCCAGGGCAAGCGGCTGGATACGTTGCGCGACGTCTTCCTTTGCCTCTCCGCGCAGACCGATCAGGACTTCGAAGTCCTGATCATCGGCCACAAGCTTCCTCCGGAAAGCGTGACGGCGGTCGAGCGCGTGATCGAGGACACCAACGCCACGATCCGAAACCGCATCCGCCTCGTCAAGGTGGACGACGGCACTCGTACGCGGCCGCTCAATGTCGGCTTCTCCGAAGCCAAGGGCCAGTACATCGCCATCCTCGACGACGACGACATCGTCATGGGGCACTGGGTCGAAGAGTTCAGAAAGCTGGCCAACCGGACTCCCGGACGAGTGCTCCGCAGCAGAACCGTTGCGCAATCCTGGCAACCGGTACGCACGAACTACGGCAGCCCGTCGGTACGGGCCGTGGGCGGCATGGACTCGCGCTACCCGAAGGAGTTCGATTTCCTCCAGCATTTGGTCGAGAACAACACGCCGCCGGTTTCAATCGCGTTTCCGCACTCGGCCTTCCACGACCTCGGCATCACTTTCGACGAGTCGCTGACCACGACCGAAGACTGGGATTTCATGATGCGCACGGCCAACGTTTGCGACGTGGGCAGCGGCGGCGAGATCACCTCGATCTATCGTCTTTGGAAGCAGGCCGAGTCCTCCTACACCCTGCACTCGGCCGAAGAATGGCAGTCCAACCATCACGCCATCTGGCGCAAGTTCGACGCCATGCCGTTATTGCTGGCGCCCGGCAGCGCGACCCGGATCAGGCAGTTGGTGCAGGATTGGAACCGCGTCCATCGCGGGCAGCATGGCCCGCTTCCGGACCCGCTGCTCGAAGAACAGCGTTACGCGGACGCATTACGCGAACAGATTCACGCGACCATGAACAGCCGCACCTGGGCACTCGGGTGGCCGGTGCGCGCGGTGGCCACGCTGATGGGCCGCAAGCAGGTGTCGCCCATGCTTTGGGCGATGGGGCCGGCCGAGCTCGAGAATTACCAAGCGCGGCTGCAGGCTTCCAAATCCTGGCGCTTCGCCAACAAGCTCAAGCGCTTATTCGGCCAGTAATCGCAACTCGCACCGGCCCATCGCATGGGCCGGTGCGCGATACGGTCGACGCTCAGCCGATTTTTCCGAGAGCGATCGATTTCATCGGAATACCGATCATTCCCGTGCTCACGGCCGAAGAATGGCTGCTGATGATGATCGCATCGTGAACCCAATGGTGCACGACGTGGTCCCGTTGAGTGCCATCGGACACCGCAACCGACACCGCATATTCGCCTGCCGGCAATATGGGCATACGGAAATCGAAACGCGCGAACCACGTCTCGTCCGCGCCGCACTCGGGCTTCTGGTCCAGATACGACAGATACGTGTTCTCGCCGAACAGCGACAAGCCCTGGCGATTGCGCACAAGGAAGCCGACGATCAGGCCGGAGATCGCCTCGGAGCAGTGCAGCGTCACCACTAGCGAAACCGGCTCCCCGCCGACGGCCCACTGCAGTCGGGCGCCGTGCTCGTCGAGCAAGCGCGTATCCAGGATACGGGCCCCGCCCTTTCCGAAGACATCGCCCGTCTCGTCGAAACGGCTGACTTCAAGGTCGTTGCGCAAATTCGAATTCAGGACCAGATCGCGCCTGGCGTCCGCGTAATCGTCGTCGGCTAAATGCTGCAGCAAGGCCTTGCCTTGCTCCTGGATCTGCTGGGCCACTTCGTCGTCGCCCTGCTCTTGCCGATACAGGTCCGCCAGATACGCCTGGGTCACCTGCTTGGGAGCATCGTCCATGCGGACTTTTCCGTCCTGCAGCCAGATAGCCCGATCGCACAGCGAAGTGATCGTCGAGCTGTCGTGGCTTACGAACAGCAACGTGCCGCCGGATGAGCTGAAGGTGTGCAGGAACCTCATGCATTTCTGCACGAAGTAGGCATCGCCCACCGCCAAGGCCTCGTCGATGATGAGGACGTCCGCGTCGACATGGGCGATGACGGCGAACGCCAGGCGCATGAACATGCCGCTGGAATAGGTTTTGACGGGCTGGTCGACGTAATCGCCTATGTCGGCGAATCGCAAAATGCTCTCGAAGCGCGCATCCACCTCGTCGTTGCTCAACCCGAGGATCTGCGCGCTCATACGGACGTTTTCCGCACCGGTATATTCGGGGTTGAAACCCGCGCCGAGCTCCAACAGCGCCGCGACCCGGCCGTTGACCCGGTGCTCTCCATCGCTGGCCTCGAGCGTGCCGCAAATGATCTGCAGCAACGTCGACTTTCCCGAGCCGTTGCGGCCGATCAGACCGACGGTTTCGCCGCGCCTGACCTGGAACGAGATCCCCTTGAGGACATGATGCTCGCGGAAGAAATGCTTCTTGCCGCGCAACAGCATCTGCCATAAGCGATGCACCGGGCTATCGAAAATCAGATAGCTCTTGTGCAGCCCCACTACATCGATCGCGATTTCAGATGACATCGGCAAAACCGTTCTTACTGCGCCAGAACCAGGCGAAGCTCAACACCAACAGGACATAAGCCGCCAAGGCGTAGAGCCCGAGCCAGGCCCAATCCGGCCACTGCCCATAGAGAGTCGCGGCGCGCAACTGCGCGACCGGGACGGTCAGGGGATTGAGCTGCAACAAGCCTCTGTACCGCTCGGGCACTGATTCGATCGGAAACAGCACAGGGCTCAGATACATCATGGCGATCGTGACCAGGCCGGTTATCTGGCCGAGATCGCGCAAGAACACGCCGAGCGAAGAGAGCAAGAACACGCACGCAGCCATCATGACCGCCAAGGGCAGGACGATAATGGGCACGCTGATCCAGCTCAACGGGACCGCCCCCTCCAGCACCAACTGTCCCACGAGCAAGATGGCTAGCGAGATGCACAGATTCACCGCCGCGCCGCCGACCACCACGGGCGGCAACAACTCGAGCGGGAAGACCACCTTTTTCACATAATTACTGTTCTGCAGAATGAGCATCGGCGCCCGATTGATGCACTCCGACGCAAACAGGAACAGCACCAGGCCGGAAAACAGCACCAGGGCAAAACTTTTGGTGTCGCCGGCCACGCCCCATCGCGCTTGAAAGACGACCCCGAAGACGAAACCGAAAACGCACAGCAATGCGAGCGGATTCAGCAGCGACCAAAGGATGCCGAATACCGAACCTTTGTAACGCGAACCCACGTCGCGCGAAACGAGACGCGCGAACAGGGAGCGTTCCCTGAAAAGCAGCAAGAACGCCCCGAATGCATACCAGGCGATCCCGCCTGTCGCACGGCGCGCGCTTGTCGTCACTGCAAGGCTCCAGCCAGCGCATTGCGCAGGTCTTCGACGTCCTCCACGCCCACGCTCAGGCGCACCAGGTTGTCGGTGATGCCCAGCGCGGCGCGGCGGTCCGGTGGAATCGAGGCGTGGGTCATCACGGCCGGGTGGTTGACCAGGCTTTCCACGCCGCCGAGCGATTCGGCGATGGTGAACAGTTCGCAGCGCTCCATCATCCGGCGCGCGCCGTCGAGGCCGCCCTTGACGTAAATGCTGACCATGCCGCCGAAGCCGTGCATCTGCCGCTTGGCGAGTTCGTGCTGCGGGTGCGACTTGAGGCCCGGGTAGATCACCTTCTCGACCGCGGGGTGAGTCTCGAGCCATTCGGCCAACGCCTGGGCGTTCTCGCAGTGGGCCTTCATGCGCAGGTGCAGGGTCTTGAGGCCGCGCAAGGCGAGGAAGCTGTCGAACGGACCCTGCACTGCGCCGACCGCGTTCTGCAGGAAGGTCATGCGCTCGGCGAGGTCGGCGTCGTCGCCGACCACGGCGATGCCGCCGACGATGTCGGAGTGGCCGTTGAGGTACTTGGTCGCCGAGTGCATGACGATGTGCGCGCCGAGTTCGAGCGGGCGCTGCAGGATCGGCGAGGAGAAGGTGTTGTCGACTACCACCACCAGCCCGCGCTTGCGCGCGATCGCGGCGATGGCGGCGATGTCGACCAGCTTCAGCAGCGGGTTGGTCGGGGTCTCGATCCAGACCAGCTTGGTCTCGGGACGGATCGCGGCTTCGAACGCGGCGGGGTCGCTGAGGTCGACCCAGCTGAAGTCCAGGCCGGCGGAGCGGCGGCGGACGCGTTCGAACAGACGGTAGGTGCCGCCGTACACATCGTCCATCGCGATGACGTGGCTGCCGGCATCGAACAGTTCGAGGATGGTCGAGGTCGCGGCCAGGCCTGAAGCGAAGGCGTAGCCGTGGCTGCCGCCTTCGAGGCCGGCGATGCAGCGCTCATAGGCGAAGCGGGTCGGGTTGTGGCTGCGCGAGTACTCGAAGCCCTGGTGCTGGCCGGGACTGCTCTGGGCATAGGTCGAGGTCGCATAGATCGGCGGCATCACCGCGCCCGTGCTCGGGTCGGGCGACTGACCGGCGTGGATCGCGAGGGTACCCAGGCCGAGCTTGCGGGCCCCGTCTTCCGGCTGCTGTTGGCTCATTGAATGCTTCCGATTCCGCTCATTGGCGCAACCGGGAATTCTAACATTGCCATCGCAACCGGCCGCCGCGACGCCGCCTCACTTCAGGTCGGATGCAGGCGGGGTATGCCGATGACCGAGGGCGGTCCGGAGGCTTGGCTTGGACGGCCGGACACAAGCTGAATGCGGGTCGGCGTGGCCGCGGAGGCGGAGGTAACGCTTCCGGGCAGGAGCGCAGCAGGCCGCGGGCGGCCGAGCAGGCCGCCCTGGATTCGTACTTCGCAGGCGGCTACGAGTCGCGGCTCGCGCCGCTCCTACCCCTGAAGCCGACGTGGCCTCCGCCCGGCGCGCGGCGGAGGCCCCGCGGCGCTTACTGCACGCGGCGGCGCAGGAAGTTGAGCAGGTCGATGCGGGTGATCAGGCCCAGGAAGCGCTCGCCGTCGACGACGATGGCGACATGGCCGCGGTCGAACACCGGCAGCAGCGATTCGATCGGCTGGCCGACCGGGATCTTGTCGAGTTTGCTGACCATGGCGGTCGAAACCGGGTCGCGGAACCGCGACTCGTCGCCGTACACGTGCAACAAGACGTCGCTCTCATCGACTATCCCGACGATGTGCTCGCCGTCCATGACCGGCAGCTGCGAGACGTCGTACAGCTTCATACGCTGGTAGGCGGTGACCAGCAGGTCGCCCGGGCCGACCACCACCGTGTCGCGCTGCGAGTACGGGCGCAGGATCAGATCGCGCAGGTCGCCGTGCTGTTCGCGCTGGATGAAGCCGTTGTCGAGCATCCAGTAGTCGTTGTACATCTTCGACAGGTACTTGTTGCCGGTGTCGCAGACGAACACCAGCACCTTCTTGGGCTCGGTCTGTTCCTGGCAGTACTTCAGCGCCGCCGCCAGCAGGGTGCCGGTCGAGGAACCGCCGAGGATGCCCTCCTTCTCGAGCAGCGAACGCGCGGTCAGGAAGCTTTCCTTGTCGCTGATCGCATAGGCCTTCTTGACCCGGGTGAAGTCGGAGATCGGCGGCAGGAAGTCCTCGCCGATGCCCTCGACCATCCAACTGGCCGACTTGTCCGAGAGGGTGCCGCGGTTGATGTATTCCTCGAGGATCGAACCGACCGGGTCGGCCAGGACCAGTTCGGTCTTGGGCGAGAGCTTGGCGAAGGCGCGCGACAGGCCGGTCATGGTGCCGGAGCTGCCGCAGCCGAAGACGATGGCGTCGAGGTCGCCGCCCATCTGTTCGAGGATCTCCGGGCCGGTGCCGAACTCGTGCGCGGCCGGGTTGTCGGGGTTGCCGAACTGGTTGATGAAATAGGCGCCCGGGGTCTCGCTGGCGATGCGCTCGGCGAGGTCCTGATAGTAGTCCGGGTGGCCCTTGGCCACGTCCGAACGGGTCAGCACGACCTGCGCGCCCATCGCCTTGAGGTTGAAGATCTTTTCGCGGCTCATCTTGTCGGGCACCACCAGCAGCAGCTTGTAGCCCTTCTGCTGGGCGACCAGGGCCAGGCCGATGCCGGTGTTGCCGGCGGTGCCTTCCACGAGGGTGTCGCCGGGCTTGATCTTGCCGGCCTTCTCGGCCGCTTCGATCATCGACAGGCCGATGCGGTCCTTGATCGAACCGCCGGGGTTCTGCGATTCGAGCTTGAGGTACAGCTCGCAGACGCCGGTGTCGAGGCGCTGGGCCTTGACGATCGGGGTCTGGCCGATGAGTTCGAGTACGGAGGAATGAATGGCCATGCGAATCCTGTAGGCCGCGACCATGCGGCGGACCCGGCCATTCTAGCGAGGCCTCGGCGGACTGCGCTGCGGTGCGGTCGCGTTCGAATCGGCCGAGCGCGCAAGGCAGCGACGCCGGCCACGTTTCGCGGCCGGCGAACCGCCTCGATCGTGCGGCACGGGATTCGATACCGAGAGATTCGGTAGCCGCGAGCGGTGGCGACCGACGAGGATGGCCGCCACCGCCCGCGCTAAACCTGGAGCCGTCGGCCGCAGGCGGGCCGGGGTCCATACGATCAACGCCGGGAAACTCCTTCCCGACGGGCGCCGCACCGGCGTCGTAGCGCCGATGCCGCCTCGATCAATGCTGTTGGTCGTACAACTGGATCAAGCGGTCCTTTGCAGCCAGCTTCTCGCGCTTCATCTGCCCCAGGGTGGTGTCGTCGATCGGCAATACGCCGAGCTCGGCGTCCATGACCTTTTTGTCGAGGTCCTTGTGGCGCTGGTAGAGCTGTTTGAATTCCGGATTGCTCTTGATGAGCGCGTCGATTTCAGGCTGCGGTTGTTCTTCGAACATGAAAGCCTCCTTCAGCACGAATGCAAACGCCCCGGCCGTCAGACCAGGGCGTTGCGGGGGACCGTGAGGATCATCAGGCGCGGTGCGGCGTCCACTTCACGCAACCCGGCCGCATGCAGATGTGCGGCGGCGGGGTCCTGCGGAAAGGGCGTATCGGTCATCGGCCTGGCTCTTCGCCAAGCGGTCGGAGAACCGCTTGGGTATTTGACCCTACTCCTGTGCCTGGGATCCGGCAAGGGCGCTCTGCAACCGTTTTCAGGGCCGGGACAGCCGCGGCCACGAGCGCCCAACGCAGAATTAACTCATTGTTTTATCGAATATTTACAGCGAAACCCGAAAACATGAACAGCGACGCCCCGGGCGCTCACAAAAATGGGCTCTGGGCCCACGCCGTTCGTCGGAAGCGCAGCCGCCCGATACGGCAAGGCGCCGCCCGGGCCCGACAGCGGGCGCCTGCGGCGCGACGGCGAGGACACGGCTTCAAGCCGCCGACCCGGTCTCGCATTGGGCCGAATCAGGCCTGGCTGGGCCAGGCCTAAACCCGGACGGCTTACTTCTTCTTCGGCTTGGGCTTGGATGGCTTCGGCGGGGTCGAGGACTGGCCGAGCAGCTCGGCTTCCTTGCGCGCCAGCTCGGCGTCGCGCTCGCGCGCGGCGCGCAGCTTGGACGCCTGCTGGTTGGCGACGTTGTCGAGCAGGCCTTCGGCCTCCTGGCGCGCCAGGGCTTCCTGGTCGGCGGCCTGGCGCAGGCGCTCGGCCTCCTCGGCCTGGATCTGGGCCTGCACGCGCAGGCGCTCGGCTTCGGCGCGGGCGCGGTCGGCGTCGCGGCGGCTGGCTTCGACCAGCAGCTCGCTGCGCTCGCGATCGAGGCGGTCGACCTCGCGCTGGGCAAGCTGGGTGCGGGTCACGACCTCGGCGGTCTCGACCCGGCGGTCGGCGATGCGCAGGGCCCACTGGCGGTCGCGGCTGCGGGCCTGGCGGACCGCATCGATCGCCTGGCGCGCGCGCAGGCGCTCGAAGGCGCCGTAAGCGGCGGCGTCGGGATGGGCCTCGATCGCGGTCACCCGCTGCGCCAAGCGGGCGACCTCGGGGTCGTCGGCGGGCGCGGCGAAGGCCAGGCCGCAGGCCACGGACAGGGCCGCAAGCGCCGACAGGCGCATAACGCGAAAGCGCGCGCTCATCGGTCGCCTCCCTGCAGGCGATTGCGCAATTCTGCGATCTCGGTCCTGCGCTGGTTGAGTTCGGCCTGGGTCAGGGTCTCGCGGCTGTGGGCGTAGGCCAGGTCGGCCTCGGCCGCCGCGGCCAGCGCCAGACGCCGCGCATCCTCGTCCTTGCCCTGCGACAGCGCGGCCTGGGCCGCGCTCAGCGCGGTGCGCGCGGCATTGAGGTCCTGCGGCGCATATTGGTCGGCGTCGGCGTCGGCCGCGCGCATGACCGCCTGCTGCGCGGAGGACAGTTCTCCGGTCGGCGGAGGCGTGGAGGCGCAGCCGGCCAGCCCGGAAGCGAGAACTGCGGCCAGCAGCGGCAATCGAATTTGTGCGAAGCTTGCGGTCATTGGGGAGCGCCGTACGGAAGGGATGTCGCACGGACATTGTCGGAAGCCGGCAGCGTGCTTGCAACGGCACGCGCCGTCAACAAGGGGTGTGAATGCATGGACATCGGCTATTTCCTGAAGCTGATGACGGAAAAAAACGCGTCGGATATGTTCCTGACGACTGGCGCGCCGGTGTACATCAAGGTCGAGGGTCGCCTGTACCCGCTCGGCAATACCGGTCTGCCCCCGGGCATGGTCAAGAAGATCGCCTATTCGTTGATGGACGAGGGCCAGGTACCGCTGTTCGAGCGTGACCTGGAGTTGAACATGGCGCTAGCCCTGCCCGACGCCGGCCGTTTCCGCATCAACGTTTTCAAGCAGCGCGGCGAAGTCGGCATGGTCATCCGCGCCATCCGCAGCATCATTCCGAGCATCGAAGAGCTGCAGCTGCCGCAGGTGCTCAAACAGATCATCATGGCGCCGCGCGGCCTGGTCCTGATCGTCGGTTCGACCGGCTCGGGCAAGTCGACCACGCTGGCCTCGATGATCGACCACCGCAACAGCAATACCGCCGGGCACATCCTCACCATCGAGGATCCGATCGAGTATCTGCACAAGCACAAGAAGTCGATCGTGAACCAGCGCGAGGTCGGCCTGGATACCCACGCCTTCCACAACGCGCTCAAGAACGCGATGCGCGAAGCGCCGGACGTGATCCTGATCGGCGAAATCCTCGACGCCACGACCATGGAGGCGGCGATCGCCTTCGCCGAAACCGGTCACCTGTGCCTGGCGACGCTGCACTCGAACAACGCCGACCAGACCCTGGAGCGCATCCTCAACTTCTTCCCCGAGGCCGCGCACAAGAACGTGTTGATGAACCTCGCCCTGAACCTCAAGGCGGTGGTCTCGCAGCGCCTGGTGATCGGCCTCGACGGACGCCGCCTGCCGGCCGCGGAAATCCTCATCAACACCCCGCACGTGCGCGATCTGATGCGCCGCGGCCAGGTCCACGAGATCAAGCAGGCGATGGAAGAGTCGCTCGAAGAAGGCATGGAGTCGTTCGACCAGTGCCTGTTCCGCCTCTACAAAGAGGGCCGGATCGAGATGGAGGAGGCGCTCAAGGCGGCCGACTCGCGCGACGGCCTGGCGCTGAAGTTCCGCCTGTCCGAAGGCGGCACCGGCGAGCACGATCCCTACGCGGACATGTACGACGCGACCGCCGCGCAGCACTGACGCGGACGCAGCACGCAAGACAAAGCCGGCCGTCGCGAGACGGCCGGCTTTTTTGTGGGCCGCGAGGAGCCGCGAACGCTCGGCGCGACGGCCTCAGCCCGGCGGGCAGTCCGGCTGGTTCTCCGGACGCGCGGCATCGAACTCGGGCAGGGCCAGACAGGCCGCTTCGATCCGCAACAGGGTCGGATAGGCCTCGAGCGGCACGCCGAAGCGGCGCGCGTTGTAGAGCTGCGGCACCAGGCAGCAGTCGGCCAGCCCGGGCAGGTCGCCGACGCAGAAGGTGCCGGTGGCCTCGTCCTCGACCAGCATGGTCTCCAACGCAGCGAAGCCCTCGGAAATCCAGTGTTTGACCCAGCCGTCGCGCTCGGGCTGCGGCACGTTCCAGGTGCCGTCGAGGTACTTCAGTACGCGCAGATTGTTGAGCGGGTGGATTTCGCAGGCGATGGTCTGGGCGATCGCGCGTACCCGATGGCGCTCGCGCGCGGTCGTCGGCAGCAGGTTCGGCCGCGGCCAGGTCTCGTCGAGATATTCCAGGATCGCGATCGACTGGGTCAGGGTGCGCTGGCCGTGCTGCAACACCGGCACCAGCCCCTGTGGATTGAGTTCGCGATAGGCGGCGGCGTGCTGTTCGCCGCCGTCGCGGACCAGGTGGACCGGCACGGTCTCGTAGTCCAGGCCCTTGAGGTTCAGGCCGATGCGCACCCGATACGAGGCGCTGGAACGCCAGTACGAATACAACCGTAATTGTTCGCTCACCCGGATGCGCCTCGCTTGCCTTGCCCGATCGGCAGGACGCAAACCTTACCGGTTGCGCCGTGCCGTCGGACGACCTCTCGTCGTACGCGCCGCTGCCGTCAGGCGGAAGGACGTTCCATGCGCTGTTCGATCGCGCCGAAGATGCTGCGGCCTTCGGCGTCGAGCATCTCGATGCGCACGGTGTCGCCGAACTTCATGAAGGGCGTCGACGGCTTGCCGTGCTCCAGTGTCTCCACGGTGCGCTTCTCGGCGAAGCACGACGCGCCCAGGCTGGTGTCTTCGTTGGCCACGGTGCCGGAGCCGACGATGGTGCCGGCCGACAGCGGCCGGGTCTTGGCGGCGTGGGCCACGAGCTGGGCGAAATTGAACTGCATGTCGATGCCGGCCTCGGGCGCGCCGAACCATGCCCCGTTGATGTGGGTCAGCAGCGGGCGGTGGACCTTGCTGTCGATCCAGGCCGGGCCGAGTTCGTCGGGGGTGACGAACACCGGGCTCAGCGCCGAACGCGGCTTGGACTGCAGGAAACCGAAGCCCTTGGCGAGCTCGTTCGGAATCAGATTGCGCAGGGACACATCGTTGACCAGGCCGATCAGCTGGATGTGCGCGGCCGCCGCTTCGGGCGTCGCCGCCATCGGCACGTCGTCGGTGACGATCACGACCTCGGCTTCCAGGTCGATGCCGTAGTCCTCGCTGACCACGCGCACCGGATCGCGCGGGCCGTAGAAGCCGGCGCTGACCGCCTGGTACATCAGCGGATCCACGTAGAAGCTTTCCGGCACCTCGGCGCCGCGGGCGCGGCGCACGCGCTCGACATGCGGCAGGTAAGCGCTGCCGTCGACGAACTCGTAGGCGCGCGGCAAGGGCGCGGCCAGGGCGGCGAAATCGACCTCGAAGGCATCCGCGGCGCGACCCTCGTTGAGCGCGTCCGACAGGGCGTTGAGGCGCGGCGCGGTGTTCGACCAGTCCTCCAGCGCGCGCTGCAGGGTGTCGGCGATGCCGGTGGCGCGCACGGCGCGAGTCAGGTCGCGCGAGACGACGATCAGCGTGCCGTCGCGGCCGCCTTCCTTCAGGGATCCGAGTTTCATCCAGGCCTCGATGTCGATGCAGGGCGCCGCAGCGCGATGGTTTCAATTGTAACCACTCGCGCGCCGGTAATCACCGGCCGGCGGCGGCCGGGCCCATTCGGGCCGACCGGATCGCCTGTCGCGAGGGGCGCGCCCCGGGGTCCGCGGGCGCCGTTTCGAGCCCCGGCAGCCTACCCCGAAAAAAAGTTTCGCGGCCGTGATGGGTCCGGCCGCCCTTTGCCGGTTTGTTGAGTTAAGCGCGGCGTGGTCACGCCCGGGTTCGCCGGGGCAGGCCCAGCCAGTTGGAGCCGGAACAGGGAGTCGACGATTCCCCTGGCACCAGCGAGTTGAGGGCATGGCCCTCTGCGACCGCGTGATTCCTCAATCATGCCTTCGGAGTTTTCTCATGAAATCGCAATCCGCTCTCGTCCTGCGCGCCCTGCCCGCCGCCCTCGCCCTGTGGTTCGGGGCCAGCGCCGGCGTCCACGCCCAGGCCCTTACCATCGACGTGGTCAATCCGATCAAGGACGGCCGGGTCGTGTTCGAAGCGATCGGCCCGGCCCAGGTCGGCGGCGCCAAGCAAGGCCGCGTGTCCCTGCGCATGGGCATCCGCAACGACGGTGCCGTGCCGCTGTCGATCACCAAGGTCGAGATCCTCGACCAGCTCGCATCGAACTTCCTCGCCCCGGTGCAGATCGACCCGGGCAAGAGTTACGCCTTCCAGAACTGCAAGTGCAACTACTTCAATCCCGACCCGGACGCACCGAAGGTGCCGTCGTCCTACCCGATCGTGATCACCGCGCCCTACCCGAGCACGGTCAAGATCGCGGTCTACGTGCAGGGCTACCGCAACCCGGTCATCAAGAACCTGTCGTTCGCGCCCGCCACCAACGACAACGGCCCGCTGCGCTACCCGGGCAAGGTCACCGACCTGCGCGCCAACGAAGCCTGGCAGACCTCGAGCAATCACCCCGGCGACAGCCAGTCCTTCGGCCTCGACACCAGCGTGACCGGCTGGACCGGCACCACCTGGGACGCCAAGCGCCCCGGCGCCGACCCGAACAAGGCCGAAGGCCAGCGCGCCTATGGCCTGCCGCTGTACGCGATGGCCGACGGCATCGTCTGCAGCGCGCTCAACGATTTGCCGGAATGGAAGAACTACCCGCGCGTCAGCAAGGAGATCGAACCCGAGCCGATCGCGCCGAGCACCGGCCAGTACTCGGCCGGCGGCAACTTCCTCAAGGTCAAGAGCGGCGACGAGATCGCCTTGTACGCGCACATGCAGCCCGGCTCGATCCCGGCCGAACTGCTGGTGCCGGGCGCGACGATCAAGCAAGGCCAGTACCTCGGCAAGGTCGGTTACTCGGGCAAGTCCAGCGGCCCGCACGTGCACGTCCACGTCACCCAGGAAAGCACCAGCACGCCCTGCGACGGCAACGACCTGCGTCCGCGCCCGATGACCTTCGCCCAGATCCAGAGCCTGACCTGGGGCGAAGCCAAGGCCATGGCCGGCGCCAACAGCATGGACCCGACCGATTGGACCCCGCTGAGCAACCACTCCGCGCCGCATCCCTACAGCCTGGTCTATCCGTCCAGCACGGCCTATCCCTTCGATGCCGCCGAGACCGACGCCAAGACCTTCCTCGGCGTGTGGAAGGCCAGCAGCGAGATCGAGCTGCGGGTCAATCGTCCTAGCTGGACCGCGTTCACCCAGAAGTGGTCGGAGTTGTCGGCCGACGGTTTCCGCCTCGAACAGGTCGAGAACTACGTCGAGAACGGCGACCGCCACTTCGTCGGCGTGTACAAGCGCGGCAACGGCGCCGGCGCGCTGTACAACTTCGACAACTGGGACGACTTCACCGCCAAGTGGAAGGAGCTGTCCGACGACGGCCAGCGCCTGCTCGACCTCACCACCTACCTGAGCGGCGGTAAGCGCCACTACGTCGGCGTGTTCCGCGCCGGCAACGGCAACGCCGGCCTGTGGAGCCACACCGGCTTCGCCGCCTTCGCCAATCAGCGCGAGATCGCCAAGGGCCTGGGCCTGCGCCTGATCGACATGGAGAGCTTCGACATCGGCAACGGCCAGCGCCAGTTCATCGGCGTGTACCGCGAAGGCACCGACAACCACGCCCTGTGGCGCTCGAACAGCTGGGCCGCGTTCACCGGCAAGTGGGACGAGCTCAGCGACAACGGCCTGCGCCTGATCGACGTCGACAGCTTCGTCGAAGACGGCGTGCGCAACTATGTCGGCGTGTTCCGCGCCGGCACCGGCGGCTATGCGCTGGAAGCGGTCAAGAGCTACCAGACGCTGTATCAGTCGGCCGAGAAGTACGCGACCAAGGGCCTGCGTCTGGTCGACGTGCAAGCGGTCGAATGATCGGCCCCGACCGCATCGGCGAAATATCGCCGGCGTAACGTTCCTTGCCGTAGCGAACCGACACGCCGCCTTCGGGCGGCGTGTTTTTTGGCGAAGGATCGATGCGTCAGCGATGGCTCAGCGATGCGCGCACAGCGGGTCGCCGCTTGCGCCGCTCCGCCCCTGAGAATGGCACAAGCCGCGAACCGGCAGGCCGCCTAGCGCGCCGCCACCTGCACCGGCGGCGCGCCTTGCTTCACCGACTGCAGGCGCCGCAACAACGCCGACTCGCTGTACATCTCGCGCCGCAGCACCGCCTCGGCAAGTTGCACCTGCGCCGCCGCGCCGCGCGCGTCGCCGCGCGCGAGCAGGACCTCGGCATAGGGCACGCGCAACCTCGCGGTCTTGACCTGCTGCGCACCGTAGGCGGCTCGGCTGTCTTCGATCGCCTTGGCCCAGCCCCGCTCGGCTTCGTCCCACTGCCCGCGGCGTTGCGCGAGCTCGGCCTGCAGGCTAGGAATCCGCGCCAGCATGAAGGCGTTGTACTCGCCGCGACTGAGGTCGATCGCCGTCAACTCGGCCTGCGCCTCGTCGAGGCGGTCGCGGCTCAACAGCCATTCGACCCGGGTCAGCGCCACCATCAACAGCCCGGCATGGTCCTCGCCATAACGACGGCGCCAAACCGAAGCGCTGCGCTCGACCAGCGACCGCGCCTCTTCATTGCGGCCGCCGCGTGCGAGCACCAGGCCGAGACCGTTCTCGGTGCGCAACACCCGGCGCTCGTCCGGCGCCAAGTGCTCGCGACGGATCGACAAGGCCTGGCGCAGGCGGCGCTCGGATTCGGCCAGGTCGCCGCGCTCCAGCGACAGGGCCGCATAGTTGTTGAGGATGCGGGCGTAATCGAGGCTGCGCTCGCCGGCGACCACGGCCATGATCTCCAGCGCGGCCCGATAGTGTTCCCCGGCCTGGCGATAATCGCCGAGGTCCTGGGTGGCGTTGGCCAGG
Source organism: Lysobacter sp. ESA13C (assembly GCF_019970005.1). Classification (NCBI taxonomy): domain Bacteria; kingdom Pseudomonadati; phylum Pseudomonadota; class Gammaproteobacteria; order Lysobacterales; family Lysobacteraceae; genus Lysobacter; species Lysobacter sp. ESA13C. Next base: position 112,010 of record NZ_JAHXYK010000003.1, on the reverse strand, counting down.
TCGACATGGATGTTGGCGACCATGTCGCTCTGCTCGCCGTACAGGTCGCGCGCCAGGCTCAGGTTCTCGACCAGTTCGCGGCGGGTTTCCGCGACCCGCCCGAGGCCGAACAACGTGCTCGCAAGACCGAACTGGTTGAGCTGGGTGGCGACCGGATCGCTGCCGGTCTCGCGGTTGATCTCCAGCGCATCGCGATAAGTCTGCTCGGCGCGCTTGAGTTCGCCGCGGCGCCGGTACAGTTGGGCAAGGCGGGCGAGCATCGCCGCGCGTTCGTCGGGCGACTGGCGCAGGCCGCGTTCGCTGCGCAGTTGCTGCGAGCGCTCGAAGCTGCGTTCGGCCTGCACGTACCGACTGTCGGCGACCTGGGCCAGGCCGAGCGTGTCGTAGGCATCGGCGAGGCCGCGCGGGTCGCCGTCGCGCTCGCGCAGGGCCAGCGAACGGCGCGCGGCGGCGACGGCCTGGGCGCCGTACTGGCGGTCGCTGAGCGAACGCGACAGATCGGCGAGCGCTTGTGCGGCCTGGTCGGGCCGGTCCACCGCCGGGTCGAGGAACTCGCGAGCGGCCTGGTCGAGCAGCGCCTCGGCGCGCTGCGGCTGGCCGAGGTTGCGATAGGCTCGGCCGAGCACCGCGCGCAGGCGGGCGCGGATCGCCGGAGTGTCGTCGAGCCCTTGTTCGATGCGCGCGGCGGAGGCGTCCAACACCTGCCGCGCACTCAAGTCCTGCCCGGCCTGCGCCCCGCGCATGCGCGGGTCGGCGGCGTCGAAAGCCGAGACCAGGAAATCGCTGACCTGGCGTGCAACCGAGGCCTCGCGCTCGGCGCGCGCGCGCTCGGCGGTGACCCGCCAGACGAAGCCGCCGGCCAGCGCGAGCACCAGCGCCGCCGCCGCGGTCTCGCGCCAATGCCGGCGCAGATAACGGCCGAAGCGGTAGCCCAGCGTCGGCGTGCGCGCCGACACCGGACGCCAGGCGAGATGACGCCCGATGTCCTGGGACAAGGCTTCGACCGAGGAATAGCGCTGCCGCGGATCGAGCGCACAGGCGCAGGCGGCGATCGCATCCAGGTCGCCGCGCAGGCGCTCGCGCCAGGCGCAGTCCGGCCCGGCCCATTCGCTCGGCAGCGGCACCGCGACGTCGCGATCGCCCAACCCGCGTTCGACCGAACGGCAAGCCAGCAATTCGGTCAGCAACACGCCGAGCGCGAACACGTCGCTGACCACGCTGACCCGCGCGCCGCCGAGCAATTCCGGGCTCGCATACGCCGGGGTGCAGAAGCTACCGTAGGAGGCGTTGTCGTCGCCGGCCTGGTGATCGAGCACCTGGGCGATGCCGAAATCGAGCAGTACCGGCTCGCCGTCGTCCTGCACCATCACGTTGCCGGGCTTGAGGTCGCAATGCACGATCAGGCGCTGGTGCGCGCTCTGCACCGCCGCGCAGATGCGCTGGAACAACTGCAGGCGCTGCAGCAGGTCGGGCTGGCGCTGCTCGCAGTATTCGTCGAGATCGCGGCCGAGCACGTACTCCATGACCAGGTACGGCTGCCCGCTCGGCGTGGTGCCGCCGTCGTAGAGGCGGGCGATGTTGGGGTGCTGCAGCTCGGCCAGCAGTTGCCGCTCCACCGCCAGGCGACGGGCGAATTCGGCCTGGTTGAAGCCGCTGCCGCGCAGCAATTTGATCGCCACCTGTTGGCGGAACAAGCCGTCGGCGCGCTCGGCCACAAACACCGTGCCCATGCCGCCGCTCGCCACGCGCTCGATCAGGACCCAGGCGCCGAGGCGGTCGCCGGCCTGCAGTTCGCTGTCGGGCAGGCCCGCGACCAGATCGTTCAGCGGTTGCACGACGCGATCGAACTGCCCGGTCTGCGCACCGAGCAACTCCATGACCTCGGCGATCAGCGCTGGATCGTCGCTGATCGCGTGCAGTTCCTCCAACCAACGCTCGGCCGGCAGGTCGCATACCGCATCGAACAATCGGCGCAGGTCGTGCCAACGCTGGGTTTCCATGTCGCCTCCTGTCGCGTCGGATCGCCGCTCGCTCAGCCCAACTGCTGTCCCAGCCAGGCCCGGGCGAAACGCAGGTCGCGTTCGACGGTCGGCACCGAGACTTCCAGCACGCAGGCGATCTCACTGTGCTCCATGCCGCCGAAGTAGGCCATCTCGACCGCCCGCGCCGAACGTTGATCGCGCTCGGCCAGGCGTTCGAGGGCATCGTGCAGAGCCAGCACGTCGAAGCCGACGGTCTGCCCGCCGTGCAGGTCGGCGTGCGACAAGGTCAGCATCACCGGCCGCGCGCCGCGCTTCGCCGCCGCTTGCGCACGCGCCTGATCGACCAACACCGCACGCATCTTCAGGGCCGCGAGCGCATAGAAGTGAGCGCGGTCCTGCCAATCGACCTCGCCGCCTATCAGGCGGATCAGGGCTTCGTTGACGAGCGAGGTGGGCTGCAGGGTGCGCTGACCGTTGCGCGCGCCCAGGCGCACCGCCGCCATGCCGCGCAAGGTGTCGTAGACCAGTGCGAACAAGCGGTCGCGCGAAGCGACGTCGCCGCCGCGCCAGTCATGCAGTAACCGAGTCAGATCCTCGCTCATGCGCGCTCTCCAACGCCGCTGCGCGGCCCCTGCGCCGCGGATGGTAGCCGAGTAGCGCGAACCGCGGAGACCAGGCGGTCACAGCTGCGATCAGTCGCGACGGCCGGTAGCGTACGGCAGCGCCTGCGCTGCGGCGGGTTCGCGCACAGGCTGTGCCCGCCATCGGCCACGATTACGCCGGCACCGGCGCTACAGTGTCGCGCTGCGCCCCTTACGCCCGGACGCCATGCCGACAACCCGCACCATCGATGCCAACGACCGCGAACGCATCCGCACCTTCCTCGACCTGCGCTGGGGCGGCCCGACGATCATGCTCGACGGCCGCGCGATCGACGCCACCGCCCTGCCAGGCTTCATCGCCGTGGATGCGGACGGCGCCATCGTCGGCCTGGTGACCTTGCTCGACGACACGGTCCAGTCGGAGCTCGTCACCCTCGACGCGGTGCGGGCCCAGGCCGGCCTCGGCACGCGCCTGGTCGAACTCGCGGCCGGGCGTGCACGCGCACTGGGCCTGAGCCGGCTGCTGACCCGCACCACCAACGACAACCTCGATGCACTGCGTTTCTACCAGCGCCGCGGCTTCCGCCTGCACCGGCTCGTCGCCGGCGCCATCGATCTGGAACGCGAGGCCGACCCGGCCATCCCGTTGCTGGGGCGGCACGGCATCCCGCTGCGCGATGAGATCAGCCTGATCAGGAGCTTGGGCGCGGACTGAAGGCAGGCATGGCGACGATGCTTCAGCGGGGCGGCGCGAGGCGCAGAAACAAGAAACCCGCCTGATGGCGGGCTCACCCCACAAAACAAGAAACCTGCCTTGCGGCGGGCTCATATAACAAGAAACCCGCCTTGCGGCGGGTTTCAGGTCGCCGATTCGAGCCGTTGAGCTGGAATCGGGCTTGGGTATGGCAGCCCCGGATGGATTCGAACCACCGAATGCCTGAGTCAGAGTCAGGTGCCTTACCGCTTGGCGACGGGGCTATAAAACCGATATTAACGCAAAAACGCGACGCGAAAAAAGAACTATTAGCGCTTCGAGAACTGCGTTGCGCGGCGAGCCTTGTGCAGACCGACCTTCTTACGCTCGACTTCACGGGCGTCGCGGGTCATGAAGCCTGCCTTACGCAGTTCGCCCTTCAGGGTTTCGTCGTACTCGACCAGTGCGCGGGCGATGCCGAGACGGATCGCGCCGGCCTGACCGGTGATGCCGCCGCCGGCGACCGTCACGTTGACGTCGAACTTGTCGGTCGACTGGGTCAGCTCGAGCGGCTGGCGGACGATCATGCGCGCGGTTTCGCGGCCGAAGAATTCTTCGATCGTACGCTGATTGATGGTGATCTTGCCGTCGCCCTTGCGCAGGAACACGCGAGCGGTGGAAGACTTGCGGCGGCCGGTGCCGTAATTCTGCTGGATAGCCATGGTCTTTACCTTAGATGTCGAGCGGCTGCGGCTGCTGGGCGGTATGCGGATGCTCGGAGCCCTTGTAGACCTTGAGCTTGCGATACATGGCGCGGCCGAGCGGATTCTTCGGCAGCATGCCCTTGACACCGATCTCGATGACGCGTTCCGGGTGGCGCTCGAGCGCCTGACCCAGCGTCTCGCTCTTCAGGTTGCCGACGTAACCGGTGAACCGGTAGTACATCTTGTCCTGCAGCTTATTGCCGGTGACGGCGATCTTCTCGGCGTTGATCACCACCAGGTAATCGCCGGTATCGACGTGAGGGGTATAGACAGGCTTGTGCTTGCCGCGCAGGCGACGCGCGAGTTCGGAGCACAAGCGGCCGAGCGTTTTGCCCGACGCGTCGACGACGTACCAGTCGCGCTGGACGGTCTCGTTCTTGGCGGTAAAAGTCTTCATGACAACTCTTTATGTGGGCACAGTGGTCGGGCTGGTTCCGCCGTTTCCCGGTGCGGGAAGGGCGTCGGAACGTCGCCTCGCGTTGTGATTGCGGAACGAAAGAGGCGGAATGATAGCGGGCCGCCCAGGATCGTGCAAGCCTGGGTTTTGCCCGTGCTAGCATCGATGGTCATGCCGCACGACCGTCGCCCGCCCTCCGCCGATCCCCTGGTGGCTCTGGCCGACCGCTGCGTGCAATGCGGGCTGTGCCTGCCCTCCTGCCCCACTTACGGCCGCGACCGGCTCGAAGCCGAGTCCCCGCGCGGCCGGATTGCCCTGGCCCGGGCCTGGGCCCTGGACAGTATCGTCCCGACCCCGACCTCGGACGCTCATCTCGACCACTGCCTGGGCTGCCGCAGCTGCGAGTCGGTGTGCCCGGCCGGCGTGGATTATGGCCGATTGCTGGTCCTGGCCCGCACCCGCCAACGCGATCGCCGGCCGCCGGCCTGGCGCCAGCGGCTGATCGAGGGCCTGGCGGCGCGGCCGCGCTGGCTGGCGGCGGCGCTGTCCCTGTACCGGATCGGCCACCCCTGGCTGCCCGAGGCCTGGCGCTCGCTGCCGCGCCCGCCACGACGGCTGCCGATGCCCGCAACACGCCTCCAGACGGCCGGACAGGCCCGCGCCGGACTGTTCGTGGGCTGTGTGGCCGGTGCCTACGAGAGCGCCGTGCGCGCCGCCACGGTGCGGCTGTGCGCCTCGCTCGGCGTCGCACTCGACCCGGTCGCCGGCCAAGGCTGTTGCGGCGCCCTGCACGAGCACGCCGGCAACGCCGCCGCGGCCCAGGACCTGGCCCAGGCCAACCGCAGCGCCTTCACGGCCCACGCCACCGTCCTCAGCCTGGCCAGCGGCTGCCACACCGCACTGGCGCATGCGCTCGCGCCGCAGACCCAAGTGGTCGACGCCATCGCCTATCTCGATCAGGCCGGCGCCGGCCTGCGCTTGCGCACCTCCCATCAGCGCATCGCCGTGCACCTGCCCTGCACCCAGCGCAACGTGGTCAAGTCGGTCCCGGCCTTGCGGCGCTTGTTGGCGCGGGTGCCCGGACTGCAGGTGGTCGAACTCGACGCCGGCTACGGCTGCTGCGGCGCTGCCGGCAGCCAGATGCTGACCGACCCGGCGCGTGCGGCCGAATACCGCGCTCCGCTGCTCGAACAATTGGCGCACAGCGGCGCCAGCGTGCTGCTCAGCGCCAACATCGGCTGCCGCCTGCACCTGGGCGGCGGCACCGCGATCCCGGTCCAGCACCCGCTCGAATTCCTGGCCGGCCTGCTCGACGACGGCGCGGCCGGGCCGGCAGCCGATTAACCGACTTCTACGCCGGCCTCGCCTTAGAATCGGCGTCATGACGACCCGCGAACTCAGCCCCCTGGACCGCGTGCTCAGCGAAGCACAGCGCGCGCTCGATACCGTATTCGGCGCCCCGGGCGCCGAACGCCCCAACCCCGCCGGCAACACCGCCGAACTGGTGCTCGAACCCGACGAGCGCCGCCATTCGGCCGGCCTGATGCGGATCAACCACGTCGGCGAGGTCTGCGCCCAGGCCCTGTACTGCGGCCAGGCCGCGGTCGCCCGCGACGAATCCACCCGCGGCCACCTGCTCGAAGCCGCCCAGGAAGAGACCGACCACCTGGCCTGGTGCGCCGACCGCCTGCGCGAACTCGACAGCCGCCCGAGCCTGCTGAACCCGTTGTGGTACGCCGGCAGCTTCGCCATCGGCGCCCTCGCCGGGCTGCGCGGCGACGGTTGGAACCTGGGCTTCGTGGTCGAGACCGAACGCCAGGTCGAGGCTCATATCGACGAGCACCTGCAGTCCCTGCCCGAAGGCGACCAGCGCAGCCGGGCGATCCTGCGGACCATGAAGGCCGACGAGGCGCGCCACGCCGAGAACGCCGAGGCCGCCGGCGCGCGCATCCTGCCGATGCCGGTGCCGGCCCTGATGGCGGCGGCATCCAAGCTGATGAAGGCCGTGGCTTACCGGGTCTGAGCCGCCCTGGCGACGCCCCCGGACCTCTATGCCCTCACCCCGGCCTTCTCCCGTGAGCGGGAGAGGGGAGACGCGCCCCTGGCTGCAAAGCTTTGAGCCCCCTCTCCCGTTCACGGGAGAGGGTTGGGGTGAGGGTTCGCCCCTCCCGCCGCGCTGGCGACGGTCGCGGGCCTTCGCGCCCTCACCCCGGCCCTCTCCCGCAGGCGGGAGAGGGAGACAAGCGGCGCCGGCTCGGGGGCCGCGCCCGCCCAGCAACGAAAAAGGCCGGCTTTCGCCGGCCTTTTCGCATGCATCGCGCAGGGCTCAATCGACCAGGTTGCGGCCGTGGTAGAGCTCTTCGATCTCGCGGCGCAGGCGCGCCTCGATCTTCATGCGCTCCTTGAACGAGAGGTTCTTGGCCTTTTCCTCGAACAGGTAGGTGTCGAGGTCGAATTCCTTCAGGTGCATCTTCGTGTGGAAGATATTTTCCTGGTAGACGTTGACGTCGATCATCTCGTAGCGCGACTTGATGTTCTTCGCCAGGTAGTCCTGGATCGAGTTGATCTTGTGGTCGATGTAATGCTTCTTGCCCTTGATGTCGCGGGTGAAGCCGCGCACCCGGTAGTCCATCACCACGATGTCGGACTGGAAGCTTTCGATCAGGTAATTCAAGGCCTTAAGCGGCGAAATCACGCCGCAGGTGGCCACGTCGATATCGGCCCGGAAGGTCGCGATGCCGCTGTCCGGGTGGGTCTCGGGATAGGTGTGGACGGTGATGTGGGACTTGTCCATGTGGGCGACCACGGCGTCGGAGATGATCTCCTTGCCGGCCGCCTTCTTGTCGATCACCGGTTCCTCGGAGATCAGAATCGTCACCGAGGCGCCCTGGGGGTCGTAGTCCTGGCGGGCGATATTGAGGATGTTGGCGCCGATGATTTCCGCCACATCCGTGAGGATCTGGGTGAGGCGGTCGGCGTTGTACGCCTCGTCGATGTATTCGATATAGCGCCCGCGCTCGTCTTCCGAGGCGGCAAAGCAAACATCGTAGATATTGAACGAGAGGGCCTTGGTGAGGTTGTTAAAACCCTGCAACCGCAGGCGCGGCAACGGCTTGACCACTGTAGGAATATCCGGACGGACGGCGAGGGCCGCGATTATGAGGCAATTGGCCCCGGGGGGAAACGCAGCTAGGTTTTGGACTGCGTCGATTACAAAAGCGTGACCGTCTCTGCGCTTCCATCATCGCTCTCTATCGGACCGGGAGTTTCAGCGGCAGGATTTGCTCATGCGGCCGTATCGCCCTAAGCTCGGCCGAAAGCCAAAAGCCCATTCCCAATGTCCGCCAACCCGGTAGCCCCCTTGACTGCATTACGCAGAACCAATAGCCCGTTGTTGCCGGACGGCGCAACGATCGAACGCTTCCTGGCCCATTGCCACCGTCGTCGTTACCCGTCCCGCACGGACGTGTTTCGCCCCGGGGATCCGGCCAGCACGCTGTATTACGTCGTCTCAGGCTCGGTGAGCATCATCACCGAGGAAGAGGACGGCCGTGAACTGGTCCTGGGCTATTTCGGCCCCGGCGAGTTCGTCGGCGAGCTCGGCCTGTTCATCGAGAGCGACCATCGCGAGGTGATCCTGCGAACGCGCAGCACCTGCGAACTGGCCGAAATCGGACACGAGCGCCTCTACGACCTGCTGCTGACCCGGCTCTCGCTGGACGCGCCCAAGCTGCTGTATGCGATCGGCGCGCAGATTTCCCGGCGCCTGCTCGACACCAGCCGCAAGGCCGGCCGCCTGGCCTTCCTCGACGTCACCGACCGCATCGTCCGTGCCCTGCACGACCTTGCCAAGGAACCCGAGGCCATGAGCCATCCGCAGGGCACCCAGCTGCGGGTGTCGCGCCAGGAGCTTTCGCGCCTGGTCGGCTGCTCCCGCGAGATGGCCGGTCGCGTGCTCAAGAAGCTGCAGGCCGACGGCAAGCTGCACGCCCGAGGCAAGACCGTCGTCCTCTACGGGACCCGTTAAGGGCCCCGGTGGGACGCATCGCGCCCTCCTCCGGGACCGCACCGACGGTGCGGCTCGCGGAGCTGGGCGATGCCAGCGACGTCGCCGAGCTGCTCAGCCAGCTCGGCTATCCCTGCACCCGCGATGAGGCCATCGAGCGCATCACCGTGCTGCGCGAAGACCCACGCCACGACCTGTTGTTGGCCGAACTCGACGGCCACGCCTGTGGCCTGATCGCCAGCCATACCCGCTATTCGCTGACCCGCGGCAACCTGCTGACCCGCATCACCGCCCTGGTGGTGGCCACGTCCTGCTATCGCCAGGGTATCGGCCGCCTGCTGCTGCGCGAGGTCGAGCGCCGCGCCCGCCGCGACGGGGTCGGCCGGGTCGAGGTCGCCAGCAACATCCGCCGCACCGACGCCCACGACTTCTACCGCGCCTGCGGCTATTCCGACGGCTCGTCGGTCAAGTTCGTGAAGACACTGGGCGATTGAAGCTCTGGGCCGCGGCCTGGGCGCATTCGTCTCAAGATCGAAACCCCGCAGCATCGGCTGGATGGCGGTCGCGGCTTGCGCCGCTCCTGCCCCAGAGCCGCGCAGCAAAGGGTAGGAGCGGCGCAAGCCGCGACCACGCTCTATCCCGTGTCGACGAAAGCCGAATTCCAGACGCCTACTTCGCTGCCGACGACACCGCGTCCCCGCCCCGCCCCGGGCAACCCCAGTTCAGGATGGGCGTGCCGGCCGGCAGCACACGCCGGAACATCTCCACGCGCGCGACCTTGGGATTGACCACCACCGGCTTGCGCGCGGCCTTGAGCAGCGGCAGGTCGGCGCTGCTGTCGGAGTAAGCGGCCTCGACCGGCCCGGTGAAGCCGGACTCGCGCAGCATCCGCATCTTCATTTCGGAATGGCAATGGCGGCTGGCGCCGAGCGCGCCCAGGCGCGGGCCGACCAGGGTGCCGACCACCGGCACGTCCTCGTGGGCGACGAAGGCCAGGATGGCGCGGGCGAGTTCCGGCGGCGCGCCCGTCGCGATCACCACGTGATCGCCCTGTTCGCGGTGGTGATGCAACACGTCGAGCGCGATCGGCAGCAACCGCTCGCGAATCTGCGCGGTGTGCAGGGCGACGTAGCGGTCGATCATCGCGTCGAGCGAGCCGACCCGGTGCATGCCGATGGTGCCGACCCAGACGAAGGCCGAGATGCCGAGGCGGCGCGTCTTCAGCCAGGCCACCATCGGCCCGGCGACCGGCGCGATCGCAAGCGCCAGCAGCATGCGCCACCACGAGCGCTTGATCAGCCAGGCGAACAGATGGCTGCCGGAGTCGCCGTCGTACAGGGTGTGATCGAAATCGAACACGATCAGCGGCGCGTCCGCGCGCACCGGCGGGAAACGCGCGGGACGGACCGCGCTCACGCCGCGAACAACCGCCGCAGCGCCGCGCCCGGGTCGCGTTCGCGCATGAAGCTTTCGCCGACCAAAAAGGTTTCGACGCCGGCGCCGCGCATGCGCTCCACGTCGGCCAAAGTGGCGATGCCGCTTTCGGTGACCAGGGTGCGGTCGCGCGGCACCGCGGCGCGCAAGGCAATGGTGGTGTCCAGCGAGACCTCGAACGTGCGCAGATTGCGGTTGTTGACGCCGATCAGCTCGCAATCGGTCTGCAGCGCGCGTTCGAGCTCGTCGATGTCGTGGACCTCGACCAGTACGTCCATGCCCAGCTCCATCGCCAGCCCGGCCATCTCGATCATCGGCCCGTCCTCGAGCGCGGCGACGATCAGCAAGATCGCGTCGGCGCCGATCATGCGCGCCTCGTAGATCTGATACGGATCGACGGTGAAGTCCTTGCGCAGCACCGGCAGCGAACAGGCACCGCGGGCTTCGCCGAGGTAGGCGTTGCTGCCCTGGAAGAAGTCGACATCGGTCAGCACCGACAGACAGGCCGCACCGCCGGCCTCGTAGCTGCGGGCGATCTCGGCCGGCTTGAAGTCGGCGCGGATCAGGCCCTTGGACGGGCTGGCCTTCTTGACCTCGGCGATGACCGCGGCTTCGCCGGCGGCGTGCTTGCGCTTGATCGCGTCGACGAAGCCGCGCGCCGGCGCCTGCGAGGCGGCGCGCGCGCGCAGGTCGGCGAGCGAACGCACCCGGCTGCGCTGTTCGATCTCCTCGTGCTTGCGCGCGAGGATGGTGTTGAGGATGTCGCTCATGCCTTGCCCTTGCTCCCGTACGCGCGTTCGACTTTGGCCACGCGCAACTCGAAATGTCGATACCAATGTTCGCGCCCGTAGGCGCGGGTGGCGGCGTGTTCGGCCTGCCGTTTCCAGGCGGCGATCGCCGCCTCGTCGGACCAATAGCTTACGGTGATGCCGAAGCCGTCGCTGCCGCGGGTCGACTCGACCCCGAGGAAGCCCGGCTGCTGCGCGGCCAGCTCGACCATGCGCTCGGCTGCCTCGCCGTAGCCGGCGTCGTCCCCGTCGCTGCGCTGCGAGCTGAAGATGACCGCGTAATACGGAGGTTTCGGTAGTTCGGCGAAGCTGGCGGACATGCTGGCTCCTGGGCTAGGTTCAAAAGGCGAAAGTCAAAGGCCAATCCCCCCTGCCCCTTTTCAAACGGGGGAGAACGGCAACAGCAGGAATTGGGAGGAATACGGCGACGCCGGAACATACGCCCACGCCGCTACGTAAGCATTCCCCCCTGTTCAAAAGGGGGGCTAGAGGGAATTTGCTCGTCCCGCGCCCCATCACGCCCCCGCCAACTCCCGCGTCAGCGCGACGAACTCGTCGAGCTTGGCCCGCGCCGCGCCGGAGGCCAGCGCCGTACGCGCGCGCTCGATGCCGTCGGCGATGCTCTCGGCCACGCCCGCGGCGTACAGCGCGGCACCGGAATTCAGGGCAACGATCTCGCGCGGCAGGCCGTCACGGTTCTCCAGCGCCTGCAGCAGCATGGTCTTCGACTCGGCCGCGTCGGCGACGCGCAGATTGCGGCTGGCCGCCATCGCGATGCCGTAGTCCTCCGGGTGCACCTCGTACTCGCGCACCACCCCGTCGCGCAATTCGCCGACCAAGGTGCCGGCGCCGAGCGACAACTCGTCCATGCCGTCGCGCCCCCACACCACCAGCGCGCGTTGCGCGCCCATTTCCTGCAGCACGCGTACCTGGATGCCGACCAGGTCGGGATGGAACACGCCCATCAGGATGCTCGGCGCGTCGGCCGGGTTGGTCAGCGGGCCGAGGATGTTGAACAGGGTGCGTACGCCCATCTCGCGCCGCACCGGCGCGACCACCTTCATCGCCGGGTGATGCACCGGCGCGAACATGAAGCCGATCCCGGCGCGGTCGATGCACTGGCTGACCTGCTCGGGCTGCAGCTCGATCGCCGCGCCGAGGGCTTCCAGCACGTCGGCGCTGCCCGACTTCGACGACACGCTGCGATTGCCGTGCTTGGCCACCTTGGCCCCGGCGGCGGCGACCACGAACATGCTCGCGGTGGAAATATTGAAGGTGTGGGCGCCGTCGCCGCCGGTGCCGACGATGTCGACCAGATGGGTACGGTCGCTGACCTGCACCGGCCGCGCGAATTCGCGCAACACCGTCGCCGCGCCGGCGATTTCGCCGACGGTTTCTTTCTTGACCCGCAGACCGGTGAGGATGGCCGCGGTCATGGTCGGCGAGATCTCGCCGCGCATGATCATGCGCATCAGGTCGACCATCTCGTCGTGGAAGATCTCGCGGTGCTCGATCGTGCGTTGCAGGGCTTCTTGGGCGGTGAGAGGCATCGTGATTCGTGTCCTGGCAGGCGCGGGTCGCGCCACGGCGGTTTATCGGGTCAGGAAGTTCTTCAACAGCGCGTGGCCGTGCTCGGTCAGGATCGACTCGGGGTGGAACTGCACCCCCTCGACCGGATGCTCGCGATGGCGCAGGCCCATGATCTCTTCGAAGCTGCCGTCCTCGTTCTCGGTCCAGGCGGTGATCTCGAGCGAGTCGGGCAGGCTGTCGCGCGACACCACCAGCGAGTGATAGCGCGTGGCCTGGTAGGCGTCCGGCAGGCCGGCGAACACGCCGCGGCCTTCATGGCGGATGCGCGAGGTCTTGCCGTGCATGATGGTCTGGGCGCGAATCACGTCGCCGCCGTAGGCCTGGCCGAGGCTCTGGTGACCGAGGCAGACACCGAGAATCGGCACGCGCGGGCCGAGCTCGCGGATCACGTCCAACGACACGCCGGCATCGTTCGGCGTGCCCGGCCCGGGCGAAATCATGATGCGTTCCGGCGCCAGCCGGTCGATCTCGGCCACGCTCAGGTCGTCGTTGCGGATCACCTTCACTTCCGCCCCGAGCGCCTGCAGGTACTGCACGAGGTTGTAAGTGAAGCTGTCGTAGTTGTCGATCATCAGAACGGACATGACGCGCCTCGAATGCGGGGAATACCGGAAAGCTGCGCGATCGCGGGCCATGGGCCCGCCATCGTGCCGGTGACGTGTTGCGGGAGATGCAGCGCACTCGCCTGCGGCCGTGCGCTGCGGTACGGCCCGGCCGCGCTCACAGGCGACAGCCCGCGATTATCCCGCCTCGATGAGGCCGCAGACAGGGGTCGGGGCTGGAAAAGCGCTCCCGCGTCGGGGAGGCCTCGGCCACGCTGGGCGGCCGAAGGGTATTTGCCGCGATTGGCGGCCGAAAGGTACTTGCCGCGCTCAGCGGCCGGAAAGCATCGAATCGTAGGCGGGGTCACGCAGGGAGTCCTCGTAGGGCGGCAGGAAACGGACGACGGCGGCACGCCACCATCGCCAAGCCTGGCCGGCTTTCGGGGAGTTCTGCGGGATTGCGCGAACGATCATGCGGCTACTGTAACCGCTGGACGCCGGTCTGTGCGAGGGCGCCCGGATCGGCCCCATCGACGGGCAGCGGCCGGGCCCGGGCCGCCGTCGAGGCAAGGGCCGCGGCCCCTGGCGATGGCCACATCGGCCAGGAGCCCGCTTACTCGCGTCCGCAGGGAATCGGCTTGAATCCGAAGTATTCGGCCGCGCCGGTATCGTCCTGCCTGACGAAGTGGCAGCCGGTTTCGGCGTCGCATTCGCCGGCATGGATCGCCAACCGCCAGCGCACCGCCGGCGACTCGCCGCAGTACACGCCGGTACCGATGCGCACGAAGACGATCGTCCACAGGCCGGCCGCCAATGCGGTCGCGATCGCGATGCCGGTTGCCCATCGCCACCGGCTTCGCGGCGCGCCGGGCCGATTGAGTGTGGATGCCGACATGCCTGGGCTTCGATAGCGCGGCGAAAGGCACGCGAGCGCGCAGCATAGCCCGAGCACCGCCATCGCACCGCGCATCGGTCTGCGCGACTCGCGACCACCGATGCGCGGCCCCTGCCCCGAGTGTGTGCCAGTTGGCAATAGCAAGAAACGACGCAGTCTCGGACCGGGCCGACCGATAGCGTGAGTTCCGCCGGCCGCTCTGCGCGGCATCGCTCCGGCAGTTCCGTTGCGCTCCGCAACCCGATCCCTACTGAAGGATGGACGTCATGCACGCTCCACGTTCCTCGTTACTTCGCTGCGCGATTCTGCTGGCGGCCTTGGCCATCGTCCCCGCCGCGATCGCGCGCGGCCCGGACCGGATCCGCTCGCCGCTACTGGCGCCCGGCGACGCCGCCGCCTCGGCGCTGTGTTATCCCTTCGTACAACCGAGCCCGCAAGCCCTGCGCGCGTCGGGCAAGAAAGTGTTCGCCTGGTACTTCCCGCCGTTCCAGCTCTCGACCCACAACGAGCTCGACAGCAAGAACTGGTACGAACGCTGGCTCAGCCCGACCGGCGCCAGCAGCGGCAACCTGGAGTACCTCAGCACCGGCGGACTGCTGCGCGATCGCCCGCTGCCGATGCCGAAACGTCCGGAGCCGAACTGGAAACAGCTCAACTTCGAGGTCGAGATCCGCCAGGCCATCGCCATGGGGTTGGACGGTTTCATCCTGGAAATGTCGTACCGGCAGGTCCATTCCGACGACCGCTTCAACCGCGTGCGCGACATGCTGGCCGCGGCCAAGGCGGTCGACCCGGAGTTCCGCATCCTGCTCGCGCCCGGCTTCCCGAAGGGCGCGCAGGACACGCCGGAGGAACTGGCGCAGACCCTGCTGGCGGTGATCGACCATCCCTCGGTGTTTCGCTTGCCCGACGGCCGCGTGCCGCTGGCGACGTTCTCGCCGGAGCGGCCGGCCAAGGACGGCGGCAAGCCGATCCTGTGGTGGCAACAATTGCTCGACCTGCTGCGCGCGCAAGGCGTCGAGCCGGCCTGGTATCCGATGTTCCTGTCGCGCACGGCGATGAACTCGATCCCGAACCTGGCCGAGTGGCGCGCGACCATGGCCGGCTATTCGATCTTCGAAGGCAAGACCGCCAGCCAGGCCGCCTCCAACGTCAGCGAAGCGGTGGATGCGCGCAAATACGGGCTGGACTGGATGGCGCGGGTCGCGTTCCAGGACATGCGCGTGCGCAAGAGCGCCGAGAAGGTCGAACTGCGCCATTGGGAGTCGTCCAACAGCGTCACCCTGCGTGCACTGTTCGAGAAGGCCATCGAGAGCGATGTGCAGATGGTCAATATCCTCACCTGGAACGACTACGGCGAAACCCAGGTCGCCCCCTCGCGCGATCGCGGCTACGCGGTCACCGACTTGCTCGCCTACTACACGACCTGGTTCAAGACCGGCCAAGCACCGCCGATCGCCCGCGATGCCTTGTACTACTTCCATCGCAAACACCGGACCGACGCGCCCTACGACACCGCCAAACAGACCGCCGGCCCTTTCACGATTCCGTTCGGGCCGGTCGCCGAGAACCAGGTCGAACTGCTCGCGTTCCTGACCGAACCCGGCCTGCTCAGCATCCGCCAGGGCAGCGACCTGCGGACCTTGTCGGCCGCGGCCGGCATGACCTCGTTCAAAGTGCCGCTGGTCGCGGGCACGACGCCGCAGTTCGAGCTGAGCCGCGGCAATCAAGTGGTCGAGTCGTTGACCAGCGCAACGCCGGTGCACGCCTCGGTCGACTACCAGGACATGACCTACTACGCCGGCGGCAGCATCGAGTGCGCGCGTCCGCTGTAAGTCCGGCGACGGCCGCTTAGCTGCATGATCGTCTCCAGCGCGATGCGGACATCGCGCTGGAGACGCTATCGGCGGCAGTCAGCGAACATTCGGCTCGGTCGGCAGCACCAGCGTGACCCGCAATCCCGGCGTGTTGTCGCCGAGACCGACCTGGCCGCCGTGGCGCTGCACGATCGCGCGCACCAGGCTCAGCCCCAGGCCGGTGCCGGGCGAGCCGCGATGCGATTCCATGCGCTGGAACCGGTCGAACACTCGCTCGCGGTCGGCTTCGGGAATGCCGGGGCCGCGGTCGTCGATCCGCACGATCAGAGCCTGGCGCTCGCGCTGCAGGCTCAACGCAACCTCGCTGGCAGCGGGCGCGTACTTGACCGCGTTGTCGAGCAGGTTGACCAACATCTGGAACAACTGATCGGCATCGCCGCGCATGCGCGACTCGCCCGAACCGGCCAGGTTCGCGCGGAGCGCGATGCCACGTTCGGCCGCGATCGGCGTGTACAGCTCGACCGCATCGCGCACCAGTTCCGACAAATCCAATACCGGCTCGTCGTGCACCGGCGGCTGTGCTTCGATCCGCGCCAGACGCAGCAAGGCTCCGAACGAGTGCAGCAGCTGGTCGGTTTCGCCGATCGCCGCGTCGAGCTGAGTACCGGCTTCGCCCGCGTCCTGGCGCCGGCGCAGCTCTTCGAGACGGTTGCGCAGGCGCGTCAACGGCGTGCGCAGGTCGTGGGCGATATGGTCGGTCGCATGGCGCACGCCGCCGAGCAATTCCTCGATGCGGTCGAGCATGCCGTTGAAGCGGCGCGCGAGCCGGTCGAAAGCGTCGTCGCTGCCGTCGAGCCCCGCGCGCAGGCCCAGCTCGCCACTGCCCACGCGCACCGCGGTATCGTCGAGGTGACGCAGCCGGCGCGAGACCCAACGCGAGGTCAGCCAGCCGATCAGAGCGCCCAGGGTGGCCGCCACCAGCAAGGCCGCCAACGCGGTGCGCAGCATCAGGGCGAGAAAACGATCCTGGCTGCGGGTGCGGGTGCCGGTCAGCAAAGTGGTGCCGTCGGGCAAGCGTTGCAGTTGCGCGACCACCCGCAGGTCGCCGTCCGCGCCGTGTTCGGTGAACTCGATCCAGCGCGCGCCTTGGCGATACCTGGGCAGGTCGCGGTAGTCGCCGGCGACGACACGGCCGTCTGTGGCCGTCAGCGCATACACCGCATCCGGGTCTTCATCGGTGGCGATGCGTTCGCGCAACTCGCCGAGCAAGGCGGCGCGGCCTTCGTCGCGATACACCTCGACCAGGCCGGCGGCGTCCACCCGCACCAGCTCGCGCGCATCCTGGGTCAGCATCGCCGAGACCGCGTAATGCACGCCGATGCCGAGCAGAACGAAGGCGAGCAGGAACGAGGCGGTCACCGCCAATGCCAGGCGCGCGCTGGTCGAGCGCGGGCTCATGCGCATGTGTCGTGCCCGCACGAAGCGCAAATCCCCCCAGCTCCCCTTTTGCAAAGGGGGGAGTTCAGGGCGCCAGGATTCGGCGCGAATGTATGCAATGCGCTCATGCGCCGAGCCGATAGCCCGCACCGCGCACGGTGTGCAGCAGCGGCCGCGCGTGGCCCTGGTCGATCTTCTGGCGCAGGCGGCTGATGTGCACGTCGATGACGTTGGTCTGCGGGTCGAAGTGATAGTCCCAGACCGCTTCCAGCAACATGGTCCGCGTCACCACCCGCTCGGCCTGGCGCATCAGGTACTCGAGCAGGCGGAATTCGCGCGGCTGCAGCTCGATGCGTTTGTCGCCGCGACGCGCCTCGCGGCTGAGCAGGTCGAGTTCGAGATCGGCCACGCGCAGCCGGGTGGGTTCGCTGCCGCCGGCCTGGCCGCGGCGCAGGATGCTGTCCAGGCGCGCGCTGAGCTCGGCATAGGCGAAGGGTTTGACCAAGTAGTCGTCGGCGCCGGCGCGCAGGCCTTCGACACGGTGGTCGACCTCGCCCAGCGCGGTCAGCAATAACACCGGCGTGCGGTTGCCGGCGCCGCGCAAGGTTTGCAGCACGACCAGGCCGTCGAGCCCGGGCAGCATGCGGTCGAGCACGATGCTGTCGTAGCGCTCGGTAGTGGCCAGGAACAGGCCGTCCTTGCCGTTGCCGGCGTGGTCGACGGCATGACCGTCCTCGCGCAGCCCCTTGGCGATGAAGCCGGCGGTGTGGGGATCGTCTTCGACGAGCAGGACGCGCATGCCGACTCCGGGATCGCGGGCGGTGCCTGGGGCGGGAGAGAAAAAGGATACCCCGCCGGCGCGAGCCGGCGGGGCATGGAACCCACGCCGACGATGCGTGGGGCTCGGGGGAGCGGGCGAAGGATCAGTTGGCGGCGGGCGCCGCGGCGGAAGCGGTCTTCGCCGCCTTCTTGGCCTGGTGATGCTTGTGCTTGACGGTCTTGGCGGCGGGGGCGGCGCTCGAAGCGGACGTCGCCGGCGCGGCGGCGAACGCGGAACCGGCGAACGCGGTGAGAGCGACGGCGATCAGGGCATTGCGGACGTTCATGGGTGGGCTCCTGGAAACGATTCGGTTGGGATTCCTGCCGGTGGGGGCGTCCCCATCGCGAAGACAGGTTGCGCCGCCGGGCCTCGCCGCGAGCTTTCCGCCGCATGAACTTTTTTTAATGTGGCGCGGCCGACGCATTCGGCCGTCATCGGCGGCATCGCTGCGGCTGTCGTCGGATGCGCCGCGGACGGATGCCGAAACCACACGAGAGAGGCTGTGACCGGCGGCTCGCCCACGCTAGGATCGAGACGAACGCCGAAGCGTGACGTCCCGCCGCGCCGTTACCGGCGAAAGCCACGGACCTTAGGAGCCGCCCCATGATCTGTCGCATCTGGCATGGCCGTACCCACGCCTCGCAGGCCGATGCCTACGCCGCCTTCCTACAGCAGCGCGCAGTGGCGGATTACCGTTCGGTGCCCGGCAATCTGCAGGTGCAGATCCTGCGGCGCGAAGACGGCGAGGTGACTCATTTCCTGACCGTCACCCACTGGGAATCGGAAGCCGCGATCCGCGCCTTCGCCGGCGAGCACCTGCTGCAAGCCAAGTACTACGACGAAGACCGCGATTTCCTGCTCGAATTCGAGCCGCTGGTGCAGCATTACAGCGTGGTGTGAGCCCGCTCGATCAGTCGGGGCCGGCGAGAGCGCCAGCGCAACTCTTTGTAGGAGCTGCGTAAGCTGCGACCGCGACATTTCGCCAACCGGCGCAGGTCGCGGCTTGCGCCGCTCCTACCCAAAGCGGATTCGGGCGACCCGGCATGAACGACGGCAACGGCAGCGCAGCTCTTTGTAGGAGCTGCGTAAGCTGCGACCGCGCCATCTCGCCGACCGGCGCGGTCGCGGCTTGCGCCGCTCCTACCCCAAGGCGGGTTTGCGCGGTTCCTACAACCCGCGCGCGGCCTCGCCCACGGCGCGGAACAGGGCGCGGCCCTTGTTCATCGTCTCTTCCCATTCCTTCTGCGGGTCGGAGTCGTAGACGATGCCGGCGCCGGCCTGGACGTGCAGGCGGCCGTCCTGGATCACGGCGGTGCGGATCGCGATGGCAGTGTCGGCGTCGCCGTGCCAGCCGATGTAGCCGACCGCGCCGGAATAGACATTGCGCTTGATGGGTTCGAGCTCGCGGATCACTTCCAGCGCGCGGATTTTCGGCGCGCCGCTGACGGTGCCGGCCGGGAAGGTCGCGCGCAGCACGTCCATGTAGCTCATGCCCGCCTTCAGACGGCCGGTGACTTCGCTGACGATGTGCATGACGTGGCTGTAGCGCTCGATCACGAACTGTTCGCCGACTTCGACCGTGCCCGGTTCGGACACGCGGCCGACGTCGTTGCGGCCAAGGTCGATCAGCATCAGGTGCTCGGCACGTTCCTTCGGGTCGGCCAGCAATTCGGCTTCGAGCGCATTGTCTTCCTCGACCGTCTTGCCGCGCGGACGGGTACCGGCGATCGGTCGCACCGTCACCTCGCCGTCCTGCAGGCGCACCAGGATTTCCGGCGACGAGCCGACCACCTGGGTGCCGCCGACATCGAGGAAATACATGTACGGCGACGGATTCAAGGCCCGCAGCGCGCGGTAAACGTCGACCGGCCGCGCCTTGAACGGCACGCTCAGGCGCTGCGACAGCACCACTTGGAAGATGTCGCCGGCGCGGATCAGTTCCTTGGATTTCTCGACCGCGTCGATGAAACCTTCGCGGGTGAAACCGGATACGAAATCGCCTTCGTCGAGCCCGGCCGGGTCGAGCGTCTCCGGATAACTCGCGCCGCCGATACGCAGCCGGTGCACGAGCTGGTCGAGTCGGCGGTTGGCGCGGGCGAAGGCCTGCGGCTCGCGCGGGTCGGCGTGGACGATCAGGTACAGACGACCCTTGAGGTTGTCGAATACCGCGATCTCCTCGCTCTGCATCAACAGGATGTCGGGGGTGCCGAGCTCGTCCGGCTTGTTGTCTCCGGTCAAACGATGCTCGATGTACTGGATGCACTCGAACCCGAACCAGCCGACCAGGCCGCCGGTGAACCCCGGCAGGCCGTCGATCTTGGGTACTTGGTATTCGGTGCGCAGGCGTTCGACCTCGGCCAGCGGGTCGTCGACGACGCGGCTGTCGACCAGCTCGCCGTGCTCGGTGACGAACAAGGTGTGGCCGGCGAAGGCGTACACGCGCTGTGCGGGCAGGCCGATGATCGAATAACGGCCGAAGCGCTCGCCGCCCTCGACCGACTCGAACAGGTAAGTGTGCGGGCCGTCGGCGAGCTTGAGATAGACCGAGAGGGGGGTGTCGAGGTCGGACAGGACCTCGCGAACGACCGGAATACGGGTGTAGCCGTTAGCGGCCTGTTGCTGGAAGAGTTCGTGCGAAATCACGCGGCAGTTCCTTCATGGACGAGTGGGCAGGAGCGACGATGGCCGACGGCCACCATCGCCAACCCACGTCGGCACAAAGGAAATGCGGGTTCGCCCAGGCTTTCATGGCCGCTACTGTAGCCGCTTCATCGGCGCGGCGCGACGGCCTCAGCCGGCGGCCGCCCGCGACGATCCTTGTAAGGTCGGCGCCATGGCCGACAGCAACGGGCAGGCGACCGGCAGGTGCATGCGCACGCGGCCGGCCACGCAGTCGATGCGGAAGTGGTGCGAGCACACCGGTTCGCCGTCCAGGTTGAGGGTCAGCGCCCGCGGCGATTCGATCTCGACCCAGCGCAACTGCACCCGGGTGGCGACGCGATCGAGCGCGGCATGCTTGCCTTCGGTCAACAGGGTGCGCACGGTCGCGCCGACTTCGCCGGACAGGTCGGGCACGACGGTGACGTCGAGCAGGCCGTCGTCGATCAGCGCGTCCGGGCACAGGGCCTGGCCGCCGCCGGCCTGCTTGCCGTTGCCGATACCCAGGGCGATGAAGTCGCCCTCCCACTCGAATCCCTCGCCGTGGATACGTGCGCGCATCGTTTCGATACGGCCGAGCTTGGAAATGCCGGTGACCAGATAGGCCAGGCCGCCGAGCATCTTCTTGAGGCCGGCGTCGGTCTCGATGGTGACCTGGGTGCCGAAACCGCCGCTGGCGAGATTGGCGGCCCAGTGCACGCCGTCGGGCGCTTCCAGACGGATCAGGTCGATCGGCTGCGGCGGCCGGCGTGCGATCAGATCCAGCGCCTGCGCCGGATCGGTCGGGATCAGCGCGGCGCTGGCGAAATCGTTGGCGGTGCCGAGCGGCACCAGCCCGAGCGAGGGCAGCGCGTCGGCAGCTTCGTCGCGATGGGCCAAGGTGGTCGCGACCTCGCTGAGGGTGCCGTCGCCGCCGGCCGCGATGAGGGTATCGACGCCGTCGGCGATGGCTTCGGCCACGTAGCGCTCGGCGTCCCCGCCCTCCCAGGTGACGCGGACGTCCAGGTCGATGCCGCGCTCGCGTATCGCGACCACGGCCTCGCGCAAGTCATCGTCGCCGGCCGATTTGCCGTTGAGAATCAAGCGCCAACGAGGCTTAGGCATGGAGAAGTGAGTCCCGGACGGAGCTCGCGAGGCTAACAGCCTTAGGGGAACTACCGGTGAACACCGGCGTGGCGGCGGATATCGGACCGTCGACGCCCGTTCCACGGACATCCGAATCCGCCACTTTTGTCACACACCGGTCACGGTTGATCCGGAGTATAGGAGGCCATATCAGGGACGACGGGCGGAGGCTGGATTGCCTCCAATTATTCCGGGACGCGGGCCGCAAGGCCCGCGTCCTTTTGCTTTGGGGCGTTTTGCCGGGCTTGAACACGCCCTGCACCATTCGCCGTCGCCCCGCATCGTCGGCTATTGCCGTTGCCGTTGCCGTTGCCGTTGCCGTTGCCGTTGCCGTTGCCGTAAAGATTTTGCGGTTGCTGTGCGTCGCGACGCACTTGCGAAGGCAATCGAAGACCCGGAGGGCGGCGCGCAGGGATGCGCGCCGTTTTTCATCGGGACAGGGATGTCCCGTATGAAAAAGCCCTGCGCATGCCACGCTCGTGCGGGCCCTTGATTCAAAGAAAAGCATTTTTCTTTGGTTACCTTTCTTTTGTTGCTTATGACAAAAGAAAGTAACCCGCCGCTTTAGTGGCGGAAGCTTTTAGCGTTTGATCTAGATCTTGCTTGAGAGAGGCGCCGCAAGACCATTACAGCGCGGTCGCGACTTACGTCGCTCCTACAGGGGGGACTCGCAACATTCGGTTGCGTCAGCAAGAGCAGAGCTTCCGTCCGCTAACGCGGCCGGGTTACTTTCTTTTGCTAAGCTCAAAAGTCCGTCTGGATTCCCTTCGGTCAAAGCTAACCAAAGAAAAGGGCTCTCCTTGCAAGGGCACAGGCCACGAGTGCGATGCTAGCGCCGGGATTTTTCGATAAGACGTCCCTGTCTTATCGAAAAACGGCGCACGTCCTGTGCGCCGCCCTCCGGGTCTACGGTTGACCGGCAAAGCGGCAAAGCAGTTCAAAGAACAAAGCAAGCCGACCGTTCGTAACGACGATCTTCGTCACGACGCCACGAACGTCTGCAGACACGATTTACACCGTTGCCATTTCGCCATGGCGGGCATCAACGCCTCAGCGCAAAACTTCGTCCGCCAACACCACCCCATCCTCATCCGCACACAGCCAATCCCCCGGCCGGATCACCAGGCCGCCGATCTCGACCACGACGTCGCGTGCGCCCTGGCCGAGTTTGTCGGTCTTGCGCGGGCAGGTGCCCAGCGCCTTGACGCCGAGCTCCATCGCACCGATCGCGCCGCTGTCGCGGATCGCGCCGTAGACGACCACACCGGCCCAACCGTTCTCGACCGCCTTGGCCGCCAATAGATCGCCGAGCATCGCGCGGCGCATCGAGCCGCCGCCGTCGATCACCAGCACGCGGCCGTTGCCGGCTTCGGCCACCGCTTCGCGCACCAGCGAATTGTCTTCGTAGGCCTTGATCGTGCTGACCACGCCATCGAACGCCAGGCGCCCGCCGTAGTCGCGCAAGGGCAGGTCCAATATGCGAACCCGTGCCTCATGCAGATCGCACAGGTCGCAGGTGTTCATCCGCGTACCGCCGCGACCGCCGCCTTCATCTTGCCGATCACTTCGGCGTAGTCGGGTGCGTTGAACACCGCCGAACCGGCGACGAAAGTGTCGGCGCCCGCCGCGGCGATCTCGGCGATGTTGTCGGTCTTGACGCCACCATCGATCTCGAGCCGGATCGCGCGGCCGCTGTTGTCGATGCGCTCGCGCACGCGGCGCAGCTTGTCCAACGCCGAGGGAATGAAGCTCTGGCCGCCGAAGCCCGGGTTGACCGACATCAGCAGCACCAGGTCCAGGTCTTCGAGCACCCAGTCGAGCACTTCGATCGGGGTCGCCGGGTTCAGCACCAGGCCGGCCTGGCAGCCGTGCGACTTAATCAGCTGGATCGTGCGGTGCACGTGGCCGCTGGCTTCGGGATGGAAGCTGATGATGCTGGCGCCGGCCTTGGCGAAGTCGGGGACGATGCGGTCGACCGGTTCGACCATCAGGTGCACGTCGATCGGCGCGGTCACGCCGTGCTTGCGCAGCGCCTCGCAGATCATCGGGCCAATGGTCAGGTTCGGTACGTAATGGTTGTCCATGACGTCGAAATGGACCCAGTCGGCGCCGGCCTTGAGGACGTTGTCGACCTCCTCGCCGAGCTTGGCGAAGTTGGCCGAGAGGATCGAAGGGGCGATGACGGTGGATTGCAGGGACATGCGACGGGGCCGGTACGGACAGGCGGCCATTGTCGCCTCCCCCAGCCGGGGGGCCAAGCGCGGACGGATCAGCGGCGCTGGCGCAGGGTCTTGATGCGGTCGTAGGCGCGGTTGATCTCGCGGGCGCGCTGCTCGGCCTGGCTGCGCAGTTCCGGGGCGGCCTGGGTGACCCGGTCCGGGTGGTACTGCGCCATCAACCGGCGGTAGGCCTGGTCGACCTCGCTGTCGCTGGCGTCGGTGCTCAGGCCCAGCACGGCGTAGGGGTTGTCGCCGCGCAGCTTGAACCAGTCGGTATCGAAGGCGTGACCGATCAGCAGGCCGATGATGGCCCCCAGGAAGGGGTTGCCGCGCAGCAGCGCCGCGCCGGCGAAGAAACCCAGCAATTTGCCGTACCAGCGCTTCATCCGCGCCCATCGTCCGGGGCCGTTCGCGGCCCGTCCAGGCCCCTGCGGGCCGCCGGACCCCAGTCTACCTGCACGCGGACGCCAGCCGGCGTACACTGCCCGGCCCCGTCGCGCCTGCGCGCGCGAGCCGTCCGGCTCCGGCGGCGCGAAGCGATGGGGGGAATCATCTATGCCGCCGCCATCAGGGGTCCCCACGTTGACGACCACACTGCTGCAATCCGAACTGCCCGGCCTGCCCTTGCGCCACCGCGGCAAGGTCCGCGATGTCTTCGACCTTCCGGCCGATCGCCTGCCCGCGGGCACCGCCCCGGGCGGCGACTGTCTGTTGATGGTCGCCACCGACCGCCTCAGCGCGTTCGACGTCGTGCTGCCCGACCCGATCCCGGGCAAGGGCGAGATGCTCTGCCAGATCAGCAACTTCTGGTTCGGCAAGACCGCGCACATCATTCCCAACCACCTGACCGGGATCGACGTCGCCGCCGTGCTGCCCGCGGGCGTCGACGCCCGCCTCTACGCCAAGCGCACGGTCGTGACCAAACGGCTCAAGCCGGTGCCGATCGAGTGCATCGCACGCGGTTATCTGATCGGCAGCGGCTGGAAGGATTACCAGCGCACCGGCCGGGTCAGCGGCATCGCCCTGCCGAGCGGCCTGCGCCAGGCCGAGCAATTGCCCGAGCCGATCTTCACCCCCTCGACCAAGGCCGCCGTCGGCGACCACGACGAGAACATCGACTTCGACACCGCCGTGCGCACGGTCGGCGCCGGGCTCGCCGAAGCGGTGCGCGATGCGACCCTGCGCCTGTACCGCTACGCCGCCGACTACGCGGCCGAGCGCGGCATCCTGCTGGCCGACACCAAGTTCGAGTTCGGCACCGATGCCGACGGCCGTCTCTACGTCATGGACGAAATGCTGACGCCGGACTCTTCGCGCTATTGGCCCGCCGACCAGTACCAGGTCGGCACCAGCCCGCCGAGCTACGACAAGCAGTTCGTGCGCGATTACCTGGAGACGCTGGGCTGGGACAAGACCCCGCCGGGTCCGAACCTGCCGGCCGAAGTGATCGAGCGCACCCGCGCGAAGTACGCCGAGGCGTTGCAGAAACTCGCCGGCATCTCGATCGACTGACACCCCGCCGGCCCGCACACGCGGGCCGGTTCGGTTTTAAGCGCGCCGCACCGGGGCCTGCCCGGCCAATCGCGTGCGCAGGCGCGGCCAACCTGCAGGCGCGCACCTCATGCGCCGCGCGATCCGCGCCACACTCAGGGCCCGTCCACGGATTCAGCCCTGCCGCCATGCGCGTTACCCTTGCCCGATCTTCTCTCTCGCGAGAACCGCATGAATATCGGCTACCTGTACCTGACCATCGCGATCGCCGCCGAAGTGGTGGCGACCAGCGCGCTCAAGGCCTCCGAAGGCTTCACCCGCACCGTCCCCTCGCTGATCGTCGGCATCGGCTACGCCACCGCGTTCTATTTCCTCTCGCTGGTGCTGCGCACGGTGCCGGTCGGCGTCGCCTATGCGATCTGGTCGGGCGTCGGCATCGTCCTGATCGCCGCGATCGGCTGGCTGTTCATGAAGCAGACCCTGGACGCCGGCGCGCTCGCCGGCATCGGTCTGATCGTGGCGGGGGTGGCGGTGATCCAGCTATTCTCGAAGTCCGCGGCCCACTAGCCGCAGGCCCCCACCCGCGGACAGCGCGTCCGCCCCGCCGCAACGGGAGTCGACCATGAGCACCGTCGCCGAGTCGTCGTCGCAACGCCCCATCGATCGCTGGTTCGCCAGTTATTCCGGCGACCATCGCAACGCCACCAACCAGCGCATCCACGTCGTCGCGGTGCCGGCGATCCTGTGGAGCGTCATCGCCTTGCTGTGGTGCATCCCCGCCCCGGGCACGTACTTCCGCCCGGGCGCCTGGGCCGCGCTGGCGATGTTCGCCGCACTGCTGTTCTATTACCGCGCCTCGCGCAAACTCGGCTTCGGCATGCTGGTGCAGTTCGTGGTGTTGTCGCTGATCGCGCACTGGATCGCGCAGAGCTTCGGCATCACCGTGCTGCTGTACACCGCCATCGCCGTGTTCGTGGTGGCCTGGATCGCCCAGTTCATCGGCCACAAGATCGAAGGCAAGAAGCCGAGCTTCTTCACCGACCTGACTTATCTGCTGATCGGCCCGGCCTGGGTGCTGTCGAAGCTGTACCGCAAATTCGGCTGGTCGTACTGATCGAGCAAGAGGGCGACCGTTGCTTCAGGGTAGGAGCGGCGCGAGCCGCGACCGCGTCGTAACGACGACGTCGCCAGCCACGATTTTCGATCGTATGGCGCCCTCTAACCTCGGGCCGGATCGGCATCCCGACGCATCACAGGTAATAACGGCCCAGCAAATAAACGCATAACCCCGCCTGCGCCCACAGCACCACGCAGGTCGCCGCCGACACCGGCAAGGCCCGCGACCAGCTCAGGCGCACCCCGTCGGGGCCGGGCAGATGGATACGCACGCTGAAAGCCAAGGCCAGGCAGGACAGCACGAACGCGATCGCCGCGAACGGCCAGCCGGAGCTGGCGGCCTGCCCGTGCAGGACGATCATCGCCGTCACCGCCAGCATCGCCCACAGCACCAGTGCGAACACCACCGACCACAGCGCCGCGCCATAGGCTGGCCGTGCCTTGACCAGGTGCGATACCCAGCCGCGCAACAGCCACGCACTCGGCATCAGCCAGAACACCAAGGCCGCGACCGCCAACATCCCCCAGACGAACGGGCCCGCAGTCTGCAACGCATACTTCACAATGCTTCTCCCGTCACGCCATTCGCGACCCGCTCGAGCGGCCGTCACGATAGCCCAATCGACCTCCCCCATGCCTGTTCGCGACATCGTCCTGTTGCTGCTCGTCGTCCTGTCCTGGGCGCTGAACTTCCTGACCTCGGCCTATGCGCTGCGCGAGATCCCGCCGTTGCTGTTCACCGGCCTGCGTTTCGCCCTGCTCGCCCTGCCGCTGGCCTTCTTCGTCAAACGCCCGGCGCCGGGCCAGTGGCCGCGCCTGATCGCGGTTTGCCTGTGCATCGGCGTGCTGCATTTCGGCCTGAGCTTCAGCGCGCTCAAAGCCGCCGGCGACCTGTCTTCGCCAGCCATCGTATTGCAGAGCTATGTCCCAATGACCGCGGTGCTGGCCTGGTGGTTGCTCGGCGAACGCTTCGCCTGGCGCACCGGCGTGGCGATCGGCCTGAGTTTCGCCGGCGTGCTGGTGCTCGGCTTCGATCCGCTGGTGCTCGACAAGCCGATGGCGGTGGTGCTGATGCTGATCTCGGCCGCGTTCCTCGCCCTGGGCACGGTGCTGATGAAAGGCCTGCGCGGCCTCGACGCTTACAGCCAGCAAGGCTGGACCGCGCTGATCGCGGTGCTGCCGCTGATCGGTCTCAGCGTCGCCGTCGAGCCCGGCGGCCTCGCCGCACTCGGCTCGGTGAGCTGGGTCGCCTGGCTCGGCGTCGCCTATGCCGCGTTCGTCTCGTCGCTGCTCGGCCACGGCCTGTACTACGTGCTGGTGCAGCGCCACCCGGTCGCCAAGGTCACCCCCTGGCTGCTGCTGGTGCCGGTGTTCGCCATCGCCCTAGGCGTCGCCTTCTGGGGCGACCGCCCCGGTCCGCGCCTGTGGATCGGCGGCGCCATGGTGCTGGGCGGCGTGCTGATCATCGCCCTGCGGTCGCTGGCGAAATCGCGCACACCGGTGCCGGCGACGGATGCGTGAGCAAAGAGTAACGAAGGCTTTGCTGTTGCTGTTGCTGTTGCTGTTGCTGTGAGAGCTTGGCGCAGTTCCGAGCTTGCGATGCAACCGTAGACCCGGAGGGCGGCGCACAGGACGTGCGCCGTTTTTCGATAAGACAGGGACGTCTTATCGAAAAATCCCGGCGCGCGCTATGTACTCGCAAGGGAGCTTCGTCAAGGAAAGCCCTTTTCTTTGGTTACCTTTCTTTTGGGCTTAGCAAAAGAAAGTAACCCGGCCGCGTTAGCGGACGGAAGCTCTGCTCTGCTTGAGGCTTCTAAAGAAACAAGATCAAACGCTAAAAGCTTCCGCCACTAAAGCGGCGGGTTACTTTCTTTTGTCATAAGCAACAAAAGAAAGGTAACCAAAGAAAAATGCTTTTCTTTGAATCACCTGCCCGCACGATCGGTGTCGACGCAGGGATTTTTCATACGGGACATCCCTGTCCCGATGAAAAACGGCCCGCATCCATGCGGGCCGCCCTTCGGGTCTTCTATGGCCTTCGCTAGTGCGAAGCGACGCACAGCAACAGCAACAGCAACAGCAACAGCAACAGCAACAGCAACGTTGCTGTTGCTGTTGTTGCTGTTGTTGTGAAAAGCCTGGCGCAGTTCCGATCTAGCGATGCAACCGTAGACCCGGAGGGCGGCGCACAGGACGTGCGCCGTTTTTCGATAAGACAGGGACGTCTTATCGAAAAATCCCGGCGCGCGCTGTGTACTCGCAGGGGAGCTTCGTCAAGGAAAGCCCTTTTCTTTGGTTACCTTTCTTTTGGGCCAGCAAAAGAAAGTAACCCGGCCGCGTTAGCGGGCGGAAGCTTTGCTCTTGATGTTGCTTCATCGCTCTGCAGCAAGACGCGCAGCAACCGCCAACTGCGCGGTCGCGACTTGTGACCGAAGGAAATCCAGTAGGACGTCGCTCCTACCCTGCGACAGTCCAAGGCTTCAATCATTGACGACGGCGATGCAGTCTCCACTCGTCCCTTGGTCGCGGCTCACGCCGCTCCTACAGGAGGAACGACGCGAGATAGAACTATCGCGACTACTCCCGCGGCGGCTCGAACATCTCCGCGCTCGGCCGGAACGCCCGCGGCGCATAGCCGAAATCGCGCTGCGCCGGACCCGCGTCGAAGGTCATGTCGCCGCGCATGCGCCGCACCGCGGCTTCGCCGAGGCCTGAGGCGCGGCCGGTGGCCTGCGCGGCAAGCAACGCGAGGTTGAACAGCGGCGACGGCAGCTCGATCAGGCGCACCGGCGGGCGCAGACAGGCCAGGGTGCGCGCAACCATGTCGCGATAGCTCAGCACTTCGCCGCCGGGCACGGCATAGACCTGGCCGAAGGTCGCCGGCACGTCGAGCACGGCGAAGGCGGCATCGGCGAGGTCGTCGACGTGCACCGGCTGACGCAGGCCATTGGCGCCGCGCGGCAAGGGGAAGTAACGCAGGCGGCGCGCCAGTTGCGCGATCCGGGTCAGGGTGGCGTCGCGGCCGGCACCGTAGATCAGGGTCGGGCGCAACACGGTCACCGCATCGTTGCGCGGCACCGCCGCGGCGAACAAGGCGGCCTCGCCCTCACGCAGTTCCTGGGCGACCCGGCGCTCGTCGGCATCGGCCGAACCGCGCTTGGTCTCGGCGCTGGTCGAGCCGAACGCGACCACGCGCGAGGCCTCGATGCCCGATTGTTCGTACCACTTGGCGAACTTCAGCAGCGGACCGCAGCTGAAGATCGCATCGACGCGCGCCGGCAACGCCGGCATCGACGACAGATCGCCCTGCAGCCAATGCAAGCCGGGGCGGTCGTGCTGCTCGTGGCGCGAGATCCCGGTGACCCGCCATCCGGCGTGATACAGCCGTTGCAGCAAGGGCACGCCGATCTGGCCGCTGCCCCCCAAAACCAAAGCGTGTTTCATGCGTTCAGCCCTGCGCACTCCGCGCCGGCAGCACCGCGCGCAACCAGAAATAACCGACCACCGCCGACAACAGCGACGCGCCGAGGATGCCGAGCACGGCCTCTTCGTAACGCAACGGGTCTTGGTAGGCCAACGAAGCGATGAACAAACTCATCGTAAAACCAATGCCGCACATCAAACCCAGGCCGATCATCGCGCGCAGGTCCATGCCGGCGGGGAACCGGGCCCAGCCGAGCACGCGCATCAGCAGCGCCGCACCGACGATGCCGACCGGCTTGCCGACCACCAGGCCCAGCACGATGCCCATCGGCAGCGCCGCAGTCGCGTCTTCGAGCTTGACCCCGCTCAGCGACAGGCCGGCGTTGACGAAGGCGAACAACGGCAGGATCGCGTAGGCCACCCACGGGTGCAGCGCGTGTTCCAGGGTTTCCAGCGGCGAATGCTCGTGCTCGTCGTCGATCGCATTGCGCTTGTCGACGTGCGGGATCATCAGGCCGGTGGCGACGCCGGCCAGGGTCGCATGCACGCCGGACTTCAGCACGCACACCCACAACACCACGCCGAGCGCGAGGTAGGGCCCCAGCGAGGTCACGCCGCGGCGATTGAGCACCCACATGGCGGCCAGCGCCACCGCCGCCCACATCAGCGCGGTGACCGACAGGCCGTGCGAATAGAAGAAGGCGATGATCAGGATCGCGATCAGGTCGTCGACCACCGCGATCGTCGACAGCAGCAGCTTCATCGCCACCGGCACACGCGAACCGAGCAGGGCCAGCACGCCGAGTGCGAAGGCGATGTCGGTCGCGGTCGGCACCGCCCAGCCGCGCATCGCGGCGGCGTCGCCGCGGTTGAGCGCGGCGAACAGCAGGGCCGGCACGATCACGCCGGCGGCGGCGCAGACCATCGGCAGCACCAGTTGCGAGCGCTCGGCCAATTGGCCGCTGAGGGCCTCGCGCTTGATCTCCAGGGCGACGACCAGGAAGAAGACCGCCATCAGGCCGTCGTTGATCCACAGCAACAAAGGCTTGGCGATGTCGAGCGCGCCGATGCGCACCTGCACCGGGATCTCGCGGAAGGCCTCGTACGCGGTTTGCAGCGGCGAGTTGGCGGCGATCAGGGCCAGCACCGCGGCGACGATGAGGACGATGCCGCCGGCGGCTTCCAGACGGAAGAATTCGCTCAGCGCGCGCAACGCGCGTCGCGGCAAGCGCGTGGGGGTGAGTTCGCTCATCCGGCCATTATATCGACGGCAACGGTCCGCCCCGCGTCAATGGCCGCTCAGCGCAGCAGCATCAGCACTTCGAAGCCGATCCAGCCCAACAGCCCCACGAGCAGGATCGTGCCCTCGCGCTTGCTCACGCGCAGGTCGCCCCGCAGCATCGGGTACAGCATCAGCGCGAACACCGCCGCAGCCGGCAGCTCGAAACGCACGAACGAGGCCGGCAGCGGCACGCTGTGCCAGGCCGCCATGCCGCCGATCACGATCAGCAGATTGAACAGACTCGAGCCGACCACGTGGCCGACGACGATGTCGCCCTGCCCGCGCCGCGCCGCGACGACCGCGGCCATGGCCTCGGGCAGCGCGGTGCCGATCGCCACCGGCAGCAGACCGGTCAGCAGCGGCGAAAGACCCATCGCGGCACCGATGATGGCCGCATTCGGCGAACCGAAACCGGCCGCCAGCGCCGGCGAGGCGCCGAGGCTCCACAGGCCGTCGCCGCCGATGATCAAATAGGCGCCCAGGTGCATCAGCACCAGCGCGATCAGCACCCGCACCAGATTCAGGCCGAGGTGGGTCTGGGTCTGGGCGAAGGCGGCGATGGCGTCCTGCAACTCCGGCGCCTCGCGACGGGTGCGCGCGATCGCATAGGCGACCACCGCGACGAACGCCAGCAACATGACGATGCCTTCGCCGCGGCTGAGCACGCCGTCCAGGCCCAGGCCGATCACTGCCAGGGTGCCGAGCAACAGCACCAGCAGCAGCGGCGCCAAGGCGCGCCAACGCACCAACAGCGGCGCGGCGAGCGCGGCCAGGCCGAGGGTCAGGCCGAAATTGACTACGTTGCTGCCGACCGCATTGCCGAGCGCGAGCGCCTGCTGGCCGCGCACCACCGCCTGCAGGTTGACCGCGAGTTCCGGCAGCGAGGTGCCGAACGCGACCAACACCAGGCCGGCCGCGAACGGCGAGGCGCCGAAGCGCTGGGCCAGGCCCGAGGCGCCCTTGACGATCGAATCGCCGCCCAGGGCCAGCAGTACCAGGCCGAGTACGAATAAGCCGACGGCTTCGAACATGACGATCATCCCCTTGCGGTCAATGGCCGATTCTATGCTCAGGCCGGGCCAGGTTGCGCTTTCGCCGCCTCGCGGCGGCCGCTTCGTTCGTTGCCGGCCTCAGGAGCAGCCTTCGACATAGTCGACCTGCGGCGGCACGCCGATGCGCCAGGCGGTGACCTTGCCGGCGGCATCGGTCTCGAACACCAGGGCGCCGGCACCGCCGCCGGCGTCGCCGATGCGCAGATTCTTGCCGCCGTCGACGTACTTGTGCGGCTGCTCCTCGACCCGGCCGGCGTAGAGCTTGCGGATCTCGTCCGCGCTCATGCCGCGCTTGCCGCCGCCGGGCGCGGTCTCCTTGTCGTTGCCGACGTCGACGCGGGCGAACTTGCCGTTCTCGATCATGAAACCGAACTCGGCCGCGTTCTGCGCCCAGATCGGCCTCAGGTAGTAGCAACCGCCGTCGGCCGCGGCCTCGCCCTTGAGCTCGCCGCCCCAGGCCTTCCTGGCGTCCTCGGCGCTCATGCCGAAACGCAGGTCGCCGTAGCCGTCGAAGCGCGCCAGGGTGTCGCTCGCGGGTGGCGTTACGGCCGGTGCGGTCGCCGGCGGCACGTCTTCGACGGGTTGATCGTTGGCCGGCGGGGTCTGCGCCGTCGCGGTGTCGTTCGGGCCGGCGGCCTCGCGCTGGCAGGCGCTCAAGGCCAGCGCCAGCAACAGGGTGGGCAACACGACGGGGAGTGGCAAACGCTTCATCGGCAGGACTCCGGCGCGCGGGGCGCGGTTCGGGTGGCCGCTGCAGCCTAGCCGTTTTGCGTGAATGCGGCGCGAAACGCCACGGCCGGCAGGACCGTGCAAACGACTCGCGCGGCCGAAGCCGCGCGAGGATGCAGCGATGAAGCCCGCGCTCAGCCGCGCTTGGACGGGTCGAAGTGCTTGCGCAAGCCGGCCCAGCAGGCCTGGTAGTCGCGCTGGCGATGCGCGGCGTCGAAGGCTTGCGCGGCCGGACGGATCACCGCGCGCGTCTCGAACATGAAGGCCATGGTGTCGACGATCACGTGCGGCTGCGAGAGGTCCGCAGCCGAGGCCTTTTCGAAGGTCTGCGCATCCGGGCCGTGGCCGGTCATGCAGTTGTGCAGCGACGAGCCGCCGGGCGCGAAGCCGTCGGCCTTGGCGTCGTAGGCGCCGTGGATCAGGCCCATGAACTCGCTGGCGATGTTGCGGTGGAACCACGGCGGCCGGAAGGTGTGCTGGGCCACCAGCCAACGCGGCGGGAAAATCACGAAGTCGATGTTGGCCGTGCCGGGCGTGTCGCTCGGCGAGGTCAGCACGGTGAAGATCGACGGGTCGGGATGGTCGAAGCTGATCGAGCCGATGGTGTTGAAGTGGCGCAGATCGTATTTGTACGGCGCGTAGTTGCCGTGCCAGGCGACCACGTCGAGCGGCGAATGGCCGATGTCGGCGCGCCACAGATGGCCCTGGAACTTGGCGACCAGCTCGAACTCGCCCTCGAGGTCCTCGTAGGACGCGTGCGGGGTCAGGAAATCGCGCGGATTGGCCAGACCGTTGGCGCCGATCGGGCCGAGGTCGGGCAAACGCAGCAGGGCGCCGAAGTTCTCGCAGACATAACCGCGCGAGGGGCCGTCGAGCAGTTCGACACGGAAGCGCACGCCGCGCGGGATCACCGCGACTTCCAGCGGTTCGACTTCGAGCGCGCCGAACTCGGTGGCGACCAACAAACGGCCCTGCTGCGGCACGATCAGCAACTCGCCGTCGGCGCTGTAGAAATAGCGTCCCTCCATCGAACGGTTGGCGGCATACAAGTGGATGCCGCAACCGTGCTGGCCCGCCGGCGAGCCGTTGCCGGCCATCGTATACAGGCCGTCGACGAAATCGGTCGCCGCCTCGGGCAGCGGCAACGGGTCCCAGCGCAGTTGGTCGGGCGAGACCGGGCCGTTGCCGAAGTCGTTATGGAAACGCGGCTGGCCGTAGGGCGCGAAGGTGCCGTGCATGGCCGCCGGACGAATGCGGTACAGCCAGCTGCGACGGTTCTCCTTGCGCGGCGCGGTGAACGCAGTACCGCTGAGCTGCTCGGCATACAGCCCGAACGCCGCGCGCTGCGGCGAGTTCTGCCCCTGCGGCAGGGCGCCGGCGACGGCCTCGCTGGCGAATTCGTTGCCGAAGCCGCTCATGTAGCCGCGCGGACGCTGGCGTTGGGCGTCGGTGCTGGGCATCGGAATCACGTTGTCGATGTCGTTGGCTGCGGTGCTCATACGGGCTCGCTATGCGGTGGGGCGCCACCATTGGTCGGGGCGCAGATCGGATCGGTGCGGCGGCGGAGCGGTGTCTGCAACGGTACGGCGCGGGCGGCGCGGCGTTACATGATCGCGCGCAGCCCCAGCGAGCGCTGGGTCGAGCGTTCGATCCTCAGCGCCAGCTCGGTGGCGAGCTCCAGCACCCGTGCGCTGTCCTTGCGCCAGACCAGCAGGGCGTGCAGGTTCTCGCTGAAAGTGTCTTCGAGCAGCATCAACTCGTAACCGCCGCCGTCGACGCCGCGCTCGGCCAGCAGCGGGTCCAGCCAGGCGAAATACTCGTCCGGCAGGAACCACCGCCCGTCGGCATGACGCGGGAAATCCGCCAGGGGCTCGGCGAAGAAGTCGCTGATCTGCTCGTGCACCTCGTCGATCTTGTCGCCGACAGCGATGTGATCCATCAGCTTGAACACGAGCGCGTTCTGCATCAGCTCTTCCGGCGAGGGATCCACGATCCAGTCCAGATCGGGATCCTCCGCCGCGCCGTCGATCGCGGCCACCAGCGATTGCAGTTCCTCGGGCTCGAGTTCCCGGCAGGTCAACAGATCGACGAGTTCCCTGAGCATGCGCATTCCCTGGCTTGGCCGGCGGTTTTGGTCGGCCGTTATAGTACGCCGCGCTTCATCTGGTCGCGCTCGATGCTCTCGAACAGGGCCTGGAAGTTGCCTTCGCCGAAACCTTCGTTGCCCTTGCGCTGGATGATCTCGAAGAAGATCGGCCCGATCGCGTTCTGGGTGAAGATCTGCAACAGCTTGCGCTGGTGGGTCTCGCGGTCGGCGTCGATCAGGATCTTGTTCTTGGCCAGGCGAGCGACGTCCTCGCCGTGATTGGGCACGCGCTGGTCGATCACATCGAAATAGGTGTCCGGGGTGTCGAGGAACTCCACGCCCTGCGCGCGCATCGCCTCGACGGTCTCGTAGATGTTGTCGGTGAAACAGGCGATGTGCTGGATGCCCTCGCCCTTGTAGGCGTCCAGGTATTCGTTGATCTGGCTCTTCGGGTCGCTGGACTCGTTGAGCGGGATGCGCACGACGCCGTCCGGCGCGGTCATCGCCTTCGACACCAGGCCGGTCTTGGCGCCCTTGATGTCGAAATAGCGGATCTCGCGGAAGTTGAACAGACGCTCGTAATAGTCCGACCACTTCTGCATGTTGCCGAAGTACAGGTTGTGGGTCAGGTGGTCGATGAAGGTCAGGCCGAACCCTGCCGGGTTCTGCTCGGCGCCCGGGATCGGCTCGTAGTCTTCATAGGCCGTGCCCTGGTCGCCGTAACGGTCGACCAGATACAGCATGCAGTCGCCGATGCCCTTGACCACCGGCGCATCGATCGCGCGGGTGTCGGCGCGCTCGCTGACCGCTTCGCCGCCGTTGCCGAGCACGGCCTGGTAAACCTCGTTCGCCGGCTTCTTGAAGCGGATCGCGAAGCCCGCGGCACAGGGGCCGTGCGCCTCGGCGAAGGCCGCGGCGAAGCTGTCGGGCGATTCGTTGACCAGGAAGTTCACCCCGCCCTGGCGGTAGACGGTGATCGGACGCGTCTTGTGGCGCAGCACGGCGCTGAAGCCGAGCTTGCGGAAATAATCGTGGAGCAGGTCGCTGCGGCCCTTCGGGGCGGCGAACTCGACGAACTCGAACCCGTCGATGCCGAGCGGATTCTCAAACGTGGTGACCTGCATGCCGAGGTTGGGCTGCGCATTCATGGCATTGTTCTCAGGTGGCGGCCGGGTCCGCTGCGGACGGCCTTGTCGAAAGGGTCGTTATAGTTTCACATGAAACCATAAGCAAGGCACAGTGCAACATGAATCGATCTCAATCCGACCCCGATGCCGTCCCCGAATCGGTCCCGTCCGGCCCCCAGACCGCGCCAATCGGCAAGGCCGGCGGGGCGCGCCATGCCGAACTGGACCTGGAACACTTCCTGCCCTACCGCCTCTCGGTCCTGTCCAACCGGGTCAGCAGCGCGATCGCCCGGGTCTATTCCGAGCGCTTCGCCCTCAGCGTGACCGAGTGGCGGGTGATGGCGGTCCTGGGCCGCTACCCCGGCCTGTCGGCCAACGAGGTCGCCCAGCGCACCGCGATGGACAAGGTCGCGGTCAGCCGCGCGGTCGCCCGCTTGATCGAAGCCGGCCGCCTGGAGCGCGACACCCACGACGACGACCGCCGTCGGTCGGTGCTGCAGCTGTCGCTGGACGGCTACAAGATCTACGACGAAGTCGCGCCGATGGCGCTGGCTTTCGAGCAGCGCCTGTTGAACGGCATCGAGGCACCCGAGCGCGAGGCGCTGTTCCGGCTGCTGGATCGTCTCGACGAGTTGGAGATGCAGGCCGAGGCGGAGATGGCGGCGACGACGCGCTAGGCGGGTCGATGTCGTAGGTGGCGGTGGCCTTGGGCCGCGTTGCCGAGTCCCGGTTGCAGGCATCTGGCGCGCTGGAGGGAAGTCGTTGCCGACGTTCTATTGGGCAAGGCGGCCGTTTGCGTGGCGAGCTGGCAAGCCCGCGGTCGCGGCTTGCGCCGCTCCTACCCTGGTACCGGGCGAGCCGTTGCCGTTGCCGTGATTTTGATCTGCTTTGCCGGTCAAATGGAGACCCGGAGGGCGCCGCACAGGACGTGCGGCGTTTTCCGATAGGACATGGATGTCCTATCGGAAAATCCCGGCGACAGCATCGCACTCGTGGCCTGTGCCCTTGCAAGGAAAGCCCTTTTCTTTGGTTACTTTTCTTTTGGGCTTAGCAAAAGAAAGTAACCCGCACCCTTTAGGGGGCGGAAGCTCTGCTCTTGCTTACGGCCTCTTCAAAAACAAGATCAGGATCAAACGCCAAAAGCTTCCGCCACTAAAGCGGCGGGTAACTTTCTTTTGTCTAAAGCAACAAAAGAAAGTCACCAAAGAAAAATGCTTTTCTTTGAATCACAAGCCCGCACGCGCGATGCCGACGCGGGGATTTTTCATACGGGACATCCCTGTCCCGATGAAAAACGGCCCGCATCCCTGCGGGCCGCCCTCCGGGTCTTCTATTGCCTTCGCTAGTGCGGCTCGGCGCACAGCAACAACAACAGCAACGGCAACGAAACCGGTAGCCCGATGGTTGGCGGCAGCCCCCTCACCGTCATCGCGCCCCGGACATCGCCGCCCCCGACCCACAAAAAAAGACGACGGCCGTAGCCGTCGTCTTTCGTTCGCCACCTGGCCGCGCGCGAAGCGCGGCAGAGCGATCACTTCACGCCGTGCATCAACTTCTGCACCAGCGGCGCAATCAGGAACAACAGCACGCCCGCGCCCACCAAGGCGTAGAAGCCGAAGGTGTAGCCGCTCAAGGCCGAGGTCGTGGTCATGCCGCCTTCGCCGCTGACCACGCCGGCGAAGATGCCCGACAGGTTGTTGCCGATGCCGGTCGAGAGGAACCAGCCGCCCATGCCGAAACCGACCAGGCGCATCGGTGCCAGCTTGGTCACCATCGACAAGCCGATCGGCGACAGGCACAGCTCGCCGACCGACTGGATCACGTAGACCATGAACAAGGTCCAGAACGGAATCTTGCCGGCGTCGTTGACCAGGCCCGACAAGGCGAACATCAGCAGCGCGAACGCCAGGCCGTTGAAGATCAGGCCGAGGCCGAACTTGCGCGGAATCGACGGATTGGCCGAACCCATCTTGACCCAGATCAGGGCGATGATCGGTGCCAGGGTGATGATCGCCAGCGAGTTCACCGACTGGAACCAGGCGTTCGGGAACAGGAAGTCGCCGAGCTGGCGGTCGACGATCTTGTCGGCGAGGAAGGTGAAGGAACTGCCGGCCTGCTCGAAGAACATCCAGAACAGGATGTTGAAGGTGAAGATGATCAGCATCGCGATCACTTTGTCGCGTTGCACCTTGCCCTCGCGGAAGCCCTCGACCAGCAACAGGGCGCACAGGGCGATGAACATCGCCAGCAGCACCCACTGCAGGGTGGTCGCGCCGACGGCGAGCAGGAAGTACACCACCGGGATCGCGGCCAAGGCGCCGAGGAACACGTACAGCACCTTCTGTTTGCCGGCGCTGTCGGACGGCGGGCGGCCGATGCCTTCGAGCTGGCG
The DNA here is from genome assembly GCF_019970005.1 of Lysobacter sp. ESA13C. Taxonomy (NCBI): domain Bacteria; kingdom Pseudomonadati; phylum Pseudomonadota; class Gammaproteobacteria; order Lysobacterales; family Lysobacteraceae; genus Lysobacter; species Lysobacter sp. ESA13C. The sequence goes on along the minus strand of NZ_JAHXYK010000003.1, from coordinate 73,542 downwards.
GCGACCGAACCAGAACCACACCAGGCTGGCGATCATGCCCAGGCCCGAGGCGATGAACACCATCTTGTAGACCGGCATGGCCGCGGTACCGAACACCTTTTCGGCGAGCAGGCCGGTCAGGATCGGCGAGATGAAGGCGCCGGCGTTGATGCCCATGTAGAAGATGGTGAAGCCCGAGTCGCGGCGGCCGTCGCTGACGCTGTAGAGCTTGCCGACCATGGTCGAGATGTTCGGCTTGAACAGACCGTTGCCGACCACGATCGTGGCCAGGCCGAGCTTGAACACCTGGTCGTTCGGGATCGCGATCAGGAACAGGCCGGTGGCCATGATGACCGCGCCGAGCAGGATCGAGCGTTGATAGCCGAGCACCCGGTCGGCGATGTAGCCGCCGAAGATCGCCGCGGCATAGACCAGGGCCAGGTAGGCGCCGTAGATGCGGTTGGCAGGCGCTTCGCCGGCGGCGTCGCCGCCGTGGAACTGGGCCACGATGTACAGCACCAGCGCCCAGCGGATGCCGTAGAACGCGAAGCGCTCCCAGAACTCGGTCATGAACAGCATCCACAAGGGCTTGGGATGCCCCAGCATTTGCTTGAACTCGGGTATGGGCGCCTGGCCCTGGGTCGGTATCGCGGCTCCGCTCATGCGGTGTCCCCTGTCGTGTCGAAACTGAATGAAAATCCCACGCCAACGGCACGGGTCGGGGAGATTTACCGGCCTGGACCGGTCCCGTCAAACCTTTATTCCACGCATTGCGCTTTGTTGCGACGCAACAATCACGCTTACAAACCCATGAACGGGGGAGAATTTTGCGCGATGCGGCGGTTGGAGGTGCCGGTTTGCGGCGATCCGGGCTCCCTGGGAGACCCAGACTGGGCGCCCCGGCGCGGTGTTGCCGGCGCAGTTAGTGTGAGTTCGCGGTCACGGCTCGCGACCGCAGGAACTCCAACAGGACGCTGCTCCAACCCGGAAGCTGCAGGACGGCGAGCCCGGCCGAACTCCAATCGCCACGAGAACCTTCAGCCGTCATCCCCGCGCAGGCGGGGATCCAGAGACCTCAAACGTTGCGGCACGAGAGCCCTGGATCCCCGCCTGCGCAGGAATGACAGCGGGATTCACCGACAGTCGCCTGGTCATTCCAGTAACTTCGCCGTCGACGCATCCAGCGAGGCGGTCGTGGCTTGCGACCGCGGAAAATCCGGCAGGACGCTGCTCCTATCCTTTAACAGCACCCACTCGATACGGAGCGGTATCGAAACCTTGCAGCCTCAGGTCCCGGAGCCGTAACCGTCGGCGGGGCCGATGGTGGTGCGCACCTCGAACAGCTCCGGGAAGAAGGTCAGTTCCAGCGCCTGCTTGAGGAAGCCCACGCCGCTGGAGCCGCCGGTGCCGCGCTTGAAGCCGATGATGCGCATGACCGTGCGCATATGGCGGAAGCGCCACAGCTGGAACTGGGTTTCCAGATCGACCAGGTCCTCGCACAGGGCGTACTCGCGCCAGTACAGGTCGGTGTTCTCGTAGATGCGCTCGAACACCGGCTGCAGCGCCGGGTCGCTGACGTGCGGCTGGCGCCAGTCGCGGTCCAGATGGATCGCCGGGATCGGGTGGCCGAAGCGCGACAGATACATCAGGAACTCGTCGTACAGGCTCGGCGCCGACAGCGCCTTCTCCAGCGAGACCTGGCCCTGCGGGTCGTGCGCGAACACCCGCAGCATGGCTTCGTTCTTGTTGCCGAGCATGAACTCGATGGTGCGGTACTGCAGCGACTGGAAACCCGACGACGGCCCCAGGGTTTCGCGAAAGCCCATGTATTCCGACGGCGTCAGCGTCTCCAGCACCGACCACTGCTCGGTGAGCTGGCGCAACACCTGCTTGCAACGCGCGAGGACTTTCTGGCATTGCCAGACCTGGTCGTGGCGCAGATGCTCGAGCGCGGCGCTCAGCTCGTGGATGATCAGCTTCATCCACAGCTCCGAGACCTGGTGCTGGATGATGAACAGCATCTCGTCGTGGTGGGCCGGGTCCGACAGCGCGCGCTGCGCCGACAGCAACCGGTCGAGTTGCAGATAGCCGCCGTAGCTGATGCGTCCGGACAGGTCGGTATGGATACCGGCTTCCAGTTCGCGCTGGTTTTTCTCGACGGACATCGGCGGCACTCACGGCAGGGGCGCAAAGCGTAACGCATCGCCTGCGCCGGGGTCGGCTTTCGTAATTGCAGCAGGCAGTTACGTCTCCCCGTCGCGGCCTGTGCGACGCCTAAAACGCACAATAACCGGGCCTGCCAAGCACGTCCCGCAGGCGCATTCTCGAGGGGAATCCATGCACAAACTCGCAAGCCGCGCTCTCGCGGCCGGCATCGCTTTGGCTTTGGCCGGCGCAGCCGAGGCACAGGTGGTCATTTCTCAGGTCTACGGCGGTGCCGGCCAGAGCGGCGCACGCTATAGCGCCGACTTCGTCGAACTGCACAACAACGGCAGCGTCGCGGTCGACCTCAACGGTTGGAACCTGCATTACGCGCCGGCCAACGGCGCCTATGGCTGGCAACGCACGCCGTTGAGCGGCGTCATCGCGCCCGGCGGTTACTTCCTGATCCGCCAACGCGTTTCGATCGGCTCGACTGCGCTGACTAGCTACGATCTGAGCGGCAACGTCTCGCTCAACCACCTCAACGGCAAGCTGGCACTGGTCGATCACTCCAGTCCGATCGTCGTCTCCTGCCCGACCGGTTCGATGGACTTCGTCGGTTACGGCAGCATCGACTGCGCCGAAGGTTCGGCGCCGGCGCCGGCCGGCGGCCTCGTCACCGCGCAACTGCGCAGGGACGGCGGTTGCGTCGACACCCAGGCCAACTCGGTCGATTTCAGTCTCGGCGCGCCAACCCCGCGCAACCGCAACTCGGCGAGGCGAATTTGTCCGGCCGGCCCGCCGCCGCGCCTGTCGGCGAACGACGTGACCCAAACCGAAGGACAGGATGGCATCGCGCCGTTCGTGTTCCGGCTCAAGCTCGATCGTCCCGCCGGCCCCGGCGGGGTCAGCTGGAGCGTTTTCAGCAACGGCCAGGGCAGTGCAACGCCGGACCAGGACTACCTGCCCATCGATCTGCGCGGCACCATTGCCGCCGGCCAGACCGAGACCAGCTTCGCCTTGCCGGTCAGGGGCGACCGGTTGACCGAGAGCGACGAAACCGTCGCCCTTCAGATCAAAGTCCATTCCGGCGCGGTCACCGCCAACGGCGATTACCTCAACGTCCAGGCGACCATCGTCAACGACGATCCGCAACAGCCGCCGCCGCGTGTATCCCTGCAGACGAACGCACTTAACGAGGGAGACGCCGACATCGCGCCGTTCCCGATCGAACTGCGCCTGGACCGTCCCGCCGGCAGCGACGGCGTGCGGGTCCGGCTGAGTTCGGTCGACGGCGGCTCGGCGACGAGCCACGAGGACTATCTGCCGTTCGAGTACGAAGCGGTGATCGGCCCGGGCCAGGATCGCGCCCACGTCAGCTTCGGGGTGCGCGGCGACACGCGTTACGAAGGCGACGAGACGGTCAGGATCAAAGGACAAATCCTGTCCGGCGCGATCGCCGACAACGGCGGCGTCGACCTCGAAGGCCTGGTCACCATCGTCGACGACGATCTGCGGGTGGTGCCGATCGCGGCCGTACAGGGCCGCGAGGCGGTCTCGCCGTTGCGCGGCGAATTCGTCTCGGTCGAAGGCCTCGTCACGGCGCTGAGCGACGACGGTTTCTATCTGCAGAGCGAGGAGTTCGAAAGCGACGGCGATCCGGCGACCTCGCAGGGCCTGTTCGTGCAGACCGGCCATCGCCCCGATTCGAAGTGGCGCGGTTTGCGCGTGCGTGCGACCGGCACGGTGACGGAGTTGTCCGACAGCGGCAGTCACCCGCTGCGCGGCACGATGACCGCAATCGCAGGCTCGCCGGCGATCGTCCTGCTGACGAGTTCGCCGCGACCGCTGCCGCCGGCGCCGTTGCTGCCCTGGCAGCCGTTCTACGGCGCGCCCGACTACGAAGCCTTCGAAGGCATGCGCGTGGGCTTGCCGGAGGTGCGCGTGGTCGGTCCGACCGGTGGCAGCTTCGATGCGATGCAAGAACGTACCCGCAGCGACGGCCGCTTTCATGTCGCGCTCGGTCCCTACGACCAGCCGGCGCCGATGCGCGAGCCGGGCACGCGCTACCCGCCGATCTTCCACGGCCAGCCGCAGGATTGGCTGCCGCGTTGGGACGGCAATCCCGAGGCGATCGGTGTAGACAGCGATGCCGATGGCCACGCGCCGCTCGATGTCGCGATCGACACCCGCATCGATGGGATCATCGGTCCGCTCGATCAGCGCAGCGGGCGCTACACCGTAGCCCTGCAGCACGATGCGCAGTTGCTCGTGCGCGAATCGTTGCAGGCGCCGCCGCGCATCGAGCCGGGCGACCCGCAGCAGCGTCAGACCGCGGTGGTCAGCTACGACCTCGGCGATCTCTACGACGAGTACAGCCCGCCCAACTCGGGTCAGCCGACCACGCCGATGCCGGCGTTGGAACGTCGCCTCGGCAAAATCTCGCGCAGCGTGCGCGAGAACCTGCTGATGCCGGACCTGGTCGCGATCGCCGGCATCGAGAACGAAGCCCTGCTGCAGCGCCTGGCCGAACGCATCAACCGCGATGCGACCGCGTCGGGCAACGGCAACCCGCAGTACCGCGCCATCGCCCTGCCCAACGTCGATCCGATCAAGCCGCATATCGGTCTGCTCGCGCGCAGCGAACAGGTCGGCAGTTGGGGTTCGCGGGTGATCGTCGAACGCGTCGTCCAGATCGGCCGCGATGCACTGCTGCCGAATAGCGCCGGCCCTTCGCCGTTGTTGTTCGATCAAGCGCCGCTGAGCGTTGATGCCACCACCCAGTCCATCGACGGCCACCGTTTCCGCCAGCGTTTGCTGCTGGTGCAACTGGCGCCGATGGCCGACAGCGACGCCGACACGCCACAGGCCGAACGCCAGCGCGATCGCCGCCACCTGCAAGCCGAGTTCATCGCCGGCTGGGTGCGGCAGCAGCAGGACGAACCCGATGCGCCACCGCTGTTGGTGCTGGGCCGCTTCGATGCGCATGCGTTCAACGACGGCCTGGTCGATCCGGTCGGCACCTTGACCGGCCGTCCGACCGAAGGCGTGAGCACGATGGTGCTGGGCGACGGCATCGACCGTTTCGATCCGGATCTGCTCAACCTCACCGCGACCGAGCCGGGATCGGAGCGCTATTCCTCGATCGACGAAGGCAGCCGTCAGGAGCTGCAGCACGCCTTCGCCGACGAGCGCCTGATCGGCGCCACCGACCGGATCGAGGTCCAGCGCCTGCGCAGCAATGCCGGCTATCCGGCGGTGCTGCGCGATGCGGAAGGCGTGCCGATGCGCGCCGGCGACGTCGACCCGCTACACCTGCGGCTGGTGCCGCGCACCCGGGCCGATCTGTCGGTCTGGGCCGGGCCCATGAACGGCGGCGAGACGCTGGAGGCCGGTCGCCCCCTGGAGCTATCGGTGTCGGTCGACAACGCCGGTCCTGACTGGGCGCGCCAGGTCGGCCTCGGCCTGGCCTTGTCCGGGGCCTGGCCGAACCTGGAGGTCAGCGCGGTCGCGCCGGGCTGGCGCTGTGGAGTGCCGGTGGTCGAGGACGACCACACCAGCCTCGCCTGCACCGGCGAACAGGTCGACAGCAGCGGCCATGTCTCGCAGTGGTTCCATCTGCGCGCCGCTACCGACGCCTCGATGGCCGGGCGCACGGTCGAGCTCGCCGCCTCGGTGACGTCCCCGTCGGCCGATCCGGACCCGGCCGACAACGCCGCGCGGACCACGCTGCGGATCCTCGCCCCCGGCGGCGCGCCTCAGCCCTGAGTCGCCTCGCCCGCCCCCGGCGCAAGCCGGGGGCTTCGGCGCCGCCCGGGCCGTCCCGGGCGGCGCCGAGGCCCGCCGAGAGTGATCCAGGTCGCGATTTTCCGGGCCGTCATGCCCTTGCAACGCCAAAAAGTGAGCATTGATGCACAATCCCCTCTGTCTGCTTCCGGGGGGATCCAGGCGTCCACATGGGGAAAAACATGGATAAGTTAGGGGGCCGCCTGTTGGCGGCGGTATTGGCCTTTGCGGCGGCCGGTTCGGCGCAGGCGCAAGTGGTCATCAGTCAGGTTTACGGCGGCGGCGGCAATTCCGGCGCCACGCTGAAAAGCGATTTCATCGAGTTGCACAACAACGGCAGTACCGCCGTCGATCTCAGCGGCTGGAGCGTGCAGTACGCCTCCAGCGCCGGCACCACCTGGCAGCGCACCGCACTCAGCGGCAGCCTCGCGCCAGGCGCTTATTACCTGGTCAAGCAGGCCGACGGCACCGGTGGCTCGGTCGATCTGCCGACGCCGGATACGGTCGGCACGATCCCGATGGCGGCCGGCGCCGGCAAGGTCGCGCTGGTCAACAACACCACCACACTGAGCGGCAGTTGCCCGCTCGGCAACGTCGACTTCGTCGGCTACGGCACCGCCGCCAATTGCGCCGAAGGCAGCCAGCCGACCGCGACGATCAGCGCCGTGCTCGCCGCGGTGCGCGCCGGCAAGGGCTGCACCGACAGCAACGTCAACGGTGCCGATTTCGATACCGCCGCACCGGCGCCGCGCAACCGCGCCAGCGTCGCGTTCTCCTGCGCCGGCGCCAACCTGCCGGTGCTCAGCATCGCCGACGTCACCCAGATCGAGTCCTCGCCGGACTTCCGTTTCACCGTGAGCCTGTCGGAAGCGGCCGGCCCGGGCGGCGTCAGCGTGTCCTACGCCACCGCCGACGGCACCGCGACCGGCGGCGACGACTACTCCTCGATCGCCGGCACGCTGACGATTCCGGAAGGCGCCAGCTCGGCGACGATCGTGATCCACGTGACCGTCGACGACGCGAACGAGAACGACGAGACCTTCTTCGTCCGCCTCAGCGCTCCGGTCGGCGCCAACCTCGGCGATGCCGAAGCGATCGGCACCATCGTCACCGATGAAGTCGAGCTGACCCCGATCCATGCGATCCAGGGCAATGGCGCGCAATCGCCGCTGCTCGGCCAGCGCGTCTACACCACCGGCATCGTCACCGGCCGCAAGAGCAACGGCTTCTTCCTGCAGACGCCGGACAGCCAGATCGATGCCGATCCGGCCACCTCCGAAGGCGTGTTCGTGTTCGTCGGCAGTGCGCCGCCGGCCATCGCCGCCGTCGGCAACGTCGTGCGCGTCAACGCCAGCGTGATCGAGTTCGTGCCCGGCGCGGACCCCGGCCAGGCGCCGCTCACCGAGCTCGGCAATGCCCCGCAGGTGGTGCTGATCTCGGTGCCGCCGGTGATCGGTCCGAGCACCTTGCCCGCCGCGATCGCGCTGAACCCGACCTTCCCGGATCCGTCCGGCGGTCTCGACCAGCTCGAACGCCTCGAAGGCATGCGCGTGACCATCCCGAGCGCGACCGTGGTCTCGCCGACCCAGGGCTCGAAGAACGAAACCAATGCCACCGGCAGCGGTAACGGCATCTTCAACGTCGTGGTCACCGGCGTGGCGCGTCCGTTCCGCGAACCCGGCATCCAGGCGCCGGACAGCGCTCCGGGCGGCGGCAGCATTCCGCCGATCCCGCGTTGGGACTTCAACCCCGAGCTGATCACCGTCGACAGCGACGCGATCGGCGGCACTGCGTTCAACCTGTCCAGCGGCACCGTGCTGACCAACCTGACCGGCCCGCTCGACTACGGCTTCCGCCGCTACACGATCCTGCGCGATCCGAATGCACTGACCACGATCACCCAGGAGCGCCAACCGACCGCGGCCCGTCTGCCGGACATGAGCGAGTTCACCGTCGCGGCCTACAACGTCGAGCGTTTCTTCGACGCCGCCAACGACCCGGCGATCGGCGAACCGGTGCTGACGCCGGACGCGTATGCCCGCCGTCTCAACAAGATCTCGCTCGGCATCGGTTACCTGCAGCGTCCGGACATCCTCGGCCTGGTCGAAGTGGAGAACATCAGCGCCGCTCAGGACATCGCCGCGCGCGTCAACGCCGATGCGGTGGCAGCCGGTCTTCCCGATCCGAAGTACGTCGCTTACCTGCTGGAAGGTAACGACATCGGCGGCATCGATGTCGGTTATCTGATCAAGACCGCCGACATCGCCGCCGGCACCGCCCGCGTCGAAGTGCTGTCGGTGACCCAGGCCGGCAAGACCGCGACCTGGACCCAGCCGGACGGCAACAGCGCCCTGCTCAACGATCGTCCGCCGCTGGTGCTCGAAGCGGTAGTCCACAACGGCGACGGACGCAGCTTCCCGATCACCGTGATCCTGGTGCACCAGCGCTCGCTGATCGACAGCGAACTCGACACCGACGCCGGCCATCGCGTGCGCATGAAGCGCCAGGCCCAGGCGGTGTTCCTCGCCAACTTCATCCAGCAGCGCCAGTTGGCCAATCCGGCCGAACGCATCGTCACCCTCGGCGACTTCAACGCGTTCGAGTTCAACGACGGCCTCGTCGATGTGATCAACACCGTCGCCGGCACGCCGACGCCGGACGATCAGACCGCGGTGCCCGGCGACGGCGCCGACCTGGTCGAGCCGAACCTGAGCAACCTCGGCGAACTGGCCACGCCGGATCAGCGTTACTCCTACACCTTCGGCGGCAATGCGCAGACCATCGACCAGGTCCTGGCCAACCAGGCCCTGATCGCCGCGGCGACCGGCCTCAAGCTGGATCACGCGCGCATCAACGCCGACTTCCCGGAGATCAACCGCAGCCTCGGCGATTCGCCGTCGCGCCTGTCCGACCACGACCCGGTCATCACCTACATCGACTTCCGCCGCCGCGCGGATCTCGCGGTGACCGCTTCGACCTCGACCGCCTCGGTGCGCGTCGGCCAGCCGGTGAACTTCAGCGTCGCGCTGAACAACGCCGGCCCCGAGCAAGCCGACTACCCCGGCATCGGCTTCGCCATCAACGCCGAACTGCCGGCCTTGAGCGTGGTCGCCCCGGCCGGCTGGAGCTGCGATGCCCCGGCCGTGGTCGACGGTTCGACCAGCGTCGCCTGTAACCGCACCAGCATGGCCAACGGCGAAACGGCGACGTTCGCGCTCTCGGCCGTCGCCAGCGAAGCGATGATCGGCAAGACCACCACCCTGGCGGTCGCGGCGCAGTCGCAGTCGCTGGACCCGGTGCCGGGCAACGACGGCGCCAGCGTCAGCATCGAAACCACCGCGCGCGCCGACCTGGCCATCGACGTCGACGGCCCGCGCGCCCTGCGTGGCGGCCAGAACGGCCAGTTCGCCGTCACCGTGCGCAACCGCGGCGGCGACGTCGCGGTGCTGCCGAGCCTGAACCTGTACGGCGATGCGCCGGCAGGCAACGTCTCGATCGCCGCACCGAGCGGCTGGACCTGCACCGTCGCCGCGCACGGCAACGGCTTCGAAGCGACCTGCAACGGCACCCGACTGGCGGCGCGTAGCGAACAGCGTTTCGACTTCGTCATCGTCGCACCGCGTCCGCGCCTGTGGGATCGCAGCCTGACCCTGCTCGGCTTCGCCGCATCGGCAGTGGAAGATCCGAATCCGTTCAACGACTTCGCCCTGCACCACGTCCAACTCGCCGGACCGTGGTGGTGGTAAGTCCGCGGGCGGCGCCACGCCGCCCGGCGTGATTCGATCGGCAACACAAAAGCGCGGCTCCGGCCGCGCTTTTTTTTTGCCCGGCGTTTGCGCTCGCGATGAACTCGGTCGGCATCGCCGGAAGCACGCAGGCCAGCGACACGCGTGCAAGGCCCGACGGCTTTGCCGGAATGGGCGTCTGCGCGAACGACCGCCGCAAGCGCGCGGCACACTCCGTACTGCGCCGTTTCGTGCGCCAACCGGCACGCAAAGTCGTGAACGCCATCGCGGCGCGCGTCTGGCCGCGGTCGATGTTGCGTTTCCGCAACCCACAGCGGCGCGCGCGACCGATGCCTCGCCGATGCGAGCGCGGCAGACACGCAAGTACGCACCCGGCAACGGAAAAACGCCGCCGGCCGCGCCTGCGGCGATGCCGATCCGAACGCCGAAACCCCCGCGCGCCGCACACGGCGAGTGCGACGCCTAGCCGGTTTCGCCTCGCAATGCATGTCGCAGCGCGCAACGGCGCTTAACAAGCGTTTCGGTATCATCCGCGCCATGACGCAGTGCCCGGCCCGCCGGGCGCCGCGGCTTTAGCCCGGCCCGGAATCCTCTCGTTCGCACGGAGAATCCGGACCCAGCCAGTCTGAAGCTGACCAGCGCGCCCGGCACTGGATCCGGGACCGGAATGATTCGGACCTCATCCCTATTCTGTGAGGACCTTCCCCCGATGACCGTCGCCGCGACGTTCGAAATCGAGTATCTCCAATACCTCGGCGCAGACGGTCGACCCGTCGCCGAGATTCCGGCCGCGTTCAAGGACGCCAACACGCTGCTGCCGTTGTTCAAGCAAATGCTGTTCGTGCGCACCTTCGACACCAAGGCCATCGCCCTGCAGCGCACCGGCAAGCTCGGCACCTACGCCGCCTGCCTGGGCCACGAAGCCACCCATGTCGGCATCGGCGCATCGATGTTGCCCGACGACGTGTTCGCACCGAGCTATCGCGAGTACGGCGCGCAGTTCATGCGCGGCGTGCAACCGCGCGAAGTGCTGATGTACTGGGGCGGCGACGAACGCGGCAACGACTTCGCCGGTCCGCGCAAGGACTTCGCCTGGTCGGTGCCGATCTCGACCCAATGCCTGCACGCCGCCGGCGCCGCGCTCGCCTTCAAGCTGCGCAAGGAAACCAATCTCGCGGTCGCCTGCTGCGGCGACGGCGGTTCGTCCAAGACCGACTTCTACGCCGCGCTGAATTCGGCCGGCGCCTACCAACTGCCGTTGATCCTGTGCGTGATCAACAACGGTTGGGCGATCTCGGTGCCGCGTTCGGCCCAGACCGGCGCCAAGACCCTGGCCCAGAAGGGCCTGGCCGGCGGCCTGCACTGCCTGCAGGTCGACGGCAACGACCTGATCGCGGTGCTCGAAGGCATGCGCCGCGCCGCCGAACTGGCGCGCAGCGGACAAGGCGGCAGCGTGATCGAGTTCATGACCTACCGCCTGCACGACCACACCACTGCCGACGACGCGCGCCGTTACCGCGACGAGGCCGAGGTCAAGGACGCGTGGACGCGCGATCCGATGCCGCGCCTGCGCACTTATCTGACCGCGCAGGGCGTGTGGAACGAAGAACTCGAAAAAGCCTGGGCCGAGGAATGCGGCAAGAAGGTCGACGTCGAGATCAACGCCTATCTGGAAACCCCGGTGCAACCGGTCGAAGCCATGTTCGATTACCTCTACGCCGACATGCCGGCGGACCTGCTCGCCCAACGCGCCGCCGTACTCGCTCTGGAGGGCCGTCGATGAACGTCGCCACCAAGACCACCGTCGATACCGCCCAGCCGGTCGCCACGCCCGCCGCGATCACCCTGATCGAAGCGATCACTCAAGCGCTCGCCTATGAGATGCGCCACGACGACAGCGTGCTGGTGCTCGGCGAAGACGTCGGCGTCAACGGCGGCGTGTTCCGCGCCACCGCCGGCCTGCAGCAGGTGTTCGGCCCGGAACGCGTGCTGGATACGCCGCTCGACGAAACCACCATCGCCGGCCTCACCGTCGGCCTGGCCGCGCAGGGCATGAAGCCGGTCGCCGAAGCCCAGTTCGACGGCTTCGTTTATCCGATGCTCGATCACATCATCTGCCACGCCGCGCGCTTCCGTCACCGCACCCGCGGCCGCCTGACCTGCCCGATGGTGCTGCGCGTGCCGTGGGGCGGCGGCATCCGCGCGCCGGAACACCACAGCGAAGCCAACGAAGCACTGTTCACCAACGTGCCGGGCCTGCGCGTGGTGCTGCCGTCGTCGCCGGCGCGCGCCTACGGTCTATTGCTCGCCGCGATCCGCGATCCGGACCCGGTGATCTTCTACGAACCCAAGCGCATCTACCGCCAGTACAAGGAAGTCGTCGCCGACGACGGCGAAGCCCTGCCGTTGGACGTGTGCTACGTGCTGCGCGACGGCACCGACATCACCCTGGTCACCTGGGGCGCGCAGGTCAAGGAAGCGCTGGAAGCGGCCGACAAGCTCGCCGGCGAAGGCATCAGCGCCGAAGTCATCGACGTCGCCACGCTCAAGCCGCTGGACTTCGCCACCATCGCCGAGTCGGTCAGCAAGACCGGCCGTTGCGTGATCGTGCACGAGGCGCCCAAGACCGCCGGCTTCGGCGCCGAGATCGCCGCGCGCCTGGCCGAGGAGTCGATGTACGACCTGCTCGCGCCGGTCGAACGCGTCACCGGCTACGACACCCACATCCCGCTGTTCCGTCTGGAGATGAAGTACCTGCCGAGCGTCGACAAGATCGTCGCTGCGGCCAAGCGCGCGATGGCCAACGGCTGACGCGCGCGCTTCGACACGACGGGCTCCCACGATCGCATCGTCCGGTCGCCGACCGGCGATGCGCAGCATGCAAGACGAAGGCCGAGTGCGGGCCTTCGTTCATCACCCTCTCAGAGAACGAGTCATGAGCGATACCAAGACCTTCCTGCTCCCCGACCTCGGCGAAGGCCTGCCCGACGCGACCATCGTCGAATGGTCGGTCAAGGTCGGCGACACCGTCCGTCTCGACGACACCCTGGTGTCGATGGAAACCGCCAAGGCCGTGGTCGAAGTGCCCTCGCCCGTGTCGGGCAAGGTACTCAAGCTCGCCGGCGCCGCCGGCGATGTGATCGTCACCGGCACCATGCTGGCCGAGTTCGAGATCGACCCGAACCTGCCGCAGCGCGCCGACGGTCAGGACACCGGCCATCACCACGGCGGCGGCCATGCGCCGGCGCCGCAGGCAGAACCCGCTCCGGCGGCGGCCAAGCCCGCCGAGGCCGCCGAGCGCGCCGACAGCGGTACCGTGGTCGGTGCGATGCAGTCCTCCGATGCGGTGCGCAGCGAGCAGGCGGTCGCGGTCGGCGGCGTCAAGGCGATGCCGGCGGTGCGCGCGTTGGCGCGCAAGCTCGGCGTCGATCTGAGCCGCGTACGCGCCACCGGCGCCGACGGCGTAGTGACCATGGACGACGTCAAGCGCGCCTCCGCCGACGGCAGCGCGCAAGCCGGCGCCGCGCCGGTGCAGCGCGCGGCCGACCGCGCACCCGCGCCCGCCGCGGCACCGGCTGCGGTCGCCGCACCGGTACGCAGTGCGCTGTCGGCCTCCGGCCGGCCGATGCGTACCCAGCCGCCGGGCGTCGCCGTCACCGGTCAGCCCGAGCAGCTCAAGGGCGTGCGCCGCAACATGGCGCGGGTGATGGCCGATGCGCACAGCAAGGTCGTGCCGACCACGCTCGCCGACGACGCCGACATCAACGCCTGGCAGCCCGGCAACGACATCACCGGCCGCCTGGTGCGCGCGATCGTCGTCGCCTGCAAGACCGTGCCCGCGCTCAACGCCTGGTTCGACGGCGACAAGCTCACCCGCACCCTGCATCCGCAGGTCGACATCGGCATCGCCGTCGACACCGACGACGGCCTGTTCGTGCCGGCGCTGCGCAATGCCGACGTGCTCGATTCGCGCGGCGTGCGCGAGGCGATCAACCGCCTGCGTGCGCAGGTCGAGGACCGCAGCATTCCGGCTTCGGAACTCAGCGGTTACACCATCTCGCTGTCGAACTTCGGCATGTTCGCCGGCCGTTACGCGACGCCGGTGGTGGTGCCGCCGACGGTGGCGATCGTCGCCGCCGGCAAGGGCCGTCACCAGATGACCCCGGTGATGGGCGGCTTCGAATCGCACAAGGTGATTCCGCTGTCGCTGACCTTCGATCACCGCGCCTGCACCGGCGGCGAAGCGGCGCGCTTCCTCAAGGCGATGATCGACGACCTCGCGCGTCCGAACTGAGTCCGAGCGAAAGACACCGCTCCCGCATCGCGCGGGAGCGGTTCGGGCCACCGCAAGCCCTGCGATCGACCGCCACGGCGCCGACCATGCGCCGTACTCGCGGATCAGGCCTCGCCTTCGCCGCGAGTGCCGCCCACGGCGATCCTGACCCGCTTCGGGTCGTATGCGCCCCATCTTGCCCCCCTACCGCGCCTCGGGGCCGCCGTCGTTGCCGCCCGCCCGCGTTCCCTCCGGGCCCTGGCCGAGACCCTCATTCCGCAACCGCGATAGCCATCACGCTCGCGGCTTCGATTGCGTTTAGGAATAAATAATTCCCTAAATCAATTAATCAGGAATCGCGCTAGCGTCGGCCCGCAATCCCGGCGCCGGGCGCCCGTTTCGGACCCCCGGCCCACCCTTCCCGTCGTCATCGACAGTCGAGAGGTTCCAGAATGAAGCGTTCCCTGCGCACGATGCTGTCGTGCATTTCAGTCGTGGCGTTCGGCCTGATCGCGCCGACCGCCAACGCCGCCCGGCCGGCCTTCCAGATGCCCTTCCCCTGCGGCCAGACCTGGTACGGCGACACCTACCCCGGCCACGGCCTGCGCTATGCGGTCGACCTCAACCACAAGCCGCGCCCGCTCAGCGACGCAGACCTCGGCTCGACCGTGGTCGCCTCCGCCGGCGGCACCGCGCACACCTACAACCCGCATCCCGGCACCGGCTACGGCCGCCTGGTGGTGATCGACCACGGCGGCGGCTGGCAGACCTACTACGCCCACCTCAACAGCATCTCGGTCGGTAACGGCGCCAGCGTGTCGCAAGGGCAGAAGATCGGCACGCTCGGCAAGACCACCCGCCCCGGCAACAGCATCTCCGCGCACCTGCACTACGAACAGCGCCTCAACGGCGACGACCAGAAGATCGTCTGGAACGGCGCGACCATCGTCTACGACCAGTACGAAGTGGCCTACAAGAGCCGCAACAGCTGCAGCGCCGGCGGCGCCACCGGCACGGTCAAGACCAGCGGCTCGCCGCTCAACGTGCGCTCCGGCCCGGGCACCGGCTACAGCATCGTCGGCTCGCTCGCCAACGGCGCCAGCGTCACCATCCGCTGCCAGAAGACCGGCGAATCGGTCAGCGGCACGTACGGCACCAGCAATCTGTGGAACAACATCGGCGCCAGCGGCAGCAACCGCTATATTCCGGATGCCTACACCTACACCGGTTCCGACGGCCGCGTCGCACCGGATTGTTGATCGGGCGATAAACGCAACGGGGCGGCGGCGAGGCCGCCGTCCCGCTGCCCCCCTTTCCGCTTCGCACCGAGGACGCCGATGACGCACGCCCACTCTCCGCCGACATGGACCGCACGGCTGGGCATGGCGCTGCTGACGTCCGCGCTGATCGGAGGCTTGGTCGGCGCGGCGATCACCCGCTGCTCGATGACGCCTGCGACGCCACAGGGCCGCGACGGCGCCACGACATCGCCCGCCCCGGGCCGCAGCGGTAAGCAGCCGCTGCACTCGGCCCTGGCCGACGCCCTGGCCAGCGACGGCCCGCGCAGCCGCGGCGCCGACGACCTCGACCGCAATATCCGCCGCGCCGGACAGGACCCGGGCTATCTGCGCGAACTGCTGCGCCGCTACAGCTTCGAGACCGATCTCGACCGGCGCGGCGCCTTGCTCGCGATCCTGCAGGGCGTGGCCAACGACGAGGTGCTGCAACTCGGACGGCAACTCGCAGGCAACCCCGACCCGGACACGCGTCGCAGCGGACTGGCCTTGCTCAAAGCATTTCCGCTCGATGTGGCCGCAGTGCGCGACACGCTGGCGCGGCAGTTGCGCGACGAACGCGACCCGGCCCTGCTGAAGGAAAGCATCGACATGCTGGCGCCCGCCGTCGTGGCCAGCGAAGACGCCGCGCCCTTGCTCGAACGCCTCGCCGCCCTGCGCGGCCATGCCGATGCCGAGGTGCGTGCCAGCGCCGTGCTGCAATCGGTGCGCTGGAACAAACGCGGCGACGACGCAGCCATCCTCGAACCCGCCCTGCTCGATCCGGACATCGCCGTGCGCCGCGCTGCCATCGCCGGCATCGAAGCTTCCGGCGCGCGTTCGGATGGGCTCAAGATCGCCTTGCTCGATATCGCCGGCGATGCCCGGGCCGAATCGGACCTGCGCCGCTCGGCCGCGTTCGCCTTGCAGAACTTCGCCCTCGATCGCGACGAGTACGCGCTGTACCGCGATGCGCTCGCCGCGCTCGCACGCGCCGACGGTGCGGGCCCGGGATTGCCGCTGCATTGAATCGCGGTGGTGCGATGCGACGCGGTATCGCATCGTAGCCGGCACTTCCCCGTCCGCGGTCGGCGCGGCAATCTGCAAGCCGGTCTACCATCCACGGAGCACTGCCATGGCCCATCGCAGCCGCTTGGCCGGATTCATCATCGATTGCGAAACCGGCGACCTCGATGCCGCCGCGAATTTCTGGAGCGGCGCGCTAGGTTTGGCCCGGGTCGAAACCTACGACGACGACGGCGCGCAATACGCCCAACTCGCCAACGGCCCCGCCGAGCTGCACATCGAAGTGCAGAAAGTCGCACACCCCTCGCGCGTGCACCTGGACATCGAAAGCGACGATCTCGACGCCGAAGCCGCGCGTCTGGAAGCGCTCGGCGCCAAGCGCATCGCCTTCGTCAAACGCTGGTGGGTGATGGAAGCGCCGACCGGCCACCGTTTCTGCATCGTGCGCATGAAGCATCCCGAACAGGGCGCGCCGCCGAACGTCTGGGACTGACGCCGGACTCGCCGCCCGCCGCGGCGAGTTCAGCTGGCATCGACTACAAGATGATCGCGGCGGCTGGATTTCGCCCGGCATAAAGCCTGATCGGCGCGATCGAACACTGGCTCGGGGCGGTCGCGTTCCGACTCGCCGAAGCGGTTCAGCCCGTCGTGTCGACCGTCGTGACCGAGCGCTCGGCCTGGCGATCGAGCCACACAGCCAGGCCCTGGGCATTGAGTTCGATGTCGACCGCGAGCCCGGCATGGATCTGCGCCTCGCTGAGCGGGCTGCCGTGGGCCAAGGCGCGCTCGGTGTACAGCGCCCTCAGCGCCTCGCTGAGGCGCGCATGACGTTCGCCGTCGGCGGCCTGCGCTTGCCCGATCCGTACCATCGCGTCGATCTGTTCGATCAACTCCGCGCCGAGCCGCTGCACGTCGCCGACGCGGCCGTAATGGGTCAGGTACACCGCTTCGGGATCGCTCGCGAGCAAGGTGCGGATCGAAGCCTTGAGCGGTTCCGGCTCGAACTGCACCGGCGAGGAAGTCGGCAGGATGAAGGGCCCGCGCACCGAATCGAATTCGCGATAGGACAGGCCGAAGGTGTCGCCGGTGAACCAACTGCGGCTGCGCTCGTCCCACACGCACAGGTGATGGCGCGCATGTCCCGGCGTGTCGACGCACAACAACGGCCGTCCGCCGAGAGGCACGATGTGGCCGTCGCGGGCGATGACCACGCGCTCGGCCGCGATCGGCACGATCTCGCCGTAGCTGCGAGCCATTTCCTCGGCGCCGTACACCGCGGTCGCACCAGCGACCAAGCGCGCCGGATCGATCATGTGCGGCGCGCCGCGCGGATGCACGACCAGGCGCGCGTTCGGCAGTTGCTGCATCAGCGCACCGGCGCCGCCGGCGTGATCGAGATGGACGTGGGTCAGGATCAACCAGTCGATATCGGCCGGCGTCAGGCCTTGCGCCGGCAAAGCGGCGAGCAGGGCCGGAATCGAATGCTGGGTGCCGCAGTCGATGAAAGCGCCGCGGCCGTTGTCGACGGCGAGATACGCGGCGTCGAAGATCGGCCGCTGGAAGCCGGTGTCGATGGTGACGATGCCCAGGGATTCGCTCATGAAGGCACTGCACTGCGCTGCGGAGTCGGCGCCCAGTCTATGCGCTGTGGGCCGCGGCAACATGCGGCTTTGGTCGCAGGAGTCGGCGCCTGCCGCCCGCTCGACGCAGGCCGTGCACCAAGACCTTCAACCGCGCCCCTTCAATCGAGGAAGTCGGTCAAACGCCTCAGCCAGCGCCAACGCACCACACCGGCGATGGTCAGCGTCGCCAGGAAGACCCCGTAGCCCAGCGAGGTCGCGAAGATCTGCGGCCACATCGCGCCATAGGCATCGCCGGCGTAACGATGCGCCCAGCGGATCGCCAACACGAAGGCGCATACCGATGCGGCCAACGACACCGCATCGAACAAGCGCCGCGCGGCATTGCGCGGCTGCCGCGGGTACAACCAGAACAGCGCGCCGAGAATCGCGAACCAGGGCAAGAACAGGATCAGCGCCAGGTTGAGTTCGACGAACCGGCTCACGACGTCGCGCTGTCCTTCGCCGCCTGCGCCTCGGCTTCGGCCTGGACGATCGCGGCCAGGGCTGCGGCCACGGCATCGCGGCGCGCGTCGTCGACGGCATCGGCGGCGGCCAACAAAGCCGCGACATCGCTCTTGCCGGCCTTGAGCGCGGCGATCAACTGCCCGGCATCCTTCGGCGAGGCGAAACCGCGGCTCTGCAGCAGCACCTCATCGCCGTCGGCGAGCTTGAAATAGAACTGCCCGTCGGCTTCGCGGTACTGCTTGAACACCGGCAGGCTCGCCTTGCTCTCGGCCTTGACCGAGGCCTTCGTCGTGGTCTGCGACAAATCGCGCAAACCCACCGCCTCGCGCAGCGCCTTCATGCGCGGGCTGACGTGCTGCGCGCGCACGCGGCGGGCGCCGTCGACCAAAATCGCTTCGATGTCTTGCGGACGCGCCATCAAGGTTTCGTACTTCGCGCGCAGCGGCGCGATTTCGCCGTCGATGCGTTCGAACAGCGCCTGCTTGGCCTCGCCCCAGCCGATGCCCTCGGCGAAGGCGCGGCGCATCGCTTGCGTTTCCTCGACGCTGGCGAAGGCCTGGTAGATCTGGAACAGGGCCGAACCTTCGGTGTCCTTGGCTTCGCCCGGCGCGCGCGAATCGGTGACGATCGAATAGATCAGCTTCTTCAAAGTCTCGCGCGGCGCGAACAAGGGAATGGTGTTGTCGTAGCTTTTGCTCATCTTGCGGCCGTCCAGGCCCGGCAAAGTCGCCACGTTGTCCTCGATCAAGGCCTCCGGCAGGACGAAGTGCTCGCCGTACAGATGATTGAAGCGCTGGCCGACGTCGCGCGCCATCTCGATGTGCTGGATCTGGTCGCGGCCGACCGGCACCTGGTTGGCGTTGAACGCCAGGATGTCGGCCGACATCAGCACCGGGTACATGAAGAGGCCGGCGGTGATCGCGGCATCGTCGTCCTCGCCTTCGGCGCGGTTCTTGTCGACCGCGGCCTTGTAGGCGTGGGCGCGATTGAGCATGCCCTTGCCGGCGACGCAGGTCAGCAACCAGGACAGTTCCGGAATCTCGACGATCTCGCTCTGGCGATAAAACCAGACCTTGGCCGGATCGAGCCCGCAGGCCAGCCACGCCGCCGCGATCTCCAGGGTCGAGCGCTGCACGCGCTCGGGCTCCTGCACCTTGATCAGCGCGTGCAGGTCGGCGAGGAAATAGAAACTCTCCACGTCCGGGGCGAGGCTGGCGGCGATCGCCGGGCGGATAGCGCCGACGTAGTTGCCGAGGTGCGGGGTGCCGGAGGTGGTGATGCCGGTCAGGATGCGGGTCTGGGTCATTGCCGATCGTGGGTGGAACGTGGCCGGTCAGTGTACCCGCTGCCCGGCGGGGCCCGCCTCGTCCGGAGGTCCCAGCCTGAGCCGCGCATGAGCCCCGCATGAGCGGCAGCTGAGCGCGGCGCGGCGCCCCCGCCGGGGCGGCGCAACCCCATTGCCGGGCCCGGTGCGTTTGCATGCACGACCACCCAGGAGACACCGCCATGTTCCGCACCCTCGCCCTGCTCGCCGGTGCCGTGTTGACCGCCACCGCCTGCACTCCGGCCTACGGCCGTCCGCTGGTCGACCTCGCGGTGATCGACCGCGACAGCGGCGACTGGCTGCCGGCCTATCCGCACCGCGGCCAGCAGTGGATCGCCGGCACGCCCGGCCACCGCTACTCGGTGCGCCTGACCAACACCAGCGGCCAACGCGTGCTGGTCGTACTCTCGGTCGACGGCGTCAATGCGGTCAGCGGCCAGACCGCCAACCCCTCGCAGGCCGGCTACGTGCTCGATGCCTGGCAATCGACCGAGATCAACGGCTGGCGCAAATCGCTCGACGATGTCGCCCAGTTCGTCTTCACCGACCTGCCCGACAGTTACGCCGCGCGCACCGGACGCCCCGACAACGTCGGCGTGATCGGCGTGGCGGTGTTCGAGGAACGTCAGATCTATCGCGAACCGCCGCGTCCGTATCCTTATCCTTATCCCTACCCGCAGCCGCCCTACGGCCGCGACCAGGGCATGGCCGAGGCCGAACGCCGCGCCTCCAACGGCGCCGCCGCGCCGGCCGCCACCGCCTCGGCAGCGGGCAAGGCGCGCGAAGCAGCCGCCGACAGCGCCGCCGCGCAGTCCATCGGCACCGGCCACAGCGCGCGCGAATGGTCGCCGGTCTCGCAGACCGACTTCGTGCGCGCGTCGCGTTCGCCGGCCCAGGTCATCCAGTTCCGCTACGACGATTACCGCAATCTGGTCTCGCGCGGCATCGTCCCGCGTTATCGTGCGCCGTATCGCGATAACGAACCGCGCGCTTTCCCTAACGGTTTCGTCGCCGATCCGCCGCCGCGCGGCTGGTGACCGCGGCAACCGGGCCCGTCGACGTAGCGCGTACAAAAAAACGGGCCGGAAAGCTCCGGCCCGTTGTTCCTCGTCGATGACGCTGCGCTGCGCTATCGATGCGCGCCGATGATCAGACGCCGTGGCGCATCGCTCAGTTCAGCGTCTTGCCGAATTCCTTCACTTCCTTTTCGGCGCGGTCGCGTTCCCAACCGTAGCGTTCCTGCAACTTGCCTGCGAGGTATTCGGAGTTGCCTTCCGCGATATCGAACACGTCGTCGGTCAGATCGCCCCACTTGGCCTGGGCCTTGCCTTTGATCTGGGTCCACTTGCCGGCAATGATGTCTTTGTTCATCGATAACACTCCTTCGTTGGGGGATTCGGATTCGGCACGACGCACGCACTTCGCAACACGTCGTTAGCTTGCCGATATCGCCGAAACAGATTCGCAGCGCAGACGTTCCGATGAGGTCACGATTGCGTTAGCCGAGGCTTGATGTCGGTGAACGGCATGAACCCTTCATTCCATTTCTGTGCGCGCGGTTGCGCTTGCACGGTTGCGCTGCACGCTTTTGCCGACATCGAGAAGACGTGGCAGCGATGAATGCGTCGGCGCCGCAGCGGATGCCAAACCCCAGACGCAGAAAAGGCCGGATCGCTCCGGCCTTTTCTTTGCATCTCGTCGGGCCCTACGGCTTATTTGCCGTCGCGGACCTCTTCGGCCTTCTGCTCGACCTTCTCACCGGCCTTCTTCACGTCCTTGCCGGCACCGGCCACGGTGTTGCAAGCAGTCAGGGTGCCCATCGAGAACAGGGCCAGCAGCAACAGGGCAGTCAAACGCTTCATAAGAACTCCTTGGTCGGTTACGGATACCAGATCGGGCCGCGCACGCAGTCGCGTCCTGACTGGCATGAGACGCGAGCGAATGTGAAGCCGGCGTGCAGCGCCGGCCCGGAATTCCATGAAACAAGGCGTCGTGCGCCTGTCCGACCGCGAAGTCGTCAGCCGCGATTCATCGCCGCGGCGACGGTCGCGTCATTCGCGCATCAGGGTCGACTTTCCGAACAGGCTCTCGACCAGGTCGACCGCGAGCTTGGCGGTGCGGTTGCGCTTGTCGAGGATCGGATTGAGTTCGACGATGTCCAGCGAAGCCAGGCGGCCGCTGTCGGCGATCATCTCCATGACCAACTGCGCTTCGCGATAGTTCGGACCGCCCGGCACCGTGGTGCCGACGCCCGGGGCGATGCTCGGATCGAGGAAGTCGACGTCGAAGCTGACGTGCAGATGGGTGTTTTCGTCGACGCCTTCGAGCGCCTCCTCCATCACCCGCTTCATGCCGATCTCGTCGATGTAGCGCATGTCGTAGACATCGAGCCCGTGCTGCTGGATCAACTGCTTCTCGCCGCGATCGACCGAGCGGATGCCGATCTGGCGGATCTCGTCGGGGCGCATCGCCGGCGAGGAACCGCCGAGATGGGTCAGGGCTTCCGGGCCGAGGCCGCACAGGCACGACACCGGCATGCCGTGGATGTTGCCCGACGGCGTGACCTGGCTGGTATTGAAGTCGGCGTGCGCATCGAGCCAGAGCACGCGCAATTGCTTGCCGGTCTCGCGGCAGTGCTGCGCGACCGCGGTGATCGAACCCAGGCCGAGGCAGTGATCGCCGCCGAGCAGGATCGGCATGCGCCCCTCGCGCAGTTCCGCGCCGACCGCATCCATCACCAGACGATTCCAGGCCACCACCTCGGGCAAGTGGCGATAGCCTTCGACCGGCTTTTGCCAGGGATTGCGCGGGCCGTCGAGGTTGCCGCGATCGACCACGTCGACGCCGCGCGCGGCGAGAGCTTCGCCGAGGCCGGCGATGCGCAGCGCTTCCGGCCCCAGGCGCGCGCCGCGATGGCCTGCACCGACGTCGGTCGGCGCACCGAGCAAGGACACCGGAGGATAAGTACGACTCATGTGAATTCCTCTTCCCTGCGCCGGCGTTGCGACGCACGAGGGATATCGATAGTGAACGCAGACGATGCCCGCGGCATCGCGCGATCGCCGCAACAGGGCCGCGCGTTGCGCTGCGGCCGCCGACGATGCCGGCATTCTAGCGCAGGGCGGATGCGGGGCTGGGGGCGGGCTGTTGAGCGGCGCTAGGGCGTTGCGCTGCAGCACGGGTGGTGCGGGTTGGGGCGAGCGCGCTCGGCCCCTGCCGCAGTTCACGATGCTCTGGGGCCGACACCGCAATCACGCCGTTCGGAAGGTAGCTGTGGGACGCAGTGCGTTGGCGTCTGCTCGCCTGCGCTGTGGCGGAGACAGGACAGCCAGGGCAGTGTTCTGACGGAAGCCGGAACGATTCGCGCCGTTGGATGGATTGGCCGGGCGGCTATCTTTTCTTGAGCTCACTTGGCCGGGCGGTTGTCTTTATTCGGATTCACGTGGTGCCGCTTGTCCGAATCGAACGGACGACCGCTCGCTTACAAGGCGAGTGCTCTACCAACTGAGCTAAAGCGGCAAGGTACGTGACGGCGCGTCGTGCGGATCGGGACCCAGGGTTCGATACGGCGACGGCAGGCGCATTCTACGCGCCCCCGCCTCCCACGGACAGCGCGCTCAGCCGAGGGTGCCGCAGGACACAGTGCGCCAACGCTGCGCACCGGCGGCGCGGCGCAAGGCATCGCCGTTCGAGGTGGTGGTGGCGGCATCGATCCAGGTCGCCGAGGCGGTCTCGCCGAGCGCTTCGACCCGCGCCGGGAAACCGGCTTCGCTGAGCGAAGAGGCACGCTTGCGCGCCGACTCCTCGCTGCGGAAGCGGCCGAGGGCGATGCCGTTGGCGTCGGCGCCACCGCCGCCCATCACGAACAGATCGCTGAAACCGGCGGCGCGAATGCGCTGCGCGGTCGCTTGCGCGGCCTCCGCGCTCGCGGCCGGCGGCAGATATACCCGCCAACCGCGCGAAGGATTCGAGGTGCCGGCCTGAGCGCGCGTCGCCAGCTTCTGCGCGAGCGGTTGCAACTTCGCCCGTGCCGCGTCGGCGGCCGCGGCATCGGCGAAGGGGCCGATGCTGAAGCACTGCGCTTTCGCCACTTCGGCCGGCGGCGGCACTGGCGTCGCGGCGGCGGTAGGCGGCGGCAGTGCGGCCGGCGGCGCGCCGCTCGCAGCATCGAGCTTCGCCGCCGCTGCCTCCGCCTTGGCCGCTTCGGTCTGATCGGCATCGGGCTGGCGCGCGCTCGTCGCCGGCAGCTTGCCGGCGCTGTCCACCAAGGCGGCGGCCGGCGCCGACGGCGCAGTCGCCCCGGCTTGCGCTACGGCCTTGGACTCGGCCAGCTTGGATTCGCCGGCCAGTTGCAGACGGGCCACGCCGAGCGGCAGTGTCTCCTCGGCCGCGGCGGCCGGGACGGGACGCGCGACCCACCAGGCGGCGACGCCGATGTTGAGCGCGATCAGCAGAACGATGAGGGCACGGACGAGCATGCGCGGATTCTATCGCCTGGGGTCAGGGGGAAGTTTCGATGCCGGCCCAGATCGCGAGTCCTTGCAGGACCAGCGTCGGGGCCAGGGTCGGCGACGGCAGAGCGGCGGCCAGCGCATCGGCGCCGCCGCCGTGCAACAGCAGACGCGGCCGCTGGCCGAGTTTCGCGGTCGCCGAGGCCAGGCTGCGTTCGATCAGGGCCAAGGCCGCGCCGTCGCAACCCGAGGCCAGGGCATCTTCGGTGTCGGCGGCGAAATCGAGCGTCTCGCCGCCGTGTTCGGGCAATTGCGGCGCGCGCGCATGCAAGGCCTCGCGCATCAGGGTCGGCGACGGCGCGATCAGGCCACCATGGTGCAGGCCATCGGCGTCGAGCAGATCGATGGTGAGCGCAGTGCCGACGCCGCAGATCAAAGCCGCGCCCTCGCCTTGCGCGTGCGCGCCGAGCAAGGCCAGGAAACGGTCGGCGCCGAGCTTGCGCGGTTCGGCATAGGCGATGCGCACCGTATCGGAGCGCGCCGCGGCGAAACCCTGCGGCGAGCGGAAACTCGCTTGGGTGCGCGCGATCGAGATCCGCCGGCAATGCACGGTCAGTGCTTCGAGCACCGCCAGGCGCAAGGCCGGATGCGCCACGCTGGCCAGATAGGCGACCTCGATCCGCTCCGCCGGCAAGGCCTCGGCGAGTGCGGCGGCGACGTCTTCCTCACGATGCGGCAGCGCCACCGCGTCGCCGGGACGGCCGTCGGCGCCGAGCGGCGCGCACTTGAGCCGGGTGTTTCCGAGATCGAATAACCAGGAGCTCAACGCGATGCTCCTTGCGCGCGCCGCACGCTGACTTCGCCGGCATGGAAACGACGTTCCTCGCCATCGTCCAGGCGCACGCGCAGGGCGCCGTCGTCGGCCAGGCCGAGGGCGATACCCTGATGCGTCGCGTCGGCACCGTGCACGCTGATCGCCTGCCCGGCCAATGCATCGAACGCGGCGTAACGGTCGAGGAACGGCGCCAACCCGGCGGCGTCGAATTCGTCCAGCGCCGGCAGCAAGCGCTCCAGCAGGGCCGCAGCGACCGTGTCGCGCGCTACGGCATGCCCGCCGGCAAGGCCGGACAGGTCGCTCCAGGGCTGGTCGATCGACGCTGCGACGGCAGCCGGCATGCGCACGTTGAGCCCGAGCCCGATCACCGCGCGCGCCGGCCCGGCGTATTCGCCGCCGCCTTCGATCAGCAGGCCACCGAGCTTGCGCAGGCCGTCGCCGTCGAGCACGACCAGGTCGTTCGGCCATTTCAGCCGCACCGCGGCATAGCCGAGGCCTTGCAGGGCCTCGGCCGCGGCGATGCCGGCGACCAGGCTCAGCCCGCCGAGGCGCGCCAGGCCCCCGCCGAACGAGCGCGACAACGAGAGATACAGATGCGCGGCCAATGGCGAGGTCCAGACCCGGCCGCGGCGCCCGCGGCCGCCGGTCTGGCGTTCGGCCAGCAACACCGCGACGCCTTGCGCCGGGGTCGGCCGGCGCAGCAGTTCGCTGTTGGTCGAATCGATGCTCCAGGCCACTTCGAGCGCGGCCAGCCGCACCCGCGTCGGCGCCGACAGGGCCGCGGCGATCGCCTCGGCATCGAGCAGATCCAGCGGCTGCGACAACGCATAACCGCGCCCGGGCTTGGCTTCGATCGCTACGCCCGCTTCGCGCAAGGCTTCGATGCGCTTCCACACCGCCGCGCGGGTCTGCCCGGCGGCGCTGGCGAGCGCGTCGCCGGTGGCGGGGCCTGCGATCAAGTGCTGCAACAGCGCGCGGTCGTCCATCAGCTCCGGCGCCAACGGTGCAGCAGACGCGCGCCGGCGAAGCGCGATTCGGTACCGGCGCGCAGACGCGCCAGATTGCCGCGGTGGGTAAACACGACCAACAGTGCGGCGGCGATCGCGAAGCATTGCCGCGGCAGGCCGGCATCGCCGAACCAGGCGAGCAGCGGCAGGCACAGCGCCGCGATCACCGTGGCCAGGCCGACATAACCGCTGGCGATCAGCACCGCCGCCCAGACCAGCAACAGCAGCGGCACCGCGAACGGCCACAGCACCATCAGCGCGCCGACCAGGGTGGCCGCGCCCTTGCCGCCGCGGAACCCGTGCCAGATCGGCCAGACATGGCCCAGCACGGCAGCGAACGCAGCGAGGTAACCGTGCGCGGTCACCGACAAGTCGTCGCCGACCGGCGCGAAGCGCAGCGCCAGCCAGGTCGCCAGCGCGCCCTTGCCGATGTCGAACACGACCACGACCGCGGCGAAACGCAGGCCCTGGGTGCGGAAGGCATTGGTGCCGCCGGCGTTGCCGCTGCCCTGTTGGCGGATATCGACGCCGCGCAGGCGCCCGAACAGCAGGCTGCCCGACAGGGAGCCGATCGCGTACGCCGCCAACAACACCACCACCGACAACGGCGCCACCGCGATGGCGGCGGACAGGGGCGGCGGGAGGGCGGCGAGCGACATGGGCGAATTATGCGCGAGCCGCTACGAGAGCCGATACGGATTCGAGCGCCGTGCCGGCGGATGCACCGTTGCGCGGCGACGGGCGCGAACATGAGCCTTCGCAGGACTGCCGGCGATCGGGCCGCAGCCGGGTCACGGCTTGCCCCCTGTACGGCGTCGGCTAGGGGTGGGTAGGAGCGGCGCGAGCCGCGACCGCGCCCTCTCGCGCTTGCCGCGTAACCGTTGGGCCGCGGCCTCAGCCCGGCGCCGGCTGCACCGACACCAGCAACGCCCCGCGCCCGGCATGGGCGCCCAATGCCGGCCCGGTCTCGACCAGCCAGGCCTGTTCCAGGTCCAGGCGGCGGCGCAGGGCTTCGAGCAGACGCTCGCCGTCGCCGAGGGCATCGCAATGGCCGACGATCGCGCGCCAGCGCTGCCCGTCCGGCAGGCGCCGCGTCAGATGGCGAGCAAAGGCCTCGGGCGCGTCCTTCTTGGCGAACAAGCCGCCGCTGACGCTCAGCCGCCCCTCCGGCTTCATCTTCGCAACCGGGGTCAGGCCGGTGTAACGCACCAGCGGCCCGGCCCAGGGCGGAATCCGCCCGCCGCGCACCGCGTGCGAGATATCCCGCGCCATCGCCCAGGTCCGGGTCAGCGGACGCAGGCGTTCGAGTTCGGCCACGATCGCCGCCAGCTCGGCGCCGTCGGCGGCCAACTCGGCCGCACGCCAGGCCAGCAAGGCCTGGCCGCCGGCGGCATTGAAACTGTCGAACACCTGCACCCGGCGCGCATCGGCACGCGCCGCGGCCTGTTCGCCCGACTGCAGGGTGCCGGAGACCGCGCGCGACAGGCCGACGTACAGAACCTCGGTGCGGTGCCCCAGCAGGAACTCGAAGGCGCGGCGGAAATCGCCCGGCGGCGGCTGGCTGGTGCGCGGCAAGTCGGCGCTGCCGGCCATGCGCCGGTAGAACTCGGCGGTGGCCAGGCCGATCTTGTCGAGATAGTCGCGGCCGTCGATCGACACCCGCACCGGCACCACGTGCAGGCCGTAGCGTTCGGCCAGGGCCTCGGGCAGATCGGCGGCGCTGTCGGTCACCACCGCCACCCGCTGCACCCGTTCGACGCTGCGTTGCTGTTGCAGCATGTCGTCGGCCTTCATGGCCTCGACCGCGCCGAACGCCGCGCAGGCATCGAACAAACGCTGCGGCGCGCCGACGTGGGCATGCACGCGCATGCGCGCCTCGCCGCCGGCCAGGACCAGCGAATCGGCGCCGACCGCTTCGAGCGCGGCCAGCAGCCGGCCGCGTTCGATGCCGCTGCCGATCACCAGGCATTCGCTGCACCAGCGCCGCTGCGGGTCGACCGCATCGTGCACCGGTGCCAGCGCTTCCCCGTGTCCGGCGCAGGCTTCGTTGGCGGCGCTGACGCCGGCATGCACGCGCAGCGCGCGCGGGCCGCCGTCGACGAATTCGGCGATGCCTTCGAGCAGATCGACGAAACCCTTGGCGCCCGCATCGACCACGCCAGCCTTCTGCAGCAGCGCCATCTGCTGCGGCGTGCGCGCCAGCGCGTTGCGGGCCTGGATCAGCGCTGCGGCGAAACCCGGGCGCGGGTCGCCGTCGCGGCTGGCTAGGGCAGCTTCGTCGAGGGCGTCGGCGAAGGCATTGATGACGCTGAGAATGGTGCCCTCGACCGGATGCGCCAGTGCGGCCCGGGCATTCACCGCGCCGTGGCGCACCGCGGCGGCGAGGGTCGCGGCGTCGAGCTCGGGCCGGCTGCGGGCGTACTCGGCCACCCCGTGCAGGAACTGGGCCAGGATCGCCCCGGAGTTACCGCGCGCGCCGTCAATGGCGTCGTCGCCGATCCGCAACAGCAGCTCGCCGATATGGCGGCTGCGCCGGCTCAGCGCCCCATTCAGCAGACTGCCCAGGGTATGCGCGAGGTTGTTGCCGGTGTCGCCGTCGGCGACCGGGAACACGTTGATCCGGTTGAGCAGATCGCGCCCGGCGATGACCCGGCGCGCCCCCGCGATCAAGGCCCGGCGCAGGGCCGGCGCGGTCAGCGGAGGATGGGCGATCGCCATGGCGGCAGTCTGCGGCAAACCGGCGCGGGCGCCTGTTGCGGCGCAGCATCGATCTTGCGCGCCCCGAGACGGCCCAGGCCGCGGGTTTCGCGCTATAGTCGGGAAATCGCTCGACGCCGGATTCCGGCCGGGCCGATCAAGGATTCCGCCATGTTACGGATCTGTCTGTGCCTGCTGTTCGCCCTCGCCAGTGCGACCTTGGCCGTCGCGGACGTCGGTGCACGCGAAGTCAACAAGCTCAGCCCGAACGATGCCTGCCCCGAAAGCAGCGCATCGCGCAAGGACACGGCGGCCCGCCCGAGCAGCCGCAGCGCCGCGCCGCCGACCGCGCGCGACACCAAGGCCAAGCCGAGCGTGCACAGCGACGCCGAAGGCAACAACCGCCTGCAGTCGCCGCGTTGGCACAACTTCCTGCCGGGCATGTTCCGCTGATCCGCTGACGGCACCGCCTTTGTTCGACCTGTTGCGCCGTCTGCGGCGCCCGCCCCTGATCGATGACGCCTTGTGGCGCGACGCCGTTGCCGCCTTGCCGTGGGCGCGCGCGCTCGACCCGCAGCGCCAGCAACGCCTGCGCGATCTGGCGGCGCGTTTCCTGCACGAAAAAACCATCAGCCCGATCGGCGAGCTCGAACTCGGCGCGCACCAGCGTTGCCTGCTCGCCGCCTTGTGCTGCCTGCCCTTGCTCGAGTTCGGCCGAGAGGGCCTGCGCGGCTGGTCGCAGTTGATCGTCTACCCCGATGCGTTCCGGGTGAACCGCAGCCACACCGATGCGGCCGGCGTGCTGCACGAATGGCAGGACGAATTGATCGGCGAGTCCTGGGAAGCCGGCCCCTTGATCCTGTCCTGGGCCGACGTGCTGGCCGACTGCGAGGAACCGCGCGCCGGCTTCTGCGTGGCCGCGCACGAGATGGCGCACAAGCTCGACCTGCTCGACGACCTGCTCGACGGCACCCCGCCCTTGCCGCGCCCGTGGCAACGCGAATGGGCGCGCGATTTCCAACAAGCCTACGACGCCTTCGTCGCCGACGTCGACGCTGGCCGCGACACCGCCATCGACCCTTACGCCGCCGAAGCGCCCGAAGAATTCTTCGCCGTCGCCACCGAGTACCACTTCAGCGACCCCGCCCTGCTGCGCGAGCAGATGCCCGCGGTGGCCGCGCATTTGGAGCGGTTCTATGGGGTGTCGCCGTTCGCTTGAGCGGGGCGGCGGGCCCCTGTAGGAGCGGCGTAAGCCGCGACTGACCGAAGCGGCGAGATACCACTTCGTAGCCGAAGCGAAGTGTCTGGCATGCGGCGATAACCACGCCGATTGTCCGGGCTTCGGGGATGACGCTTGCGTACGTCGCGTTGGTTGGTCGCGGCTTACGCCGCTCCTACAGGAGGCTGTCGAAGCCTTCGGCCGTCAGCGAAGCGAGACCGCAACAGCGCGGTCGCGACTCGCGTCGCTCCTACCCTAAGCCATCGCAGCCACACGATTACCGCTATCGTTGCTCTTGCTGTTGCTCTTGCTGTGCGCCGCACCGCGCACACGATGCAATTGAAGACCCGGAGGGCGGCGCGCAGGGATGCGCGCCGTTTTTCATCGGGACAGGGATGTCCCGTATGAAAAATCCCTGCGTCGGCATCGAACGTGCGGGCCTGTGATTCAAAACAAAGCATTTTTCTTTGGTTACCTTTCTTTTGTTGCTTTAGACAAAAGAAAGTAACCCGCCGCTTTAGTGGCGGAAGCTTTTAGCGTTTGATCTTGATCTTGATCTTGCGGGAGCGATACGCCGCGAGACCATTACAGCGCGGTCGCGGCTTATGGCCAGAGGAAAGCCCTGTAGGACGCCGCTCCTACAAAGGCCTCCTCGAGACGACGCGAGGTCGAGGCATCGCGGTCGCGGCTCGCGCCGCTCCTACCCCTGCGACGAATCACATCTTCGATCAATGACGAAGGCGTTGCGGACTCGGCACGTCCCGCAGTCGCGGCTTGTGACCGAAGGAAATCCAGTAGGACGCCGCTCCTACCCTGGCAAGCGCACGCCGCTTCGACGAATAACTATGGCCTTCGTTGCCTCGGCACGTCCGCGGTCGCGGCTTACGCCGCTCCTACAGGGGCCATCCGAAACGACACGGAGATCGAAGCACAACCAGCGCAGGTGCAATCGCGGCGCGCCCAGCGCCTCACAATCCCGGCGGCAACTTAACCTCAAACCGCGCCCCGCCCAGTTCCTCCGACGGAATCACGTCGAGCGTGCCGCGATACCCGCGCACCAGGTCCTGCACGATCGCCAGGCCAATGCCGTGGCCATGCACGCGCTCGTCGCCGCGCACGCCGCGCTGCAGGATGGAGGCGATCTTTTCCGGCGGAATGCCGGGGCCGTCGTCGTCGACGGCAAGCAACAAGCCCGGCCGGCGGTTGGCTGCGGTCTCGCCCGACTGCACCGTCAGCAGCACGCGCGAGTTCGCCCACTTGAACGCGTTCTCGAGCAGATTGCCGAGCAGTTCCTGCAGGTCGCCCGGCTCGCCATGGAACTGCACACCCTCGGCGACGTCGAACTCGCACAGGATGCCCTTGGACGAGTAGACCTTTTCCAGGCCGCGCACGATCTCTTCGGCATGCGGTTCGATCGCGATCGGCGCGGCGAACAGCGCATGGCCGCCGGACGCGGCGCGCGACAGTTGATACGAAACCAGGTCGTTCATGCGCCGCAACTGCACGTCGACGTCTTCGCGCAGGCCGGCATCGATCGCCGCGCCACCGTTCTGGTCGTCGTCCAGGCGCGCGCGCAGCACCGCCAACGGCGTCTTCAGGCTGTGCGCCAGGTCGGCCAGGGTGTTGCGCTGGCGGTCGAGGTTTTCGCGCTCGCTCTCGATGAAGGCGTTGATGCTTTCGGTCAGCGGTTCCAGCTCGCGCGGGTGGCGCTCGCTCATGCGCGAGGCCAGGCCGCGCTGCACGCGCTTGAGCTCCTCGATCACGCGCTTCAGCGGGCGCAGGCTCCATTGCATGATCAGCGCCTGCAGCAGCAGCAGGATCACGCCGGCGCCGCCGAGGTTGCGCCACAGCGACAAGCGGAACACCGCGACTTGCTGGCGCAACGCGCTGGTGTCTTCGAGGATGTAGATCGTGTACTGGAACTCGGACTTGGAGTCGCCGTCGACGCTCCAGATCAGGCCGCGCCCATAGCGATAGGCCTCGCCGGCATGGCCGTTGATCTCGGTGATCGGCAACGGGCCTTCGAAGGTCTCCTCGGCGGCCTTGAGCATGCCGCCGTCGGGCAGCACCGGCCCTTGCGCGGACATCGAGTCCCAGTGCCCGTTGGGCAGGATCACTTCCGCGTACAGGCCGCTGCCGGGCCGGTCGAAACGCGGGTCCGGCGGGTCGTAGGGCGGGATGATTTCGCCGCCGCGGCCGAAATCGGTGTCGGCGGCATAGGCCAGCGCATAACTGGTCAGGCGCTGGCGCATGTTGCTCTCGGCCGTTTCCAGGAACGCGCGGTCGAGCGCGTAGCCGGCCAGGGCCAGGAAAGCGAGCAGGCCGAGGCTGGCGGCCAGCAATTGGCGCGCGCGCAGCGAGCGGGGCTGACCCCAGCTCATGGCGTCGGACGGGCCGGACGGCCCGCATCAGGAGGAGACGCGGGCCGCATAGGGGTCCGGAAAGGTTCCTGGATCAGTCGCCGCTGCGCGGAATGGCGAATCGGTAGCCGCGACCGCGCACGGTCTCGATCGGCTTCAGGGCGCCGTCCGGGTCGAGCTTCTTGCGCAGGCGGCCGATGAAGACCTCCAGCACGTTCGAGTCGCGGTCGAAATCCTGCTGGTAGATGTGCTCGGTCAGGTCGGCCTTCGAGACCAACTCGCCGGCGTGCATCATCAGGTATTCCAGGACTTTGTACTCGTAGCTCGTCAGGTCGACGTTGCCGCCGTTGACGCTGACCGTCTGCGCCGCCAGGTCGAGCATGACCGGGCCGCATTCTAGGGTCGGCTTGCTCCAGCCCGCGGCTCGGCGCACCAGCGCGTTGAGACGCGCCAGCAGCTCCTCGACGTGGAAGGGCTTGACCAGGTAGTCGTCGGCGCCCTGCTTCAGGCCCTCGACCTTGTCCTGCCAGCTCGACCGCGCGGTCAGGATCAGCACCGGGAATTTCTTGCCTTCGTCGCGCAGGGCCTTGATCAGCTCCATGCCCGACATCTTCGGCAAGCCCAGGTCGATGATGCCCAGGTCGAACGGCACCTCGCGGCCCATGTACAGGCCTTCCTCGCCGTCTTGCGCGGCATCGACCGCGAAGCCCTCACGCTTGAGGCGGGCGGCCAGGGTCTCGCGCAGCGGCGCTTCGTCTTCGACCAGCAGAATTCGCATGGGCACTCCCTTGTATAAATATCGGCCCGACAGGATCGTCCGGGCCGTCGAAGCGAAGGTTAGTCGTTGTTATTGTCGTCGCGGCGTGTAGGGCGGTCGTCGTCGCGGCGCCCCCGCTGCTGCGGGTCGTCCATGTATATCCGGACCCGGCCGCTGGAATCGACGACCTTGACCCGGTTTACGTCACGGCCGTCGAAAGGAATGCGCTCGGCGCTCAGGACCTGGCCGCCGCCGCTCTCCCGCTCGACCCGACGGATGGCGTCGGACAGGGAGCGATGGTCGTCGCGGCGGTCGTGCCCGCGGCCGCCACGGCCGTCGTCGTGCTGAGCCAAGGCATTGCCGGCCGCGGCGCACGAGGCGACGAGCAGCAGCAACGACAGGACGCGGGTGGACCGGATGCTCATGACGATCTTAGGATGCCCCAGCGGAACAATAATGTGCGAACTTGCGACGTGGGGGCATTTTCGGAACGGGGCAGTGAATCCGATCTGAACTTTTCGCTTGCATCCGGCTGCCATTCAGGCCGGTTCGACCGCCATCACACGTAGCGCCAGCAAAGTCCGTGCGCAGCTGAGAGTCATTCCTAATAAATCTCGCCGACGCAGCAGCGCAGTGAGCCGCCGCCGGCCTCGATCGCGTCCAGTTCGACCGTCTCCAGCGCGAAACCGGCCGCGGCCAGTCCGGCCCGGGTGGGCCCGGCCAGCGCCCGCCCGGCGGCGGCGCTCATCCAGACCCGGTCGGCCGACAGCGCGATCGAATTGGCCACGAAGGCGGCGTGCTCGGCCGCCGACAGAATCATCCCGTGCGGGGCATAGAAGCCGGCGATGGCCGACGCCAGCGCCGGCGCGGCGAAACCGGCCGGGCTGACCAGCGCGGCGCGGCCGGCCAGGACCGCCAGCACGACATTGGTGTGGTACTCGCCCGGCGCCAGCTCGAACAACAGGGTCGCGCGCAGGCCCAGGGCCTCGTGCATGAGCCGTGCGCCGGTCTCGTCGCAGCGCTCGGACAGGCCGGCATAGCCCAGGCCACGGGCCCGGTCGACCACCAGGGCGCCGGTCAGCTCGCAGGGGTGGCCCTGCAGCGACAGATCGACCGCCCGATAACCCAGCACCTGGCCGAAGAAGGCGCGGATGTCGGCGCGCCCGGCCTCGCGCTGGCGAACCGGGTGGCGCATCCGCCCCACCAGGTAGCGCGGCGCCCCGCCCGGCTCCCGCGCCGCGTCGGGTCGCCCGGTCGCGAACACGTTGTTGGGGAACAAGGCGTCCGGGGTGTCCGGATCGCCGGCGAAGCAGATCGTGGGCAGTACCGCCGACAGACTGCGCTGGAGCTCGCGATGCTGGGCGCTGGCGCGGCTGGGGTCGAAATCGGCGGCCTGCGCCATGTAGCGGTTGTCGCCGGCCGACTGCTCGGCGCGGGCGAACCCGTCCGGCGCGACCAGGAACGCCGCGCGCGCCGTGGCCGGGCCGAAATCGGCGGCGAGGGTGCGGGCCTGGGCGAAGAAGGCATCGGGATCGCGGGTGATCATGCGGACTCGCAGGCAGGCGCCGGTGGGGTTGGCGGAGGGCTATGGACGCGGCAGAGCCGGGAAACGCTGGTACCAGGAGCTCAGGCGGCGTCGCGGGCGGCGAAGGATTCGGTCACCGCCAGGGCCTGCTCGATCAGCGACCAGTCGGCGCCGGGCTTATGCGCGCCCTCGCTGAGCACCTGGCGGAAGGCGCGACCGCCGCGCTCGCCATGGAACAGGCCGAGCATGTGCCGGGTGATGTGCTTCAGGAACACCCCACGCGCGAGCTCCGCCTCGACATAGGGCCGCAACGAACGCAGCAGCTCGGCCCGACTGCGCAACTCGCCGCCGAACCAGGCGGTGTCGATCCGATGCAGCACGTAAGGCTCGTGATAGGCCGCGCGGCCGAGCATTGAGCCGTCGGCGTGCTCGAGATGCGAGGTCGCCTCCTCGGCCGAGGCAATACCGCCATTAACCAGGATCTTAAGCTGCGGCCGTTCGCGCTTGAGCTGATACGCCCAGTCGTAACGCAGCGGCGGCACTTCGCGGTTCTCCTTCGGCGACAGGCCCTTGAGCCAGGCATTGCGCGCATGCACCACGAACATCGTGCAACCGGCCGCCGCGACCTCGTCGACGAAGGCCAGGAACACCTCGAAACGATGATCGTCGTCGACACCGAGACGGCACTTCACCGTCACCGGCACATCGCAAGCTGCGATCATCGCCGCGACCGACTCGGCGACC
Source organism: Lysobacter sp. ESA13C (assembly GCF_019970005.1). Taxonomy (NCBI): domain Bacteria; kingdom Pseudomonadati; phylum Pseudomonadota; class Gammaproteobacteria; order Lysobacterales; family Lysobacteraceae; genus Lysobacter; species Lysobacter sp. ESA13C. Next base: position 38,310 of record NZ_JAHXYK010000003.1, on the reverse strand, counting down.
AGCGCCGGCTCGCGCATCAGGCAGGCGCCGAAACGCCCGGCCTGCACCCGGTCCGACGGGCAACCGCAATTGAGATTGATCTCGTCGAACCCGCGCTCGGCGCCGATCCGCGCCGCCTGCGCCAACAAGGCCGGCTCGCTGCCCCCGAGCTGCAAGGCCACCGGATGCTCCACCGGGTCCATCGCCAGCAGCCGCGCGCGGTCGCCGTGGATGACCGCATTCGCATGCACCATCTCGGTATACAACCGCGCATGCGGCGCCAGGGTGCGGTGAAACACCCGGCAGTGCGAATCGGTCCAGTCCATCATCGGGGCGACGGACAGACGGATGGCCTGAGATTCCAATATTTTCCCGGTTGCTTCGATCACTGCTGAAACCCGCCTGCCCTGTTGAGTCCCCGGATACCTGCTGAACTCAGGCCGAGATAAGGCGTAAGTGTAGCAATGGCGGGGGTTGAGCACCTGAAAGCGATACTCCCGGTTGCGTTAACTTGCATCCGGCCACAGCCGACGCGCAGTGCGCCCTGCAGGAATATCGAAACGCAGGGTAATTACCCGAGGCCGGTGTAGGAAAAGTCTGATGCTACGACGGCTGCTCCTGAGCGATACTCAATGCGGTATTACGAGGCCGACCGGGCAAATACGGCAGACCCGCGTTGCAGGGAAGGGACCATCAGGATGGCAGCGGATGAAGGGACGTTCGACTGGGTGCAGTTTCCGCATGGCCGGGCGCGCTTTGCTGGCGGCGTCCGTGGGGCCGAACAATCAGGCCACGACACTTTCGCCATCGAGCTGGACGACATCGAGTACTTCGGCGAAATAAGAAACACCTGGCCAGACCGCGAGCATTTCAATCTCGAAGTCGTGTCGTTCGGCCACCACATGCCCGAGAACATCGGCATGCCGATGAACGCCACCAACCCTTTCATCGCGAAGTTTTCATCCGATCAACTGCGAACGGTCCAGACGTTGATCTTGGGACTCGTCGAGGAATTTACGAAGCGCAATGACAGGCCGGTCATCATGTACATGGAGAACGAAAGCCAATTCCTTGGGAAGGTCACTTTTGCGAACGACTGGGCGTTGACGGCCCCTGGGTGTTGAGGATTCGGTTCCGGACCTCCCTCGCCTAGCAGCCTTCTATCCAAGAGCATCGTTATGACCCGTCTTCCACCGCCACCCGTGCCAAAGAAGTTGCATCAAATGCTTAGGGACTATCCCAAGCACATCGAGCGACTGCAGGAAGTTCTCAACACCGTAGTCGAAAAGCCGTCGCCGCTGACACCGCCATTCGAGGTGGCTATATGGGTGCTGGAAAGCCGGTTGGAGGCTTTCATTCGCGAAGCCAGGACTGAGTTGGAAGACGCGGAGGTCAGTGGCGATATGGATTCGATCGGGCAGGCGAAGATCAAGGAGGAACTCATGTTCAGGGCCAGATCGAGCAATGGCGGCATGAAGGGACTGCACGATCTATGGGATTACTTCGAAGGGAACAAGGACGCTTCCTAATGAACCGAAAGCGCAGTTCTCACGACCGAAGAATCCCCGAGTACGTGGCCAGCCCCCGGATACAATGCCCTGCAGAATGGAAAACATGGCCATGACGAACGACGTTGCTCCTCTCTCCCTTCGCCATAACTCACTTCTGCCGCCTATACCCAAGCGACTGACGGAAATGCTCAAGGACTACCCAGAGCACCTGGAGCGACTGCAAAAGACGCTTAATCAGGTAGCGGAAGAACCACCTTCGGTGAGCACCAAGTTCGAAATTGTGACTTGGATGCTACAAGGCCAGCTAGAGGAGTTTTTCCGGGAGGCTCGAGCCGAGTGGGAAGCAGCAAAGGCAACCAAGGACGAGAGTGCAGTGGCCAGAGCTAAGGATAAGGAGCGATTGATGTCGCAGGCGGGCTGGAAGCACGTCTGGATCGGTGACGAAGCGCTTTGGGACTATTTTCAGCCGAGCCAAATAAATTCAAAGTCCCCACAACCTATGAATTAAGCGCTCCCCACTCAATGCTCTAACATTAAAGAAACCATACTGTAATTCTTTGTTTTTCGAAAAGGATAGATATATGAGCTTCATCAATGAATTCATTTCCGATGAAGATGCCGATAATTATCAACTCAAACAAATCGACGAGAAATTCATATCCAACGGAACGAATGCCCGGGATTGGACGATTGACCGAGACAGGAGCATCTATCTAAGAAACGTAGCGATAGGCAGCGGAGCAGAGCCGGAACTTCGAAACAGAACGCTGTGGACATTCTATTGGCAGGGCGACCTGCTGAACTTGCGCTTGGATTTACTAGCTGGAACAGGAGGCCGCGGCGAACCAGGATGGTCGCACTGGCTACTCGTCTGGTTGAACGGAAGCAACGGCTTGCCGGCACACCTCAGATCAAAGAAAGACGAAGTGATCCGTGATCTGGAAGAAGCACTAATCGCCTATAAGGACTTTGGCGTTTACTCGAAAAATACCGAGTACACCATCACCCTGGATATCAGTGAGGAATGCGTTTTATGACGTCTCCTTCCCTGACCTCCCAGCAAGCTATCGAGCTCCTGCGCAGGAGTCCTGAAGCCTATCGCTCGCCGGAACAGCTGCGTCAGCTAGCTGCGCAGGTAGATGCGGATAGTCCGGGACAGCTCACTGTTCTTTACAGCGGACCGACAGCAAAAGGTGTGTGGTCTTCGGATGTGATCGACAGCATGGTGGAGGCGAATGAAGACGTTCGCGTCATCAATAAAAGCGAAGCAGCCAAATTCCTGAAGTCACGCGATTTCTTTAGCGCAGTGGCCGATGCATACGACATCCCTGTCCGCCCGCTAATCGATGCCTCGTATCGCGGCCCCGCCGCCGACTGGCTCTACCATCCCACCGAAGGCCCGTGGGCCGATGCGTCGGCACGATTTGCGGATAAGACGGTCGGCGAGGTCCGCGCGATCGCGAGCGACGCGCTGCCGAGTCGCGTCTTCGGCGCGATAGAGGTGCCGCACGTCCTCGCCAACCCGAACGTTACCACCGTGGAAGGGATTCCGCGCGATGTACTGGTCGCGCGCCAGTCTAGCCATGGCACCCAAGCCGCATTCGAGATGATCGTTGCGCGGGCTCGGGACAACGTGGGGCAATTGCAAGTGGCAGTGAACTATGCCGGCATGCCGTTGCGGGGAGATTCGGGCCTTATCCTGACGGATAGCCGCGCTTATATGGTCGGCACTCAGGTTGAAGGCAAGACACCTGGGTTTACCACGCTCACTCGTCCGCTCGCTGACAGAATGAATCCGCCAACGGAGTACGTACTCGCGGGTGAACAACATTTCGCAGACTGGCAGGCCCAGGTAGCCCAGAGCGAGCGCGCAATGGAGGCCGCTCGCGCAGCGCCTATCAGGCGAATGGGCGCCGCTGTCGGCCTCGGCGTCGCCGCCAGCATCTACGACGCAAAACAGACCGGCGACCGCATCGGCACCTTGCTCGCGCAGGACAATCCGCTCGCCGCGCAATCGCAGTTCGCCCATTACGCGGCGCGCGGCACCGGCGGTTGGCTCGGCGGCGCGGCGGCCGGTCTCGCGGTGGGCTGGGAAACCGGGCCGGGTGCGATCGCGTTCGTGGCGGTCGGCGCGATCGCCGGCAGCGAGGTCGGCGAGAAGGTCGCCCAATGGTGGGACGAGCGCCAGGTCTACAACCAGACCGACCGCGACGGCGTGGACTGGAAGTACAACGGCAAGCAATGGCTGAGGCAGGAGCCCGGCGACCTGCGCGACGACGGCGTCACCATTGCCGAGAAGCAGTCGTTCGCCGCCTTGCCGGACAAGGCACGGGAACTCACCTACCTGGCCAGCAATTCGTCCAGCGCCTTGGCGATGGGCAAACTGGAGCCGCCGCGCGACCCGTACGTTCTGCCGGCCAACGAGACCGACAAGCACAGCTTCGCCCAAGCCGACTGGCAGCGTAATGCGGAGACCGGCGACTGGGTCCGCCAGGTGGTGATCGCGCGCACCGACCGCGGCCACCCGCTGGTCAATCCGGAAAAAGCCTCGCCCGAACGCGCCGCGGAACTGGACCGGATGTCGGAGCAAGTGGTCCGCGAAAACATCGCCAGCGGCCCGGCACCGATCGCCGCGCGATACGAACAGGCCTATCGCCGCAACGGTTGGGATGCGTTCGGACCGATGCCGGAGCCGGTGCTGGCAGCGCTCGCCGAGCCGAACAGCCTGCAAGCCTCGGACGGCCACCAGTATCGCCGCGATGACGAGGGCCAGTGGCAGCGCCAAGACGGCCTGATGGCCGGCCGCCAGGCGTCGGGCAATCTGCAACGGGAACTCGACACCACGCGCGCCGAATTGCAGACGCAACTCGTGCAGCACGATCGGCACCTTTTGACGATTCCGCAGTGGCAGGCGCCGTCGTTGGACGAAAAGGATCGCGCCAACGTAATGTCCACCTATGCCGCGCTCGGCATCAAGCCGAATCCAGAGCGCCTGGACGCGGTGATGGATGCCTTGCAGCGCACGCGGGAGGCGCACGGCATCGACCCGCATGCCAGCTCCCTGCACGTGGAGCGCAGCCCGAACGGCGGCTACGACATCGACAGCCCGCTCGCCCATCTGCGTCGCGACAATGGCGTGGTCCAGATCGTCGCGGTCACGAGCACTGAGGACATCCAGCAGGCAGTGGCAGCCCGGCGCGAACGCGCCGCCCCGATTCCCGACACCCCGGAACTGCGCGTCGCCACGCTGTCGCCGCAGCAACGCGAGGCCCACCAACAGGCCGAGCGCGAAGCCAACCGGCAAGGGCTGTCGCGCGACGAGGTGCAGCAGGCGGCGCAACAGGCCGCCGTGGCGACCGCCTCGCCCGAACTCGCGCCGTCGGTTCCGGCGCTCGATGATGCGCAACCCGTGCGTATGACCGGCGCGCCGGTTCCGCCGTCGGATTTGCGCCGAGAAGCCGAGCCCACAGCGGCGCCCGCACCATCGCCCGTGCCCACGGTCGCGGCGCCCGCACCGATCGCCGAAGCCGTCCCGGAACCCGAGCGTCCCCAAGCGGAAGCCGCAGCCCAGGCCAAAACGCTTGCAGCCGAGTCGCGCCAACCCGAATCGCCCCAGGCCGAGGTACCGCTGCGCGCATCCGAGCCGGCGGCAGCGCCGACTGCTTTCGTGCCGGGCGCTTCCATCGAAGCCGCTCCTGCCGAAGCCGCTCCTGCCCAGCCTGCCGCCAACCAGCCCGCCGCCATCCAGCCTGCAGTCGTCCAACCCGATTCCGCGCAGCCGGCCACCGTCGCGCCTGCAATCGCGGCCAGCTCCGCTGCGAACAAACAGGACGACGTGCTTCGCCCCGGCGACCGCGGGCAAGAGGTGGAGCTGTTGCAATACCGCCTGCATCGCGTCGGTTATCGCGGCGCCGATGGCGAGCCGCTGGCTCAGAACGGCGAATACGATGCGGCCACCGAACAGGCCGTGCGTCAGTTCCAGCGCGACCAGGGCCTCGTCGACACCGGCATGGCCGACCCGGCTACGCAGCAGGCGATGTCGGCGGCGCAACATGCGCGGATCGAATCGAGCAAGAGCGCCGGGCAGAACCCATCGCAGGCGCAGGCCCGCACGCCTGTCCTGCCGGAATCGGACGCCCCACCGGAACGCCCCGCCGCCGTCGCCCGGCGGGACGACGAGGCGCCTTCGCAGGCAGCGCGCGAATTCGGTTCTCGTGCGCCGGCGAATGAAGAAGGCGCTCGAACCGCGCAGCGTGCCGAACGCCCACAGCCGACCGAGTTCATCGCACAGGACGAACGGGCGGCGCCGCGGCCGCAGGCCGATGAAGCGCAACAGCCTCCGGCGCGCGAGACCGCTTACGTCGCTCGGGACGAACTGCCGCAAACGCAAGCACCGGCTCGTTCGCACGAGCCTGCGCAGCAGGCCGATGCGTTCGCCCCGGCTGCGGAGCGGACCACATCGCCACGCACCGCCGAAACCGCAGCCACCGCGCCTACGCGAGAGCCCCTAAGAGAATCCGCACGAGAGCCTGCGCCGATGACGGCCCAGCCCGAGCCGCTCTTCAGCCTGTCGCGGCTGACGCCCAACGACCAGGCGATGTTCGCCAAGATCCGCGCCGGCGTGCCGACGGACGTGCCGGACGAAACCGTGGCGAAGGCGATGCTGGAAGCCAAGCGCAACGGCATTCCGGATGCGGACCGCATCGACAAGGCGGCCGTGGTCGACGGCAAGCTGTGGGTCGCGGGCACCATCCCCGGGTTCCATGCCAGCGTGTCGGTGGCCGAACAGGCGCCGGCGATGCAGGACACCCTGCGCGAGACGCAGTCGTTCAACCAACAGCGCGACGAGCGCTTGGCGCAGGAGTCGACGCAGAAGGCCCAGGACGAACCCGGGCGGGCCGCGCGCATGCAGTGACGAGGCACGCAGCCACGGGCGGCGGCTGCGATCGGCGGCCGTCGCGGCGCGTCAGCGCGCTCGGGCGATGCCCGGACGGTCGCGCCGGGAGCCTCGCCCTGCTTCGCGAGCCACCCGATCGAGTCATCCAAACACGGCCTGCCCAGTCGCCTCGCACTGGGTTGGCGCCGCCGGATAGTGCAAGCTATCGGCAGGAGTAATCGGCAGGAGCCGCACGTGGGTCATTGGTTCGTCTCGCTGAGCGCCATCGAAGTGATGGTCGTGGGCGTGTTGTATTTCGCCGCGCTGTATCTGCTGAGCGGCGGCCTGAACTGGTGGCTGACCCACACCCTGCTGCCGGCGCTCGGCTACGGCCGCCGCCTCGACCCGCGCCCGTTGCCGCCCGGCCAGTTGCGCCGCGAGTTCGGCGCCTCTGCCGTCTCGATCCTGATCTTCGGTCTCGGCCTGGTCGTGCCCTGGGGCATGCTGCGGCTGGGCTGGGCGCGGTTCGCGGTCGACCCGCCGGCCTGGCGCGTGCTGCTCGAAATCGCCGTGCTGTTCCTGTGGAACGAGTTGCACTTCTATCTCAACCACCGCGCCCTGCACACGAGTTGGCTGCGCCGTTTCCACGGCATGCACCACCGCTCGCACGTCGCCACGCCGTTCTCGACTTACGCCTTCCACCCGGTCGAGGCGGTGATGCTCGGCAGCGTGCCGCTGATCCCGATGCTGCTGCACGATTTCAGCTTCGTCGCGCTGGCCAGCCTGCCGGTGCTCAGCATCGCCCTCAACAACCTCGGCCACAGCAACTACGAAGCCAGCCGCACCGCGCCGGCGCGCGGATGGCGCGGCGCCAGCCGCCGCCATCATTTGCACCACGCGCGCTACAACGGCAACTACGGCTTCCTGCTGGAAGTGTTCGACCGCTGGGCCGGCACGGTGATCGACCCCGCCGCCGAAGACGCCCGCCCTGCGGCGCGAACCCGCACGGACGGCGCGGCATGAGCGACGGCGCGGCCCGCGATGAAGCAGGCCTCCACCAGGCCCGTCCCGACGAGGCCGGCCCTGAGGAGGCGCGCTCCAACGCGACAGGTCCCGGCATCGGCGCACTGCGCCATCGCCGCGACCTGCAAAGCCTGGCCTATCTGATCGCGCAGCCGCTGTTGGCGCTGTGGCAGTGGCGGCACGGTTTCAGCCTGCCCCTGTATGCGCTGATGCTGTACCTGGCGATCGCGGTCAGCGTGATCCACCACAACCATGCGCACCTGCCGATGTGGCGCGGGCGCTGGCGCAATCGCTGCACCGATCTGCTGATCACCGTGCTGCAGGGTCACCCGACCTTCGTCTTCCATCCCGCGCACAACCGCAACCACCATCGCCATCGCCACGGCCCGGGCGACGTCGCCCGCACCTGGCGCTTCGGCGACCACAATCACGCGCTCGGCTGGCTGCTGCATCCGCTGCAGGCGATCGCGGTGATCTATCCCTTCCTGTTCGATTGGCTGCGCGGCGTGCGCCGGCGCGCGCCCGGGGCCTATCGCTGGTATCTGCTGCAGTACGCGGCATGGCTGGGTTCGTGGGCCGCGCTGTTGGCCGTCGACCCGGGCAAGGCGCTGGCGCTGGTGATCCTGCCGCAATTGCTGGGCCTGCACTGGCTGCTCTCGGCCAACTACCTGCAGCATGCCCACGCCGACGATGCGGCGCGGTTCGGCTACGCGCGCAATTTCGAGGGCTGGCTCAACCCGCTGCTGTTCAATATCGGCTTGCACACCGCCCACCACGAACACGGCCGCGCGCACTGGTCCGAACTGCCGCGGCTGCACCACCGTTACCGCCCTTTGATCGACCCACGCCTGCTCGAAGCCAGCTTCGCCGGCTACGCCTGGCGCGTATTCGTCCTGGGCCCGTTCCTGCCGCAGTATCGCTCGCGCTCCTTGCGCCCGGCCGATACCTGCGCGGCCGTCGACGGGCCTGCCACCACTGCCAAGGATTGTTGATGCCCACCCGTTTCGAACGCACTTTCATCGAGGGCAGCGGGCGCTTCCTGCCCGGCGCGCCCGTCGACAACGCCGCGATGGATGCCTACATCGCGCCGCTGAGCAAGCTGTCCGACCGGATCAAGCGCCGGATCCTGGCCGAGAACGGCATCCTGACGCGTCATTACGCGGTCGATGCCGAGGGCCGCACCGTGCACTCCTGCGCCGACATGGCCGCATCGGCGATCCGGCAGTGTCTGGCCAGCACGGACACCGCGCTCGACGGCATCGGCCTGCTCGCCTGCGGCACCTCCGGCGGCGATGCGCTGATGCCGGGCTTCGCCTGCATGGTGCAGGGCGAACTGGCCGCGCCGCCGATGCAGACCCTGTCCGCGCACGGCATCTGCGCCTCCGGCGTCGGCGCCTGGGAAAGCGCAGCATCGGCGGTCGAACTGGGTTCGCACCAGCGCGCCCTGGTCGCGGCGGCAGAAATGCCGTCGCGCTTGTTCAAGCGTTCGCGCTATGCCGCGCGCGACTACAACGCCGATTTCGACGCGCACTTCCTGCGCTGGATGCTGTCCGACGGCGCCGGCGCCCTGCAGCTGAGTTCGGCACCGAAGCCGCGCGACGGCCTGCGCCTGCGGTTGCGCTTCATCCATCAGCGTTCGTTCTCCGGCGATTACCCGGTCTGCATGCAACTGGGCCTGACGCCGGATCGCACCCGCAGCCATCTCGATTACGACTCCTGGCAGGCCGCCGAAGCCGACGGCGCGCTGTTCTTGCGCCAGGACATCCGCCTGCTGCCGCATCTGTTCGACGTCGGCGTGCACGAGTACGCCAAGTTGGCCCACGCCGGTTGGTTCGACCCGGCCAAGATCGATCACTTCCTTTGCCATTACTCGTCCGAGCGCTTCGCCCCGGTGGTCGACGAGCTGATGTGCAAGGCCGGCTTGGAGATTCCGCGCGAACGTTGGTATAGCAACCTGACCTCGCGCGGCAACACCGGCGCGGCGTCGATCTTCATCATGCTCGACGAGTTCCTGCGCACCCGCACCTTGCAGCCGGGCGAACGCATCCTGTGCTTCATTCCGGAGTCCGGCCGCTTCACCGTCGCCTTCGTGCTGATCGAAGTCGAAGCCGCCGATGCGCCGCTGACCTCCTCGGTGTCCGTGCCCACGACGGCCCCGGTCGCCGCCGCGCACGATCCCGAGCTGATCGCGCCGCCGCACGACCCGGCCGACGCGCCCGCGGCCCTGCGTCATCTGCTTGGCGAGTTGGCGACGATCTGGCACGACTACCGATCGCGCGCCTGGCGCACACCGGTGATCCGCAAGCTGCGCGAGCGCCGCTTCGCCACCGCCGATTACGTGCAGTGGATGCAGCACTGGATCCCGCAGGTCCGCGAAGGCAGCAAATGGATGCGCGAAGGCGCGGCCGCGGTGCAGGCGCCGTACACCGAGCTCAGCGCCCTGATCGAAACCCATGCCGGCGACGAACAGGACGACTACATGATCCTGTACGAGGACTACCGCAAGGCCGGCGGCGCCGTCGCCGACATCGACGCCCTGCGCCGCAACCCGGGCGGCGAAGCGCTCAACAGCTACCTGCACGCCTTGGCGGCGACGCCGAATCCGCTCGGCCTGCTCGGCGCGATCTACATCATCGAAGGCACCGGCCAGCGCATCATCCCGGCCCTGTTGCCGCTGATGAAGGCCAGCCTGTCCCTGCCGGCCGACGCCTTCCGTTTCCTCGAATACCATGGCAGCAACGACGAGCACCATCTGGCCCGCTGGCTGCGGGCGATCGAGATCGTGCTCGAACACGACGCCGACGGCGAAGGCGCCCGTGCCATCATCGCCACGGCTCGACGCACCGCGGAGCTCTATCTCATGCAGTTCGATCACGTGATGCCGGCATGAAGTACCAACCCGAGTTCCTCGAGCAGGCCTACGACCCGCGCGACCCCAGTCCGTGGCTGGCCCTGTACCTGGATCGCAGCACGCCGCTCGACGACGAGGTCAAGCGCGCCTGGCTGGCCGATTCCAGCTCGCGCTCGCGCCAGTTCGTGCTGCCGTTCATGCGTCCGCTGGCGCGCACCTTGATCGTGCTGATCCAGGTCGCCAAGGTATTCGCCCCGCGCCGGCTCGCGTTCTCGCGCACCCTGCACCGCCTGCTCGCCTGGGGCATGGAAAACTTCCTGCGTCCGGAGGCGAACTGGCTGATCCTGCGCCACTTCCATCTCGGCTCGCAGGTGCTGGAGTTCATCGGCAAGAACTCCGGGGTCGAGGTGCAGGGCAACCCGCTGCGCCCGGCCGCGGTGGCCGACGTGCGCGAGGACATGTTCCTGGTGCACGACCTCAACCTGTTCAATTTCGTCATCCGCCTCAACCAGAACCTGCAGGCGGCCGGGCGCGAACTGCAGTTCGTCGCCGACCCCGACCTGTCGATGGTCAAGCAACCCGAGCTGCGGCTGGAGGACATGCCGCGGCGCTGGCGCAATTTCCTCGACCTGCAGAGTTCGATCGAACTGTTCACGCCGATCTACCAACTGCTGCTCACCGACAGCGACTTCTGGCGCGCGACCAACTCGCTGCAGCTCGACGAGACCATCGGCCTGTACGTGGCGACTATCCTCGATGCACGCTCGCACCTGGTCCTGCTCAACAACCGCCATCCGCTGGTGCCGTTGTCGACCTTGCGCGCCGGCTTCCGCCTGACCCTGCACGGCCTGTCGACGGAAATGCTGCACGCCTTCCTGATGAGCAAGCGCGACCAGCAGGCGGCAGCGGCGGCCGTCGCCTGAAACCGCGGCCAGCCGTAGCCGCATCTGGCGCCTCGGCCCCTCGCGATGAGAGGCCGGGCCGCCGCGACCTGTAAGGGCATCACGGCGAAACCGACCAACCCACCCGGCAACGACCAACGCTGGCGCTGAGGATGTGCGCGGATCGTGCATTCGGCCAGGCTGACTAGGGTTTCCCCCGATTTACCGGCGTGCGGCGGCTGTCTAGGCTGCTCGGCATTGCAGTCCTCCCCTGCGCCGCGGCCGGCTTCCGGCTTGCACCGGCGCGACCGCCGATCTGCCCCGACCGGGCAAGGAGCCGTTCCATGAGCGTCGATTCCGCCGTTTCCGTCACCCAGGACAAACTCAGCCAGGGCTGGCTCGATTGGGACGTCAGCAAGGGCGACCTGGATGCGATCAACCGCGAGGTCGCCAACCTCACTCCGGCCGAGCGCAACGAGTTCATCGGCAAGCTCAGCAACGACGACATCAAGAACTGGACCCAGGAGATCGACGGCGCGATGGGCTCGCTCAGCGCTGGCGAGCGCGGTGAGTTGTTCAACCGCTTGGCCGAGGGTCTGGACGGGCCGCAGACCACCCGCTTCGTCGAAGCCTTCGACGGCAGCTCGGGCGGGCTCGAAGCCTTCGCCGACGCGATCGCCAGCCACGGCAGCAGCGACGCCAAGACCGCCTTCATCGGCGCGGTCAAAGGCGACATCGACGGCGAGTACAAGGCCACCCAGGGCACCTGGGGCAACAGCGAAACCGAAGCGGCCGGCAAGGTCTTGGCCAGCCTCGCCAACGACCCGCAGGCGTTCCAGCAAGCCGTCGGCTCGCTCAGCAAGGAGCAGTTGCAGGACGTGATGAACGTGGCCATGGGCCGCAAGTACATCGTCGACTTCAGCGGCCGCACCGCCGGCACCACCCAGTACGACCCGAGCGTGCTGACCGGCATCCTCAACGCCGCCCAGGGCGCCGACCTGCCGACCCGCACCGCGGTGTTCGAGGCGGCGATGCCGCAGTTGCAGACCATGCAGGGCGACAACGTCGGCCTGCTCGGCGCCGAACCCTACGTCGACGGCGTCGCCCAAGCCATGGGCAAGGTGCTCAGCCGCGACGAGGCCGTGGAAGCCGGCCTGCTCAAGATTCCGGAAGCGCCGGCCGGCGTGTCGATGGACGCCAACATCGCCGACACCCACAAGCACGAGTTCCCGAATCCGGGCGACATGGTCTGGTTCAAGGACCAAGTCCAGGGCGGTGGGCCGTGGGACTACAAGACCCAGGGCGCGCAGTACGAGAACTACGGCAACTTCCATTTCGGCGTGGTCGCCGCGGCGATGGACATCCCCGAGCAGATCGGCCTGCGCGGCGCCGGCTACGTACAGATCCAGTCCGACACCTCGCAGGACGGTTGGGGCAAGCCCTACGACCTGGGCGACAGCAGCTACGGCGACGACCCGCGCGACCAGGCCCAGATCAAGGCCGGTTACGACTACTACAACTCCGGCATGTGGCGGGTCTGGGCGGATTGACCGCTCGGCCGGATTCGATCGCGAAGGCGCCGGCCATGCCGGCGCCTTCGTCGTATTGGGCATGCGTGCACTACTCCGCGGCGCCGCGCCCCCGTAGGATCGAGGAGAACCCCGACCGAGACGAATCGCCGACGATGAAAGCCCGCATAGCTACGGTACTGACGATGGTGTTGACGGCGCTGCTCGCCATCGGCTGCAGCCACGACGCGATCATGCCCGACGTGGAAGTCGCCCGGGTCGCCTCGCCCGACCTGCAGGCCGACGCGGTGCTGACCGAAGCCAATCCCGGCGCCACGGCTTCCTTCATCTATCGGATCCGGATCGTGCCGCACGGCGCCGACTGGCGCTCGGCGCCCTCCGCCGCCGAGCTGTACGGCGCGACCCGCAGCGCCCAGGCCTACGGCGTCGATCTGCACTGGCAGGACGCCAACAGCGTGCGCGCCGATTACCTGCAGGGCCGGGTGATGAAACCGGCCTCGGCTGCAGTCTCGGTCGCGGGGCGTGCGGTGACGCTGCAGTTGCGCAGCGGCGTCAGCAACCCGGCCGCGCCGGCCGGCGGCATGGCGCCGGAACCCAAGCAGGCACGGTAGACACGGCGCAAGGCGGCAGCGCCGGGCCGGCCCCGGCCTTCGAGGCAGCAGGCCGTTGCGCGGTCGTCGCTGGGCGCAAACAATCGTCGCGACATAACGCATCCACCTCTTCGCATTGCGCAAGCCGCGACGGCCAGCGCCGCCGCGACCCTTACGAACGCACCGTCACCCGCCAGCACCTCTCGGCCTCCTGGACCCAGTCGATCTCGACCGGCAGGAACTTCTCGATCAAGCGCGCGTTGCTGAGCAGGTGCTCGCTGAGCGCGGCGGTGGTGAACTCACCGCCGCCGGCCAAGGCCATCGGCAACAACAGCTGATCCGACAAGTGCTCGCCGACCGCCGCCGGCGAGGACAGGTAGGCCGAGGCCTGCTTGACCAGGCCGATCGCGACCTGCTCAGCGCTGAGCCCACGCTCGCCGAGCGCACTGAACAGCTCGGTGTGCTGCTCGCCATGTACGCGCAGCAGCAACACGTTGGCTGGGCTTTGCGCGTTGACGACGCGGCGCAGATGCTGCTGATCCTCGGCCAAGCCCAGACGCTCGGCGACGACCGCCAGTTCGCGGTGGCCGATCTGATCCTGCAAGGCCGACAGCAACACGGTCGTGTCCAGGCGCGGGGCTGCATCGCGCTGGTCGAATACGCAGCGGCGCAGTTGCGCGCACGGCGCTACGCGCAACTGCAGCGCACCGCCGCCGGCCGGGAAGAACCCATGGCGCTGCAAGGCGAAGCTCGCCTCCACGCCCATGCGCTGCAAAGCCGGCAGATAGGCCTCGGCGATGAAGTCCGCGCACGGCGCCAGCGGGTTGTGGGTGCCGCCTTCGATGAATACCTCGGACGGCTCGGCGCACTGCCATAGCGCCGGCAGCACGGTCTGCAACACCAAGGTCGCCGAACCGGCGCTGCCGATCGAGAAACGATAGCGGCCGGCGTTGATCGCGCCGGGCATGAAGCGCAGCGTGGTCGCACCCAACTGTGCGCCGTGGACGTGGGCGCAGCCGATCTGCGCCGCGGCGCCGACTGCGGTCAAATGTTGGCGCATCAGCCCCGGGCGCGAGCGCTTGGCACGGATGTGCTGCATCTCGAACGCGGTGCCGGTGCACAGGCTCAGGGTCAATGCGGTACGCAGCAGCTGTCCGCCGCCGTCCTGCCCGCTGATTTCGATCAGTTCCATCTTGCGATCCATCCATCGGGACGGCCTTGCGGCCGCCCGCTCTCCTTTCCGTTTCGCGGCGCCGTTTCCGGTCGCCGCTATAGCTTGTTGGCGCGATACCGCGCCGCATTGCGGCCCGGGCGTTCAGCCCTTGACGCAAACCACCTGGCGCAGCGTATGCACGATCTCGACCAGGTCGCTCTGCGCGGCCATGACCGCATCGATCGACTTGTACGCGGCCGGCGACTCGTCGACCACGTCGGCGTCCTTGCGGCATTCCACGTGCGCGGTCGCCCGTGCATGCTCTTCCAGGCTGATGCGCTTCTTCGCCTCGGTGCGGCTCATCACGCGGCCGGCGCCGTGGCTGCAGCTATGGAAGCTGTCGGCATTGCCCAGCCCGCGCACGATGAAGCTCTTCGCGCCCATGCTGCCGGGAATGATGCCGAGCTCGCCCTTGCGCGCGCTCACCGCACCCTTGCGGGTCACCAACACGTCCTTGCCGAAGTGATGCTCGCGGTTGACGTAGTTGTGGTGGCAATTGACCGCCTCGGCCTGCGCCTCGAACGGCTTGGCGATGACCTTGCGCACCGAGTCGACCACGTGCTTCATCATGATCTCGCGGTTGCTGCGCGCGAAACGCTGCGCCCAGTCGACCGCGAACACATAGTCGGCGTAATGATCGCTGCCTTCCGGCAGGTAGGCCAAGTCCTGGTCCGGCAGGTTGATCATCCAACGGCGCATGTCCTGCTTCGCCAGCTCGATGAAATGGCTGCCGATCGCATTGCCGACGCCGCGCGAACCCGAGTGCAGCATGAACCACACGCGCTGCTCCTCGTCGAGGCAGACTTCGACGAAGTGGTTGCCGGTGCCGAGCGTACCGAGGTGGCTGAGGTGGTTGCTGCGCTCGAGCTTCGGGTGCTTGGCGACGATGCGCTCGAAGCCCTCATGCAGGCTCGACCAGCTCTGCAAAGACGCTTCCGGCGGATTCGCCCAGGCGCCCTTGTCGCGCAGGCCGCGGCCGACCGTGCGGCCATGCGGCACCGCCTTCTCGATGGCCGCACGCACCTCGCCCAGATGATCCGGCAGGTCCTGCGCGGTCAGGCTGGTGCGCACCGCGATCATGCCGCAGCCGATGTCGACGCCCACCGCCGCCGGTACGATCGCACCGACGGTCGGCACCACCGACCCCACCGTGGCGCCCTTGCCGAGGTGCACGTCGGGCATCACCGCGATCCAACGATGGATGAAGGGCAACTTGGCGATGTTCTGCAACTGGCGGCGCGCCTCGTCCTCGAGCGGAACGCCGCGGGTCCAGTGCTTGATCGGCACCGCGCCGGACTCGTTGATGACATCGTACTGGCTGGTGTTCATGGTCTTGCTCTCTTGGTTGCGCACACAATGAAGGGGAAAAGCTCGAAGGGCGAGCGCGGTTGCGCTGGGCCTCTACGACGGCCGCGGGTGCGGCACGAGGGAAAAGCGGCTGCACGACGACGAAGACAAACGCAGCCGACTCCTGATCGCCTATCGGCCGGCGGACCCCAATGTCCGCCGGCCATCCTGTAACCGCATCGCACTTCCCTTGCGCGTGCGGTCGACGGGTTTCCAATCCGTCCACGCGAACACACTCCTTGCGTTCGCGTTGCGGCGCATCCTTGCGCCGCGGCGGTACCGATCCCTGGCCCGCCTTGGAACGGATCGGCGATCCGCTCCTTCCTTCTCTTTAATCTCCGCCCATATCGCGCATCCCCAATCGGCAAGTCGATGCCGGATTCGTCGATGCGCTAGCTCAATCGTTTGGCGGCCGCGGTGCGCTGCGGCAGGTGTTGCAACTGCTCCTAGCCGCTCGCGTGGAAGGCGCGGTTCAAGCCACCGGTCGACGCATACATCGGGGTTGGCCATCGGGACATTGCGGTTCGAACTCGCAGGTAGTAGCGCAAGCCCCGTGCCAACCACCCGAGCCTGACCTATCTAATTGAATAAATTGACATTTACTTCAGGGCGACCGGTTTTGCTCGCCCGATCAGCCATTCGTTATCTATACTTTCTGATCGCTTTATATATGGATGTATAAACATGAAACGCCAGGTCGTGGTCGGCATGCTCGGCACCCAACTCGACGCCGGCCTGGGCCCGGGCCGCTGGGAGAAATGGCGGCCGACGGTTTCGCTGGGCATGCACGAGGACTTGCTGCTCGACCGCATCGAGCTGCTGGTCGACGAACGCCGTTACGGCAAGCTCGCCGCCGTCGTCGCCCAGGACCTCGGCCAGGTCTCGCCCGAAACCCAGGTCCGTTGCCACGACACCTACCTCGCCGACCCATGGGATTTCGAAGCCGTGTACGGCGCGCTGCACGACTTCGTGCGCAATTACGACTTCCAGCCCGAGGAAGAGGACTACTACGTCCACATCACCACCGGCACCCACGTCAGCCAGATCTGCTGGTTCCTATTGACCGAAAGCCGGCTGTTTCCCGGGCGCCTGTTGCAGACCGCGCCGCCGCGCAAACAGAACGGCGAGGCCCCCGGCAGCTATGCGGTCATCGACCTGGACCTGTCGCGCTACGATCGCATCGCGCAGCGCTTCGCCGAGGAGCGCCTGCACGACCGCGACCTGCTCAAGAGCGGCATCGCCACGCGCAACCCGGCCTTCAACCGCATGATCGAGCAGATCGAGACGGTGGCGACGCGTTCGAAATCGCCGATGTTGCTGATGGGCCCGACCGGCGCCGGCAAGAGCCAACTCGCACGCCGCGTGTTCGAGCTCAAGAAGCAGAAGCATCAATTGCCGGGCCGTTTCGTCGAGGTCAACTGCGCGACCCTGCGCGGCGACGGCGCCATGAGCACCTTGTTCGGCCACATCAAGGGCGCCTACACCGGCGCCTCGACCGATCGCGCCGGCCTGTTGCGCTCGGCGCATCAAGGCCTGCTGTTCCTCGACGAAATCGGCGAGCTCGGCCTCGACGAACAGGCGATGTTGCTGCGGGCGCTGGAAGAGAAGCGTTTCCTGCCGGTCGGCGGCGACAAGGAAGTCGAGAGCGACTTCCAGTTGATCGCCGGTACCAATCGCGACCTGCAGCAGGCCGTGCTCGAAGGCCGCTTCCGCGACGACCTGCTGGCACGGCTCAATCTGTGGACATACCGTTTGCCCGGCCTGGCCGAGCGCGCCGAGGACATCGAACCGAACCTGGACTTCGAACTCGAACGCCACTCCCGCGAGAACCGGCAACGGGTGACCTTCAATCGCGAAGCGCGCGAACGCTATCTGGCCTTCTCGCGCAGCGCCGAGGCCACCTGGGGCGGCAATTTCCGCGACCTCGGCGCATCGGTGATGCGCCTGGCGACCCTCGCCGACGGCGGCCGCATCCGCAGCGATCTGGTCGAAGAGGAAATCGGCCGCCTGCGCCGGCAATGGCACGGCGCCGGCCTGCGCCCCGGCCTGCTCGACGAAGTCCTCGGCGAGCGTGCGGCCGAACTCGACCGCTTCGACCGCGTGCAACTGGAAGACGTGCTGCGCGCCTGCCGGCAGGCGAAGTCGCTGTCGCAAGCCGGACGCGAGCTGTTCGCGGTCTCGCGCGCGGCGCGCACCAGCACCAACGACGCCGATCGCCTGCGCAAATACCTGGCCCGGTTCGGACTGGATTGGGAGCAGGTGCGCGGACGCGGCTAGGCCGAGCGTCAGCGCACCGGCAGCCCCGCTTCAGCCCGCCTGCTCTTCCGCCTCGACCGCCCTGGACGCATTCGCGGGCGAGAGCCTGGACAGAAACTCGCGGCCGCGCCGGCCCGGCGCCATCAGGATGCCGGAGGTCGCCAGGAAGAAGCGCTCCAGTTCGAACGACACGCAGCTGGCCACGCAGAAGTCCTCGCCTTCGCTGTGATTGACCGCGTAGTACAGCTCGATGCCGCGCGCCTCCAGATCGGCCACGACCTCGGGCAACAGCAGGTCCGGCGCCAACCTCGGCCGGTCCGGATGCGGCCAGTCGACGCGTTCGAGCCGGTCGCGATCGACCTCGAAATAAGCGCAGGCCTGCAGCCGCGGATAAGCGGCAAGCATCTCCAGCGCGAGTCGGTCCAGCTCGGCCAGATGATCGGAGCGCTGCTTGATGTCCACGCATTGCACCAGTTCGGTCAACGCGCGCATCGCCGCGTACTGCCCATACGAGGACGCGCCGCAGCCGTGCGGGTAGACGATCTCGTCGGGCCGGCGCTCGGCGACGGTGGCGATGAAGGTCGGATAGCCGAGGTCGGAGGTCACATCGATCAGCAACACGCCGCGGCCGATGCGGCGCTCGGTGAGGCGCAGCACTTTCTCGACCTCATCGGGCAAGGAGGCAGGGTCGATCAGCGCGCCGTAGCGGCCCGGGCCGCCGAGGTAATGCGCGAGGAGGAATAACGACCAGGCGTCGCGCTCGACGATCTCGCCGATGCCGTGCAAGGCCGCTTCCTCGAGGCTGGCGCCGATCGCGGTGCCGCTGTTGGAGCTGTAGCGGATCACGCTGCGGTAGTCGAAGTCGTCGCGCCGGCCCGACTGCGCGTCCAGTTGCGCGCCGACCGGATAGTCCGGAAAGCTCAGGAACAACGGCACCTGGATGTCCTGGCGGCCGGCGAAGAAGGAGCGGTAACGGCGACAGGCCAGGTAGCGGCCGCGGTTGTCGGCGAACGCCGACAGGAACGGCAATGCGGCGTAGCGCGGATCGTCGATGAAATGCTCGGCCGCGACGTATTCGACCGGCGTCGAGACCCGGCTCGCCTTGCAGTAATAGTGCTCGACCGCCTCGTGCAAGGCGCCGGCCATCGAAGTCGCGGCATCCCCCTTGCCGAAGCCGCGGCTGATCAACTCGCCGCCGGCGTCGCGCAAGCTGCATTTGACCGTCATCAGCTGGCCGCCGAAATCCTCGGTTTCCACGGTCCAGCCGCGCCGGGCGATGCAGTCGCGGATGATGCGGTCGGCGTCGTCCAGACTGCGCTCTCGTTCGTACGGAATCATTCCCTGCTCCTGCCTTGCCTCGTCGTAAAGACCGCATGGCGCGCCGCTCGCGACGCGCCATGCGGGATCGCTGCGTCGAGACGCTTACTTGGCGAACTCGTCGAGGAAGGCCTGTTCCTGCACCGTCGGCGAGTTGAGCTCGGACATCGCGCTTTTCAGCTCTTCGCCCGATGCCGTGCCATTGGCGCGGATGGATTCGGTGACCGGAATGTACTTGGGCTTGATGAGCGAAGTCTTATCGAAATCGATGCGCGTGGTACCCATGACGAAACCTCCTGTTTGGTCGAAAGGAAACTGCGAAGCGAAGCGTCGCCCCCGGCCCGGCGGACCGGCACGGCTACGTCCCCGCGATACGGTCGAAACCGCATGCGAGGGTTACCGGGTGGGGCGGCTTCGAGTCCTTGACTCCCGTCACCGAAACGGAGGCCGTCGGATCCAAACTGAGACCGACGACTCTGCGAATGCTTCCGCGGCTGTCGGTTCCGACAGGTCGGGCATTGGATTCTTGGCGGACCGATCTTGCTTGCCGATCTTGGCGAACCGGTAGATCGGCCGACGCCTCGCGTTCGACTCAGAACACGTTGGCGCGACGCAGCTCGCGTTCGGCCAGGGACACCGCCGCGTTCTGCGGCAGGCTCTTCGGGCCGGTCACACAGCTGACGAACACGTACTGGCGCGTGCCGCGCCTGACCTGGCCGACCAGCCAGCGCACGCCTTCCCGGCCGTCCATCACCGTCGAGGCGCTCTTGGCCGCCACCGAGGTGTCGTCGCGCGGCGGCGTAGCGCCGAACGGCGCCACCCCGAAGCTGCCGACCACCACGCCCGGCGGCTGGCGCAGGCCCGAACGCACGTCGGCGATCATCTGCCGGTTGACGCTCAACTCGTCGCGGAAGAAGCGACGCAGGAACAGCAGTTGCTCGTCCGGCGACACTTTCAGCGAACCGCCGTCCCAGAAATTGGTGGCGCCGCTGCTGGTATCGGCGTTGCCGTAATTGAAGCGGACCATGTACTCGCGCTCGCGCTGGGCGCCGAGGCGCTGGGCGATGCGCTGGAAATACCAGGGCGCGGAGAACTGCAGCGCCGAATCCAGGGTCTGGTCGCTGCCGCCGGCGTTGCCGCCGCTGTCGGCGCCGATGCGCTCCTGCGCCTGGACGATGCCGCCGTCGAGCGCGGCCAGAGCATGCGGGATGTCGAAGGTCGCGCCCGGGCTGACCCGGCGGCTGCACGCAGCCGAGGGCGTGCGGCTGATCTCGCCGCCGCTGAGGTCGTACAGCACGAAGCAGGACTGCATCTTCGGCTCGCTGCCGGGGGGACCCATCGACTGGGCGTAGGCCTGGGTGGCCGGGCCGCAGAGCGAGACGGCGAACAATGCCGCGGTGAGGACAGCTTTCATGCCTGCAGTGCTCCTTGCGAAGGCGTAATGACGGGGGCAGGCCGGCCGGGACGCGAACCCCAAGGGTTTCGCCGTCGCATCCACCCTGCTCGCCCCAGGATGCCATGCCTTATACGCGCATTTCGACCGTGGCGCGCGGCGGCGGCCGGCACGGATCGGCGACCGCTTGACCTGAAGCGCGCTCGAGGTCCTATGCTCGGCTTCCTACTCCCAGGCACAGGACGGCATGGCCGCCATTCCTCCCACCAGCGAATCCGCCGCCGACACCGACGGCGCCGCCCCGGTCGCCCGCACCGCCGGACGCCGCGGCGAATGGTCGGTGATCGGCTCGCTGCTGCCGTATCTGCGGCCCTACCTGGGCCGGATCGCGATCGCGCTGGCGATGGTGGTCGCGGCCAAATTGTTGAATCTGTACGTGCCGTTGGCGCTCAAGCAGCTCATCGACCGGCTCAACATCGAAGTCACCCCGCTGATGCTGCCGGTCGCCTTGTTGCTGTCCTACGGCGCGGCGCGGATCGGCGTGACCTTGTTCACCGAATTGCGCCAGGTGGTGTTCGCCCGGGTCATGGCGCGCACCTCGCGCCAGGTCACGCTGCAGGTGTTCCGCCACCTGCACGGCCTGAGCCTGAAGTTCCACCTCGCGCGCCGCACCGGCGGCGTCGCCCGCGACGTCGAACGCGGCGGCAGCTCGATCGCCGACCTGCTCGACTGGACTATCTACACCATCATCCCGGTGATCCTCGAAGTGGCGATGGTCACCACCGTGCTGGTGTGGATCTACGACTGGCGTTACGCCGCGATCACCCTGGGCACCTTGTTCGCCTACGGCCTGTGGACGTTCTCGGTCACCGAGTGGCGCACGCGCTACTACCGCGCCTCGGTCGAGGCCGACACACGCGCCAACGAACGCGCGGTGGACTCGCTGTTGAACTACGAGACCGTCAAGTACTTCAACAACGAAGAACACGAGGCGCGCCGTTACGACGACAACCTGCGCCACCTGGAGAATGCCCAGGTCATGTCGATCAAGACATTGGCGGTGCTCAACCTCGGCCAGAGCCTGGTGGTCGCGATCGGCGTCACCGCGATGATGTGGCTGGCCGCCAGCGGCGTGGTCGCCGGCGAGATGACGGTGGGCGACCTGGTCCTGGTGAACGCCTACCTGCTGCAGCTGTCGGCGCCGCTGTTCATGCTCGGCATGATGTACCGCGAGGTGAAGCAGGCCCTGACCAACATGGAGCGCTTGTTCGATTTGCTCGACGAACGCCAGGACGTGCGCGATTCGCCCGACGCCGAGGTACTGGCGTCCTCGCATCCGACGGTCGCCTTCCGCGACGTCCGCTTCGGCTACGACCCGCGCCGCGAGATCCTGCAGGGCATCGATTTCGAGATCGCCTCCGGCGCGACCGTGGCCGTGGTCGGCCACTCCGGCTCGGGCAAATCGACCCTGGCGCGATTGCTGTATCGCTTCTACGACGTCGACGCCGGCTCCATCGCCATCGACGGCCACGACCTGCGCGCCCTGACCCAGGCCTCGCTGCGCGGCTCGATCGCGATCGTCCCGCAGGACACGGTGCTGTTCAACGACAGCATCCGCTACAACATCCGCTACGGCCGGCCCGAAGCCGGCGAGGACGAAGTCGTGGCGGCCGCACGCGCCGCGCACATCCACGACTTCATCGTCAGCCTGCCCGACGGCTACGACACCCCGGTCGGCGAGCGCGGCCTGAAACTGTCCGGCGGCGAAAAACAACGCGTCGCGATCGCCCGCGCCCTGCTCAAAAACCCTTCGATCCTGATCTTCGACGAAGCCACCTCGGCACTCGACTCGAAATCCGAACGCGCGATCCAGGCCGAGCTCGACCGGCTCGCGATCGGGCGCACCACCCTGGTGATCGCGCATCGGCTGTCGACGGTCATGGACGCCGATCAGATCCTGGTCATGGACGCCGGCCGCATCATCGAGCGCGGCACGCACTCGCAACTGCGGGCGCTCGATGGCGTGTATGCGCAGATGTGGGAGCTGCAACAGCGTCAGGAGGACGCGGCGCTGGCCTGAACCGCCCGGCGCCTCGCCTCGCCTCGCCTCGCCGATGGCGAAAGCGAAGGCCTCAGGCCGAAGCGTCGGATTCCCAGACCATGTAGACGTCGGCACGCTGATAGTGCGAGCCCGGCCGCGGCGCCGGATGATGGCGGAAGCCCACGCTTTCGTAGAGTTTGAGCGCGGGCCCGAGACGCGTGCTGGATTCCAGGAACAATTCGCGGCCGTCCATCTGTTGAAATGCCTCGATCGCCCCGGTCATGAGCTTGCGGCCGATCCCGCCGCCGCGCAGCGAGGGCTCCACCGCCATCTTGGTCAGCTCGACCAGGCCGTCTTCGTAGCGCTTCAAGGCGACCGTGCCGAGCACCTGGTCGGCCTCGTCGACCGCGAACAGGACCCGGCCGCCATCGGCGAGCAGGTGCGTTTGCGGATCGCCGAGCACCTCGCGGTCGACCGGTTCGACCGTGAACCAGCGCTCCAGCCACTCGATGTTGAGGCGCGCGAACTCGCCGCGCCAACGCGGTTCGAAATCGACCACGCGGACGGTGCCGACCACTCGCAAGGGAGCCGATGCGGAATCGTTGGATGTCTCATCGCTCATGCCTCGATCATAGACCGGCCGGCACGGCGTTCGCAGCCATGAAGACGACGACGGCGGCCGCAGCCGCCGTCGTCACAACCGGCCCGCGCGTTCAGGGCTTGCCGTTGCCCTTGTCGCCCTTGCCCGCCCCCCGCCCCTGCGCGGCGCTCTTGCTCTTGCCGGCGTGGTCCTTGCCGCTTTTGTCTTTGCCGGGCTTGGCCTTGGCCGACTTGGCTTCGCCGCGATCGCGCTCGTAATCGCGATAAGGGCGGTTCGGATAGTCGCGACGCAGCTCGGTGTCGATGGTGATCGGCCGGCCCCAGCGGTCGTAGGTCGGCACGAAGCCGCGCTTGAGGCGATGGAACTCGGCCGAACCGGGCTTGATGCCCAGGCGCAGCGCGATCGCGCCCCAGCCGTCGGCGTGGTCGCGATCCCACTCGTCGACCACATAGCGGCACGGCCGGCCGAGCACCTGCGCGATCGCGCAGGCGTAATAAACATCGCCCGGCGTCCAGCCGCGTTGGTTCAACAGATCGCCGACCAGTTCGCGCGGCGCGCCGTAGTAGCGGACCATTTCGTCGATGAAAGGCTCGCGGTAACGCGCGCCATAGCGGTTGATGTCGCCGAGCCAGGTGTCCACCCAGACGTCGCCGCTGCGTGGATTCCAGCCGGCCACGACATCCTGCGCCTGGACCGTTCCAGCGCCCAGCAAGGCCGCGACGGACGCGGTCAGGGCGAAGAAATGGGTCTTGAGCTTGTTGGACATGGGGAACCTCCTGGAGGCCGGATGCGGTGGCTGCGTGCCCGGAATCTATTGCGGCGATCACCCAGCGATGCAGCGAAACGCCGCGCGGTCAGCGCGAAATGGTGAACTTGCCGAAGGCCACGCCGATGTCCCAGCCTTCGCCGGTACCGGCCAGGGCCAGCGACACCTCGCCCTTGGTCATGACCTGCGCCTTGCTCGACTTCGCCGCGCCGGCATGGGCTTCGGCGGTGGCGTAGCTGCCGAGCGTTTCGCCGATGTTGTGCACGCCGGAGAACTCACCGGTGCCGTTGACGATGCGCGACTTGCCGAAGCTCAGGCCGCCGCCCTTGGCGCTGATCCGCACCGACATACTCTGGCCGTTGCTGCAGCTGATGGTGCCGTTGCCCGAGGAGGTCTTGTAGAACACCGACCAGCCGGACATGTTGAACTTGAGTTTGCAGTCGACCGAGCCGCGGGCGGAGGCCGCCCCCGGCACGGCGATCGCCGCCAGCAGGAGCGCGCCAAGCAGGAGGCGTCGCGGGCGCAGGCGCGACGACGGGCTGTGGACGGGGGCGACGGGGGTCTTCGCGGTGTTTTCAGTAACGGTGCGCATGGGCGGGCCTCGAACGATGGCGGAACCGGTCATGGACGACGGCGTGTCGTGCCGGTGAGGGAGGCTAACACTGCCGGGCGACGACCCTCCCGGACCTGCCGCCGTGCCGGTCAAACGACGACGGCGCCCGAGGCGCCGTCGTGTGGCTGCGAACCGACGTCGGGTCAGTCGTCGTAGCGGTCGCGCCAGCGGCCGTTGTCGTGGCGGCCGTAGCGGCCGCGGTCGTGACGGTCGTGACGGTCGTAGTAGCGGTTGTCGTAACGATGGTCGTAACGCGGATCGTAGTACGTGGTCTTGCACTTGCCGCGATGGTTGCAGTCGCGGTCGTAATAGCGGGGGCCGTAGCTGTAGCGCGGCGGCGCCGGGCGATAACGGTGCTCGACGTAGCGCGGCGCGTTGCGGTAGTAGGTCGGACGGCCGTAGCGGTCGTGCACGACGATCAGCCGGTCGTTGTAACCGTAGTTGCCGTAGCGGTAGTACGGGGTGTTGTTGCGCACGATCACGTCAGCGATGTCGACGATCACACGGGCCAGATCGTCGGCTCGGGCCGGGGCAGGAATCGCGACCGCGCCGATGCCGGCGGCGATGACGATCGGTGCAAGCCAGCGGGACAAGGCGGTCATGTCGGTCTCCTGTAAAGCCTGCTCCTCGGCAGGCACGATGCGAATGTGCCTTCGCCACCGTGAACCGGCTTGGAATGATTCCGAGGTCGCCGCCAGTCGCTCAGTCGCGGTTGCAACGGCAGCCACGGGGGGGACGCCCGGCCCTCCCCGGCCGGCCCGCAAAGGCCGCGGAGTCGTCCGCTGCGCAGCCGGCGTTCAGGCGCCAAATCGAACCCGATCGGACCGCTCGGCGGCAAGTCCGCGCCTTTGCAGCGGCCTCCGTCTGGCGGGAGCGGAAAGCGGCGTTTGGAGGACCCGCACAACGCGCAAGCACAGCTCTCGCGAATGACCCGACCTCGTTGCCAGACCGGCCCGAGGCGCCGCACGGACCGGCGCGGACCGGCCATGCCGATGCAGACCAGTCGCCTATGCAGCCACTCAAGACGCTTAATCTGCCGCGCCAATCCCTGCGAACCCTCCTGCAGCAGCGCGCCGGCCTGCTGCAGACAATGCTCGTGCGTATCCACCGGCTGCGATAGCCTGCCCTCTAGCTTGCCGATCACCGCTCCGGACAGGCCGCGCAGACGCTCGTCGGCCGACTGGAAGACCGTCCCCACTACCTGCTGCGATAGCTCCTTCAACTGCAGGCAGGTCGCGCGTTGATCTTCTCCGACTTCCTCGCAACGGCGTTCGAATTGCTCCATCAAGACCGCCGTCCTGCCGATCAGCGCCGTCAGTTCGTCTTACTGCATTCAAGCGCTTTCCCGACGCATTCTCGAGCTGCGCCTGCATTTCTTTGGACTTGGACTCGGGCCCGCCACGGACCCGACGCCCCCTCGGCGCCGGATCGCGGATCACCGATCACTTCATGCGCAGTCCGCTCGAGCCCGGCAGGGGCTGTTCCACGGCCTGCTGTTGGCTGTCGACCGTAACCACCGCCTCGCTGCGCAGTTCGCGTCCCGGCGCCGCCGCCGCGGCTTGCTGGGTCATTTGCCGAAACGCATCGCGATCGCCGCTTTGCGATGCCGCCAGCATGCGATCGACGATGGCGGAAGGATGACTATCGGCCGATTGCGATGCGGTGGGAACAGGCGGCTTCGCAGGCGTATCGCCGCGCCAGCCGTACTTCACCATGCCCGGCTTCTCCGAATCGGCGAAAGTCCTGACGCCATCGGGGTTCCAGGTTTCCTTTATGTGCGCCCCGACGCTTCGATAGTAGCCGGCAAGCTGCTTCGCATCTTGAATCATCGACCATTTGCCGCGATCGACGATCGCCACCGGGAATTCGCCCGGCTTGGCGACCGCCCCCAAAAACCCTCCGTCCTTTTTCACCACCCCGGCCTCATGGCTGACCATGTAGCTCGAGAAACTGACCTGCGGACCGTGGCGGATCACATTGTGCTCGATGTCGGCGACCGGGCGATTCGCATCGACCGCGGCCACCGCACTGTTGATCGCGTGCCTGATCGCCAGTTCTTCCTTTGAGCCAACCAGCGGCGTATGCGGCAAGCCGGCTCCGCGAAACGTCAACATGTCGTGCATGTCGTAGTCGCCGGTGAACGGCAGCGCCCTCCAGCTTTCCTTTGCTTTGAGCGGGGCCAGCGACTCCTCCAACCGGTTCATGTCGATGGGGTAGATGTTCCCCTTGACCCGGTCGCCCAGGCCGTGACCGCTGCTGAGATAGATGCCCGTCAGTTCTCCGCTGGCCTTTTCCCAATGGCCGACATAGCCCTCGATACCGGCGTCGCGCACCTTCTGCAACATGCCCTCGGCGTTCGCCGGATATGCCTTGGCTATCGACGATTGCTTGATGGTTTTCTCAAGAATATCGTGCCCTTTGGCCGCGGCCCCCTCTTCGAGCGCGGCCAGCGTGGCAGCGCCCGCCGCCCTGAAGCTGACGGCAAAATTCCCTTTGCGCGACGCCTCTTCGATCGCAACCCGATGTTGCGGCGTCAAGAACTCCCTTTCGACCTGGTTGATGACATCCTCGTATTTCTTTCCATCGGCATTCTTGCCCACGACAATCTCCTGTTCAAATTCGATATTTCCGCAGGCCACTGTCCTGCGACTCTGGCGCGGCCGCAGCCAACATGCTGTTGATCACAATGCCATCGCGCGAATGCTCTTCAAAGACGCGATCGACTGCTCATCCGCCAATGCAACCGGGCCTCCATCGCACGATCGCGCAGCGGCTGCGCTCTTGCTTGGATAGAGCTGGAACACCGCGTCTTTCCGCCCGTATGCATTAGAGGTCAGTTCCATCGGATATGGCATAGGGAAAATTCTTAGCTCGCTCGCCCCCTGCATCGCCGATCCATGTGCTTGCGCGCCCCGCATGCACAGCGACTCTCGCAGAGGGCATGCGCGGCATGTCGCCCTTCGAGTCCGAACAGATCCGGCACGACTCGACTGACCTGCGAACTTCGCCCAGCCGTCGAGAGTTCGCCGCGGAGCATCGGGCGTGCGGCTGGCCGGTTCCAAGCCCGCTTATGCAGCGACGGAAGAATACAGGCCTAGACGTTGCAGGCTTCCGCATGGAACCGTAGGCGACACGCGATCACAGGACGATGGCGTCGTACGCCGAATCGGCAACTGCATTCCATCGATTCCACTCGCTCGGACCAATCCGCCCGATCAGGCCGCTTCGCGCCTACGACCCTCGCCGCCCGAAACACCGGCGCTGGCGGCCGGGGCCAAAGGTCGTTGGCTTGCTGGAGGGCGCCGCCGCGAGGCGGCGGGTACGATCTTTGCGTTACGAGCCATAGACGGCTTGCGCCGCCGGCCGCTCCGTCGCAGTCGCGACCTCTGCCGGCACCTGCGCGACCTCAGACTCCACGATCGAAGCGTGCGATCGCTTCGGCGATCGCGCCGGCTCCGCTCACCGTCTGCAGGCGCGGATGTTCGCCGCTCATGCCGTGCTCCATCTCGTGCGCCCAGGTCACGTGGTAGGGCATGTGGATGCCCCAGCCGCCGAGGGTGATCACCGGCTCGATGTCCGACCTCAGCGAATTCCCGACCATGGCGAAAGCGCTCGGCGCGATGCCGAACTCCGCCAGCACTCGCGAATAGCTGGCGTCGTCCTTCTCCGAGACGATCTCGATCCTGTGGAACAGATCGGCCAGGCCGCTGCGGGCGACCTTCTTTTCCTGGTGGAACAGGTCGCCCTTGGTGATCAGGACGATGCGGTGGCGGGCGGCGACGGCTTCGACGGCCTCGCGGATGCCGGGCAGCAGCTCCACCGGGTGGTCGAGCATGGCCTTGGCGAGCAGGACAATCTTGTGGATGCCGGCGGCCGAGATGCGCGATTCGGTGATGTCGATCGCCGCCTCGATCATCGACAGGACCATGCCTTTGACGCCGTAGCCGAACAGGGCGAGGTTGCTGCGCTCGACGGCCAGCAGGCGCTGGCGTACCGAGGCGTTGTCGACGTCGACCCAGGCGCTGAGGATCCTGTCGAATTCGACCGCAGCCTCCTGGTAGTAGCCCTCGCTATGCCAAAGCGTGTCGTCGCCGTCGAAACCTACTAGTTCCAGCATGGGTCTGCCTTGAAGATCGGGCGCAGGCGATGCTCGCCGCGCTTGCCGGGGGATGGACCGGGGGCCGATGCGGCCTCGGTCGGCGCGTCCGCAGCAGGGATCACCGCGGGACGGGCATTATCCCGCAGCCGGATTGCAGCGCCTATGCGGCAACGGCCGGTATGGCTGGCGGCCTCGGCTGGCAGCCTTAATGAGAGACCTCAAGGAGGCGGCCCGGCGGCACGGAGAGAAGTGCCGTACGGGCCGCAAGGAACGCCGGCATCGAACGGTTTATCGCCCGGGCGGCGCCCGGGTCGACCGGAGGAGAACGGGAGCTCCGGCAGGAACGAGCACCACGCGGCAGGTAGAAGAAGGCGCCGCCCCGAGCCCTAGCCCGGCGGCTAGCGGCGCCTTCTTCCATGGCCAGGGCCCGCGATTCGGCTGGACCGATGACCATCCCCAACGCAAAGCCTCAGGTTTCGTGCTCGCCGCCCTCGTCCAGGAAGTTATTGCGACGACCGAATTTCCGGTGGCGCTCGAGCTGCGAATTCATGTAACCGGAGATCAACGCCGCCAGTTCGCTGTCCGGGCCGAGCGCGTTGATGACCGTCAGCCACATGCCGCGGTAAATCCAGCGGTTGCTGCGGACGTAATTCTTGCGCCAGGGCCCATAGACCGCCTCGGGCAATTCGGTCCAGAAACGCCCGGTCGCCATGACCCACAACGCCGCCTCGACGAATCGTCGTGCGTCGTCGGCGCTGGCGTTGCGCGTATAGACCGTCCGCGGCAACACGGCTTCGATGGCCGCCCACTGCTTCTCATCGAGCCGGGTGAATTTCAATTCCTCGCTGTCGTTCTGGGGCATGGATTCGGCTTCCAGCTCGTCCACGGGGTCGTCGATTTGTTCGTTGCTAAACGGATGGATATTGCACACGGCGTGATCTGCTTATGGGTATGTCTAGGGGGGTTCCGAAGGGTCATTGCCGACAAGGGCGATTCCATCGACACAAACCAGGATCGGAAGACTGGACGCAGTGCATTACCTCCTTGGAATCGGACTGCTTCGATTCCTGTCGCGGGCTACGACAGATTGCTGAAACCGGACTTTCATCCTTCCGGGCCCAACGCTTGTTTTCGTCCATGATCGCCATCCTTGGCCTCTTTGTTGGGATTGCGCCGCCGGATCGCGATGCAAACTAAATCCTGTCCGGTGCACACCATGTGCACGACACGAACGCTCGAAGCGTGCGTTCAATATGACCCGAACCGAAATGAAAATTTGATATGTGCAACGACTCCTTAGCCGTTATTACCCGCAATTATCTTCGGCGCCGATCGTCTGCATGCATTTCGACCCCGCCACGCCGCCAATAACCCGCACAAATTAATTGCACCTGAAACATAAGACCGCGCACGCCCCACTTCGCTTTTTATCTCGAACCAGGCCAGCCAAGGCATGGACGGCGAATAGAGCCAGAGCTCGCGAATATCTCGATCGTCTGCTCCGCATACGACACGCGCTGGCGCATCAAGATAAAAGCGCCGAGCCGGAATCTCCATGAGAGGAATCCACTACGCACCCGACTTTCGCCTCGCCGTATGAGTCCGCCCTCGCCGGACGTCCTGTCGCGCCGATGGCCTCTTAGGCATACCGATGCAAATTCTGTGCCGACCGTCACGTTTTTGGCCGAATTTGGCAAAGTTTCATCAATTTCGCGATGAAACTGTTTACATCGCCCAAGAAAGCGCTCTTCGTGCCAGCTACGTGCAAGCTCGCCCCCCTTCCCGCCCCCCTGGACCCACGCTTTGGGGCGGTAATTGACGGTAAATGTCAGCCGCGTGACACTGAACCGGGGTTCGAAAGAAGCCTCTGACAAAACTTACCTTTTGAGCCTGGCCAATCGAGCCTGATCCAGATCCGTTTTCTTCGCAGGATCGCTGGATTTAATGCACACCGCAGCCCATTCCCGAGGCCGCGACACTCAGGGAATGAGAGGGGTGTTACCGGCGGTGCCATATCGGCTGCCGCGGATTATTAGCGGGATCAACGAACCCGTATCGGCAGATACCGACCGGCGCGGCAATACGCGCCGACGGCCATAACCGGGCAGAGCCGGCATGCGAGTCAGGGAAATGCGTTCGCTCGCTATCGATACGCCGCCGGCGATCCGGCGGCGCGGGCAAGTCGCCGACTCAGTTGACCGTGCAGGTCAACGTCACGACCACGGATGCTCCATTGGCGAGTGCCCCCAAGGCGACACCGCTTTCCAGCTGAGCCAAGGTCAGACC
Source organism: Lysobacter sp. ESA13C (assembly GCF_019970005.1). NCBI lineage: Bacteria > Pseudomonadati > Pseudomonadota > Gammaproteobacteria > Lysobacterales > Lysobacteraceae > Lysobacter > Lysobacter sp. ESA13C. The sequence continues at coordinate 7,138 of NZ_JAHXYK010000003.1, read as the reverse complement.
CGCCGGGCAGGCTGCTCCACTGCAGGTCGGCGGCGCGGTGCAGGTCAGACCGTTGCGGCCTGCAGCGGGATCGCTCAGCACGGCGCCCGTAACCGTATCCGGCCCGTTGTTGGTCACCGCGATGGTGTAGATCGTGGTCGCGCCTCGCATCACCGTGTCGCCGGCTTGGTCGCTGGGACCGGAGCCCGGCGTATTGGTCTTGGTGATGACCAAGTCCGCGAGCGGGTTGCGCGTATTGCTCAGCGTGCAGGTCAGGTCGTCGCCCGGCACCGCAACGACGTTGAAACTGGTACCGGCCCCGCTCGGAGCCTGCCCACCCGGCAATGCGTTGGTGCAGGCGTAGGCCGCCACGTAATTGGCGAAATTGGCCCCTCCGGCGCCGGCCTCGCTGAGCGCGTAGGTATTACCGGTGGGGGCTGGGTTCAACACGGCCATTTCCGCCGGAAGATTCGTACTGCCGGTCGTGGTCACGCTGACGGGCGCGCCCGGACCTGCGATCGTCAACGCAAACTGATCGCTGGTGACGAAACGCCCTAAGGGCAGCGCCTTCTGCAATCTCAAGGCCGCCTGCCCCGCGTTGGTGAAGGTGCAGACGATGGTTGCGCCCGGAGCGGTCGCGGCGGCGTCCAGGGTCACGGTACGGCCAGCCAGATTGGGGGTGGCAGTGCCGCCCGCTCCCAGGCCAGTGCAGGCTATGCCGCTCACCACATAACCGGTCGCCGCGGTTTCGGTCACTGTCGTCGCTACCCCAGTCGCGGTGAGCAGTTGCACGGCGCCGTTGACCGCGGTGCCGGCGACGGTCGTGGTCAGGGTTTGCGCCGCCACCCCGTTGGTGCCGGTGAAGGAGAACGCGCCCACGCCGCCGTTGCTGATCTTGGCCAAAGCGAAAGTCGTGCCGACCGGAGTGGTGTGCACAGCGCAGTAGCCGGTCAGGGCGACCGCGCAGTTCGGCGTCGGGCTCGCAATCGGCCCGGTGAAGGCCGTCGTCGCGGTATTCGTGACCGTCGCCGCGGGCACGGAATTCACCAGCACGCGAAAAGTCAGCGTGGCGACGTTGTTCGGTGACAGAAAGCCCATCGTGCCCGCCGGACGGCCGACCGAATTGATCGGGTAGTTGGACGCGAACGGATACGTCGCCTGATTGAGGTTGGTTCCGTTCAAGGTCGCGGTGTTCGCGACGTAACTCGTTCCGGCCGGCAACGCATCCGACCAGCTCGCCCCGGTGGCCGGCGTACTGCCGACGTTCGTGATCGTCACCGTGTAGTCGATGGTACTGCCGACGATGACCACGCTGGCGGTATTGCCTTGAGCGTCGCGCGCCTGGCCGGCCTTGGTGATCTGGAACTTCGGCGCGCCGCAGGCGGCCATGTCGGCGGCGCCCGGTTGGCCGTTGTTGGGCACCGGGGCACCGGTGATGGTGACGATCGCGGGATTGCTCTGGATGTCGGTCGGCAACAGCGCGTAGTTTCCCGAACCGCTCGCTATGTAGAAGTTGCCGGCGTAGGCCGCGAAAGATCCCCATGTCATGCCCGCGACAGGGTTGTTGATTCCGCCGTTGGCCAAAGAGGTGATCAGCGGCGTCAACAATCCGGTCGTGGTGTTGACCTCGTAGAAGTACAGAAAATCGTTGCCGGTACGATTGAGCATCATGAACAGACGACCGGTGTTATCGTCCTGGGCGAGATCGCCGCCGGTGTAGTCCAGCGTGTTCGCCTTGTTCAAGGTAATGGTGAAATCGCTGATCGGCGTCAGACTGCCGTCTGCGTTGACGGTGAAACGTTTGGTCGTCCAGGTGTGCGTCGTCGTGCCGCTGCCGGTCGTGGGCGTGCTGGTGTTCGCGTACAGCACATTATTGCGGATGGTCGCCCGCGCCCACTTGTTGGTCGCGGGCCCGGTACCGGGCCCGTCGATATCGGTCGCGACCTGGGTCATATTCCCGGCCACGCCGCTGGTGCGGTAGATGTTGTCGTCGTTGCCGACGATATAGAGATAGCCGGTACGCGCGTCGATCGCCAGACCGGCCGAACCGGTCGAACTGTTGGTGACCGATACGGCTTGAGCGACCAGCGTGACCGGGTCGACGCGGAACAAACCCACGCTGGCGGGATTGGTGTTGTTCTCCGCCCAGATGACGTTGCAGTTCTGATCGGTGAATTGGGCAAAAGCGGGCACGGCCATGCCGCTTGCGAGAAGCGCGAGGAATCCCCGAAGCATGAAACCGGATCGGCCCGAAACAACGCGTGGTGCCATCAAGCAGTGAGCTCCTTGTGTCGAAGTGCGAGCGTTCGGGACTGAAGATCGCCTGGATGGCAGGCTCGCTGAGAGAACAAAGGCCAGGGGCAGCGAATACTTCCGCATCCGGCTTGTTGGCCGGGCGATAACGATTGGGTCGTGCTCATTGCGAATCTTGTTCATGGCTTCGTCACGAATGCATCAGTCAAACAACCCAGCGGAAACTACCGCGCGATCTGCAATGCCGGCACACCGGCAAGTGCCAACGCAGACTCTCGACTTCTGCGACTTCCGACATCTATGACGAGCACGAAATCCAAATGCGCGACTGACCACCTCAACATAAGAAATATCGCCCGACGACATACCGCACAGCTACACGTCAGTTGACCGTGCAGGTCAACGTCACGACCACGGATGCTCCATTGGCGAGTGCCCCCAAGGCGACACCGCTTTCCAGCTGAGCCAAGGTCAAACCCGCCGGACAGGCTGCTCCACTGCAGCTCGGCGGCGCGGTGCAGGTCAGACCGCTGCGGCCTGCAGCGGGATCGCTCAGCACGGCGCCCGTAACCGTATCCGGCCCGTTGTTGGTCACCGCGATGGTGTAGATCGTGGTCGCGCCTCGCGTCACCGTGTCGCCGGCTTGGTCGCTGGGACCCACGCCAGGGGTATTGGTCTTGGTGATGATCAAGTCGGCGAGCGGGTTACGCGTGTTGCTCAGCGTGCAGGTCAGGTCGTCGCCGGCCACCGGCGTCACGCTGAAGCTGCTGCCGCTGCCGCTCGGGGTTTGTCCGCCGGCCGATGCATTGGTGCAGGCATAGGTCGTGACGTAGTTGGCCAGGTTGGCGCCGGCTGCGCCCGCTTCGGACAGGGTGTAGACGCTCGCCAGCGTGGCCGGGTCCAGGACCGCGATCTCGGCTGGCGTATTGGTCGTGCCGGTCGTGGTCACGCTGACCGGCCCGCCTGCACCGCTGATCGTCAACGCGAACTGGTCACTGCCGACGAAGCGCCCGAGCGGCAAGGCTTTTTGCAGTCGCAGCACCGGCTGCCTGCTGTTGGTGAAGGTGCAGACGATGTTCGCTCCGGCCGCGGTGGCCGCGGCATCGAGCGTCACCGTTCGATTGCCCAGGTCCGGCGCCGCGTTGCCTCCCGCGGCCAGCCCGGTGCAGGTGATGTCGGTCAGGGTGAAGCCGGCGACCGCCGCCTCGGTCACCGTCGTCACGGTTCCGAGCGCGGTCAACGTCTGCACCGCGCCGCTTACCGGCGTGCCGGCTACGGTCGTGGTCAAGGTCTGTGGCACCACGCCGTTACTGCCAGTGAAGCCGAAACTGCCGACCCCGCCAAGGCTGGTCTTCGCAATCGTCAACCGCGCCACCGACACGTCCGAATCGGTGGCCTGATTGTTGGCGGTGTTGGCTTCGCTGGTACCGGCGCCGGCGGTGACCGTGGCGGTATTCGTCAGCGCACCGGTGAAGTTCGCCGGCACCGTCAGGGTCAGCAGGTAAGTCACCGAACCGCCGACCGGCAGATCGACGGTCGCGTCGTTGATCGCGCCGCTGCCACTGGCCGTGCAGACGCCGCCGGCCGTGCCCGTGCAGGTCCAACTCGCAGTGGTGATGCCGGCCGGCAACGGATCGGCGACCGTCGCATTCTGGGCGCCGAAGGGCCCACTGTTGCTGACCACGATCGTGTAGACGACGTTCGTGCCCGGCGCATAGGTGTCGTTGGCCTGGTCGACCTCGCCGTTGACGCCAGGCGTATTGGTCTTGGTAATCGCCAAGTCGGCGCCGAAGGTGATGTTCGCAGTCGGACAGTTGGAACCGTCGTTGGAGCTCGAGCCCGGCGCGCCGCTGATCAGGGTCGCCGCACCGGTACTCAAGTCGAACTGATAAAAACCACTGGGCGGGTTATTGCCCGAACCGTACAAGCCGTTGGGCGCGCCATAGATCGCGCCGAAGAAGCCCGCCGGCAAACCGTTCGGCACGCCGATATTGGTGACGGCACCGGTGGTCGGATTGACCGACACCAGCTGACCGCTGTTCGTCACGCTGTACAGCAGGCCGCCGACCCAGGCCCAGTCGGCGATATTGATCGCCGAACTCAGGGTGATCGGCGTCGCGACCAAGGTCGTGATGTTGACCGCGTACATCACGGTGCCGGCAGCGACGTTGTTCTTAACGTACAGGATGTTTCCGGAGGTGCCGAAGGCGCCGCTGATATAGACCGCCGAAGGCAATCCGGTCACCGCTCCCAGTATCGCCGTGCTGCCGTCGGCGCCAACGCGCACCAGGGTATTGCCGGCAGGATTGGTGATCAAACCGTACTGATAGTTGTCGCTGGGGTTGTAGCCCACCGCGTTATACACCGAGGTGGCGGTTCCCACGGCGTTGAACACCAGCGGATTGACGGTGGTATTGATCTGGTACAGCGTGGTCGGCGTCGGCGCGCCCGGCGACTGTTCGAGCCACATGCGCGCATCGCAGGTGCCGAAGCTCGTCTGATCGAGAATCGTCAGTGCGTAGTCCTCCGCTTCGCCCGAACCGGCGATGCCGGTGGCGCTGGCAATAAGCGCGGCACTGGCCGCGGTGCGCACGCGCAGATAGGACTGACCTGCGCTGGTATCCGGGTTCACCGTCCAAGCCAGCGTCGCACTGCCGCCGCTGCAGTTGACCGTCGCCGATCGTTCGTCGGCATCGAATACGCCATTGCGGTCGAAATCGATCCACCCTGCGATGAAGCCCGTGCCGACGCAGGCCACCGGCACCGAATACGAAAGCGTCCGCAGACTGACCGACAGCGGAGCCAATGCCGATACGTTGACGCCATCCTCGTCGTTGGCGGCGCCGTTGCTGTCGTCGAGCGACGCCCCGGCCCCGGCCCAGGCCGGATTCTCGACATCGACGCGGCTTCCGAGCAAGGCGGTCGTCGGCTGCACGAGGGTTGCGAGCGAGAAGCCCGCGGAGAATATGTCGGTGTTGCCGGCCGGAAGCGTGCCGCCGCTCCAGTTGTATTGCGGCAAGTGCCCTGCCGTACCGTAACTGCTCGGCGCATCGCCGTAGTCGGCCACGTTGAGCATCACGCCCAAGGCCACCGCCTGGAGGCCGCCGGCCTGCAGCGTAAGGGTCGCCGTGGTGGCGTTGTCGATGAAGTACACCCCCATCGGGGCGGGGTTGGCCGGCGAACAACTATTCGGCGGCAACGAAGAAAACGCATAGGTCGTGCCTGTCACGTTGACGTTGTAACCGGTCGTGCAACCCGCGGCGCGATTGCGCTCGATCACGCGCATCGTGGCGCCCGCAGGCAACGTCGTACGTATCGCTTCGGTGACACTGGTGGTCTCCGCATCGGCGAACACCAGGCCGTCCAGTACATAGGGACTGCCGCCCAGCAAAGCCGAGCAGCTGTAGGTGAACGTGGTCAGGGTGCCGTCGACACGATTGATCAGACCGATGTCCATCGTGTTGGAGCCACCGGTGCCGCCGACGTTGTACAGATCGTCCAGACCGTCTTCGAAATAGCCGCCAGGCCGATAGATCTGCAGGTCGGGATCGGCTCCGTTGCCGTTGATGCCGCTCAAGGTGCAGGTAATCACCAGCGGCGTACCGGAAATGGTGATCGTATTGACGACCGAGGTGCCCACCTGGGGAATGGCGGTGCCGCTGACGCCCCAGTCGAACCACAGGATCTGGCTTCGATACTGGCCACTTCCGCCGGTCGCGTACTGCGCCGCCGCCGGACCGGCAGCCAACATGCCCAGCACGGCCGTCATCAGCGCGAGGAGCTTGGCGACGATGGATTTCATTTCCTTCTCCATGGACCGCCTGCGAAGGTTCGGCCGCGGCTGCAATTCGATCGATGGGACTGCGACGCTGGATCGTTGCCGCTAGTGGTCACTCCGGCCGGAGCCGAGCTGAGTCTTCTTGCTGGATCTGTATCCGGATCTGCGCGCCGGTTTCGCTCATGCCGATCGCCGACGCGCCTATGACCAGAACGAAAGCGCAAATATGTCTACCTAATATCGTTCATCCACAACGAAAAACCGGCGGCGGCGCGAATGGCTCAAAAGCCTCCCCACGCAGGCGCCGAGCGGCCGCAGAACCATCCGCCGCTCATGCGCGATCATCCTCTCGGCGGTCGCGGCGATGGCTGCAACGCATTTGCGTTACGGCCTAACGCGATCAGTACGTGCCGACCAGATTCAAGAACCAGCCCTTGTGGTCGTAATCGAAGTTGGTCAGGTCGTCGCTGAACTCGGTGAAGTTGTAGCCCACGCCGACGCGGAAGTTGCGGCCGATGTCGCGGTCGACGCCGATCAGGAAGCCCTGGCGATCGCCGCCGTCCCTCACGCCCAGCCAGCGATACTCGGCCAGCGCATGCCAGGTTTCGGCGAACTCGTAACGCGCCTGCGCCGCGGCGAAGGTCGTCGCCGAATCGGCCCATTGGCCTTCCAGACGGCCGTAACGCACTTCGCCTTCGCGACGCGCCAGCTTGCCGGCGAACTCCCAGTGGTGGTTCGGGTTGTAGATGCCTTCCAGCGACAGGATCTGGCTGCGCTGATCGTAGAACGCCACGTTGTCGCCGATCTGCGGCAGTGCCGACACGTCGTACAGATACGTGTACTTGCCGAGCAGCGCGTACTTGGTGCTGTTCCACGGCCGCCAGGCGAAACCGACGTTGCCTTCGATGAACTTGGCGCCGGCCTCGGCGTTGATCTGGTCGGTGGTCTTGGAGTAGTTGAAGCGAGCGGCGATGCGGAAGCTTTCGTTGATCTTGTGGGTCAGGTTGTTGGTCGTGACCCACTGCTCGCGACGCTCCGCACCGGTGTCCTCGCGCCATTCCAGCTTGCTCTGCCACTGCGTCGCCGCCGAGGTGTGGCCGCCGCTGAGGCTGACCGCACGACGATCGA